>NZ_ATHL01000046.1 GCF_000445125.1 Novosphingobium lindaniclasticum LE124
CCCTTTTCATGAGTAGGGTTGTCGCGGCGAAATCAGGCCGCGGCTTTGGTGCCGAAGCGGCCGTGATTGCGGAACGGCGTCATCCAGCGGTCCAGGAACAGTTCCAGCGGGCGCGGGGAGATGCCGAGGTCGCCCAGACCCGGCAAGGTCCCGCTCGCGACATTGCCGGCTTTGAGCAGCTTGAGCTGGTCGGCGCTGATCGGCGTGCCGGGCAGGGCGGCCACGAGCCCGGCCATACCGTCCGAGAGTTCCGCGAAGCTGCGCTTGCGGCATGCGGCTTCGGCGATACGCTTGTTCAGGTCGATCATCGACACGACTTCGGGACCGGCCAGTTCGAACGTCTTGCCGCCATGGAGTTCCGGCGCGCAGACCGCTTCGGCCACGGCCAAGGCGACATCGTCCACGAAGACCGGCTGGAGCCGGGCCTGCGGGGCGAAGACCGGCAGGACCGGCAGGCGCGAGACGAGGTTGCCGAACATCATGACGAAGTTGTCGTCCGGCCCGAACATGACGGAAGGGCGAAGGATCGTGGCGCTTGGGAAAGCGTTCAGCACGGTCTTCTCGCCTTCGGCCTTGGTGCGGGCATAGGCGACGCCCGACGAAGCGTCGGCACCGATGGCGGAGATGTGTACGAAGGCCTTCGCGCCGGCTGCCTTGGCGGCGGCGGCGATGCGGCCCGCGCCTTCGCCCTGCACCGCGTCCAGGTTGCCGGTGAAGGCGCCCACTACGTTCACCACGGCGTCCGATCCGGCGAGCACAGCCGCCAGCGATTCGGGCTTGGTGACATCGACACCAGCGAACTGCACCTGACCCAGGCTGCCGAGGAGCTTCAGCGCGTAGGCCTTCTTGGGACGGCGGCTGGCAATGCGCAGGCGTGCGCCGCGCGTCAGCAGTTCCTGGGCAACGTGCTTGCCGACGAAGCCGCTGCCGCCCAGCAGCGTGACGATCTTGCCGTAAAGAGGGTCGGAGGCTTGGCTCATGATCAGAACGGTTCCTTCAGCGTGGCGCAGGCGCGGCTGAAGGAAGGAAAAGCCGCCTGCGCCGGTTTCGCGCATGATAAGCGCCCTTGGCACAAGGCCGGTTCCCGAGCAACCGGCCGAAGCCCCACAACTGGGATTTCGCCTTTTTTCGCGTGATTTGAAAAAAGTTCGAGAACGGGCGTTGACAAGAATCAGGCTGCCGCTTAGAGGCGCCCTCCTACCCGGCGAGGACGGCAACAACGGCCCCCTCGCTTCCGTGCCCAGATGGCGGAATTGGTAGACGCACCAGCTTCAGGTGCTGGCGCTCGCAAGGGCGTGGAGGTTCGAGTCCTCTTCTGGGCACCATTCTCAACTCGGTTGAGAATACGTAAGGGGTCGCCGATAGGCGGCCCCTTAGTCGTATCTGCGCCTTTCGCTGCGGTGAGCTGTCGTGTCGATGATCTGACGGCCCTTGTTCCTGCGCACATTCGTCGTCTATGCGACGGGCGACGAAAGGACAGGTCATGGCCGAATCTCACGCCGCCGACGGCAATCTCGAAGGCATCAGCGACTACAAGGGCCCGGCGGGCGGTTGGGGAGCTTTGGGCGCCGTGGCGCGCACCGTGCGCGAGCAGATGAAGGCCAGCCCGGATACCCGGGCGCTGCTCCAGATGAACCAGCCGGACGGGTTCGACTGCCCCGGCTGCGCCTGGCCCGATCCCAAGCACACCTCCTCCTTCGAATTCTGCGAGAACGGCGCCAAGGCCGTGACCTGGGAAGCGACCGTCAAGCGCGTCGATCCCGAATTCTTCGCGAAGCACACCGTCAGCGAACTGTGGACCTGGAGCGACCACCGGCTGGAAGATGCCGGGCGCCTCACCGAGCCGCTGCGCTACGATCCCGAGACCGACCATTTCGTGCCGATCAGCTGGGACGAGGCCTTTGCCCGCGCCGGTGCGGTGCTGCGCGAACTGGACGATCCCCACGCCTGCGAATTCTATTGCTCGGGCCGCGCCTCCAACGAGGCGGCGTTCCTCTACCAGCTTTTCGCGCGGGAGTTCGGCACCAACAACTTCCCCGACTGCTCGAACATGTGCCACGAGGCGACGAGCGTGGGGCTGCCCAAGTCGATCGGCGTCGGCAAGGGCACAGTGACGCTGGAAGACTTCGACCTGGCCGACGCCATCTTCTGCATCGGCCACAATCCCGGCACCAACCACCCGCGCATGCTCTCCACGCTTGCCGCCGCGTCCAAGCGGGGCGTGCCGATCGTGGTCGCCAATCCCATGCGCGAGCGCGGGCTCGAGCGCTTCAAGTCGCCGCAGCACCCCACCGAAATGCTCTCTCCCAATGCGACGCCGCTGGCCTCCGCCTACCACCAGGTGCGCATTGGCGGCGACATGGCGATGCTGAAGGGCATCATGAAGCTGGTGGTCGAAGCCGATGCGCTGGATCATGCCTTCATCGCCGAGCACACCCAGGGGATCGAAGCGCTCAAGGCCGATCTCGAGGCGACTTCGTGGGACTGGATCGAGACGACCTCCGGCCTGACGCGCGACGCCATCGAGACGATGGCCGAAGTTTACATGAATGCCGAGAGGGTGATCGTCTGTTATGGCATGGGCATCACCCAGCACCGCCACGGCACGCAGAACGTGCAGTCGATCGCCAACCTGCTGCTGCTGCGCGGCAACTTCGGCAAGCCCGGCGCCGGCATCTGCCCCTTGCGCGGCCATAGCAACGTGCAGGGCGACCGCACCGTCGGCATCACCGAGATCCCGACCGAGCAGATGCTGGAACGGCTGGATGCCACTTACGGCATCACCTCGCCGCGCGAGCATGGGCACAATGCCGTCGAGGCGCTGGAGGCGATGCGGGACGGGCGCTCGAAGGCGCTGATCGGACTCGGCGGCAACCTCGCGGTCGCCATGCCCGATCCGGAAGCCTGCTTCGCCGCCGTGCGCAAGCTGGATCTCTCGGTGAACATCCTCACCAAGTTCAACCGCACCTGCCTGCTCACCGCGAAGGAGACGCTGGTGCTGCCCTGCCTTGGCCGCACCGAACTGGACGAGCAGGCCACGGGCGCGCAGTTCGTGACCGTGGAGGACAGCATGTCCATGGTCCATGCCTCGCGCGGGAAGCTCAAGTCGCCGGGGCCGCTGGTGCGCTCGGAGCCAGCGATCGTTGCAGGGCTTGCCAAGGCGGCCATGCCGCGCAGCCTGGTCGACTGGGACGCGATGGTGGCCGACTACGACCGGATCCGTGAGGGGATCGAGCAGGTCTATCCCGACTTCCACGATTTCAACCGCCGCGTCCGCGAGCCGGGCGGGTTCCGCCTGACCATCGCGCCGGACAACCGCGTCTGGAACACGCCCAGCGGCAAGGCGCAGTTCATCGCCCATCCGGTGGAGGCGGCGGAAGGCCCGAGACCGCTGCTGCTCACCACGATCCGCAGCCACGACCAATACAACACCACGATTTACAGCCTGGACGATCGCTATCGCGGCGTGACCGGCCGCCGCGACGTGATCTTCGCCAACGAGGTCGATCTCGACATGCTGGGCCTGGCGCATGGCGATGTCGTGGATGTGACCACCAGGGCCGGGCGTGCGCTCAAGGGTTTCACGGTGGTGAAACACGCCATCGCGCGCGGCTCGCTGGCGGCCTATTATCCCGAGGCTAATTGCCTGGTGCCGCTGGAGGACTTCGATCCGGTGAGCGGGACGCCGGCGTACAAGTCGATCCCGGTAGAGATCGTCCGCGCAGCCTGATTCCTTCGCGAAAGGGGGAAGGGGGCCATGCGAAGCATGGTGGAGGGGCACCTGCTGACGGCATGACGTCGCAGGCCGGCGCTGTAGCCGAGGGCGCCCTCCATCAGTGCCTCTTCCCCAAGGGGCAGGAATGTCATCGCAGCGATGCCGGCATCGTCCGAGACCGGAACGGTTCGTGAGTGCGAGGCCGCTATAGGCAAGTTTGCGGGGCGGGCTCGGAAGAAAGGGACACGACTCTTCCGAACCCGCTCCGCGTCCCTGACGCACGGCACGAAGCCGGGCGGCAAGGACGGTCACCTCGTGGCCTGCCCGGCATCCGCGTTACGGTGCCCGGAAGGCGTTGTAGCTTCGCGTGGGATCCGCAGCGCCTTGGCGGCGGCGACGTACCCCAGCGGTTCGTCGGGCCGAGTACCATCGATTTGTGTCAGTATCGGGTCCGGCTTCGAGCGCTTCAGCGCACGATATGGGTGCGGTTCGGACGCAGAAAAGGGCCGGAGCGATCACGTGACCTGTCGCTGGACGGACTTGGCCTTTTTGCAGCCGGCAGCGACATGCGACGCGCATCGCTTGTGAGGACGGCAGGGGGCTTCCAGATGCTGCCGTCCGAAACGCCCCCTATCGCACCGATTACGCTGGCCGTAGTTCGCTCAGCCGCCGTTCCCAGGCGAGCGCGTGTTCGACGATCGTACCGAGATCGGCGTATCGTGGCTGCCACGGAAGCGTCGCCTTGATCCGGCGATTGTCAGAAATCAGCGAATCGGGATCCCCGGCGCGGCGGCCTTGCAGGCGGCGGTCGATCGTGCGGTTGGTGACGCGGTCCACGGCATCCAGCACTTCGAGCACCGAGAAACCCTGGCCGTAGCCGCAGTTCATCGTCAGCGATTCCGTCGGCTCGGCGATCAGGTGTTCGAGCGCCAGGACATGCGCATCGGCGAGGTCCGACACATGGATGTAGTCGCGAACGCCGGTGCCGTCAGGTGTGCCGAAATCCGTGCCGAACACCCCGACGTGCTCGCGCTTGCCCAGCGCCGCTTCCACAGCGACCTTGATGAGATGGGTGGCGCCCGCCGTCGACTGGCCGGTGCGCGCCTGGGGGTCCGCGCCCGCGACGTTGAAGTAGCGCAGCGCGCAGTAGTTGATGGGGTGCGCACGGGACACGTCGCCCAGCATGATCTCGGTCATCAGCTTGGACATGCCGTAAGGATTGATCGGCTGCTTGGGACTGTCTTCGGTGACGGGAGACACTTCGGGAATGCCGTAAGTCGCAGCCGTGGAGCTGAAGATGAAGTGCGGCACGTCGGCCGCCACGGCCGCGTCGATCAGGGCCCGGCTCTTGGCGGTGTTGTTGTGATAGTACTTGAGCGGGTTCTCGACCGATTCCGGCACGATGATCGACCCGGCGAAGTGCATCACCGCCTTGATCCCCTGTTCGCGGAAGATGCGCGCGAGCAGGGCGGCGTCCTCGATGTCGCCTTCGTAAAGGGGCACGTCTTCGGGAAGGGCGAAGCGGAAGCCGGTGGTCAGATTGTCGATCACCGCAACCGGCCAACCGGCATCCTTGAGGGCGAGCACGGCATGGCTGCCGATATAACCGGCGCCGCCGGTAACGAGAACGGGTATCTTGGCTATCATGGTCTCGCTTTGCTGAACGACGATCTGAACTGCATGGATATTTCGATGACGTGTTGGACGGCCGGCGCCACCGACGCAAGAGGGCGGCGGGGCGCAAGTCGCCGTGACGGATCGAGAGATATGCACCGTGCTGCAGTGCGTCAAAGGAAAGAGCGTCCATTGCCGTGCTATCCTTTCGGGTGGAGTAACCAATCCCAAAGGGAGCGAGGAACCGCTGAATACTGCCTTCCTCTCGTACTGTACGGTTTGGCACCAGTTGAACGCCAGATGAACGGCTCTCCAGGGTCGATGATGACCTCTGTAGTCGCAGGCGGATTCGCCAGCGGATGGGCGGTAACTCCCCTTTCCAGCCTTCCTCTATTTCGCACTTGCGAGAGAGATTTGCGACGTGACGTTTTAGGATTGGGTTTCGCCGTTTAGGAGCACGGCTCAGACCCTTGCACCGCTTTGCGCAGCCGATTACCCGAATAGGCGATTGACAATGGCCTTATGGAGACGACCGTAAGTGCGCTGCACGAAGAAACAATCCGGGCTCGCTGTCCTCCTTTATGGCACTTTAATGTCGGGGTGCACCTCCACGATGACCTCCAACCCGGATGTCCCCGTGGGGCAGGCCGCCTATCAGACGATTCCGGCCACCGTTCCGGCTCCGAGTGTCTACGCGATCGCGCCGAAGGACGTTCTCCAGGTCCGCGTCTTCGGCGAACCGGACCTGTCGGTGGAGAAGGCGCGGGTGGACGAGGCGGGCTTCATCCAGCTTCCACTGGCCGGCCAGGTAAAGGCCGCGGGCCGCAGTGCACCGGAAGTCACGGGCGAAATCGCCGGCATTCTTGGCCGCAAGTACCTGAAAGATCCGCAAGTCGTCGTTTCGGTGGATGAAGCTGCGCCCCGCTTCGTCTCGGTCGAAGGCGAAGTAAAGGTGCCGGGTGTCTACGAGATGACCAGCAACACCACTCTGCTCGGTGCCCTGGCGCGGGCGCAAAGCCCGCTCGTTACGGCGAAGCTGGACCAAGTGGTGATCTTCAGGACGATCAATGGCCAGCGCATGGCCGCACGCTTCGACCTGAAGGACATCCGCGGCGGCGTCAGTCCGGATCCGATCATCATGGACGGCGACGTCGTCGTGGTCGGCTTCTCGAAGATCAAGGGCCTATGGCAGGACTTCCTGAGAACGGCGCCGATCTTCAACGCCTTCGCGGTCTTCGCACGCTGACCCATCGAGCGCCGGGCGTCAGGACTGCTCGTCCGATGCCGAGAGCGCAAGCGATCGGTGAAAGGATAACCGATGATGAATCCTGCAAGTGCCGGAACCGATCCTATGAACTACAGAGTCGCTTTCCTGTCGCCCGTGCCCTTCTTTAAAGGAGGAGCGGAGCGATCGTTGTTCGACCTGATGGCTAATCCGAAGGTGGATCCGCTGCTGATCGTTCCAGCGGAAGGGCCCGTTTCGGAACAGGCCGCCAGCCGCGGCATCCCGGTGGAAGTCGTCGATTTCGGTCAGGTCGCGGCGATCCGCAGGCCGGTGCGCCCGGCAAGCGTCGGTGCAGCGGTAAGCGACTGGTTCGGTGCGGCGCGCAGGCTCATGGCGGTCACGAAGCGGCACGGGGCGGATATCGTCCACAGCAACGGCCTGAAAGCGCACTGCATCGCCGGGCTCGCCCGCAAGCTAGGCGGCAAGGCCTGCGTCTTTCATGTCCGCGATATCGCCGTGCGCGGGTCGGAGCGCCTGATCTGGAAAGGTCTTGCCCGATCCTCCGACCATACCGTGCTCGTCAGCCGTGCCTGCTGGCCGGGCGAGATGCTGCCGGAGAACGTCTCGGTGGTGTTCAACGGGGTCAAACGCGACCACGAGCCCCGGACATTCCGCGCGCCCGGCGCGGACGCGTCGCTGACCGTCGGTATCTGCGGCCGCATCCATCCCTTTAAAGGCCACCACGTCGCGCTCGACTGGCTCGGTGCGGCGCATCGGCGGGGCCTCAAGATCACGCTGCTGGTGCGCGGAGAGGCGGAGGCGGAAGATCGGGCCTACCTCGAAAGCCTGAAGCATCAGGCCGAGGCGCTGGGTCTCAAGGATCACGTCCGCTTCGAAGGCCGCTTCGAAGGTCTGGCGGCGATCTACAACGGGCTCGATGCCGTGCTCGTCCCCTCGGAGACACCCGATCCGCTCCCTCGTTCGGTGATGGAGGCCATGTCGATGGGCCTGCCGGTGGTGGGCTATCCGGCGGGCGGCATCGTCGAGATGATCGACCACCGCGAGAACGGCTGGCTGGCAGGCGATGCGGAGGCTTTCTGCGCCGCCATGGAGGAAATCTCCACCCTGGGGCCGATGCTGGTCGAACTTCAGAAGTCCGCCGCTCGCACGGTGGCCGAGCGCTTCGGCATGGAGCGCATGCATCGGCAGGTGAACGAGGTCTATTCGGCGGTGCTGGCGCGGTGATCGACTGGCGGCGGAGCAGGGGCGGGCTCGGCTCGGCGCGCCGCCGCGCAAGGCGTGCGCGCCTGCGCAACGGCGTGCTGGCGGGTGTGCTGCTGCTCTGCCCCGGCGCCCTGCTTGCCGCCCTGCTGCTCCAGCCCGCCGCCGTTCGCTCCGAAAGCCATGTCGCGGCGCCTGTCAGGGAGGTGGTGGGCATCGCCGGGAACAACCTCACGCCCGCCGACCTCGACCGAGCGGCGGGCCTCGGCCTGCATGTCGTGCGCAGCGATTTCAGCTGGGCGAGTACCGAGCGCAAGGCCGGCACTTACGACTTCGGCACCTATCTGGAATTTGCGCGGCAGGTTCACGCCCGCGGAATGCGGCCGCTGTTCATCCTAGACTATGGCAACCCGGTCCACACGCCGTTCACCAAGATCCAGTGGCGCGGCCGCGACGAGCGGCGCACCTCGCCGCCGGTCGCACCGGACCAGATCAAGGCCTATAGCGCCTGGGCCGCTGCCGCTGCCAAGGCGTTCGCCGCTTACGATCCGATCTGGGAGGTCTGGAACGAGCCTGACCACCCCCGGTTCTGGCCGCCCAAACCGGACGCTGCCGCTTATGGCCGCATGGCGCTGGCCGCCTGCCAGGCGATCCGCGCCGCCGACCGTTCCGCCGAAGTCTACGGCCCCGCCGCTTCCAAATGGGTGGACGGTGCATTTTTGACCGCCCTGGCGGGTTCGAAGGCCGTGACATGCTTCAGCCGGATCAGCGTCCACCCTTACCAGATGACCGGCGACGCGAGCCGCGACGCCGCGCTCTGGGATGGCCTGCGCCGTCGGATCGCCGCGGGCGGGCAAGTCAAGGCGCCCCGAATCGCCAATTCCGAGTGGGGCCGTCCGGTCGTCGGCCGCGTCGACGGCCAGGCGCAGGCGCGCTACCTCGTCCGCACGCTGGTCTCCGCGCTGGCGGCGGGTGTGGCGCCGAACGTCTGGTATTCGTGGAAGGACGCCGGAACCGACCCCGGCAACGATCAGCACCACTTCGGCCTGCTGCGGCCGAACGGCACGCCCAAGCCGTCCTACTTTGCCCTGCAGACGCTGCTGAAAGAGCTGGGCGCGATGCGCTACGCCTGCCCTGTCCAGCGCGCCGGAGTGGAAGGCGCGATCTTCTCGGGAGCGGACGGCGCCAAAGCGCTGGTCTGGGCCAAGGCAGGTGCGGCCCTGCTCGAACCTGCTAAGCTGGTGCCTTCCGGCTGGAAGCTCGCGGGGCTGGTGGACATGACCGGAAAAGCGCTTCCCGGCGGCGACCAGCGGCTCGGCAACGCGCCCGTCTATTTGCGCTTGCGCCCCGCCGATGCCGGCGCGCGACCGGCGCCGACCTGCCCTCGACCCGCATGAGCGACATGAGCATGGCCAGTATCAGCATGACCAGTATCAGCATGACAGGCCGCAACGGAGACAGCACGTCCATGACGTCCCGACGAATTCTCTTCATCATCCGCTCGTACCGGCCCGACCAGGTGGGCGGCGGCGCCAAGTCCGTGCAGACCTTGGCAGAGGGCTTGGTCGAGCGCGGCCATGACGTCCACATCCTGCGCCTCGCCCCGCGCGGAGAGGAAGCCGCGACCTTGCGCGCAGGCATGGAGGCCGGGGTTACCGGGCCCGGCAAGCCGACGCTCCACGTCCTGCCGATCCGCAACATCTACTGGCCTTACGACAAGCGCCGCCGCTCCCCGGCGATGAAGGCGGTGTGGCATACGCTGGACCTCTGGAACTTCCGCGCCGCGCGCGACGTGCGGCAGATGCTGGACATCATCCGCCCCGACGTGGTCAACACCAGCATCATCGACGGCTTCTCCACCGCGATCCTGCGCGAGGCCAAGCGCAGCGGCGCGCGGCTGATCCACACCATGCGCGACTACTACCTGATCTGCAGCCGCTCGGGCATGTACCGCGCGGGCGAGAACTGCACCTCGCTCTGTTCGGGCTGCAAGGTGGTGGCCGGCGTCAACCGCCGTCAGACGCGCAATGTCGACATGTTCCTGTCCAACAGCGCCTTCGTGGCTGAGACCCATCGCCGCCACGGCGCCTTCGGGGACGACAAGCCCTGCGCGGTGCAGTGGAACGTCAATGACCGTCCGCTGGTGCCGGAGCCGAGAGCACTGGCCGACGGCGCGCCGATGGTGTTCGGCTATATCGGCCGCCTTGCCCCGACCAAGGGCGTGGAGAAGCTGATCGAGGCGGTCCGTCAACTGCCGCAGGGCGGCCGTCCCTGGACGCTGGTGATCGCGGGCGACGGCGAACCCGGCTATGTCGAGGGGCTCAAGGCGCAGGCGGCGGGCGATCCGCGTGTGAAGTTCCTGGGCTGGCAGGCGGCGGAAGACTTCTACGGCGCGGTCGACGTGGTGATCTGCCCCTCGGTCTACAACGAGCCGCTGCCCCGCGTGATCTACGAGGCCTATGGCTTCGCCCTGCCGGTCGTGGCCTCGCGCGTCGGTGGCAATCCTGAAGTCGTGACCCCCGGCGAGACCGGCGAGCTTTACGACGGCGAGGATGCTGCCGAACTGGCCGAGAAGATCCAGCATTTCCGCACGCTCCCGGCCGAGACTTACGCGCATTACAGCGCGGGCGCGCTCGACATGGGCGGCGTCTTCACCTCGGGCGCGGTGATCGATCGCTACGAGAGCCATCTGGAGAAGCTGTTCGATGCGGCCTGAGCGCGAGATGGCCGTGACTTTCGGGGAGACGCCGCCCGTTTCCTCCGTGGCGGCGAGCCTGCCGGTGGGGCGCCTGCCGGTCGGGCGTTTCAGCCCCAGCAGCGGCGTGCTGCGCGCCTGGCAGCGGATGAGCGGCCTCTGGGCCTCGGGACCGGGGGGGCGACTGCTCGCGCGGGCGATCCGGGGGCATATCCGCCGCGCCTACGGCTGCTACATCGCGCCGACGACGAAAGTGGGCGAGGCGGTCTACCTGCCGCATCCGGTGGGCGTGGTGATCGGCGACAATGCCGTGATCGCGGACGGCGTGACGATCTACCAGAACGTCACCATCGGCCAGGACGGTGCGGCCGGGTGCTGCCCGCGCATCGGCGCCGGGGCGACGATCTTCGCGGGCGCCACCGTGATCGGCGATATCGATATCGGCGCAGGCGCGGTGATCGGCGCCAATGCCGTGGTCAAGACTTCGGTTCCGGCCGGACATATCGCCGTGGGCGTTCCCGCGCGCATTCTGCCGCCCTCGCGGAGGGTCGCGCCATGAGCGCCGCGCGCGCGATGGAAGGCGCGGGCCTGGTCTCGCTGTGGCAGCGCATGTGCCGCCTGCACCGGCGTGGCGGGGCGAGCCGGGCACTGGCGAACGTGATCCGGCGCTACATCCACTGGCGCTACGCCTGCCACATCTCCCCGCTCTCGCGCCCGGCGGGCTGGATCAACCTGCCCCATCCGGTGGGCATCGTGATCGGCCACAATGTCGAGATCGGCGAGAACGCCACGATCTACCAGAACGTCACCCTGGGCCAGTCCGGGCGTGAGGAAGGCTATCCGGTGATCGGCGCGGACGCGGTGATTTATGCCGGGGCCGTGGTCGTCGGGCCGCTGCGCATCGGCCGGGCCAGCCGGATCGGCGCCAATTCGGTGGTCCTGAGCGACGTGCCGGAAGGCGCCACTTCGGTAGGCGCCCCGGCGCGGATCGTGACGCCCCGGCGCAAGGACCGTCTGGCCGGATGAAACTCGCCCGCACGAAACTTGGCAGCATGAAACTATCCAAGGGCGCGATCACTACGGCGGCGCTCGGCATTTCTAGCGGGCTCAACTTCCTCTCGCTGATCGTCTGGACGCACCTGCTCAGCCCGGCCGAGTTCGGCACTTACGCGCTTGTCTCGGCGACGGTGCTGTTCCTCAATGCCGCGATCTTCGAGTGGCTGCGCCTCACCGCCTCGCGCCTGCTCTACGATCCCTCGGCCGAGCACCAGCTCAATCCCGAGATTGCCAATGCGCTATCCACGGTCTGCCTCGGGCTGATCCTGCTGCTGCTGCCGGTGGCCCTGTCGCTCCGCGCGTTCCAGATCCACTTCCTGGGCGTGGCGCCGGACTGGTGGCCAGCCATGTGGCTCTGGCTGTTCTCGGAAATGCTCTTCGCGATCAGCACGGTCACCGCGCGCCTGCGCCTGCTGAGCTGGCGCTTCTTCGCGATGATGACGCTGCGATCCTCGCTCTCGCTGGCGGTGGGCGCGGTGCTCGTGTGGTTCTTCGACATGGGCGCGCTGGGCGTGGCCCTGGGCATCCTCGGCGCGCAGATCGGCTGCGCGGTGCTGGGTAACGTGACCGACGCCGCCTGGCGCGGCCTGCGGCCTTTCCGCGCCCGCCGCGCCGATCTCCAGGAAATCATGCGCTACGGCGCGCCGCTGATCGTCAGCTCGGGCCTGGGCTATGGGAGCGCCGTGGCGGACCGCTACATTGTCTCTTCCACGCTCGGTCAGGCGGCGGTCGGGCAATATTCGGTCTCGGTGGACCTCATGCAGAAGACCGTCATCTTCCTGATGCTGGCGGTCAACCTTTCGGCCTATCCCGCCATCGTCCGCGCTTTCGAGAAGGACGGGCGCGAGGCCGGCGAGAAGATCCTGGCCGAGAACTTCATCGTCTACCTGATGATCGGCGCCCCGGCGGCGGCGATCCTGGCGGCGCTCTCTCCGGGCGTGGCGCGGCTTTTCGTCGGCCCTTCGTTCCGCGACACCGTGGCCATGCTGCTGCCCTACGTGGCGATCGCGGCGATCCTGAAGGCGCTGACGACGTTCCACCTTTCGGTGGCGCTGCAACTGGTCAAGAAGACCAAGCTGCTGATCATCTCGCCCGCCGTCAATCTGGCGCTGCTGGTGCCGAGCGGGATCGTGGGCGTGAAGCTGGCTGGGCTTACCGGCATGGCGATCGGCATCGCCATCTCGCAGATCGGCAGCTTCGCGCTGTTCTATCTGGTGGTGAGCCGCCATGTCCGCACGCCGCTGCTGACGCGTTCGTCGCTGTTCGTGGTCGTGCTCTCGCTGGTGCTCGGCGCGGCGCTGGTGCCGCTCAGGGGCTTCAGCGAGCCGGTCGCCTGCCTCGGCCTGCTCGGCGCAGCGGGTCTCGTCTACTGCCTGGTGATCTGGCGCGGACGCGACTGGATCATGCGCAACAGCCAGAGCTGGAACCCGGCATGAGGGCGGCCGTCCATCCTTCCCCGTTTACGCCGCCCGCACCCGCAAGGAGCAGTTTCGCCACGCTGCTGACCAGCCTGACCGGCGCCGCCGTGCTGCTGATTGTCGCGCGCGAGGTCTTCGGCGGCGCGGCGCGCTACTACTTCGATCGCTTCGGGCTTGGGCCGTTGTGGTTCATTCCCGACCTGGCCGTGATCGCGGTTGTGCTGATGCGGATGCTGCTGGCCGCCGTGACCCTGCGCCTGCCGACGCCGCTGATCTGGCTGTTCGGCGCGACCGTGGTCCAGATGGCGGTCGGCATGGTCGTCTATCACAACCCGGTCGCGGTCTTCTCAGGCTTCAAGTTGCTCTGCCCGGTCATCGCCGTGCTCATGCTGCCGCCGAGCTACATCAATGCGAAGTGGTGGCGCCGGGCCTGCCTCGCCCTGCTGGTGCTGGGCATCGCCGGGGTGGCCGCCGACACCCGCATGACGATGCCCTGGACCGGCTATTCCGTCTCGCAGTTCGGCGTCGAGCGCGAGGCAGGCCGTGAATGGTGGATACACGGTCAGGAGCGCATCGCCGGGCTGGGCGCCGCCAGCAGCGCCTCGGCCAGCGTGCTGCTGCTGCTGGCGCTGATCGTCCTGCGGCAGGCCCGTACCTGGCATGTCCGCCTGCTGATCTACGTCGCGACGCTCTGGGCGCTGAACACCACGACTTCGCGCACCAACCTCATCGCGCTGGCCGTGGCGATGATCGTGGATTTCTGGCCCTGGCACTGGTTCCACGGGCTGGGACCGGGCCGCAAGACGCTGGGGATGCTGCTCTCGATCTGCTTCTTCCTGCCCGCCATCGCCGGGTTGTGGCTGCTCGCCATCGACGGCGTCGGCGATATTTCCGTGGGCATGAGCAGCACCGTCGTACGCCTCCACGTCACCTGGCCGGGCGTCTGGGAGATGATCATGGATGGCGGCCCGGCGACCGCGCTGCTCGGCCATGGCTTCGGCTCGGTGGGGCCAGCGGCGTTCTACACCGGCGTCTACGTCTCTCCGTTCAGCGCGGTGGACAACCTGTTCCTCTACATCCTTTACCAGTTCGGCCTGTTCGGCATGCTGATGGGCGTGGAACTGATCCGCCGCCTGGTGCGCGTGCCCCGGTCGGACCGACACATCGGCTTCGTGATCGCGATCCTCTCCGCGACGATCAACTGCCAGGGCGCCGCGCCGCTGGTGCTGATCGGCCTCGCCGCCTCGCTGGGCGCCTATCCCGCGCTGGCGACGGGGGCGCAGGACAAGGCACGAAAGGTGGCCCGCAAAGTCGCCGGGACCATGCCGATCTGGCGCCCGCCTCATGCCGTGCCCGGGCCCCGGGGAGCCCGGCACGCTCCGATGACTACCCGAGGAACCCATGCGGATTAAGGGCCTCGACGCCGCGCGCGGCGTGGGAATCGTTTTCGTCGTGTTCGGCCATGTCTGGCGCGGGCTGGACGGCCAGCACCTGATCGACGCGCGCCTGTTCGAGACGATCGACCGCGCGGTCTATCTCTTCCACATGCCCGTGTTCTTCCTGATTTCCGGCATGCTCTTCAAGGCGCCGGAGAAGCTGCGTGACGGGCGCTTGAAGAGCGGACTGGCGCGCAGCGCCTTGAACCTGCTCTGGCCGATGTGCCTGTGGGCGTGGATCGAGGGCTGCGTCCATCTTCTCACCGGCGCGGGCAACAAGGGCCGGATATCGCCCTTCGAGGTGCTGAGCTATCCGTTCCCGCCCAAGAGCGTGTTCTGGTTCCTGCTGGCACTGTTCCTGTTCCAGGCGGCGGCGATGGTCCTGCGCGGACGGCTTGCTGCGGCTGCGATCGCCTTGGGCAGCATGGCCGCGGTCGTGCTGGCGCAGCCGCAAGGGCTGACGGGGCAGATCGTCCAGCATGCGCCGTTTTTCTTCGCCGGCGTGCTGGTCGGCTCCCGCTGGCTGGAGAACGGCCTGCCGCTGGCCGCCTGCCTTGCAGCGTTCCTGCTTGCCGAGGGCGTAGCCTGGGCGCTCGCCGTCTCGCCGTTCGACACCGTGCCGGCCTACCTCTGCGGCTTCGTGGCCTGCGTCGGTTTCCTCGGAATCTGCCTCAAGGGCTCGGCTCTGGTACGCAAGCTGGGCGAGCGGACGATGCCGATCTATCTCACCCACATCATCTTCGCAGCCGGGATGCGGGTCGTGCTGACGCGGTTCGGCGTGAAGGACGTTGCCGTGGTGGTGCTGGTTTCGACTGTTGCCGGGGTGGGCCTGCCGTTGATCCTCTTCGGGGTGTCGAAGCGCTTCGGCCTCGCTGGCGTACTCGGCTTCGAACCCCTGCGCAGGCGCCACGCGGTGGCCGCGGCTGCGGTGTCGGCGGGGTGACCCGGGCATAACAAAAGGGCCGCCCCGATGAGGCGGCCCTTTCTCGCAATTCTTCGGTACTCGTCAGACCTGATAGTAGTCGCGATACCACTCCACGAACTTGGCCACGCCTTCTTTCACCGAAGTCGTCGGGCGATAGCCGGTAAGATCCTGGAGAAGGGAGGCATCGGCCCAGGTCGCGGGCACGTCGCCGGGCTGCATCGGCATCATGTTGATCTCGGCCTTCTGGCCGGTAGCGCTTTCGATGGCGCGCACGAAGTCCATCAGCTGCACCGAATCCGAATTGCCGATATTCACCGCGCGCCATGGCGCCACCGGCGAAAGGCTGTCGTGCTGGGCGATGTCCTCGGCGCTTTCGGGGCGGACCGGGGCACTGTCGATCAAGAGGCGGATGCCCTGCACGAGGTCTTCGACATAGGTGAAGTCGCGCTTCATGTCGCCGTGGTTGTAGACGTCGATCGGCTTGCCGGCGAGGATGTTCTTGGTGAACTTGAACAGCGCCATGTCCGGGCGGCCCCAGGGTCCGTAGACCGTGAAGAAACGGAACATCGTGATCGGCAGATCGTAGAGATGGGCATAGGAATGCGCCATCGCTTCATTGGCCTTCTTCGTCGCCGCATAGAACGACATCTGCGTGTCGACCTTGTGGGTCTCCGCATAAGGCATCTCGGTATTGGCGCCGTAGACCGAGGAGGTGGACGCCATCAGCATGTGCTGCGGCGGATAGGCCCGCGCGGCCTCCAGCAGTTCGAACACGCCGATCAGGTTCGCCTCGACATAGGCGCGCGGATTGTCGATCGAATAGCGCACGCCCGCCTGCGCGGCGAGGTTGACGACGATGTCCGGCTTTTCTTCCGAGAACAACGTCATCAGTCGTTCGGGATCTTCCAGCTTGCCCTTGATGAAGCGGAAATGCTCGTTCTGGCTGAGCATGGCCAGGCGGCGTTCCTTAAGGGCGACTTCGTAATAGTCGTTGAGGCTGTCGAGGCCGATCACCCGAAAACCGTCATCCAGCAGTCTGCGGCAGAGGTAGTACCCAATAAAACCCGCGGCACCCGTAATCAAAGCCGTGCGGGGGGCAGCCTTGCCGACGACGTCATCAGTCATGCTAAAGTCCAGATTTTGTGGAGATGTCCGCATGTTTTGCAGGCTTGCAAGGAACTTGGCAAGTCGTCCGAAAGGGGAGGCGTCGGACCTAGG
Source organism: Novosphingobium lindaniclasticum LE124 (assembly GCF_000445125.1). Taxonomy (GTDB): domain Bacteria; phylum Pseudomonadota; class Alphaproteobacteria; order Sphingomonadales; family Sphingomonadaceae; genus Novosphingobium; species Novosphingobium lindaniclasticum. The sequence goes on from NZ_ATHL01000046.1 coordinate 16,524, forward strand.
GAACGGGTGGCCGACAGTTCACGAGCGGTAGATCGCAGTAGAACGCCGCGACGAAAATGGCAGTGCTCCTATTCGGCGCTCCTACAAACGTGACAGGCGACTTCGCGAGCAGAGCGGCTGGCGTCGATCGAACGTTTTGCAATGCGGCATTTGTGCCGATAGGTGCCTGTCACGGCGCGTTGCCCTGCAGGGAGGAAGCGGCCGGCACTACTGCGCTATGGTAAATGCCGAAAACATTATAGTCGTTTATCAGCGAGATGACTGTCAGATGAACGAGGCGTCTCGCCCTTATATCGCCCTGTGTGATAGCGAATCGGTAGAACTGCGGCGCGCGAGGTCACATAAAGCTGCGCTTCCGTTGTGAGCGGCCGAAGCCGCTTTAGCTGCGTTGCAACATCGCCGGAGAGGAATTCCTGCGTCATTTTGTTGAAGCATATGAATTCCGTCGCGTTACTGCACCCGATTATCCCATAATCCCGCGGATCGCTTGAACGCAAAAGCGATCCTCGGCACAGCATTCGCATCAATCGCTTGCAGTTTCACCGACCGGAACTTTCCACTATCCCACTAACCGGAGGCGCCGGCTCATCCCGCTGGTGCGAAGTTGTCGAACCTGCCCTGCCAGGGCGGTCAGAGGAGCAGAAATGAAGATCGCTGTTGCAGGCGTCGGATATGTCGGTCTGTCGAATGCGCTATTGCTGGCGCAGAACCACGAAGTCGTGGCGAAAGACGTCGTGGCCGCCAAAGTCGACATGATCAATGCCGGGCGCTCGCCGATCATCGATACCGAGTGCGAGGCTTTCCTTCGGCGCGGCGATCTGAACTTGCGCGCCACGCTCGATCCGGTCGAGGCTTATACCGGCGCCGATTACGTGATCATCGCCGCGCCTACCAACTACGACGAAGTGACCAATCGCTTCGACACGACTCTGGTGGAGGCGGTCATTCGCGAGGTCATGGAGCATGCGCCGGACGCAGTCATGGTCATCAAATCGACCATCCCCGTGGGCTTCACCGCCGCGACGAGCGAGGCGATGGGGACGCGCAACCTGATCTTCAGCCCCGAATTCCTGCGCGAAGGCCGGGCGCTTCACGACAACCTCCATCCCAGTCGCATCGTCGTCGGGGAACAGTCCGAGCGCGCGAGGATCTTCGCGGATCTGCTGCTGGAAGGCGCGGTCAAGAAGGACGTTTCGGTTCTCTTCACCGACCCTTCCGAGGCCGAAGCGATCAAGCTATTCGCGAATACCTACCTCGCCATGCGCGTCGCCTATTTCAACGAGCTGGACAGCTACGCCATGTCGCGCGGGCTGGAAGCGCGGCAGATCATCGAAGGCATCGGCCTCGATCCCCGGATCGGTTCTCATTACAACAACCCGTCCTTCGGTTATGGCGGATACTGCCTGCCGAAAGACACCAAGCAGTTGTTGGCCAATTACCACGAAGTTCCGCAGACGATCATCGGCGCCATCGTCGAAGCCAATCGCACCCGCAAGGACTTCATCTCCGACACGATCCTGGCCCGCAAGCCGAAGGTGGTGGGCTTTTACCGCCTGGTCATGAAGGCCGGATCCGACAACTTCCGCCAGAGCTCCATCCAGGGGATCATGAAGCGCATCAAGGCCAAGGGCATCGAAACGGTGCTCTACGAGCCGAGCTACCCCGATGCGAGCTTCTTCAACACGCCGGTCGAGGCCGATCTGGAAACCTTCAAGCGGCGGGCCGATGTGATCGTCACCAACCGCGTCCTTCCCGAACTGGACGACGTGAAGGACAAGGTCTTTTCGCGCGACCTGTTCGGGTCGGACTAGTTCAAAGCCAAGATCAACGGCGTTTCCCGTGAAGTCCCGCTCCATCACGAAGGATCACTTACGCTCATGAAACACAGCGTTCCTGTTGCCGCCGCACCCCAGGGGGCCGCAGAGGCACTGATCCGCGGCGAGCGCGTCGCGCTTGTCCACGACTGGATTCCCCTGATCGCCGGGGCGGAGCGGGTGCTTCAGCAGATGGCGAACTGCGCACCGGGCAGCGACATCTTCACCTTGTTCAACTTCCTGCCGGAAGAGACGGCGCGCAACTTCTTCGGGGCCGACCACCGGATCATCACCTCTAGCCTCAACGATCTTCCGCTCGTCGAGCAGTATTACCGCTTCCTGCTTTTGCAATCGACCCGTGCGATCGAGGCGTTCGACTTGTCCGAACATGACGTGGTGCTCAGTTCTTCGGCGGCACTGGCGAAAGGCGTGATCACCGGTCCCGGCCAGTTGCACGTCAGTTACGTTCACAGTCCCGCGCGCTATGCGTGGGATCTGACCCATGAATACATCGCGACTGTAGGCGGCAAGCTCGGCGGTCTGAAGCGGGCGGTCGCGCGCGAGATGATGCACCGGTTCCGCCTTTGGGACATGCGTACCGCGCAGAGTGTGGACCATTACCTCGCAAACTCGCAGTTCATCGCCCGCCGCATCTGGAAGATCTATCGGCGCGAAGCGCAGGTGATCTATCCGCCGGTCAATACCGGCGACTTCGTTCCCGGCACGGCGGCGCGCGGGGATCACTTCGTCACCGCTTCCCGGCTCGTGCCTTACAAGCGTGTGGAGATGATCGTCGAGGCCTTCAATCGCCGCCCCGATCTTCGTCTTCGGGTGATTGGCGACGGCCCGGACATGAAGAAGATCCGTCAGCTCGCCGGGCCGAACGTCGAGATGCTCGGGCACGTTCCCTTCGGGCAGGTGATCGGCGAGTTCCAAACCGCGCGGGCTCTGGTCTTTGCCGCGCTTGAAGATTTCGGCATCGTCCCGGTCGAGGCGCAGGCCTGCGGAACCCCGGTGATCTGCCTGGGCAAGGGCGGGACGGCCGAAACCGTGCGCCCGCTTGGCAACAGCGGCGCCACGGGCGTCTGGTTCGAGGATCAGACCGTGGAAAGCCTCGTCGGAGCGATCGACCGCTTCGTCGAGGGCGAAAGCGAAATTCGCTCCGAAGACTGCATCGTCAACGCCGCCAGCTTCGGCGAGGAACGCTTTCGCCAGCAGTATTCGGAATGCGTGAACAGTCTTATTAGCTGACGAAACTGATCACGCGATCCGGCGGTCAGTCACAGCGCATAGGTTCACAGTCGAACCCGGCGGAGGCAGCGCGCTGCTGCGATGGAAAGCCTTGTAAGTACGACGAGAGGCGCTGAAATCGCGCGCAGAGCAGCCCAGTTGATTTGCTCTCGATTGTGCAGCGCGGTATGCTCCTGAAACAAGATCGACCTACATGCCGCAGTTCCAGGAGGACTCATGAAGCAGAGGTGCGTTGCCATAACCGGGAATGTTTCCGGCGTCTTTGCCGCTTCGCTTCGGGAACGGACTTGTTCTGTCGCTTCATTATAGCACGCGGATGACATTCCGGTCGCGCAGCGGTTTTTTGGACCCGCGGGCCGGGGTCGGAAACTGGCGACGATTTTCGCAAGTCGGGTAATCTGCGCCGGATGTAATTGTCCCCCAAACGACTGAGGTTGGCGAAGTATGGTGCCGCGATTTGCAGTCATAAGGAAGAAACTCTGTCTGGCTCGATAGCTGAAAAGCGCACGATCTTCGTGCCGGGAATGCGGGCGGGCAGCCCGGGGGTGCAAGCCGGAGGGCTGCTGCTGGCGGGTGTCCTGTTCGGCGGCGGCGGCTCCGCTGCCGGCCTCGCCAATCTGGTGGTTCAGCTTCTCGCCCTGGCGATTCTGGCGGTGAACGGTGCCGCGGTGAAGACCTTCTTCCGCTCCGCGCCGCGCGCGATATCCGTGCTGGTTGCCGTGACGCTGCTGCTGCCGCTGCTGCAGCTGGTGCCCTTGCCCCCCGCGATCTGGCAAGCGCTTCCGGGGCGGGAATTCGCCGTGCAATCGCTTGAACTGACCGGCGGCAGCCAGATCTGGAAGGCGTTTTCGCTCGATCCCAACCGAACGGCCATCGCCTTCTTCGCTCTCTTGCCCGCGCTGGCAATTCTCGTCCTGTCGTGGCAATCGTCGGCGGAAGATCGTCGCCGCCTGCTGATGCTGGTCGCCGCGTGCGGGCTGCTGGTGGTGCTGCTCGGCGCCCAGCAGCTTGCAAGCGGCAATCGCCATCTGGTGTTCTATGCCGAAACTCTCGGCTCTCCCGATCTCCAGGGCACTTTCGCCAACCGCAACACCGCCGGGCTCATGCTCGATGCGGCGTTGGTGGCGCTGGTGGCGGTCTTCCCGCTGCGACAGGTCCGTGCGATCTGGACGCTGGGAGGGATGGCCACGGCCCTGCTGCTGATCGTCGGCGTCGTCCTCACGCGGTCGCGGTCCAGCATGGCCTTGCTGCTGGTGCCGGCCTGCCTCGCGGCATGGCGTTGGCTGCGGTGGCGGCGGCCGACCTGGAACCGGCGCCTGGCGATCGTAATTGCTGCGGCTGTGCTCGTGCTCGCCGGGAGTGCTGCCTTGCTGGCCGGCAACCAGCGCGTGCAGCGCAGCTTCGCGCGCTTCGACGCGGTGGAGGACGAGCAGCGCCCGCTTATTTGGGAAGACACGATAGCGGCGATCGGCCGGTACATGCCGGTCGGCAGCGGAATCGGCACGTTCGACGACGTGTTCCAGGCGGACGAGTCGCTGGAAAATCTCAGCTACGGCCGGGCCAAGCGTGCGCATAACGATTTCCTGGAAGCCGCGCTCGAATCCGGGATCCTCGGGATTGCCCTGGCCGCCGGGTGGATCGCGGCTGTCGCGCGGTTCGGCGTACAGGCGCTTCGGCGCGGCGGAATCGGATTGGCAGGCGTGGGCACTTTCGCTCTGATCGCGCTGCAGTCCATCACCGACTATCCACTGCGTAGCCAGACCCTGCTCTGTTTGGCCGGGCTGATGCTGGCGCTGCTGATCGATGGCGGCCGGGACGACGACGAAGCCGGGGAAGTTCGGCGCAGATCGCGCCGAACAGGAGACCGGCCTCACGCCGCCCGCCCCTCCACCACGGATCCTCTGAAACGATGAACGAATATCGGGTCGACCACTACTCGCGTGGACACAAGAACAAGGCGGGCTATATCTTGAACGAAGCTTTTCTCGATCGGGTCGATCTTCGCGGAGGGGCCTATGGTGGGTCCTATCCCGAGGAATCCGGCCCGGATCTGACCGCGCTGCTGAAAACCATCATGGGCATGGTTCGCCGCAACATCGCGCTGATCGGTGCGATCGTGGCGGCATGCCTGGTGCTGGGCGTGGTCGTCACCCTGCTGATCGCGCCGCGCTATAGCGCAGGGGTGCGGGTGCTGATCGAGGACCAGGCGGACCAGATCATCGAGGGCAGCGAGCTTCAGAAAGTCACCAACGTCCAGGATGCCGAGCGATTTCTGCAGACGCAGCTCGGCATCATCCAGAGCCGCTCGCTGACCGAAAGCGTCGTCGAAAGCGGCCGCCTGGACCGCGATCCCGCCTTCTACGAGGCGATGGGGATCGACATGCCCACGCAGGAAAACGTGCTCAAGTCGGGCGGCAGCAAGAAGCTGGACCAGTTGCGCAAGGAAGCGGCGATCGATGCGCTGCTCGGCAACCTTACCGTGGCCCTGCCGCCGGACAGCCGCATCGTCAGCATCAGCGTGAGCAGCCGCAGCGCGGGATACTCCGCGAAGCTGGCGCAGCTTTACGGCCAGCGCTACATCGAGCGCAACCTGAACCAGAAGTACGACAGCTCCTCCTATGCCCGTCGCTTCCTGGCCGACCAGCTTGACGAGGCGCGTGCCAAGGTCACCCAGTCCGAACGGGATCTGAACCAGTACGCCAGCGCCGCGGGCCTGATCCGCGTTACCAGCCAAGGCCAGGACGGAAACCAGGAGTCGGTGCTCTCGGTCACCAACAACAGCCTCGTGCAGCTCAACGATGCTTCCGCGAAAGCCACGGCCGACCGCATCGCCGCGCAGGATCGCTGGCTGACCCTGGCAAAGGCCGCGCCCCTCGCGATCCCGGAAGTCAATGCCAACCCGGCCGTCTCCACGCTGCTGGCCGAAAAGGCCAAGGTAGAGGCCGCGCTGGCCGAGGAGCGCACCCGCCATCTGGACGACTTCACCACGATCAAGTCCAAGCAGGCCGAAATCGCCGAGTACGATGGCCGCATCGGTGCGATTGCCGATTCCATCAAGAAGTCCGCCTACCTTGAATACCAATCCGCCCTTGAGCGCGAGAAGTCGTTCGCCGGGCAGGTCGATTCGCTGCGCGGCGAGGCGCTGAAGGAGCAGGATCGCGGCGTTCAGCTGGCCGTTCTCAAGCGTATAGCCGATACCAACAAGACGCTCTACGATACGCTGCTCTCGCGCTACAATCAGCTCAACGCGACGGCCGGTGCCTCGTCGAACAACCTGACGCTCATCGACAAGGCGGAAGTGCCGCCCAAGCCCTACTCGCCGCGCCTGCTGGTCAATATCGTCGCCTCGCTGGTGCTGGGCCTGGTGCTGGCTGCCGCTGCCGTGCTGCTGCGCGAGATCTTCGACGACGCGATCCGCTCGCCGGAGGACGTGGAGCGCAAGCTGGGCATGCCGCTGCTCGGCCTGATCCCGCTGGAGAAGGGCGGCGACGTGGCGAGTCATTTCGACGATCGCCGCTCGCGGGTCAGCGAAGCCTATCGCTCGCTCGTAACCAACTTGCGCTACTCCACCGCGACGGGCCTGCCGGAAGTGCTGATGGTGACCAGCTCCCGGGAATCCGAGGGCAAGTCGACGACGGCGCGCGCGGTGGCCCACGATATCGCCGTGCTGGGCAAGAGCGTGCTGCTGGTGGATGCCGACTTGCGGCGGCCCACGCTCCACAACTTCATGAACGATCGCAAGGCGACAGGCCTGACCGACGTCTTGACCGGGGAGAAGACCTTCGATGCCGCGCTCCAGCAGACCGACGTTCCGAGCCTCAGCTACATGTCGGCGCTGCCCTCTCCGCCCGATCCCGCGCTGATCCTGTCCGGCGAGCGCCTGCCGCAGTTCATGGAAGAGGCGCGCCGCAAGTTCGACGTGGTGGTGATCGACTCGCCGCCGTTGCTCGGCCTCTCCGACGCGGCGCTGCTGGCCAATCATGCCGACGGCGTGCTGTTCATGGTCGACGCCTCCAGCTTCCATCGCGGCGCCGTGAAGTCCGCGCTGCGCCGACTGGCGCTGATCAAGGCCAACATGCTGGGCGTCGTCCTCAACCGCTTCGATCCGAAGGTCGGAGGCGAGGACTACACTTATTATGCCGCGAGCTACTACAGCTACGGCGAAAAGGACTGATCCGGGATGGCGTCGCTCTTCGGTCGCACCGCGTGGTTTGCGGCTCTGGCGCTGGCTGCCGTGGCGGCCGTGGGCGTGCAACTGGACCGGGAAGGGCGCCGGAACTTCGCCGTAGCCCAGGTGGTGCGCGATTCGGTGCCGCCGCTCTTTCGCTCCGCCTCGCTGGAATCCCTGGCGCATGACGCCTATGATCGCGGCGATCTGGCGGCGGGAATGGCGCTTTCGCGAGACTTCATTCGCCGCCGCCCGATCCCGTCCGAAGGCCTGGCACTGCTCGGCTTCGGCCAGCTCCAGCAAGGCGATCAGGATGCCGCGCTCCGGTCGGTGATCATGGCGGGCGACCGGGGCTGGCGCGACCGGTTCACGCAGGAGAGCCTGGTGATGCTGGGCCTGCAGGCGCAGGAGTGGGGCATTGCCGCGCAGCGAACGGTGGCACTCTGGCGAGTCGGCGTGAACGACGACCGCCTCAAGGACATGACCGCCGACCTGCTGTCGCAGCCGCAGGGCGTCGAGGCCTTCGCGGCGCAAGTCGGCCAGGAGAAGTACTGGGCCAACGCCTTCCTGCCCTGGGCGGCCACGGCGGTCGCGCCGCCGGCTCTGACGACAGTCGCCTCCACCATGGCCCGCAAGGGCGCGCGCGTGGACTGCGGCGCCTTGTCGCCGCGCACTCAGGCGCTGGTCCGCTCCGGGCGGGCCGAAACGGCGGCGATCCTCTGGCGAAATCTCTGCGCGAACGGCCGTTTCACCCAGCCGGGTGCTTTCGCATTTCGAGAGGACATGGGCGACGATGCGCCGATCGGCCCCTACGATTGGCAATACCCTGAAGCGGTGGGCCTCGACCGGACATTCACCCAGGGCAAGAACGGCGTGGTGCTGCAGTACCGCAACCGAGAGCCGCTGCGCAGCGTGATCGCCAAGCGCAACGCCCTGCTCGGGCCAGGGCGCTACGTGGCCCGCTTGGACGGTGCCGCCCATGCCGAAGCGGGTTTCCGGCCGGTCGTCCTCCAGATCGTCTGCTATGCCAAGGACGGCTCCGCCCGCCGTCTCGGCGATGGCGAGATGACATCCGGATCGACCGAGTTCTTCATCCCCGACACCTTCTGCGACAGCCAGGAACTCGTGCTCCTCTCCGGCCGCGGCGAAGGAGAAGTAGGCAACATGACCATTTCGGCCAGCTAGAGGCGCGTCCGGAGGCGGCTCCGGCCGCTCCATGGGCTGGAACCGGCAGGTCGAGAGAGAATTCGGTTAACCACCTGCCCGAATGGCTGACTTGCCGATCGGGCAGGGGACTAGGATACCTTCCCCACGTTCACTTTCCACGTTTACAAGGAAATGGAAGCACCATGAAGATTGCGATGGTAGGTTCGGGCTACGTCGGCCTGGTTTCGGGTGCCTGCTTTGCCGATTTCGGCCATGAAGTCGTCTGCATCGACAAGGACGAAACCAAGATCCAGCGGCTGCTTCACGGCATGATGCCGATCTACGAGCCCGGCCTCGCCGAACTGGTCGAGTCCAACGTCGCAGCCAGGCGCCTGTCCTTCACCACCGACCTTGCGGAGGGCATCGCCGGTGCCCAGGCGATCTTCATCGCCGTAGGGACGCCTTCACGTCGCGGCGATGGTCATGCCGATCTTTCCTACGTCTACGCGGTAGCGCAGGAGGTGGGCGAGCACCTTTCCAACGATGCGGTGATCGTCACCAAGTCGACCGTCCCGGTCGGCACCGGCGACGAGGTCGAGCGGATCCTGCGCGAATGCAATCCGGGGCACCGCTTCTCGGTCGTCTCCAATCCGGAATTCCTCCGCGAAGGCGCGGCGATCGGCGATTTCAAGCGCCCGGATCGCATCGTCATCGGCGCCGAGGACGATTTCGGCCGCAGCGTGATGCGCGAGGTCTACCGCCCGCTGTTCCTCAACGAATCGCCGATCCTCTTCGTCAGCCGCCGTTCCTCGGAACTGACCAAGTATGCCGCGAACGCCTTCCTCGCGGTGAAGATCACCTTCATCAACGAGATGGCCGATCTTTGCGAGAAAGTCGGCGGCAACGTGCAGGACGTCGCGCGCGGGATCGGCCTCGACAACCGGATCGGCTCCAAGTTCCTTCACGCCGGCCCAGGATATGGCGGCTCCTGCTTCCCCAAGGACACGCTGGCCTTGCTCAAGACGGCAGAGGATTACGACAGCCCGGTGCGCATCGTCGAGGCGGTGGTCAAGGTCAACGACGCCCGCAAGCGCGCGATGGGCCGCAAGGTCGTCGATGCCCTTGGCGGGGCGGAGGAAGCGCGCGGCAAGCGGGTGGCCATGCTGGGGCTGACGTTCAAGCCCAATACGGACGACATGCGCGATTCGCCCTCGATCGCCATCGCCCAGACCTTGGCCGATGCCGGCGTGACCGTTGCCGCCTACGACCCGGAAGGCATGGAGCAGGCTCAGCCGCTGATGCCCCAGGTGGACATGAAGCAGGACCCCTACGCCGCCATCGAAGGTGCCGACGCGATCGTCCTGGTGACCGAATGGGACGCCTTCCGTGCGCTCGACCTCGGCCGGATCAAGGCCATCGCCAAGGCACCGGTACTGGTGGACTTGCGCAACGTCTACAAGCCCGAGCACCTTCGCGAGGCCGGCTTCACTTATCTCTCGGTGGGCCGCGGAACCTCGGGCAAGGACAATGCCGCCAGCGGTGAGCCGGCGGCAGAGACCGTGCCGGCCTGATTGTAGCCGAGGCTCCGGCGCTCGAACGGGCGTCGGGGTCCGGCCTTGCGGATTGGAACTTCCCTCGATCCTTCCGGTTGTTACCGCCATGAAGAACATCCTCGTCGCCTCCGCGCTTGCCCTCGCTCTCGCAGCCTGTTCCTCCGAGCCGGTGACGGCCCCGGAGCAGACCACCGAGGCGGCGACGACCTCCGTCGTGCCGGACGAGGCCGCATCCGGAGCGCCAAGCCCTGCCGCTTCGCCCAATGCCGATGCTCAGGTGCTTTCGCTGGAAGGCCTGGGCGATCTCAGGATCGGGCAGGCCGTGCCTCGGGGATCTTCCTGGGCCGAGCGCGGCGCTCAGATATCCGATGCCTGCCGTACGGTCAGTTCTCCCGATTATCCCGGCGTCTATGCCATCGTCGAGCAGGGCAAGGTGCGCCGGATAACGCTTGGCGGGCAGTCGAAGGTGAAGCTGGTCGAAGGCGTCGGCGTGGGCTCCCCCGAAAGCGACGTGCAGAAGTGGTTCGCCGGTTTCCGGGAGGAACCGCACAAGTACGAGGATGCTCCGGCGAAGTACCTCACAGCGCCCAATGTTCGCTCCGACAGGGCGAGCGACGATCCCGCCTTGCGCTTCGAAATCGGGCAGGACCGCAAGGTCAAGCTGATCCACGTCGGGACGATGCCGGTCCTGGGCTATGTGGAAGGGTGTGCCTGAAGCGGCGATCCAGCTTGGCGCAGGCACTTGTCCACGATTGGATCGCGCAACAGGTAGAGGCAAGCGGCAACAGCTGATGTAGCGTGTGCGGCCCTGTTCCGCAGCACGAAAGCCCCCCATGAGCCCCCGCCTGCCGATTTTCCATCTCGTCCCCGACGGTTTTTCCCAAGGGTGCCCCGCTCCGGCAGGCTGCGCCGGAGGCCGGGCGTGAGCGCTTCGGAGCTTGCGATCCGCGCCCGGCGGGCCGCGTTCAACCGCGCCATCGCCGAGGGTGACGCCGGTGCCATAGCGCCGCTTCTGGCGCGCGACTGCGTTATGCTGACCGGCACCGACAGCGCCGTGATCTCCGGGCGAATGGGGCAGGTGAAAGTCTGGCGGCGGGAGTTCGCCGGACCGGCACGGCTGATCTATACAAGGACGACGGAGCGGGTCGTCCTTTCGCCAGTCGAACCGATCGCGCTGGAACATGGCCATTGGGACGGCATCGACAGCACCTCCGACGTGCTCACCGCGTCGGGCGTCTATACGGCGAAGTGGCGGGAACTGGGCGGAGAATGGGTGATCGAGGCGGAAGTGTTCCTGACGCTGGGATGATAAAACGGCGGTGAAGCGTCAGGCGCCGTCCCGCTCGGCGGCCAGGACGTCGGCGGCGGCACCGGCGGCGCGGGCTGCGGAGTCCGCGGCGGAGTCGCGTCCGGGAGCCGGTCGGGCCATTGCGGGGCGGGGCGGGCTCTGCTGCGGTAGGTAACCGCGCGGGCCGGGGGGCAAAAAGCGCGGCGCCTGCTGCGAAGGTGCTGCGATGAAGGGGCGTTCGTCGGAAGCGTCGTCATCCTCATCGCTCCAGCGGGGAGCGCCGGCCGATCCTTCATCGTCCACCCAGCCGGGGCCGCCGAGTATGACCATGCGGCCACGCGACGGGCCGAACCCGGCATTTTCCGGCTCGCCGTCTTCCTCGGAATCAAAGTCGGTTCCGGGCAGCGCGTAGGCCGTATCGTCAGGCTCACCATAGGCCGGTCGGGCCGCGCCACGGTGTTCACCGCCAAGCGCGTAAGCGTCCGGATACTTCTGCATCTTGCCCGTGGTCATACCTGCCACGACCACGCCTGCGCCGATTCCGCCCGCTGCCAGAACCAGGAACCACTTGCCGAAACCCATCTCAACTCCGCATCGCGCCAACGTCTCTATCCAATATAGGACTAATCGAGCTTCCATGTCGGCAGGGTGAATGTCCCCGGACTTATACGGAGGCGCGTGACAAGCAACCGTTCATATCCCAGTGACATGGTGAACGCATGTTTACGAAACGGTCAGACGCCTATTCGCTCACGCCATGCTGGTTCTCCCGCGTGCACGAGCCTGATGGGCGACGAGAGCGGGACGAGGACGGAACGCTCGTCTGCACATGCCGCTATTGCCGCAAGCGAATCCGCTCACGCGAAGGCAAGACCTGGAGCCTTGCAGACGGTCTCGATCTGGATGCGCTGGCCGCTTCGTGCATCTCCAGCCACTTCAGCGTCGTGGACGTGGAGGAAGGCATGGTGCTGGCGCGCTACAAGATCCCGCCCGGATCCGACGGATCGGCGATCGCGGAAATGGAAGCGACGATCGCCGCGAAGCATGGGGTAGAAGCAGGGGGCGACGTCGAGATCCGCCTCGTGCGTCACGAGGACATGTTGCAAAAGCGGCACTGAGCGGCTGCGCATACGAAAAGGGCGCCTTCCCCGAAGGGAAAGCGCCCTCTTTCGTCAGGGATGAACCCTTACTGCGCGGTCACGCCGGCCAGAGCGCCCTTGGCGTCGGCAAGGCGGAAATTGACGTTGCGCGAGTTGTAGGTGCCGGTGACGCGGTTGCCCGACACGTAGAGGCGGAACGGAACCTGGCCCGACGCGGTGCCCTGGATCACGGTAACCTTGCCCTTCTGCTCGGTCGTGTAGTTGTAGTGCACGCCGTCGTGCGAGAAATCGCGGGCATCTTCAGCGTGAGCGGCAGTGGTGGCGACAGCAGCAAGAGCGGCGCCCATGGCGAAAACGGTCTTCAGCATGGCAAAATCCTTGGTCTGGACGATAGGAGATTGCCTTGGGGCACCCCTTATCTTGTTGCAGTGCAACATGTAGATCTGACATCGCTGCCGCAATGGAATTACTTGCCACTGGGATTGCACAAACTGCAACTGTTGAACTTTGCTCCGCGAAAGAGGGCTTTAGCACGATATGGGCTGCGCCATGGCTGCTTCCCTGATGGCAAATTTCGTGAGATCGGGCGCCGAGCGGCATTTTGTTGCCGGCGAATCACGCATCGTCAGCGGCGTTCATCATCCGGCCGATTGCGTGCTTCGCGCAGGGCGATTAGCCTGACGCCATGACAGCCCCCGCCCTGATTTCCCGTCGCTTGCCGGCTTTAGCGGCCCTTTGTGCATTGTACGCCTGCCAGGACGGGGCGAAGAACATGCCCGGCGATGCGCAGGATCATACGCCATTCAGCGCCATATCGGCCGATGAAACAGTCCGGTTCGCGGGCACGGAACCGTTCTGGAGCGGAGATGTGTCCGCCGGTCGGTTGACCTACAAGACTCCGGAAAACCCCATCGGCGAGACCCTGGCGGTCAGCCGTTTCGCTGGTCGCGGCGGTCTTTCGTTCAGCGGCGAGCGCGACGGCGCCTTGCTGACGCTGGCGATTGCTCCCGGGCCGTGCAGCGACGGCATGTCCGATCGCAGCTACCCTTTCGCCGCCATGCTGAAGCACGGGGAGGAGACGCGCAGCGGCTGCGCCTGGACCGATCGTCAGCGCCCCACGGGCGAAGGCTCGGCCGCCGAGAGGCGCTGAGATTACGCCCTAGTCCAGACGATGACCGGATTGCGCTGCGGCGACGACGACGGGGACATCCGCGTCGCTGCCCGCCGGCAGGCAGGCGCCTGCCAGCAAACCGATCGCGATCGCACCTAGCACGGCCGCGGCGACATTGATCTTCATCGGCAATGGGTTTCTCCGCTTGCCCCGTCCGATCCTCTAAACGCCCCGTCGATCAGGCTGTTCCAAACCCGGCCGCCAGATCCATTCAGCGTTTGCGGACGAATTCGGCGCGCAGCACCAGTCCCTTGATGCCCGGATACTTGCAATCGATCTCCTGCGGATCGCCAGTGAGACGGATCGACTTGATGAGCGTGCCTTGCTTCAGGGTCTGCCCGGCGCCCTTGACGTCGAGATCCTTGATCAGCGTGACCTGGTCTCCGTCCGCCAGAATATTGCCGACCGCATCGCGCACTTCGACGCTGTTCTCGGCAGCGCGTTTTCCGGCCAGTTCGGAGGCGGGCATCCATTCGCCGCTGTCTTCATCGTAAACGTAGTCTTCGTCGTCGCCTGCCATGTCGGTCCTTCCAGCGAGACCGGCTCCATCGAACCGGCTCTTCAGGCTGGGGCCATGGCAGGCGACGGAAGGCTTTCCTAGCGCATTCTCATCCCTGACTGCCTGAGCGACGGGACGAGCGCGGTACGCAGAGCGCTCAGCTCTCGAGCGACTTTTCGAGCGTGATCTCGCAGTTCAGCAATTTCGAGATCGGGCAACCCGCCTTGGCTTCGTCGGCAAGCCTTTCGAAATCTTCGGCGCTGATGCCGGGCACACTGGCCTTGAGGGTGAGCGCCGACTTGGTAACTGCAAAGCCGCCGTCCGCGCTGTCGAGCGTGACCGTGCACTGCGTGTCCAGGGTGCCGTCCGCGAAGCCGGCCTTGGCCAGCGCGAAGCTGGTGGCCATGGTGAAGCAGGCGGCGTGGGCGGCGGCGATCAGTTCCTCGGGATTGGTGCCGGGCTGGCCCTCGAACCGCGTGCCGAAGCCGTAAGGCTGGTCGCTCAACACGCCCGAGCGGGTCGTGATCGCGCCTTTGCCGCCCTTGCCGAGGCCCGAATAACGTGCGGAAGCGGTGTTCGTGGTCATGCTTCGTGTCCTTTCCTGGGGTCGTGATTGCATGAAGGGCTTCGCGCATAGGGGCGAAGCGGGTTCTCAGTGCGGGGCAACGCGGGATGGCGAGGGCCGTTCCCGATCCGCATCCTTGTCCAGGAAAGCGGTGCTGGAGGCAATCGGCCGGGGCTCAGGCGGCGCAGAGGGCTGTTCTTGCAAGAACCCCGGCTTTCGCGGATGCAGCATCATGCTTCTTCCAGGCGCGTTCATGGAACCAGAAGGCTACCGCGTTGATGCAGGGCTCCACAAGAGCGATCCCGCCTGCGAGGGCAAGAGAACCCGTCATGACATAGGCTACGCTGAAGCCTACGGTCAGGTGAAGGCACAAGTAGGTGAGAGTCTTCGTAAGGTCGCGGGGCACGGGCAATTCCTTTCGCAATGCGGAATAGAGCAAGCCCGGCAACGGCGGCCAATGATCGCTTCCGATTTCATTGATCGGCTGCTATATGTCCAGGCCAAGAGGCGGCCTGCGAACCGCCGGGAAGAGGATGCTGTCATGAAGCTGTCGCGGATGGCACGCAGGCGGGCGGAAGGCCTTGCGATGAACGTGCGAGGATGCCAGCCATGACGGATGCCTCTTCATGCGAGACAATCCGGTTCCCCGAGCGGACGATCTCGCCCTCGTTCGGCGCAAGCAGGCGCTCTACCTTGCCGGGTGACGGCGAGGCAAAGGCACCTGTTGGCCGGATGATGGGCGGGTCGTCTCTCGGGTGGTTTCGGGAACGATACGGCGCGCGGAGCGATCGATGGGGCCTTGGTGAGGTTCCGGCGCAAGCTGGCCTGACCACAGGGAGGGCATGCGGCCCAGGCTGAGGGAAGGGAGAAGATCAAGGCGCGTCGAACCCGTTTCGGCGCGTCTTGACGCAAGCGCGTCGCGGGTCCCCGGATTTGTCGCCATGACGGATCTTTACGGGCTGGACCGACTTGGTGCGCCGCAGCATAAGGCCGCATGGAATTCGTCCACCACTATGAGCGCGCGATCTCCTGGATCGTCGCGCAGTGCCCCGCTCCCGACAAGTTCGCCCATACTTATGCCGGTCTCACGATCTGGCTGCTCACGGCCATCGTGATGAAGAAGAAGCTCAGTTCCGCCTGGCCGCTGGCGATGGTCGTGATCTTCGAAGCCGCGAACGAATATATCGATCGCCTGGCGCACGGTTCCTGGAACTGGCCGGACACCACGCGCGACATCATCGCGACGCTGTTCTGGCCTTTCGTGATTTCGCTGGCGATGCGCCTGAGACCAGCCATCCGCGGCTGAGCCGGATCCGACTCAGCGGGTTCTGACTCAGGCGGGACTGGCACCTATCGCCGCGCGATCCATTCGATCAACCGGTTCAACCTTCCTTGTGCTTCACGCAGGCGGATCAGCGGCGATCGTACTTCGGCCTGCCCCCCCGCGATCCTGTCCACCAGCGTCTCCGGGCCACAGGGCAGCCGGGTAACCGGATCGAGATAGCGGGGATAGAGGATCAGCGTCGCCGCGACGAGTTCGTCCAGGCTGCGGCGACGGGTCCGGCGAGCGGGCACCGCGCCAAGGTCCCGCGTCAGGCCCCAGCCGGCGTAGAAGGGGACGCCGTGAGTCACCACTTCGCGGCCGCGCATGAGGGCTTCGAACCCGGCGAGCGAAGTCAGGACGTGTACGGCGTCCACCCGGTCGAGCAGGGCGGCGATCGAGGACGTGCGGTCGATCTCGTCCGCGAATTCCAGCGCGATGGGGTCCGGGATGCGCCCCTTGCGATGGCCCGCCTCGACGTCAGGGTGCGGTTTGAAGACGATGGTGGCGCCGGGCTCCTGCGCCCTTGCGCGGCGCAGCAGTTCCATATTATCGAGCCCGCCGCCGCCCCGCAGAACCGATCGGTCGTCCCCGACTTGCCCAGTGACCAGCACGAGCTTGCGCCCGGCACTGCGGGCGTTCTTCTCGGCATTCTGCCGATGCGTGCTGTCCTGACCATATTTGCTGATGCCGCCGGATACGAGCCGCTCGCGCAAGGCGGCGGCGCGTTGGAGGACCGCTTCGGGGATTGTAGCGCTCTGAAGGATGATCTCCAGTTCACTGGCTTGCGCGGGGTCGAAATGCGGTCCCCGGGCATCGACCACGATCGACAGCGGCGGCACGCAATTGGCGCCAAGGCCCGTCGAGCGGATCATGCCGTCTTCGATTTCGCCAATGTGGACGCCGCTTGCTTCCAGCGCCCTGAGAGTGTCGGCATCGCTGCGGGCGATCCAGGCAAGGGCGAGCGAGGCGCCGGCCGGCGGCAGGGCCTTATCGGCATGCCGCACCGGCCCTGAGCCGTCCCACAGCAGGTTGTCCGCCGTGATCCGCTTCCAACGGGCGATGCCATAGACGGCCGCGACATCGCGGTTGGCGTCGATCAGGGTCCGCCAGCCGGCCAGCAGATCGATGGCCTGGACGGCGCCGAGCGTGGCCCCGCCGAAGGGATCGCGGTAGGTCCAGCGGGAAAGTTCGGCGGAAACGACGTCTTCGAGCGCGCCCGGATCGGCAAGAGCGGCGAAGCGTCCGTCGCCCACTGGCTCGACCCTGCACCCGGACAGCGCGGCGACGAGCAGCAGTTCGTCGTCGGCATCGGCAACGACGAGATGCGTTCCTGCACAGGCCGTCCAGGGATCGCAGTTCGCAGGGAGGGAGGGGAGCCCTTCAAGACCGGCGATGCGTCCCCGAGTGACCGACCGATCCAGCACACCCCGGCGCTGGAGATCGGCTCGCGTCGTCCCATGAGCCGCAACAAGAACGTCGCGTCCTTGCGGCAGCGCCGCCTGGGCTCCCCAGAAAGCGCCGCCAACGCGGGCGGCGCGGAGAGCTTGAGCCAGCTCTTTTCCGGTCGTTTGGCTTCGGGCCGGTCCTGCCCCGGCCAGAGTTTGGGCCAGGGGCGGAGCGCGATGGCCGGGAAAGGGGGGGATGCGGAGGAAGGCAGGGGTCATGCAATCCTCACATCCACGGTCAGCGTCTCGCCCGCCTGGGCCAGCCGTCTTGCGGACCAATCCCATGCCTCGTCGGTCGTTGCCGCGATCAGGCCCTCGCGCTCGTCGTCGCAGCGATAGGGCGTGCCATCCGGCCGGGCGGCGCGGCCGCCCGCCTCGTTGAGGAAGACCACGCCCGCAGCATGATCCCATGGCAGGGTGCGGGTGAACAAGGTCACGTCGTGGCCGCCCGTGGCGATGCGCGGATACTGGTCGGCGGCGCAGCGCGGGCTGTCCACCACTTCGGCGTTCTCGGCCAGGGAGGAGAGCAGCCTGGCCCTGCGGGACTGGTCGGAAAAGAGGCGGGTGACGGCCACCAGCGGTCGTTCTCGGCCGGACGCGGCGGTGCGGAAAGCCTCCCCGTCGATGCTGGCGCCCTCGCCGGTAAGAGCGGCGCAGAACCGTCCGGTCAGGGGATCGAGGATCCAGCCGCCGATCGGAACGCCCTGCTCTGCCAGCGCCACGAGCAACCCGAAAGGACCGGTGCCGGCGGCGAAGTTGGCGGTTCCGTCGAGCGGGTCGATGATCCAGCAGGTCCCGGAACCGAGCCCCGCCAGCAGCTCCGGCTGCTGATGCACGGCCTCTTCGCCGACGATCGCGGCGCCCGGTATCAATCCGGCGAGACGGTCGGACAGGATCGCCTCGCATTCCCGGTCAGCTGCGGTCACGGGCTCGCTTTCGCCGGGACGCAGCGCCTTGTCCGCCACGAGCGCCGCGCCCGCCGTTCCGAATCGCGGCATGACGGCAAGTCGCGCGGCATCGCGCATCGCCTGCTCGACGGCAGGCGTAAGGCTTCGGTCCATGGTCAGCAGGTCTCTGTGGCGTCCAAGATTTGGGTCACCAATGGCCGAACTCTCCCGCCGTGTCGACACGCAGCGAGGTATAAGGAAGCTGAACGTGGTCGAGTACCGAATGGGCGGCCCTGCCGAAGCGAGAGCGGGATTCGCCGAACAGCAGTTCGCCCACGTTCAGCCCGACGCCGAAGAACAGGTGCCGCTTAGGCTCTATGCCCTTCGCCCGGTCGCTGTTGAGGAAGTCCGAGGCGTAGTATCCGACCTGGAGATCGAGGTAGCGCAGCGGCGTCTCGCGAAGGCCCGCGAAGCCGGCGCCCTTGATGGACAGCATGAAGCGCTGCTGCGCGTAATGCTTCTTGCCGACATGGCTGTAGATGCTCTTGTTCGGCATGATCTCGATCTTGAAAGCCAGCTTCTCCTTCACGCCGGGCACCGCGTTGCGCAGGACCGAGAAGGCCGCGCCAGTGACGTTCATGGCGATGTCCTGCATGGAGTAGCCGCTATCGGCCTCGATCCCGTCGGAGATTTCGTTGATCGCCATGAACCCTGCGGCCAGCACTCCAGCGGTGAGGGCGTCTCCGGTGGACGCTTCGGTGTTGCGATGCAGGCGGGCATGGAGGATGTTGGCGATGAGGTAGGTGTTGAAGGCATGGGTCAGCTTGTCCATGCCGACGTTCGCGGTGTCCTTGCCGAACCAGCCTTCGTCCTTGAAGTGGAACGGCCGGGTCTCCTTGAACAGCTTCGGCACCGACTGAGCGCCCATGTAGACGGCGAGTATGGCCAGTTCGGTCTTGATCGTGCCGGCCTGCTGGAAGAAGCCGCGATATCGCGCCTCGTCTCGCGGGACATGGCCGGAGCGATCCAGGCTGGAGCCTGTTTCGGGCTTCTCGATGGAGAGGCCGGGCGAGCCCGCTAGGTTCTCGGCTACTACATCCTGATTCCGCAGATCGGCGAGGTCCCAACCCGCCAAGGCTGCATCAGGCCCATCGCACGTCGGTTCCAGTGCGATACACCCTGACGGCCGGGGGGAAGTGCCGGCGGGAACAAGCGCCGCCATCACCTGGGCGGGAGCTGCCAGCTCGGTCTCGGGAAAGGCCTCCGCGCCATCAACCGCTTCCGCCCAGGCGCCGGTCACTGGCAGGCAGGCGGCAAGCGTCAGAACGGCGGCGCCGCAGGAGACCGTTCTCATAGGCAATTTTTCCTAAAATCCACCCCGCGGCACCGATCAAGAAAGTTGACGATCAGAATATCATGAAATCGGTTGCCATCGACCGGTCATAGGGGGCATGTCGGCTCCCCCGAAATTGGTAGCCCACTGCTTATGACCGTCCTCAAGGCCAAATCGTTACTCATGCTGCCGATCTGGTTTCTCCAGCTCGGCACTTCGGCCAAGAGTTTCCTCGACAATCCGCTGCTGG
Organism: Novosphingobium lindaniclasticum LE124; assembly: GCF_000445125.1. Taxonomy (GTDB): domain Bacteria; phylum Pseudomonadota; class Alphaproteobacteria; order Sphingomonadales; family Sphingomonadaceae; genus Novosphingobium; species Novosphingobium lindaniclasticum. The sequence goes on from NZ_ATHL01000046.1 coordinate 36,318, forward strand.
GCTCACAGCGTTTGAACCGATGGGGACTGCACCGTGCGCGGGTGCGGGCGGCCGGCGCGCTTTGTGGCTGGCGACGGTGGCGGCTCTCGGGCAAAGTGCGGGCAGACTGGCGCGAGGCTTTCGACAGGGACGGCTTCGTCGCCATCGAGAACGTGATCCCGCCGGAGGAGTTCGCGGCGCTGCGCCGCGCGATCCTCAGCTACGAGGGCGAGGCGCGGGAAATGCGGCAGGGCGATGCGATCACCCGCCGCCTCGCTGTCGATCCGCAGATGTTCCACGCCGTTCCCGAACTGCGCCGTCTGCTCGACCGCAAGGATATCAAGGCGCTGTTCCATTACGTCGCGGGCTTCCGGATCGCGCCGCTGCACTACATCCAGACGATCGTGACTCACGACGCCAGCAACGAGGCGGACCCGCAGGAGACGCTCCATGCCGATGCCTTCCACTCGTCGCTGAAGTCCTGGCTGTTCCTCAATGCGGTTGCGGCGGACGAGGCGCCGTTCACCTTCGTGCCCGGTTCGCACCGGTTGACCAAAGCGCGGCTCGATTGGGAATATCGCCGCAGCCTGGCCGATCCGACAGCGATCGACAGGCTCTCGGCGCGCGGCTCGCCCCGGGTGGACGCTGCCGATCTTGCGGAAATGCAGCTGCCCGCGCCGCGCGCGCTGGCCGTGCCCGCCAACACTCTGGTCGTGGCGGATACCTTGGGATTTCACGCGCGAGGCGACTCGGTTCGGCCGATCGAGCGGGTGGAGATCTGGTCCTACGGCCGCCGCAATCCCTTCGTGCCCTGGCTGGGCGGCGATCCGCTAAGCCTGCCGGGGCTCGCAGAGCGCCGGGTGGGCTGGCTCTGGGCACTACGCGATCGCTTCGAGAACGTCGTGGGGCAGCCCTGGCGCAAAGTCGGGGTGCGCCGCCCAGTAGATTCGATGGACTGAAAGCTATCTACGTAAGCAATGGAGAGCTGCCGCATCAATAGCTTCAACAATCAACCTCCGCTACTTGCCGACGCCCGTGCCGAATTTGCGGCAAGTGGAGGATTGGTCGGACATGGCGGGGTTTACATAGGCAATCATGCTGCGTAGCACAAATTCGCGGATTATGCCCTCGCTTAACAGTACATGTAAGGACTGCGGCGTTGTGCAATGCGGCTAGCAAGGTGTAGGCGATGCGCGGCAATCGGAAGCACACCAGCAGGGGGGTAAACTTGTCACATTCGGTCGTCCCGATCACCGTCGGGGCCAGCAATCTCATTATTTCCAGGGCGCGGGAAGTCATCGAAATCGAGGCGCGCACGTTGGATCTTCTCGGCGCCTCGCTGGGCGCCAGCTTCACCAAGGGCTGCCAGATCCTGGCGGGCGCAACCGGGCGAATCATCGTCGCCGGCGTCGGCAAATCCGGCCACATCGCCCGCAAGATCGCCGCGACTCTTTCCGCCACTGGCTCACCCGCGATGTACCTGCACCCCGGCGAAGCCGCGCACGGCGACCTCGGCATGGTGGTCGAAGGCGACGTGGTGCTGGCCATCTCGAACTCCGGCAACACCGCCGAACTCCAGGTCCTGTTCGACCATACCGAACGCTGGGGCATCCCGGTCGTGGGCATGACGTCTTACGCCGAATCGCTGGTGGATCGCCGCTCGACGGTGTGCATCCTGCTGCCGATCGCGACCGAGGCCTGCTCGGCCAACATCGCGCCGACCAGTTCGACCACGCAGCAGCTGGCACTGGGCGATGCCATCGCGATGGTGCTCATGGACATGCAGGGCGTGTCCCGTGAAAGCCTCAAGGCGCTTCATCCGGGCGGTTCGATCGGTCTGCGCCTGGCATCGGTGAGCCAGCTCATGCACGGCAGCGACAAGCTGCCCCTGGTCGATCTGAACCTGCCGATGGACGACGTCATCACCTGCATGACCTCGATGGGCTTCGGCATCGCGGGTGTCGTCGATCAGGCAGGCCGTCTGGCAGGCATCATCACCGACGGCGACTTGCGCCGTCACTTTAAGGTGCTCGACCAGGTCTGCGCCCGCGAGGTGATGACGCCCTGTCCGAAGATGCTCCGCGCCGACATGGCCGCCGAGGATGCGCTGCGCTTCCTCAACGATGCACAGATCACATGCGCTTTCGTCGTCGGCGAAGACGGCCCGAACTGCGCCGTGGTCGAGGACGAGATGGTCGCCACGATCAACCAGATCCCCGTCGGCATCATCCATGTGCATGACTTCCTCCGCTCGGGACTGAGCTGACCCTCCCGTGACTTCAGCCAGTGTTGCCGCGAGTTTCGCGATCGTCATCCCGGCGCGCTTCGCGTCGAGCCGCTATCCGGGCAAGCCGCTCGTCCGCCTCGCCGGCGCCACGGGCGAGGAGCGCAGCCTGATCCGGCGTAGCTGGGACTGCGCCATGGGCGTTCCCGGCGCCGCCGGGGTCTGGGTGGCCACGGACGACGAGAGGATCGCCGCCGAAGTGGATAGCTTCGGCGGACAGGTCGTCATGACTTCTCCCGATTGCGCCAACGGTACCGAGCGCTGCGCGGAAGCGATCGCCACGCTGGGCCCGGTGGCGGACGTCGTGGTGAACCTTCAGGGCGATGCGCCGCTTTCCCCTGCAGGCGTGGTGCCCGCCCTGGTCGAGCGGTTGCTCCAGGATCCCGAAGCGATCATGGCAACGCCCGCCGTGCGGGCGTCCCGCTCTGTCTACGAGCATCTGGTCCACGACCAGGCCGAAGGCCGTGTGGGCGGAACCACGGCCGTGATCGATGGGCGCGGGCGCGCGCTTTACTTCTCGAAGCGGGTGCTGCCCTACCTTCCCGCGGAAGCGGCAGCGCGGGAGTTCCCGCCGGTGCACTTGCACCTGGGTCTCTATGCCTATCGGCGCGAGGCGCTGGAGCGCTACGTCGCCGCACCGCCGTGCGAACTCGAACTGCTCGAAGGGTTGGAACAGCTGCGGTTCCTCGATCTTGGCCTGCCGGTTTCGGTGGTCACGCTCGATCCCCTGTCGTGGGACGCGATCGAGTTGAACAACCCCGGCGACAAGCCGGTGATCGAACGCATCCTCAAGGAACGCGGCATAGCCTAGGGAAGAGGGCGCCGCTCCGGGCGCCCTCCTTTCCGTTCAGTCGATGTCGAGCGGCGGGAACGCCTTGACCAGCCGGTCTATCGCCTGCACCTGCTCCAGATAGGCGCGCAGCCGGTCGAGCGGCAGCGCACAAGGGCCGTCGCAAAGCGCCTTGTCCGGGTCGGGATGGGCTTCCAGGAACAGCCCGGCGATGCCCAGCGCCATGCCGGCCCGCGTCAAGGCGGCTGCCTGGGTGCGGCGGCCGTCGGCGCTGTCCGGGCGGCCGCCCGGTCGCTGGAGGGCGTGGGTGGCGTCGAACACCACCGGGGCCATAGCCTTCATCTCGTCCATCCCCAGCATGTCCACGACGAGGTTGTTGTAGCCGAACGAGGAGCCGCGCTCGCACAGCAGCACCTGGCCGTTGCCCGCCTCCTCGCACTTGCGGATGATGTGGCGCATTTCCTGCGGGGCCAGGAACTGGGGCTTCTTCACGTTGATCACCTTGCCCGTGCGCGCCAGCGCCACGACGAGGTCGGTCTGCCGCGCCAGGAAGGCCGGTAGCTGGAGAATGTCCGCCACTTCGGCAACCGCTTCCGCCTGGAAGGGTTCGTGAACGTCCGTCAGCACCGGCACACCGAAGCGGTCCTTCACGTCTGCCAGGATCCTCATGCCCTCTTCCAGGCCCGGTCCCCGGAAAGAGGAGATCGAGGATCGGTTCGCCTTGTCGAAGCTGGCCTTGAACACATAGGGTATGCCGAGATCGCCTGTCACGCGCACGAATTCGGCCGCTACGTCCATCACCGCCTCGCGGCTTTCCATGACATTCATCCCGCCGATCAGGACGAACGGGCGGTCGTTCGCGAAAGTCAGGTCAGGCAGCAGGGTAACGGAGGGGATCATGGCTGTTTTCGGTCCTTGTGGATACCGTCCCGCCGTTGCCGGGCCGCGCGCCGGCGTCAAGAGCTTTGGATGATCGCACTGGGGGCTGGCATGGGCGCGCAGGTAATTGGGGCTTTCGCCGGATGGAGGCTTCGCGCCGGCCGAAAGGATGGTTATTCAGAACGCCTTCGCAAGGCTTTCGCGCCGTCATGAGGATACGATAATGCCCCACCCCTTAGGCATCGACAGGCGCACGGTTGCCGGAATGGGCCCTATCGAACATGTCGGCCTGGCAGCGGACCTTGGCTGCAAGGCGGTGTCGCTTGGGCTGGAGCAGCCTTCCAGCGGGCGCGAAGGCTATGCGGCGTGGAGCCTGCGCGAGGATGCGTTGCTGCGGCGCGAAGTCCGGGCCGCGCTGACGGGCGCCGGGCTGCGGATCGGCCTGGGCGAGGGCATCGAAGTTTCCTCCCTCAAGTCGCCGGGCGACCATGCCGCCGACCTCGATCTCTTCGCCGAGCTCGGCACCCGCCGCATCGGCGCCCGCGACAACGGTCTCGAGCGCGCGCCTGCTTTCGACTACATCGCCCGCCTCGCCGAAATGGCCCGTGAGCGGGACATGGACTTCGCCTTCGAGTTTTCGCCGGTCATGACCTTGCGCAATCTCCGCGAAGCGTTGGATCTCGTGGCGCATATCGGCGGAGACCGGGTGAGCGTGACGGTGGATGCGCTGCACTTCTTCCGCTCCGGCGGCGCCGTGCGCGAACTGGCGGAACTCGATGCCGCGCTGATCGGCCATGTTCGCCTTTGCGACGGGGCATTGAAGGCGGCGATGGCACATGCCGAGGAAGAGGAACGCGGGCGGCTGATCCCCGGAGAGGGCGAATTGCCGCTGCGCGAATTCGTGGACGCCCTGCCGCGCGGAAAGACCCTGGGGCTGGACCTCTCGCTCCCGCAGGCGGCGCTGGGCGTGGAAGCGGCGCGCGACTACCTGGTGGAAGTGACGGCGCGGACGCGGGCGCTGCTGGCGTGACGGCCCGGTCGGGGGCGCAGCCGTTCCGAGCAACGCCGAGCTATCGTTAAATTCTTGCAACGATCTGTTATCCAAACGGATAGTGGAGAATAGAGCCGCCACCGAACGCAGTATCGGACGCGTAGAGAATGGCGCCTGACGCCGTTCATACCGAGCCGTCGGTGCAGGGAACGATCGGATCGTCGGGGGGCGAACGATCGATCCGTGGCGGGAGCGCGGCACGCCGCGCTCGGGACACGTCATCCACCGGCGGCTCTTTTTTTACGATCCGGTCGTCCTCGGCTCGCTCAAGGCGAGGGATCCGCAGGCGCCTGCAACGGTGCCCCGCCGGGAGCGAGGCGATGGGGATCGGGGCGGCTCCACAGGCTGATGGAAAGCCACAGGATGACGATGGCGATGGCGAACACGCCGAAAATCGCCGCGAGAATATGGGGCAGGATTGGCAGGGAGGAATTTCTCCCGGTTTGCAGGCCAGCCATGAGCGGCGGCTGACCGGAATCCCCGTGAACGGCTACGTCCTGCGGCAAGCCTGCACGCGCCGAATCGATCTCGACCTGATCCCGCATCCTTCCGGTTCCTTTCACCGGGACTCGGCGCTGCGCTATCGGCAACGTCGGTCCTTCTGTTTCTCCCGCGTGAAGAACAGGGCAAGTTGCGGCATCAGGCAAGCGAAATCGGCAGGGTCAGTTTCCGAGCGCGTGCTCTTCCGCCGTTACCGGATGGCCCTGGGCGGGCGGCTGATCCCACCAGGCGCGCGAAATCCAGATCGCCGACATGGCCAAAATCGCAAGAACGAGGCTGGCCAGCAGGACATAGCGCACGATATGGGGCGTGCTGCCGGAACGGGCTTCGTCCTCGTCCAGATGAACTTCATCACCGACACGTTGCATCTCGGCTCTCCCATGGCCCGACAGCTTTTGGGAGCGGCTCTGCGGCCGCAATGCAATGAGGGCCGACGACGTAAACGCTGGATGGTGCATTTGGTTCCCGGCTTTTTGACCTCGGATCATTTTGTCCGGGGAGCCGTCAGGCCGACTATCCGTAGCGTGTTCTCGTCCCGCCGTCCTTCGAAGAACCCGTCGATCGCGCGGCCGAAAAGCGCGCCGCCGCCTGCCGCTTCGAACAGTGTCAGGGAACTGCGCAATTTCATCGCATCCAGCTCGCCCAGGATCGTCGCGGCACTGCGCTCCGGTTGCCAGCAGAGCATCAGCTGGACGCATTCGCGAAGCCGCGCGCCCAACAACGGATGGGCGAGGTAAGCCTTAGCCTCGGACAGTGTCGAAATGGCGTAGAAGCGCGCGGTCTCGCTGCGACCAAGCCCGGCGACTTGCGGAAATATGTACCAGATCCAGTGACTGCGCTTGCTGCCGCGCTGCAATTCCGCAACGACGCTCGGGTAATCGCGCGATTGCGCCTCGACGAAGCGGTCGAGCGCGGCCATCGCTCAGTTCTGGCTGGCGCCCTGGTTCTGCGCCGGTTCGGGGCTCTGGACACCCGGCTGCGCCTGGGGATCGACATCGCCGCGTTCGACGGCCTGCCGCGTGTCGGCAGGTCCGCCGGTGTCGTCGGGCGCCTGCACCGCGCCGAAGATCCAGATCGCGGACATGGCAGCGATGGCCAGCACCAGGCTGATCAGCAGGACGTAGCGCACGACATTGGGCGTGGCGCCTGCGCGCGCTTCGGTCTTCTCGACGTGGATTTCCTCTCCGCGGCTTTCCATGGACATCTCCCGGTTCTCGGCCCGACGCATTTCGCACGCAGCCCTTCCTGGGGATCAACGCGTCACATTGGAGGGCGTTCCGGCAAGGTCCGATACGAAAAAGGGCCGGATGCAGCGGCATCCGACCCCATTTCGCAATCATCGAGCGCGCGATCAGTCTCGCAGCAGTTCGTTGATGCCGGTCTTCGAGCGGGTCTGCGCATCGACGGTCTTGACGATCACGGCGCAATAGAGCGACGGTCCGGGGGTGCCGTCGGGCAGCGGCTTGCCGGGCAGAGAGCCGGGCACGACCACCGAGTAAGGCGGCACCTTGCCGATGTGGACTTCGCCGGTCGCACGGTCGACGATCTTGGTCGAGGCGCCCAGGTAAACGCCCATCGACAGCACCGCGCCTTCGCCGACGACGACGCCTTCAGCCACTTCCGAACGGGCACCGATGAAGCAGTTGTCCTCGATGATGACCGGGCCGGCCTGGAGCGGCTCAAGCACGCCGCCGATGCCGACGCCGCCCGAGATGTGGACGTTCTTGCCGATCTGGGCGCAGGAGCCAACGGTCGCCCAGGTGTCGACCATCGTGCCTTCGCCAACATAGGCGCCGATGTTCACGAAGCTCGGCATCAGCACGACGCCCTTCGAAATGTAAGTGCCGCGACGGGCGACGGCGCCCGGAACCACGCGGAAACCAGCGTTGCGGAAGTCTTCTTCGGCCCAGCCGTCGAACTTCACCGGCACCTTGTCGAAGGCGGGCGCGCCGCCGGCACCGTGGGCGACGGGTACGTTGTCGTTGAGGCGGAATGAGAGAAGAACGGCCTTCTTCAGCCACTGGTTGACCTTCCAGCCGCCCTGGTCGTCCGGCTCGGCAACGCGGGCGGCGCCCGATTCGATCTGGCCGAGCGCTTCATCGACGAGCTTGCGCACATCTTCGCTGGCGGGGGTGACGGTGTCGCGCGCATCCCAGGCGGCTTCGATCGCGGTTTCGAGTTCGGACATGTTCGCGTCTCCAGAAAGTCGGCCAAAAAGGCAGGTTTGCAGGCGCGCCTAGAGGCTGCGGGAGGCGAGGACAAGAAAGAAGGATGCAATCGGCACAAGCTGCGCGCCGCTTCGTTGCGCGCTGGAGCATTCTCTAATTAGGTGGAATCACCTGATGGCTCGGAAAGGGCGTCAAACCAGAAAGTTGGAGTGGTCGATCCGATGCAGTCGGATCGGAAACCGCTCCAGTCGCCCGGTGCGCTCGTTCAGCCTACCGGGGTGAGCTGGGCCGAATCGATGTGCCAGCGTCGCTGGTCGGCGCTGGCGCCGTCGATATCGTTGACGCGCCGCACGACATATGTTCCGCGAAAGCGCTGGCGAGTGCCATCATTCAGCGTGGCGTCCACCGTCACCGGCACCGGCTGGTAGATCGAGCCTGCACCGGCATCGCCCGGCTCCAGCCTGCCGATGGTGACATGGGTGGAGCGGGTATGGGCGAAGCCGGACTGGAACTTGTCGAGCGTCTGGTTCGGCGGGCCGTTGTCGCCCCATTGCTGCCAGGCCGTTCCATAGTCGCGCGCGTTGAGCGCGGAATAGTAGCGCTCCACGACGGCGGCGGCGGCTTCCTTGCTCCTGGGATCGATCCCGCACTCGGGCATCCGATCGCCCTTGGAATCGAAGAGCGTGCAGCTGCGGGCGATCTCGTCCTCGATCATCGCGCAGCTGTTGGCGACGTTGCAGGGTGGGTGGGTCGCGGGGGAGACGTTGCGGCACAAGTCCGCGCGCTTCTGTGCGGCGGTGGCGCCGATTTCGTCCGCACAGGAAAGCGGGTCGGACGACGCCGTGCTCTGCGCGGCCGGCGTTGCGGATGCGACCGGCTCCGCGGCCCGGGGCGCCGTGTCCGTGACCTGCGGGCTTTCGGTCGCTTCCTCGCGGGAAGGCGAACCGCAGGCCGAAAGGGCGAGAATGCAAGCCCATGGCAGAGCCTGCACCAGCGAATTGCGTCGCGTGACCATCATCGTCTCCTGTTCCCGGCTAACTACGCGCGAAACCGGAACAAGTGCCCGTGCCGCGCGGGAAAACGGGTGTCAGGGAACCATCAGTTCGCGCACGAAGCCGATCAGGCCGGTCTGACGGGCGCGGCGCATGCGTTCGGCGTAGAGGATCTGCTCCACTTTGTCGAAGCACTGGGCGATGTCGTCGTTGACCACCACATAGTCGTAGCCGTCCCAGTGGCTGATTTCCGAACGGGCGCGTTCCATGCGGGCGGCGATCACGTCCATGCTGTCGGTTCCGCGCCCGGTGAGGCGGCGGCGCAGTTCGTCGATGCTGGGCGGCAGCAGGAATACGCGCACCACGTCGCGCTCCAGCTTCTGATAGAGCTGCTGGGTGCCTTGCCAATCGATGTCGAAGAGATAGTCCTGCCCGTCTTTGAGCCCGGCCTTCACTTGGGCTTTCGGGGTGCCATAGGAGTGGCCGAACACGGTCGCCCATTCCAGGAAGTCCTCGTCCGCCACCATGCGGTCGAACTGTTCGCGGCTGACGAAGTGGTAGTCCTTGCCGTCCACTTCGCCCGGTCGCGGGGCGCGGGTGGTGCAGGACACCGAGTTGCGGATGTGCGGATCGCGTTCGAGCAGCATGCGTGCGATCGTCGTCTTGCCGGCGCCGGAGGGCGAGGACAGGATGAGCATCAGCCCGCGACGGGCAAGCGTATCGGCAGGATTTTCCGGGGAGTTGACCATGTGCCCCGATGCCGATGACCGGCGGGCAAATCAAGAGGGCAAATCAGGCGGCGTTCGCGTGAAGGGCCGGAAACGCCCGTCATCCCACCTTGGGAACGATGTCGGACTTGCCCTCGCCCTCTTCCGCCATGCTCTGGAGCTGCTTCTGGCCGCGCGCCTTTTCCTTGCGGGCGCGGCTGCGTTCATAGAGCGTCTTTGCCGCCAGGCTACCGATGACCAGCGCGGCTCCGGGGCCGGAGCCTAGCGCCACGCGGGCGATGGCGGTATGCAGCATGGCCTGACTGAACGAGCGGCCGCGCAGGATCTGCGCTGCCGTTTCCGGCGTGTAGCGCTTGCCGAGCAGCGCATGTTCCATCGCGCGCCGGGCCAGGAACGATCCCCCGCGAAGGGCGATGTCGGCGATGGCGAGATTGGTGGCGGCGTTGGGACTGGGGCCGCTCAAGGTGCTGGCTTTGTCCAGGGCCTTTCCGGCGGTGTTCTTCACCGCCGTTCCGGCCTTGCTCATGCTTTTGCCGACGCTCTGGCCGACTTTCTTGGGTACGGAAACGACGCCCATGGATATTGCTTTCCCGGGCGGTTTTCCGCCCGCCTTACTTCTTCTTGCCGAAATCGACCGAAACGACGTTCGATCCGTCTTCGCTGGAGGTAATGCGCGAGGCCACGTCGCGTTCCGAAGCCCCATTGGCCGAATCGTTTTCGGCGGAGGCGAGATCGTCCTCGTCCTCTTCCACGGCCTGGAACTGCAGCCCGAAGTCCACCGCCGGATCGACGAAGGCGGTGATCGCCGAGAAGGGGATCACCAGCTTGGACGGCATCTGGTTGAAGCTGAGGCTTACCGTGAAATCCTCTTCCCGCACGGCCAGATCCCAGAACTTGTTCTGGAGCACGATCGTCATCTCGTCCGGGAAGCGCGCGCGCAGTTCGGGAGGAACCGAGACGCCGGGCGCGCCGGTCTTGAAGGTGATGTAGAAATGGTGGGCGCCCGGCAGGACGCCGCCCGCATCCTCGACTTGGCCGAGCACGCGGCCGACAACGGCGCGCAGGGCCTCCTGCACGATTTCATCGTAGGGGATCAGGCTGTCTGGTGTCGTATCGTTCATCGCGCCTTACGTGCTCATGGTTCTTTTTTCGGTCAAGCGGCTTCGAGCGTAAAATAGCACGTCTCGACAGGTTTTCCCTAGGTCGTTTGCTAAAGGGAGCGACCGAAGATTACTTTGGAAACGCTTTTCGCGCACACTTGGTGCCGGGCGGAATTGATTCCCGCGTGTACCGGTTTATAGGCGCAGCCATGCGCACAGCCTCGATCATCCGCAAGACTCACGAGACCGACATCGCCGTGGAGGTCAACCTGGACGGCACGGGAGCCTATCAGGTCTCCACCGGGATCGGCTTTCTCGACCATATGATCGAGCAGTTCAGCCGCCATTCGCTGATCGACATCGCCTGCCGCATCAAGGGCGATCTTCATGTGGACCAGCACCACACCACGGAAGACAGCGCCATCGCCATCGGCCAGGCGATCAGCCAGGCCCTGGGCGACCGCGCGGGGATCGGCCGTTACGGCGATGTCCATTCGCCGATGGACGAGGCGCTGAGCCGCGTCTCGCTCGACATCTCGGGCAGACCTTGGCTGGTCTGGAAGGCGGGCTTCACGCAGGACAAGCTGGGCGAGTTCGACACCGAGATGGTGGAGCACTGGTTCCACTCGATCGCGCAGGCCGTGGGCATCACCCTGCACATCGAGCTTCTCTACGGCACCAACAATCACCACATCTGCGAAGGCATCTTCAAGGGCTTCGCCCGCGCGATGCGCACCGCCGTCGAACTGGACCCGCGCAAGGGCGGGGCCATACCCTCGACCAAGGGCATTCTCGGACAGGAGTCTCTGTAATGGCCAGCTTCATCGTTTCGCTGACCTATACCGCACCGATCGAAGCGATCGACGCGCTGCTGGAAAAGCATGTCGCCTGGCTGCGCGAGCAGCATGCGGCCGGGCACCTGCTGGGCTGGGGCCGCAAGGTTCCGCGAGAGGGCGGCATCCTGCTGGCCAAGGGCGAGAGCAAGCCCGCGGTGGAGGCACTCGCTTCGCAGGATCCTTTCGTGAAGGGCGGCGTCGCCACCATCGAAGTGATCGAGTGGGCGCACGGCTTCCTCGACGACAGTATTTCGGGTCTCGCGGGATGACCCTGGCGCTGATCGACTACGGCGCTGGCAACCTCTATTCGGTCGCCAATGCGCTGCGGGCGGCGGGGGCGGAGAACGTGGTCGTCACGGCCAACCCGGACGTCGTGCGCGCGGCGGACCGCATCGTCCTGCCGGGTGTCGGCTCCTTCCGGTCCTGTGCCGAAGGGCTCTGGGGCATTCGCGGCATGGTGGAGGCCATGAACGAGCGCGTCCATGTCGGCGGAGCGCCGTTCCTGGGCATCTGCGTGGGCATGCAGCTTCTCGCCACCCGGGGGCTTGAGCACGGCGTGACGCGGGGGCTCGACTGGATCGGCGGCCAGGTGCAGATCGTCGAGCGCACCGATCCCGCGATCAAGATTCCGCACATGGGCTGGAACGACGTCTCGCTCGGCCGCAAGGATCCGGCGCAAGGGCTGATCGAGCCCGGCGAAGCCTATTTCCTGCACTCCTACCACTTCCAGCCGGACGACGGCGCGCATGTGGCGGCCATGACCGACCACGGCGGCGGCCTTGTCGCGGCCGTGGCGAAGGACAATGTCGTGGGCGTGCAGTTCCACCCCGAAAAGAGCCAGGCCTACGGGCTGGCGCTGCTTTCCCGTTTCCTCGAATGGAAGCCCTGAGATGAATTTTGATGCATTGACCGGATCGGCTTTCGCCGATCCTTGCGCGGCGTGGGCCGGTGCCGCCTCCGGCCGGGAGGCCGGACAATGATCGTTTTTCCCGCCATCGACCTCAAGCAGGGGCAGGTCGTGCGCCTGGCCGAAGGCGACATGGATCGCGCTACCGTCTATGGCGACAATCCCGCCGCGCAGGCCATGCTCTTTGCCGAAGCGGGGTCGCAGTATCTCCATGTCGTCGATCTCGACGGCTCCTTCGCGGGCCGTGCGGAGAATCGCGAGGCGGTGGAAGCCATTCTCGAAGCGTTTCCCGGTCACGTCCAGCTCGGCGGCGGCATCCGCACGCGTGAGGCGGTGGCGGGCTGGTTCGACCTTGGGGTCTCGCGCGTGGTCATGGGCACCGCCGCGCTGAAGGATCCGCAGTTCGTCAAGGACATGGCCCGTGAATACCCCGGCGGCATCGTCGTCGCGGTGGACGCGCGCGAAGGCATGGTCGCGACCGAGGGCTGGGCGGAAGTTTCCGACGTCTCGATCGTCGACATGGCCCGCCGGTTCGAGGACGCGGGCGTGGCATCGCTGCTCTTCACCGACATCGGCCGGGACGGCCTGCTCAAGGGCTGCAACATCGACGCCACCGTCGATCTCGCCCGTCGCACCGACCTGCCGGTGATCGCCAGCGGCGGCGTGAAGGGCCTCGACGACATTCGCCTGCTGGGGCTCCATGCCGGGGGCGGCATCGAGGGTGTCATCACCGGACGGGCGCTCTACGACGGCCGCCTCGACCTTGCCGCCGCGATCGCGATGGCGGAGAAGGCGTGAACGAGAACCGCCTCGTCGGCGTCCTGGCGCTGGCGATCTTCGTGCCGGGCGCGATCTTTGCCCTTCGCGACTTCCGCAAGGGCAGGGCGCGGCTCATGCTGTTCAGCCGGGCCCGCTCGAAAGTGGAAGCAGGGCGTGAAGAGAACCCGCGCAAGTTCTGGGCCTACACCGCGTTCAACTTCGCCGTCTGCCTGACGGTAGGCGTGTTTTGCGTGCTGTTGTTCTTCAAGCCGGTGGAGTGACACCCATGTCCAGGAGCCCGAAATGACCGTCCGTATCCGCGTCATTCCCTGCCTCGATGTCGCCAACGGCCGCGTCGTGAAGGGCGTCAACTTCGTCGATCTCGTCGACGCCGGTGATCCGGTGGAGCAGGCCCGCGCCTATGACGCCGCCGGGGCCGACGAACTCTGCTTCCTCGACATTTCCGCCAGCCACGAAGGGCGCGGTACCCTGCTCGACGTGGTGCAGCGCACTGCCGAGGTCTGCTTCATGCCGCTGACGGTCGGCGGCGGCGTGCGCACCGCCGAGGATGCCCGCGCGCTGTTGCTTGCCGGGGCCGATAAGGTGGCGGTCAATTCCGCCGCCGTCTCTCGCCCCGAAGTCGTGGCGGACATTGCCGAGAAGTTCGGCTCGCAGTGCATCGTCGCTTCGGTGGATGCCCGCAAGGTCGCGCCGGGTAAGTGGGAGATCTTCACCCACGGCGGCCGCAAGGCCACCGGGATCGACGCGCTGGAACATGCCGTGAAACTGGCGGATTACGGTGCGGGCGAGCTGCTCGTTACTTCTATGGACGGCGACGGCACGCAGAGCGGCTACGACCTTGAACTCACCCGCCTGATTGCCGGGAGCGTTTCGGTGCCGGTGATCGCCAGCGGCGGCGTCGGCAATCTGGACCATCTCGTGGCGGGCGTGACCCGCGGCAAGGCCAGCGCGGTGCTGGCGGCCTCGATCTTCCACTTCGGCAAGCATTCGATTGCGGAGGCGCATGCAGCGCTGCGTTCGGCAGGGCTGCCGGCGCGGGGGTGACGAATACGTCGTCCCGGACGGCAATATGGCAAACCCTTGCTCTTCCGATCGCCCCGGATCGGGACAAGTGCCGATGCGCACTTGCCGTTTCAAGCGGTTACGCTGATGGCCGCTCAACAGTCCCGCAGGAGCCATATCTTGCCTTGCTATCGCTGCCTGTCCGTCCTTGTGGCGGCCTCACTCACGCCCGCCTCCGTTTTCGCGGCCGACGCCACGCGCCTGCCCGAGCCCAGCGGCCTGTTCCTTCTCGCCATGGGGGTGGCCGATGTGGTCATCGGGCGCAAGTTCTCGCGCAACCGGCCGGATTGATCCGCCTTCTTTCGGATTTTGCCGCTCTTGACCGATATGCTCACGCAACGCATGGGCAGGACATGAGCAGCCTCGACACTCTCGCCCGCCTCGAAGCCACGATCGCCACGCGCCGCGCCGCCGATCCCGAAAGCAGCTATGTCGCGAAGCTCCATGCCAAAGGGCTGGGTAAGATCGCGCAGAAGCTGGGCGAGGAAGCCACCGAAACCGTGATCGCCGCCCTCACCGAGGACGACAAGGCGCTCACTGGCGAGGTGGCCGACCTGATCTTCCATCTCATGGTGCTGCTCGGCGCGCGCGACGTGCCGTTCGCTGCCGTGCTGGCCGAACTGGACCGCCGCGAAGGCGTCTCCGGCATTGCCGAGAAGGCCGCCCGCCCCAAGGACTGAGCCTCCAGTCCCATTGCTTTCGATACTCCGGGAGACACCGATGCCGATCGACCCCAAGCTGCCCTACGACGAGAACAACATCTTCGCGAAGATCCTGCGCGGCGAGCTGCCGTGCAGCAAGGTCTACGAGGACGACTACGCGCTGGCCTTCAACGACATCCGCCCACAGGCACCGGTCCATGTGCTGGTCATCCCCAAGGCCGCCTATGTCTCGTGGGACGACTTCACCGCCAAGGCGGACGATGCCGAAATCGCCGGATTCATGCGCGCCGTCGGCCACGTCACGCGCCAGCTCGAACTGGACGAGCCGGGTTATCGCCTGATGGTCAACATGGGCACCAACGGCCACCAGGAAGTGCCGCATCTCCATGTGCACATTTTCGGCGGCCGCCAGTTCTTCCAGATGATCGCGGAGTAGGCAGGGCGGGCAAACCCCGTCGTCCCGGATCAAGTCCGGGACGACGGATGGCGTGAAATTCGCACGAACACGCCCCGTGCGCGGGATAAGTTGCGACGAGTGGATTGCGCTACGGCCCCCTCCCGCTACACAACTCGGCAGCATGAGCAGCGATCCTCTTCCCCCCAGCGGCGTCCTCGACGGGCCGCTCCACCGCTATGCGCTTCGCGTGTTCTACGAGGACACCGACGCGGGCGGGGTGGTCTATCATGCCAATTACATCCGCTGGTTCGAACGGGCCCGCTCCGATCTGCTCGACCTGCTGGGTATCGACCAGCGCGCGGCAATGGAGTCCGGCGAAGGGCTCTACACCGTTGCGGAAGTGAACATCCGTTACCTTTCGCCCGCGCGCCTCGGGGACGGGGTGGTGATCGATACCCATGCGCTTCAGGTCGGCCGCGTGAGCTGCACGCTTCGCCAAGTGGCCCGACGCGGAGAAATTCGCCTTGCCGAGGCCACGGTAAAGGTCGGGTTCATCAGTCCTGAAGGACGACCGCGCAAACAGCCCGCCGCCTGGCAACACGCTTTCGCCTCGCTCATGCAAGAGCATCCGAGAGGACAAGAATGACTTTTGAACTGCTCGCCTCCGCCGTCACCATCGGCAGCGATTCCAACCACCTCAATCCGGTGAAGCTGTTCCTCCACGCCGATATCGTCGTGCAGTCGATCATGGCGGGGCTGATCCTGGCGAGCGTCTGGGTCTGGGCCATCATCATCAGCTTCATGCTGCGCATCGGCAGTCTCAACCGCAAATGCGCCGAGTATGAGGAAGGTTTCTGGGAAGCCCAGAACTTCGAGGCCTATCAGAAGGAACGCCGCCGCGGCGACGTGCCGATGGGCAAAGTCGCGGGCGCGGGTCTCGCCGAATGGCGCCGCAATGCCGCCATGCCCAAGTTCGACCCCGATGGCGCGCGCGAGCGTATCGCCCTGGCCATGACATCTTCGGTGGGTGAGGAGAGCGACCGCATTTCCAACCGCCTGAACTTCCTGGCGACCGTGGGTTCGGTGGCACCTTTCGTGGGTCTGTTCGGCACCGTCTGGGGCATCATGAACAGCTTCTTCCAGATCGGCCAGCAGCAGAATTCCTCGCTCGCGGTCGTCGCCCCCGGCATTTCGGAGGCGCTGTTCGCCACCGCCATCGGTCTGTTCGCGGCCATCCCGGCGGTGATCGCCTACAACCGCTTCTCGCACCGCGTGAACCTGTTCGAATCGCGCCTGCAGCGCTTTGCCGACCGGCTGCACTCCGCGCTTACGCGTGAGCTGGAGCAGCGCTGATGGGCATGGGCGTTTCCGGCGGCGGCAGGCGAAATAGCCGGCGCAGCGGCGGGGGACGTACCCCCATGGCCGAAATCAACGTGACGCCGCTGGTCGACGTCATGCTGGTGCTGCTGATCATCTTCATGGTCACCGCGCCGCTGCTCAAGGCGGCCGTGCCGATCGAGCTGCCCGACAGCCGCGCCAAGGCGATGAACGAGGAACAGGACCAGATCACCATCTCGGTCCAGCGCGACGGCACGATCTACTACGAGACCGAAGCGCTCGCACCCGGCGAACTGACGGAACGTCTCGCCTCGGTGCCGGACGGCGCCGACGGCCGCAAGCCGCAGGTCACCCTGCGGGCCGACAAGGCCCTCGACTATGGCCGGGTGATCGACGTCATGGGCGAGCTGAACCATGCCGGCTTCACCTCGATCTCGCTGGTGACGGGTGTCAGCAGCGGTTCAGGCGGCTGAGTTAGGCTGGCACGATGGCAATGCTGGGATTGCGCAAGGACGAGGGGCTGGGGCTCACGCTGGCAGTCGCGCTGCACGTTGCGGTGCTGGCGGTCATCGTGCTGCGCCCGGCGCAGACCGATGTCGTGAAGCCGCCGCAGCGCATCGAAGTGACGCTGAGCGATCAGGTCGGCATGACCTCGACCTCGCCCGACCCGTTCAGCCAGGCCGCGCCCGATATCGCGCCCGAGATCGGCGAGGCGGCGCCGCCGCCAGCGCCCGCCCCGGAGCCCTTGCCGCAGCCCGAGCCGCTACCTCCGGCGCCTGCGCCGCGTCCGCTGCCGCAACCCAAACCGCAGCCCAAGCCGGCACCCGCGCCGAAGCCGGTCCCGCCTAAACCTGCACCGCCCAAACCGACACCACCGAAGCCCAAGCCCGCGCCTCAGAAGCCCGCCGCCAAGCCGGCTCCGCAAAAGCCCGCTGCAAAGCCCGCGCCAAGCCGTAACAGCAGCGCGATCGACCGGATCGTCGGCAAGTCCGGCTCCGCGTCAAGCAAGGCGACCACGCCGCCCAAGAAGGCCGGCGGTAGCCGTGTCGGAGCGGACTTCCTTGCCGGCGTTTCCGGCGCGACGTCCACGCAGGGCAAGGGCCAACCCGCGGCGGCTCTGGGGCCGGCGGCGGTGTCCGCACTCAACGGGGCCATCAGCCGCCAGCTCAAGCCGCACTGGGCCGCTCCCCAGGGCGCGGACGCGGAACTTCTGGTGACCACCGTGCGCTTCCGCCTCAACCAGGACGGCAGCCTCAATGGTGATCCTCAGGTCCTGCGCACGACCGGCCAGAACGCGGCCAACTCGGCGCAGGTCCAGCGTCACCAGGAACAGGCGATCCGCGCGGTGAAGCTTGCAGCTCCGTTCAATCTGCCGGAAGACCTCTACAACGGCTGGAAGGTCATCACGACCAACTTCGACAGAAGGCTATCGCAATGAAAAAGATCATCCACCTCGCTGCATTTGGCCTGCTGCTTTCCGGTTCCGTGGCAGCGTTCGCCCAGAGCGCGCCACCGGTCGTGCCCGTTCAGCCCGCCCCCGCAGCGCCCGGTGCCCCCGCTGACGAGGACGGCGGCCTTCAGGTCACCGTCTCGGACGATAGCGACTGGCAGGATCTCGGCATCGCCATCACCACTTTCGCCACCGATGCCGACGTGCCCACCGGCACCAACGCCGGTTCGACGGCGGCGCTCGGCCGCGCGCTGTCGCAAGTGGTCGCGGCCGACCTCAAGAACAACGGTCTGTTCAAGCCCTCCGGCCCGGACGGCCTGCCGCAGCCGGCCTATTCGCAAGTCCAGACCCCGGATTTCCCGGTGTGGTCGGCACGCGCCGCGAACATGCTGGTGCAGGGATACGTGCGCGCAGGTTCCGGCGGCCAGATCACCGTGGGCTGCTACCTCTACGACGTGGCGCTCAAGCAGCAGCTGGTGAAGGGTGGCTGGCAGGTTCCGCCGTCCGACTGGCGCCGCGCCGCGCACAAGTGCGCCGACATGGTCTATTCGCGCCTCTCGGGCGAAAGCCCGTTCTTCGATTCGAAGATCGCCTATATCGCCGAGACCGGTCCCAAGGACCACCGCATGAAGCGCCTGGCGATCATGGATTCGGACGGTGCCAACCACCGTTACCTGACCAGCGGCCAGTCGACCGCGCTCACTCCGCGCTATTCGCCGGACTATTCGAAGATCCTCTATCTGTCCTATCTCAACGGACAGCCCAGCATCTACGTCTACGACCTCGCCAGCAACACCCAGAAGCTGATCGCCCGTACCGGCAACCCGACGATGGCCCCGCGCTGGTCGCCGGACGGCAAGTGGGTGCTCTATTCGATGGCCTCGGGCGGCAATACCGACATCTATCGCATCTCCTCGGCCGGCGGCGGAACCCCGCAGCGCCTGACCAATACGCCCGGCATCTCGATCGGCGGGTCCTACTCGCCCGACGGCAGCCAGATCGTGTTCGAGAGCGACCGTTCGGGCAACCAGCAGATCTACGTGATGAACTCGGACGGTTCGAACCAGCGCCGCATCAGCTTCTTCGGCGGCCGTGCGGCGACGCCGGAATGGAGCCCGCGCGGGGACCAGATCGCCTTCACCCATGTCGTGGGCAATCTGCGCATCGCGGTGATGAACCCGAACGGGGGCGGCATGCGCCACCTGACGGATTCC
This sequence comes from Novosphingobium lindaniclasticum LE124, assembly GCF_000445125.1. Taxonomy (GTDB): domain Bacteria; phylum Pseudomonadota; class Alphaproteobacteria; order Sphingomonadales; family Sphingomonadaceae; genus Novosphingobium; species Novosphingobium lindaniclasticum. The sequence continues at coordinate 55,436 of NZ_ATHL01000046.1, forward strand.
TGGCAGGACGAAGCGCCGACCTGGTCGCCGAACGGACGCATCATCCAGTTCTTCCGCACGGCGCGCAATGCCGGCACGGCCTCGATCTGGCAGGTGGACCTTACCGGCCGCAACGAGCGCAAGCTGCCTACTCCCGTAGGCGCATCGGATCCTGCCTGGGGTCCCGTCCGCCCCTGACCACGCCCTCATCTGTCGCCTGAAACGACCGCCTCCAAAAAGAGCGGCCGTTCAGGTTGACAGCCCTGCCGATTACACGGAACCTCAACAAATGCAGGCCATTTATAAATGGCTGCGTACCATAGGAGATTGCCTCATGCCTGCCCTCATGTACCCCCGTCATGTGAAGACCGGATCGACAATGCTCCTGATCGCCGGGGCACTCGCCATGTCGGCCTGCGCTTCGAAGGCGCCCAAGGAACTGCCGCCCGAGCCGGGCCCGGCAACCACCACCCAGCCGGCTCCGTCCGCCAGCGGCCCGCAGCCGGGCAGCCAGGCCGACTTCGTGGCGCGCATGATGGGTTCGGATACCATCTACTTCCAGCTGAACGAAGACAGCATCGACTCGGCCGACCAGGCAGCCCTGTCGAAGCAGGCGCAGTGGCTGCAGCAGTATCCCAGCAAGCGCGCTACCATCGAAGGCCATGCCGACGAGCGCGGCACCCGCGAATACAACCTCGCCCTGGGTGAACGCCGCGCCAATGCGGCCAAGAACTACCTCGTCAGCCTCGGCGTCGATGCCTCGCGCATCAACACTGTAAGCTACGGCAAGGAACGCCCGATCGCGCTTGGCTCGGACGAGGCCTCCTGGGCCCAGAACCGCCGCGCGGTTACGGTCACGATCGACTGATTTGACAGCGGATTGAAGCAATGAAAGGCCCGGTTCGCACCTGCGAGCCGGGCCTCTCGCATGGATACGCACTTGCATTGGCTTCATGAGGACAGGTATCGCCCGTCGAATGAGTCGCGCAGGTCGATCGATGGACTGGGGTTTCCCGCGCTGGCGCAGCTACGGCAGCTCGCGCGAGGCCGCGCAAGTGCGCCTGTGCGATCGGCATGGCTGTACCGAGCCCGGCAACTGCCCCGCGCCCAAAAGCCCCAACAGCCCGGATCGCTGGTATTTCTGCCAGAAGCATGCGGCCGAATACAACGCCGGATGGGACTACTTTGCCGGGCTGGACGCGGAAGAAGCCGCGCGCCGGGAATCGGACGAGCAGACCCATAACGCGGGCTACAAGGAATCGGCGCACTACGGCTGGGCGACGTCCGGCGATGGCAGCCGCAGCCGCGACGAACTGCGTGCGCTCGAAGCGCTCGGCCTTGACCCGGACGCCGATTTCGACGCCGTTCGCAAGGCTTGGCGCACCAAGGCCAAGGAAGTGCACCCGGACGTGAAGCCGAACGATCCCGAAGCGGCCAAGGCCTTTCAGACCTATCAGTTGGCCTACGAAGTCCTGCGTGCGGCGGAAGATCGCCGCGAGTGGAAGGGCTAAGCCAAGCGGTCGGGACGACGATAACGCGAGCCGCTTCAGCCAAAACACAAAGGGCGCGCCTTGCGGCGCGCCCTTCGCGTTTTGCCATATCCGACGTGCAGCCCTTACTTGGGCGAGAGCACCATCAGCATCTGGCGGCCTTCCATGCGCGGGTAGGCTTCGACCTTCGCGATGTCGGCGACGTCTTCCTGCACGCGGCGCAGCAGGTTCATGCCGAGCTGCTGATGCGAAAGCTCACGGCCGCGGAAGCGCAGGGTGACTTTCACCTTGTCGCCATCGGTGATGAACCGCTGCACGTTGCGCATCTTCGTGTCATAGTCATGATCGTCGATGTTCGGACGCATCTTGATCTCTTTGATCTCCTGCGTCTTCTGGGTCTTGCGCGCGGCATTGGCCTTTTTCTGAGCCTCATACCGGAACTTGCCGACATCCAGGAACTTGCACACCGGCGGATCCGCGTTGGGCGAGACTTCAACCAGGTCGAGGCCGACCTCGGCCGCCTGCTCGATCGCCTGGCGCGTGTACATGACGCCGATGTTCTCGCCGTCCTGGTCGATCACGCGGACCTTGTCCGACTGGATCATGTTATTGTAGCGCGGTCCGCTCTTGACCGGTGGCGTCATCATACGCCGTGGTGGGGGTGCTATAAGCGTTCTCCTGAATCGTTTCTGTCGCTAGGCGAGTGCGGGCGTCATTAATGCGAATCGCATCGACACGCAAAGCACGAATTGTGCAAATTCTACCGGACGCCCCGGCCATGGGAAATGGCCATGACGTCATATAGGTATCAGGCCGCGGATCGCCAGAGGGGGTAACGGAGAAGTTGATCCTTCGCGGTGACGAGCGCGTTGATCTCTTCCGCCGGTTGCAGGGCCTTCAAAATCGCCGGATCGGCCGCGTCCATGCCGCCGGTGAGAGCGCCGAAAGCTGGAAGAATCAAACGGTTACCGCTGTGCACCACGCAAGGACGGGCGATCCTTCGGCCGCGCGCATGGACGATCAGGCGCGGGTGGAAGTGGCCGGAAAGCTCCGGCCCGGTCGTACCCGGCCTCGCTTCGTGGCGCAGGGCGATGCCGTTCACCGCGACCTCGTCCACGCGCGTGCCGCCCGCTTCGCTGCCGAGGTGAGGATCGTGATTGCCGGTGATCCACACCCAGTCGAGCGCGCGGGTGAGGGCGCCGAGCATGCCGGCGGCATGGGGATCGAGTCGCTGCGTTCCCTTGCTGTCGTGGAAGTTGTCGCCAAGCGCGAAAACTCTGCGTGCGCCGGTCTGCCGAACCGCCAGCGCGATCCGTTCCAGCGTTTCGCGGCTGTCGTAAGGCGGGAGCATCTGTCCGCCCCGGGCGAAGAAGCTGGCCTTTTCCAGGTGCAGGTCCGCCACCAGCAGCGCTTCTTCACGCGGCCAGTAAAGTGCGGCACCGCGTCCTGCTCCCGAACCAGGGGGCGGGGGCACCAGACGCAATTCCTGGGAAAGGAACGAAAAGGGAACCATGTCTTTCCCTTGCCGCAGCCCGCCCGATTTGGCAAGCGCCGGGCGGAAAAGGAAACCAAATGACCGACCGGCCCGCTCAAGACTGGACTGCCCAAACCGCCCGCGCCCGCGCGTGGTTCGAGACGCTGCGCGACCGCATTTGCGCCGAGTTCGAGGCGATCGAACGGGAAGCGGGATCGTCGGCCGCTTTCGAATACAGTCCGTGGAAGCGGGCAGCGGTGGAAGGCGGCCGGGAAGGCGAGGCTGGCGGTGGCGGTGAGACTGGCGGCGGCACGCGGGGCCTGATGAAGGGCAAGGTCTTCGAAAAAGTGGGCGTGAACGTGTCCACGGTCGTCGGCGAGCTGTCGAAGGATTTCGCAGGGACGATCAATGGCGCATCCGCCGAGCAGAACGCGTTCTCGGCCACAGGGATCAGCCTGGTTGCGCACATGGCCAATCCGCATGTCCCGGCCGTGCACATGAACACCCGGTTCCTGACCACGACCAAGGCCTGGTTCGGCGGCGGTGCAGATCTCAATCCCCCGATCCCGTATCAGGAGGATACCGAGGCGTTCCATGCCGAACTCAAGGCGGCCTGCGATGCCCACGGTGAGGGATATTACGATCGCTACAAGGCCTGGGCGGACGACTATTTCTACATCCCCCATCGCAAGGTCCATCGCGGTGTCGGCGGGATCTTCTACGATCATCTGGAATGCGCCGATCCTGCCGGCTGGGAGGCAAACTTCGCCTTTACGCGCGCGGTGGGCGAGGGGTTCCTGGCCGTGTTCCCGCGCCTGGTGCGTCGTCGCATGGGAATGGCGTTCGGTGCCGAGGACAAGGCGGTCCAGCTCGAATGGCGCGGCCGTTACGCCGAGTTCAACCTCGTCTACGACCGAGGCACGCTGTTCGGCCTCAAGACCGGCGGCAATATCGACGCGATCCTGATGAGCCTGCCGCCGGAAGCGACCTGGTCCTGAGCAGGACCTTTGCCCGGGGAGCAAAGCTGCGCCGCCTGAAAGCGGTCTAATCGATCCTGGGGGGATCGCCTATCTTGCTAGCCGATTGCAAGATAGGAAGGATTTCTACCATGGATCTCAAGCTCGCCGGAAAGACTGCGCTCGTCACCGGATCGACCGCCGGCATCGGACTGGCCATCGCCGCCAAGCTTGCGGACGAGGGTGCCGAGGTGATCGTGACCGGCCGCAACCAGGCCAAGCTCGATGCCGCCGCAGAGCTGGTCGGCCGGCTCGGCAAGGTTCGCGCCGTGTTGGCCGACCCGGCCACCGAGGAAGGCGCCAAGGCTCTGATCGAGGCGGTTCCGCACGTCGACATTCTGGTCAACAACCTCGGCATCTACGAGGCGCGGCCCTTCGTCGAGATCACCGATGCGGAATGGCGCGATATCTTCGAGGTCAACGTCCTCAGCGGCATTCGCCTCTCGCGCCACTACTTCTCGGGCATGCTGGAGCGCAACTGGGGGCGGGTGATCTTCATTTCCAGCGAGAGCGGTCTGATGACCCCCGGCGAGATGGTCCACTACGGCATGACCAAGACCGCGCAACTCGCCGTGGCCCGGGGCATGGCGGATGCCACGCGCGGAACGCAGGTCACGGTAAACTCGGTCCTGCCCGGCCCCACCCGGTCGGAAGGCATCGTCGAGTTCATCCGTTCCGTCGTGGACAACAAGGATGCCTCCGAAGCCGAGCGCGAAGCGGAATTCTTCACCAAGCTGCGTCCGCTTTCGCTGATCCGCCGCCTGATCGAGGCGGACGAGGTGGCTTCCATGGTCGCCTTCGTGGCCAGCCCGCTGGCATCGGCCACCAATGGCGCGGCGCTGAGGGCGGAGGGCGGCATCCTGCCCACCATCGCCTGATCAGGAAGGGCGGGAGCCGGCCTTCACGGCCGGCTCCCGCCAGGGTCAGAGGCGGGCGACGACGGTCACCGGCATCGGTGCCGTGAAGCTGGCATCCATCAGGTCGAGGAAGACCCGGTGGCGCCGCCGGTTCGCCGCGCCAAGCTTCTCCACGTCGAGCGTGGAGAACAATTCCACGCCGAATTCCCGGTCATCGGTCCAGCGCACTTCGGCAAGGTGTTCGACGTTCTCGGGCAGGCGGATGGCAACGATCTCGCCGGGCAGCGGCACGTCGCGGTGCAAGGCACCGCGCACCGAGACATTGCGGACGATGACGGCGTGTTCCGGCGTCCCCACCCGCAGCAGCCTGGCAGCGATCAGCGTGCGCTGACGCGGGGCACGTGGCTGAACGTGTCTCGGCGGCAGCAAGGATGCTTTCGCCAGTTCCGATTCGGTCGTTCCAAAGTGCGATATGTAGATCGTCGGGGGCATTTCGCGCGCCATGCCGGACTCCTGAGCGCTTCACGTTCGGCGGGCGGCACCCGCTCTGTTCTGGATCCTATTCCAGCGCTGTTCCTCGCAGAGTTAGGGCCAGGCTTCGGGGACTTCCTGCACAAACGATTGCTTCCCTTGTTCCTGCTCATGTCGCGCAGCAAACCGGAAGATCAGGTGGTGCGTTTGCCACAGTTCCGTTGCATAATTTGCACCTTGCGACTCGGGCCTTGCCGCGTCGCGAAAAATCCTGACATGAAGTCCGGGAATGCTGCGCCAATACGAACTTGTCGAACGCGTTAAGGAATACGCGCCCCAGGCCGACGAAGCCTTGCTCAACCGTGCCTACGTCTACACCGTGCAGAAGCACGGCTCGCAGAAGCGGGCCTCGGGAGATCCCTACTTCAGCCACCCGGTCGAAGTGGCCGGTCTGATGACCGAGCTCAAGCTCGACCAGCAGACGATCATCACCGCGCTGCTCCATGACACGGTGGAAGACACGCTGGCGACGATCGACGAGATCGAGCGGCTGTTCGGGCCCGATGTCGCGCGGCTGGTGGACGGCGTCACCAAGCTCTCCAAGATCGAGGTGATGACCGAGAACGAGCGCGCGGCGGAGAACCTGCGCAAGTTCCTGCTGGCCATGAGCGAGGACTTGCGGGTCCTGCTGGTGAAGCTGGCGGACCGTCTGCACAACATGCGAACCCTCCACTACATCAAGAAGGAGGACAAGCGCCGCCGCATCGCCCGCGAGACCATGGATATCTACGCTCCTCTCGCCGAGCGCGTGGGCATGTACGAGTATATGCGCGAGATGCAGATGCTCGCCTTCGAGCAGCTGGAACCGGAAGGCTACGCCACGATCACCGGCCGCCTCGCGCAGATCCGCAGCGAGGAAGGCGGGCAGGTCGATGCGATCGCGCTGTCCATCAAGCAGGCCCTGGCCGAGGCGGGGCTGAACGTCGAAGTTTCGGGGCGCGAAAAGCACCCCTATTCGATCTGGCGCAAGATGGCCGAACGCCATGTCACCTTCGAGCAGATCACCGACATCATGGCCTTCCGCGTCCTCACCGATGATGTCGAGGAATGCTACAAGGCCCTGGGCGTGCTGCACCAGACCTGGCAGATGATCCCGGGGCGCTTCAAGGACTACATCTCGACGCCCAAGTCCAACGGCTATCAGTCGCTGCACACGGCGCTGATCTTCGAGCGCTCGATGCGCATGGAAGTGCAGATCCGCACGCGCGAGATGCACCGCACCAACGAGTTCGGCCTTGCCGCGCACTGGGCCTACAAGCAGGGCGGAGGCACCCGGCCCGACGGGCAGGTGGGCTGGCTGCGCGACCTGATCGAGATCGTGGACGCCAGCCACGATGCCGAGGAACTCCTCGAAAACACCAAGATGGCGATCTACCAGGACCGCATCTTCGCCTTCACGCCCAAGGGCGCGCTGTTCCAGTTGCCCAAGGGATCGACGGCAGTGGACTTCGCCTATGCGGTCCACACCAATCTCGGCAATGCGACCGTCGGCGCGAAGATCAACGGCCGCCACATGCCGCTGCGCACCCAGCTTGCCAACGGCGACGTGGTGGAGATCATCAAGAGCCCGACCTCCGAGCCGCAGCTTTCCTGGCTCGGCTTCGTCGTCACCGGCAAGGCGCGCGCTTCCATCCGCCGCGCGGTGCGTGCGAAGGAGCGGCAGGAAGTGGCCGAGATCGGCGCCAAGCTGCTCGACGAGATCGTCGGCCGCCTGCCCGGCCGGATCGGCAAGAAGGCGATCGACGGCGCCATCCAGCGCCTCGACATGCGTGACGAGGAAGACCTGATGTTCGCCATCGGCTCCGCCCGTCTCACCGACCGTCAGGTCATGGAAGCGTTGGTGCCCGGCAGCACCGCCGAACTGCCCGATGAAGCCGAATGGGCCCTTACCGAACGAGCGATCTCGATTCGCGGCCTCACGCCCGGCGTGGGCTTCGAACTGGGGCAATGCTGCCATCCGGTTCCGGGAGACCGGATCGTCGGCATCAGGCGTCCCGATCACAAAGTGGAAGTCCATGCGATCGACTGCCTGACGTTGGCCAACGGCGCCGACGTGGACTGGCTCGACCTGTCATGGGGAGAGCGCACGACCGGCGCCGTCGGTCGCCTCAGCCTGGTGCTTTACAACCGGCCCGGCACGCTGGCCGAGGTGACGCAGATCCTCGCCTCCAACCGGGCGAACGTCACCAACCTGCAGATGGTCCACCGCGACGAGCCTTTCGGCACTTACGAGGCCGATCTGGAAGTGAGCGACCTGGCGCACCTCACCCGCATCGTCAGCGCCCTGCGCGCCAGCGAGGCGGTGGCCGAAGCGTCCCGCATCTGATCCTGGTGGAAGTCAGTAATCCAGGCTGACTTCCACCGCATCCCCTTCCGCCAGCCCCTCCGCGCGGCGGACGGCGGCCTTTACCGGCAGCAGCCAGACCTGCTCCGCTGCCCCGTCATCGGACTTGCCGGGAAATACCGAGGTCGCAAAGCTGGTGGCGCCGATCCGCGCCTTGACCTTCAGCGATCCGAAGCCGCGCGCGGTCCCTTCCAGCTTGCGCATCACCGCCGTGCCGGAGAGCGCCTCGCCCGCTGCCCCGTCGATGGTGACGAAATGCCAGGTTCCGCTGCCCGAACCGCCGGTCCAGCGCCAGAGGCGGCCGGTGTGATGGAGCTGTTCCAGCAACGTCATCGCGAGGCCTCGCGGATCGGCACCGGCACGTTGCAGACATCAACGCCGCCGGCGGGGTGGATATAAAAGTCGTCCTTACGGTTGGCGCGCTTCTCCACGTAGGCCGAGAAGCTGCGGCTGTCGGTTGAGAGATATTCGTATTCCGGAAGGCCGGTCACTTCATTGCCCATGCGCACGGAGCGGATCGCCACGCGCTCCTGAGGCGTCCTGTAGAAGCCGATGTCCCCGCTGCCGCGCGGCAGGGCGGACAGGTTCTCGATCCCGGAGATCACCCGCCCGACGATCGCCACATTGCGATCGAGCTGACGCGGCGCATGGCCGATCACGGCGTAGAGTTCGGCGCCGGAGCCGGTGTCGGGCGAATTGTTCCGCCCGACGCCGACATAGCCGTAGCAGTGCACGGGCCAGGCATAGGCAGCGCGGTCAGCCGCAATCCTCTCCCGCTCCGGGAAAAGGCCGGGACTGCCGCTGGTTCGACCCATGGAGGAAGCGCTCTCGAGAGGGCCCATGGCCAGGGGCCAGCCATCGACGATCATCGTGCCCGCGTAGGGGTCGTTGCCTGCCGAAATCAATTTGGCGAAGCGTTTTTCTCCGCCCGCGAACGCCATGTTGGCCCGCATCCTGCCGAGATCGCCTTCCTTGTCGGCCAGCATCATCGTGCTCTCGATCGCGGAGACGTAGTCGGCTTCGCTAACGACGCTGAGCCCCTTGGGCAGCGGCTTGGCGTTCGCGGGGTTCTCCCCTTCGGGATCGCCCCATTGGACGACGTAGTTGTCCTGAACCCGCACCACGGCAATCCCGTCATACCAGCGCGCGGCTACCAGCCTGCGGATATTCCCCACCCAGCCTTGCGAGAACGGCGCCGGGATCAACTGGATCACCACCCGCCGCAGCTTGCCCGCGGCATCGGGGGCAAGGTCCATCACCAGGAGATCGGAAGGCGCGATCCGCTTCCACGCACCGGCGGGCGCTGCCGCGACGATATCGTTCGGCGTGCGGGCCGAAGGGGGATCCTCGGCCAGGCCCGGTGCTGTCAGAACGGCGGAAACCGCGAGGGCGGAAAAGAATTTTTGCATCAAGTGCGTGATGGCATGCCGAGACGGCTTGCGGAACCCTTCAACGCAGGCTAGGGCGCCCGCCTTACCAGTGCATGCGGAGCGGTGGCCGAGTGGTCGAAGGCGCTCGCCTGGAAAGTGAGTATACGTCAAAAGCGTATCGAGGGTTCGAATCCCTCCCGCTCCGCCAGCTGCTTGTCTCAGCGAAATCGTGACGATCGATGGTCGAGCCGGGGCGCGGCTTCGGATTGTCCCGGATCGGGGCTTCCTAAATTGACGGCAGCGTTCGTTCTTGGCTCGAAATCGACCGCCAGGACGGCTATCTGCCTCATGTGGGTAGCAATAATCTTCGGCGAACGGTTTGGATCGCGGTCCTGGCGGGCCTGCTCTATTTTGTTCTTGCCGTCATCGCGCTTCAATTGACGAGAGGAGCGGACGGGATCGCCACCGTCTGGCCGTCCAGCGGTGTCGCCGTGGCGGCGCTCTTGCTGGCGATGCCGGGTGAGCGGCGATGGGTGTTGCTCTCGCTGGCTTGTGCCAGCTTCCTTGCCAATTTCGCGTGGAGCGGCGCGGCCATTGCGTCGTTGGGACAGACGGTCGCCAACGTGGCGGAGGCCCTGGTCGCCTTCTGGATCATGCGGGACATCCAGCGGCGCAACGATTCGTTCTTCCACATCGCCGCCATCCTGCGCTTCTGCCTGGCCGCGGTCCTGGCGTCGTTGACGAGTGCGGCGATCGTCAGCCTGCTGACCGGCCATGGCTTCGGGCACATGTTCCTGTCCTGGTTGACGACGGTTGCGCTCGGCATCATGATCGTGGTCCCGTTGATCATGAATTTCGCCCACCCCGGACCCGGCGGGACGACCAGGGCGAAACGAAATGCTGCGAGCACGGCGCTGGTCCTGCTGCTGGTCACCGTGACGGCCGGCGGCGTCTTTTTGCAATCGACTTATCCGCTGCTGTTCCTGCCGCTGCTCAGCGTGCTTTTCGCGACCTATATCCTGGGCGCGACCGGCGCTACGTGCAGCATCCTGATCATCGCCGCGATCGGGTCCGTGTCGATCTGGCAGGGACGCGGGAGCATCGGCCTGCTCGATGCTGGCCCGGCAACGGAAGTGCTGTTTTTCCAGTTCTACCTCTTCACATTGCTCATTTCCGCCCTTCCGCTGGCGGCACTCATGGCGATGCGGGACCGCAGCTTCGCGGAAGTGGAACGCGGCAAGCGGTGGCTGGAAATGTCCGAAGGCATCGCCAAAGTCGGGCATTGGCGGCTTGAACTGGCCGAGCAGCGCCTGTTCTGGTCGGTGGAGGTGTTCCACATTCATGGCCTCGATCCCGGGCCGTCCCCGGCGCTCGACAGGGCGGTCAACTTCTATCATCCGGAAGACCGCGCGCTGGTGGAAGGCACCTTGTCCCGGAGCCTGGAGACGCTCAAGCCCAGCGAATTCGAAGCCCGGATCGTCCGCTCCGACGGCGAGATCCGCTATGTCTACAGTTGCAGCGAGGTCGAGCTGCGCGAAGACGGAAAGCCGGCTGCGATATTCGGCATCTTCCAGGATGTCACCAGCCGCGTGCTGGCGGCGATGGAACTGGCCAGCGCGCGGGCCCGCGCCGAAGCGCGGGCGGACGAAGCGATCCACCTGGCCGAAACGGATGCGCTCACGGAGATCGCCAATCGCCGCAAGGCGCTGTCTTTCCTCGAAGCGGAGATAGGCAGAGCGGCGGTTCTGGAAGGGTCCCTCTGCGTGGCCGTGCTCGACATCGACCGCTTCAAGCAGATCAACGACCGCTTCGGCCATGCCGTGGGGGATCAGGTGATCCGCCGCGTCGCGCAAGTCTGCGCATCGGCGATCCGGGGCACCGACCTCGTGGGGCGGATCGGCGGTGAGGAGTTCCTGATCGTGCTGCCGGCAACCAGCCCGGAAATGGCTTTCGCCGTCGCCGAGCGGGTCCGCCGCGCCGTGGAGGCGATCGATTGGGAGCCGCTGGATCTCCAGCAAGTGACGGTGAGCATGGGACTGGCTTCGCTGAGCGGCAACATGGATTGCGCGCAGCTGATGGCCCGTGCCGATCGCGCCCTGTATCGGGCCAAGGACGAGGGACGGAACCTGCTTCGCGAGGCCGGATGACCGCGGACCATAACGGCGTTCGCCTGTCCGCCCTGCTGATCGGGAACGCTCGTTGATGAGCGCCGTTCATGATAGCATGCGAATTAGCGCAGTGCCGAATTTCCTTGTCTTACGCTATCGTATCGCCCGGACGGAAACTGCCGTCTCGGGCAAGAAGGACGGGCAATGAGCGAAACGGCGCATTTCGAGGTATCCAGACGTGCGGTTCTGGCGGGCGGCGCTGCGAGCGTCGGCATTTCCGCCATTCCGTCCGTCGCGGAAGGAGCGGCACCCATGACAGATCAGCCTCCCAAGATGGCGGTGACTTTCAAGATCAACGGCAAGGCGCAGGCGCTGATGCTCGACACGCGCACGACCTTGCTCGACGCGCTTCGGGACCATGTCGGCCTGATGGGCACCAAGAAAGGTTGCGACCACGGCCAGTGCGGAGCCTGTACCGTCCTCGTCAACGGCACGCGCATCAATTCGTGCCTCAGCCTTGCGGTCATGCATGAAGGCGATGCGGTGACCACGATCGAGGGGCTGGGTACGCCGGAGGATCTGCATCCGATGCAGGCCGCTTTCGTCAAGCACGACGGTTTCCAGTGCGGCTATTGCACACCCGGCCAGATCTGCTCGGCCGTGGCGGTGCTGGAGGAGATCAAGGCGGGCATTCCAAGCCATGTCCAGGGCGACGTCAGCGGCACTCCCGAGATGACCGTGCTGGAGATGCGCGAGCGCATGAGCGGCAATATCTGCCGCTGCGGTGCCTATTCGAACATCGCCGAGGCCATGGCCGAGGTGGCGGGCGTTCGGATTGCCGAAACGCATGAGGCGAAAATGCGGGACGGGGAGGTCCGGGCGTGAAGGCTTTCACCTATGAACGGGCGAAGACGCCCGCCGCGGCGGCTGCCGCCGTCGCCGGTCACAAGGGCGGCAAGTTCATCGCGGGCGGCACCAATCTGCTCGACCTGATGAAGCTGGAGATCGAGACGCCGACGCACCTCGTCGACGTGCAGGATCTCGGACTCGACAAGATCGAGGAGACCGCGGAAGGCGGATTGCGGATCGGCACCCTGGTCAGCAACACCGCGCTGGCGGCGGACGCGCGGGTGCGGCGGGATTATGGCGTCCTCACCCGCGCGATCGTCGCGGGGGCATCGGGCCAGCTTCGCAACAAGGCGACGACCGGCGGCAATCTGCTTCAGCGCACCCGCTGCCCCTATTTCTACGATACCAACCAGGCCTGCAACAAGCGCAAGCCCGGCTCCGGCTGCGCGGCGATCGGCGGGTTCAGCCGCCAGCTCGGTGTCATCGGCACGAGCGACGCCTGCATCGCCACGCATCCCAGCGACATGGCCATCGCCCTGCGCGTGCTCGATGCCGCAGTGGAAACCGTCGATGCCTCGGGCGCGACCCGCAGCGTGCCGATCGGCGAGTTCCACCGTCTGCCGGGTGATACGCCGCATGTGGAGAACGTGCTCCAGCGCGGCGAACTGATCACGTCAGTGACCTTGCCCAAGCCGCTGGGCGGGCGGCATTTCTACCACAAGGTTCGTGACCGTGCGTCCTATGCCTTCGCCCTGGTCTCGGTGGCGGCAGTGCTGAACGAGGACGGCAGCGGCCGGGTGGCGTTCGGGGGTGTCGCGCCCAAGCCTTGGCGGGTGGAAGCAGCCGATGCGAAGATGCGCAGCGGCGCCAGCGCCGTGGCCCGCACCGCCTTTGCCGACGCGCGTCCGACGCATGAGAATGCCTTCAAGGTCACTTTGGCCGAACGGACGCTTGCGGCCGTCATGCAGGAGAACCGCGCATGAAGTTCGAAACGCCTGCGGGCGCCAACCCCATAGACGCGATGAAGGTGATCGGCCAGGCGGTCGATCGCGTGGACGGCAAGCTCAAGACCACCGGCCAGGCACCTTATGCCTATGAGCACAAGGACGTACCCGGCAAGCCGGCCTACGGCTACGTGATCGGCGCCGGCATCGCCAAGGGCCGCGTCGCCTCCATGAACACGGCCGAGGCAAAGCGGATGCCCGGCGTCCTTGCGGTCGTCAGCGCCGAGAATGCGCAGCCGCTCGGCAAAGGCCAGATGAACACCGCCAAGCTGCTTGGCGGCCCCGAGGTGGATCATTACCATCAGGCACTGGCGGTGGTCGTTGCCGAGAGCTTCGAACAGGCGCGCAGCGCGGCCAATGCGGTGCGGATCGAGTATGAGCGCGGCTCCGGCCGCTTCGACCTTGCCAAGGCGAAGCCCGGTGCGCAGCCTCTCACCGGCAACGATGCCGATACCCATACGGGCGATTTCGAAGGCGCCTTCGCGGCGGCGCCGGTGCAACTGGATCAGACTTACACGACGCCCGACCAGAACCACGCGATGATGGAGCCTTTCGCCACGATCGCCTGGTGGGAAGGGGACGCCCTGTCCGTCTGGACCTCGAACCAGATGATCGCCTGGAACAAGAAGGAACTGGCGGCGACCTTCAAGATGCCGCCCGAGAAGGTCCATGTCCGTTCGCCTTACGTCGGCGGCGGTTTCGGTGGAAAACTGTTCCTGCGCGCCGATGCGGTGATGGCGGCACTCGGCGCCAAGGCATGCGGCCGGCCCGTGAAGATCGCCTTGCCGCGCCCGTTCATGGTCAACAATGCCACGCACCGCCCGGCCACGATCCAGCGCGTCCGTATCGGAACGACCAAGGAGGGCCGCATCACCGCCATCGGTCACGAGAGCTGGTCCGGCGATCTTCCCGGCGGCGGTCCGGAAGTGGCGACGCAGCAGACCAGACTGCTCTATGCGGGGGCCAACCGCCTGACCGCCATGCGCCTTGCCGAACTCGACCTTCCCGAAGCCAATGCCATGCGCGCGCCCGGCGAAGCGCCGGGCATGATGGTGCTGGAGATCGCGATCGACGAGACGGCGGAAAAGCTGGGCATGGACCCGGTGGAATTCCGCGTCCTCAACGACACCCAGGTCGATCCCGAGCATCCCGAACGGCCATTCTCCCAGCGCAACTTCGTGCGCTGCCTGCAGGAGGGGGCGGCGCGGTTCGGCTGGAGCCGCCGCAAGGCGAAGCCGGGGCAGGTGCGGGAAGGCCGCTGGCTGATCGGCATGGGCGTCGCTTCGGCGTTTCGCAACAACATCAACATGACGTCCGCCGCGCGGGTGCGGCTTGCCGGTGACGGCGTCGTGACGGTCGAAACCGACATGACCGATATCGGCACCGGCTCCTACACGATCATCGCCCAGACGGCGGCGGAGATGATGGGCCTTCCGGTCGAGAAAGTCCGCGTGAAGCTCGGCGATTCCTCGTTCCCGGCCTCCGCGGGGTCGGGCGGCCAATGGGGGGCCAACAGTTCCACCTCGGGCGTCTATGCGGCCTGCGTGAAACTGCGCGAAGCGGTGGCTCAAAGGCTCGGCATGGACCCGGCGACGGCAGAGTTCATCGACGGCGAAGTGCGCGCGGGCAACCGCTCGGCCTCGCTTGCCGAAGCGGCGAAGTCAGGCGAGATCGTGGCCGAAGAGGCCATGCAGTGGGGTGATCTGGCGAAGAAGTTCCAGCAGTCGACCTTCGGCGCGCACTTCGTGGAAGCGGCGGTTGATTCCTACACCGGCGAGACGCGGGTGCGGCGCATGCTGGCGGTCTGCGCGGCCGGGCGCATTCTCAATCCCAAGACGGCGCGCAGTCAGGTGATCGGCGCCATGACCATGGGCGTCGGCGGTGCGCTGATGGAGGAACTGGCGGTCGACAGGCGGTTCGGCTTCTTCGTCAACCACGACCTTGCCGGTTACGAAGTGCCGGTCCACGCCGATATCCCGCACCAGGAGGTGATCTTCCTCGACGAGGCCGACGACAAGGTCTCGCCGATGAAGGCCAAGGGTGTCGGCGAACTCGGACTGTGCGGCGTGGGCGCGGCGGTGGCGAACGCCGTCTACAACGCTACCGGCGTACGGGTGCGCGACTATCCGATCACACTGGACAAGTACCTCGCGAAGCTGCCCGCCATCGCGTGAGCTGATCCTCGCTCGCCTCCGCCGCCGACAGGGCGGTGGGGGCGATGTCTGGTCTTCGCCTATCCCAGCAGCCCCGCGATCAGTTCCGGCGCGGACGGGAAGTAGAAGTGCATGTAGCTCGCCGTAAGCGCGCCGTGCCGGAAGATCCGTTCTCCCTCGCGCCCATCGGGCGTGCGGGCGACGGCGACCGGAACCGCATCCGTTTCGAGCCTGGAGTAATGGAAGGTGTGGCCGCGCGCCTCATGGCCGTCCAACTGGACCTTCTGCATGCCGAGCCCCGCGAAACGCGTCTGCATGGTCGCGCGCGCGGGCAATAGTCCGAGCATCGCCGCACTCGCCCCCGACGCATCCTCAAGCCGTTCGCTGGCATAGAGCATGCCCCCACATTCCGCGAGGATCGGCTTGCCGGCCTGAAAATGCCTCCGGATGGCCGCGATGATCGCGCCATTGGCGCAAAGGGCGGCGAGATGAAGTTCCGGGTAGCCGCCGGGCAGCCAGAGGGCGTCGCAGTCCGGCAGCACGTCGTCGCGCAGCGGCGAGAAGAACGAAAGATCGGCGCCCGCGCGTTCGAGGAAGCGGAGATTGGCCGGGTAGATGAACCCGAACGCCGCGTCTCGCGCAATGGCGATGCGCTTGCCTGCCAGAGCGGCGGGCGGCGGCACAGCGTCATCCGGCGCAGGGAATGCAACCGGATCCGGCAACCACAGCGCACTTTCCGGCAGGAGATCCGCGGCGCGGTCGATGCGGGCGTCGATATCCGCGATCTCACGCGCCTGGACCAGTCCGAGATGCCTTTCGGGCAGGCCCGCATCGGCATCCCTCCGCATCGCACCGAGCCATCGCACGTTTTCCGGCATGCCGCGTTCCAGCAGGTCGGCATGGCGCGCACTGCCTGCGCGGTTGGCAAGCACGGCAGCCAGTGTCACATCCTTGCGGTAGGTTGCGAGGCCGTGGACCAGCGCCCCGAACGTCTGGGCCATCGACGATCCGTCGACCACCGCCATGACCGGCAGCCCGAAGTGCCGGGCGAGGTCTGCGGACGAAGGCGTGCCGTCGAACAGGCCCATCACGCCCTCGACCAGGATGAGGTCCGCCTCCTGCGCCGCCTCGTGCAGCAGCGCGCGGCATTGATCCTCGCCGCACATGTAGAGGTCCAGCTGATGGACGGGCGCGCCGCTGGCCACCTGGTGAACCATGGGGTCGAGGAAATCCGGCCCGCACTTGAACACGCGCACATTGCGCCCCGCACGGACATGGCGGCGCGCCAGGGCAGCGGTGACGAGCGTCTTGCCCTGTCCGGACGACGGTGCCGTGACGAGCAGCGCCGGGCAGGCGGTCATCGCGCTGCGCCTCGATATCGCCGAGGCGCAGCGATGGACGGACAAGTTCGAAAGTGACGCAACCGCTTCGATCCTCTCGGCGCAGAGGCAGGCATGTGGCCCTGCGAGACGGCGGCGGACTATGGCACTTCGCGCAGCCGCGCAAGCGCCGGGCTCTTGCACCGCGCCGCGGCGCGGGATAGGGCCGGTGCCGCGACAGGTTCCCCGCAAGGGGATCAAAAGGGAACGCGGGTGCAATGCCCGGGCTGCCCCTGCAACTGTAAGCGGCGAGCCGTGCGGCCATTCTGCCATTGGGGCATGTCCCTGAGAAGGCGGCCGGAACGACATTGACCCGTGAGCCAGGAGACCTGCCCGTCGCCGTCGTTCTTCGACCGGACAGGGTGAGCCGGGCGATCGGGGCAGTCCCTCGCGCAACGACAGCCACTGCCGCGCCGGCTTGCGGTGCGAAGGGGGATGTCGTCGCCTGCCACGCGGCCAACCCTTCGCGCGCATCTCGGCTCGGCCGGGTCGATGCTCGCTGGAAGGACATGACGTGAACTGCCGAATACCTGTCGCCGCCAGAACGCCGGCTTTCACGCTGGCTCTCGCGCTGGCGCTCCATTCTCCAGGCGCCTGGGCCGAAGAGGCGGACGCCGCGTCTTCGGATACGCGGATCGTCGTCACGGCCTTGCGCACGCCGGTTGCGGCGGACCGCGTCTCCGATACCGTGACCGTGCTGGACGAGGCGCAGATCGTTGCCGCGCAGCCGATCGCGCTCACCGACATTCTCCTGCGCACGCCCGGTATCAGCATGAGTCGCAATGGCGGCTATGGCGCGACGACGTCGCTGCGCATTCGCGGAGCCGATGCGGGCCAAACGGTCATGGTGATAGACGGCATGCGGCTGTCGGACGCGTCCTCCACCGCAGGCGGCTACGCTTTCGCCAATTTCCTCATCGACGATGCCGAGCGGATAGAGATCCTGCGCGGCCCGCAGTCGATTCTTTGGGGCAGCGACGCGATCGGCGGCGTGGTCAACGTCCGCACCCGCCGTCCCTCGAAGCCGCTGGAAGGGAGCTTCGCCGTGGAGGCGGGAAGCCGCGACACGGCATCTGCCCGCGCAGGCCTTGGCGGCAGCTCGGCAGCGATCGACTGGCGCCTCTCGGCCTCGCGGTTCTCCACGGACGGCATTTCGGCGCGCTCGAACGGGACCGAGGATGACGGATATCGCCGCAGCGCCGCCAGTGGCACCGTCTCCCTCCGCCTGGCGCCGGGATTCTCGCTGGACCTGCGCGGCTACTGGTCCGACTCGCGGAACGACTTCGACGGCACCGCAGGCGACTCGCTGGCTTATGGCCGGACCGAGGAGTGGTCGGGCTATGCCGGGCTGAACTTCGCGCTGCTGGACGGAAAGTTCGCGAACCGGGTCGCGGTGCTCCAGACCGAGACGGACCGCGAGAACTACGACCCCGCGCGCCGGGTTCGCCAGATCACGTTCGATGCCCATGGCCGCGTGCGCCGGTTCGAGTACCAGGGCACCTACACTTTCAGCGATGCCCTGCAGGCGGTGTTCGGGGCCGAGCGCGAGGCGCAGCGAATGACCACCGCCTCGCCCTCCAACAGCACCGCGCCCTATGTTCTGACGCAGACGAAAGCGGAGACCGACAGTATCTACGGCGAATTGCGCGTCACCCCGCTGACAGGCCTGACGCTGAACGGCGGCGCGCGTTACGATCGTCAGTCGCGCTTCGGCGGCAACACGGTTTACAGCGCAGGCGTGGTCTATACGCCCAACGCCGGCGCCACGGTGCTGCGCGCCGGCTATGACGAAGGCTTCAAGGCGCCCTCGCTCTACCAGCTCTACAGTGTCTACGGCGTGGACGACTTGCGGCCGGAGCAGGCCAGGGGATGGGAACTCGGCGCGGAACAGGGTTTCGGGGAAGCCCTTCGCCTCACCGCCGTCTGGTTCGAGCGCGAGACCGACGACCTGATCGACTTCGCCTATTGCCCGACCGGCGGCACTCTTCCCGAGGCTTGCACCATTCCCGGCACGTCCACCACGCGTTTCGGCTACTATGCCAACGTCAAGGCCAGCCATGCGCGCGGGCTGGAGCTTGGCGGCTCCGCCAAGTGGGGGATCCTCTTCGCGGAAGGCAACTACAGCTGGATCAAGGCAGAGGACCGCACGGCCGGCAGCGAGACCTACGGCCGCCAGTTGCAGCGCGTGCCGCGTCATCTCGCGAATATCGAGGCGGGCGTAAACCTGCCGCAGGGCATCCGCGCCAGCGCCGCCGCGCGCTATGCGGGCGAGAGCTACAACGCCGCGACGGGACGGGAAAAGCTGGACGATTACTGGCTGGTCGACCTGCGCGCACAGTGGCAGATCAGGGAAAGCCTTAGTCTTCAAGGACGTGTCGAGAACGTGGGCAATGAGAAGTACGAGACCGTGAGCGGCTACGGCACCCTGGGGCGCACGATCCACCTTGGCCTGAGGAGCCGTTTCTGATGCTGAGTCCCGTGGAACCCGGCCCGTCCGTCGTCGTGTGCAGCACCTGCCGCCACTCCGCCGAGATGCGCGAGGACGAAGATGGTCGTCGCGGCGGCGCGCTCCTGGCGGAAGCCATGCGCGGCTTGCAGGCGGCCGACCCCGAGCTTCAGGGCGTGGCGGTTCAGGAGATGCCCTGCCTTTTCGCCTGCCAGCGGCATTGCACCGTGGCGGTCCGGGCTCCTGGTAAGCTCGGCTATGTGCTGGGCGACTTCGCACCGGATGACGACGCCGCGCGGGCGATCCTCGAATATGCCGTGCGCCATGCCGCGAGCGAGGAGGGGCAGGTGCCCTATCGCGAGTGGCCGCAGGGCGTGAAGGGGCACTTCATCACCCGAACGCCGCCGGAAGGGTTCGTGGGCACATGATCCGCTTCGAAGACCCTGCGTCTTTCGCGCAGGCGCTTGCCGAACTTCCCGAGCCCGATGCACCCGCTCTGGACGCAGCACGCGCCCGTCAGGCGGACCTGACCAAGCCTGCAGGTTCGCTCGGGCGGCTGGAGGACATCGCGGTGTTCATGGCCGGCTGGCAGAGGCGTGAACGGCCCCGCGCCGACCGCATTCGCGCCGCGATTTTCGCCGGGAACCACGGAGTGGCGACACGCGGCGTCAGCGCCTACCCGCCTGAAGTCACGGCGCAGATGGTCGCCAATTTCCACGCGGGCGGGGCGGCGATCAATGCGCTGACGGCAGCTTGCGGAGCGGAGCTTGCCATCGTGGCGCTCGACCTCGACCGTCCGACCGGCGACATCGCATG
The DNA here is from genome assembly GCF_000445125.1 of Novosphingobium lindaniclasticum LE124. Classification (GTDB taxonomy): domain Bacteria; phylum Pseudomonadota; class Alphaproteobacteria; order Sphingomonadales; family Sphingomonadaceae; genus Novosphingobium; species Novosphingobium lindaniclasticum. Next base: position 75,252 of record NZ_ATHL01000046.1, read on the forward strand.
TCGGCCTGCCATGAGCGAAGCCGAGTGTCTCGCCGCGCTCAACGCCGGGGCTGCCGCTGTCTCGGATGAGAGCGATCTGGCTCTTCTGGGCGAAATGGGCATCGGCAATACCACGCCCGCCGCCGCGTTGGCGGCACAGGTCTTCGGCGGATCGGCCCAGGACTGGGTGGGGCGCGGCACCGGACTGGACGAGGCCGGGCTGGCCCGCAAGGCGGAAGCCGTGACGGCGGCGCTGGCGCTGCACGGGCCATACTGCAATGGCGCCTTCGAGACCTTGCGCCGCCTGGGCGGGCGCGAGATCGCGGCCATGGCGGGCGCGGCTCTGGCGGCACGGCATCTCCGGGTGCCGGTCCTGCTGGACGGGTTCATCACATGCGCGGCCATGGCGCCGCTGCTGGCCGACAATCCCCGGTTCCTCGCCCACTGCCTTGCCGGGCACTGTTCGGCGGAAGCGGGGCATGTTCGGCTGCTCGAACGCTTCGGCCTCGATCCGCTGCTCCATCTCGGCATGCGATTGGGCGAAGGGTCGGGCGCTGCGGTCGCGGCACAGATCGTGCGCTCGGCCCTGGCTGCGCATGGAGGCATGGCGACTTTCGCGGAAGCGGCCGTGGCGGGCGCGGCGTGAGCGGCATCCTTGTCCACCTGATGCGCCACGGGGCGCCGGAGGAGCCGGGCCTGCTCCTGGGTCACCGCGACGATGTGCCGACGCCGGGCGGCGTGGCCGGCTGCGTGGCGCGTGCCTCGGACCTGGCGTTCGACCGGGTGATTTCCTCGGACTTGCGGCGTTCGAGCATACCGGCTGCCGAGATCGCCCAGCAGCGAGGTTTGCCGCACGACCTCGACCTGCGCTGGCGCGAGATCGATTTCGGCGCTTGGGACGGTCTGATGCCCGGGCAAATCGATCCGGCCGACCAGTCGCGGTTCTGGGACGATCCGGATGCATGTCCGCCTCCCGGCGGAGAGCGCTGGTCGCAGCTCCGCGCCCGCGTGGGCGAGGGATTGGCGCAGGTTCGGGAGGCCAGCCTGATCCTGTCGCATGGAGGAGCCATGCGCGCCGCGCTTTCGGTCGTGTTCGGGTTCGACCACCGGCAGGTCTGGGCCTTCGACCTGCCTTACGGCGCACTGGTCAGCCTGCGCATCTGGCCGGGCGACGGCGTGCCTGCCGGACAGATCCTCAGGCTCGACAGCGGCACGCCGACATGAGGGGGCTGGTCCTCGCATTGCAGTTCCTGACCCGCCTCCCGCTTCCGGCCGTTCGCGCCGAACCGGAGGATTTCGCACGGTCGATGCGCTGGTTTCCGGCGGCTGGAGTGGCTGTCGGCGGCGCCGTGGCGGGGGCTTGGTGGCTCGGCGACCTGCTCGGTGACCGTTGGCTGGCGGCGCTGTTCGCGCTTGCCGCCTGGATCGCGATCACCGGCGGACTGCACCTGGACGGTCTGGGTGACGTGGCCGATGGCGCAGGCGCAGCGCACAAGGACCGGGCGCGGCTTTCGGCGGTGATGGCCGACCCGCATGTCGGGAGCTTCGCGGTCGTGGCGATCGTGCTGCACGTCCTGGCGAAGCTGGTCCTGCTCCACGCGCTGGTGCCCAGCCAAATCTGGGGACTGCTGCTCGCCCCGCCGCTGGCCCGGATCGCGCCGCTGTTCTGGACCTTGGCCCTGCCGCCGCTTCATGAAGGATTGGCCAGCCGGTTCCGCAGCACCGTAAGCTGGGTGCATTCGGCCGGATGGAGCATCGTCGCGGCTGCCGCCAGCCTGTTCGCGGCGCCGCCGCTGCTGGCCGTGTTCCTGATAGTTCCGGCATGGGCCTACTGGTTGAAGCGCAAGATCGGCGGCATTTCGGGCGACGGGCACGGTGCCGGTATCGAAGTGACCGAGACGCTGCTGCTGCTGGCGCTGGTGGTCGGCCGATGAGCGCGGCATTCCTCTTTCATGGCGGCCGGGTGGGCGAGGCTGCGCGTGCCTATGGCGGCGCGCCGGAGGACTGGCTGGATCTTTCGACCGGCCTGAATCCCAAACCCTGGCCCGTGCCGCAGCATCAGCCGATCGACTGGACCGCCTTGCCCGATCCCGACGCTCTTGCCGGGCTGGAGGCGGCCGCCGCCCGTCACTTCGGGGTTGCGCCCGCAATGTGCTGCGCCGTACCCGGGACCGAAACGGCGCTGCGCCTGCTGGCCAGGGCGCTCGACCTGCCGGGACGCTCGCTGGTTCCCGCCTACCGCACGCACCGTGAGGCGTTCTTTCCCTCCCGGCCGGCCCTGTTCGGCGAGCAGCCCAAGGCGAAAGAAGTCTTCATTATCGCCAATCCGAACAACCCCGACGGCGTCCTGCGCGATCCCGATGCCGTGATCGAATGGGCAAAGCGGATCGATGCCGACGGCGGCTTCCTGATCGTCGACGAGGCGTTTTCGGATTGCCATCCCGAAGCGAGCGTGGCCCATGCCGTCGCCTCGGGGGTTCGGCTGATCGTGCTGCGCTCTTTCGGCAAGTTCTTCGGGCTGGCGGGGCTGCGGCTCGGCTTCGTGCTGGGGCCGCCGGCGCTCATGCTGCTGCTGCGGCAGATGCTGGGAAGCTGGCCGGTCCACGCGGCGGCACTCTCGCTGGGCACGACGGCCTATGCCGACGAGGACTGGATCGTCCGCACGCGCGAAGACCTGCCCGTCCGCGCCGCGAAACTCGACAAGGTCCTGCGCCGCCATGGTCTGTCGCCCGAGGGGGAATGCCCCTTGTTCCGGCTCGTCACCGGCTGCGAAGGGCAGGCGCTGTTCGAGCAACTGGCGCGCGCGCGAATCCTGGTGAGACCCTTTGCCGAGCGTGCCGACTGGCTGCGCTTCGGCGTCCCCGCCGACCCTGCCGCCCTGCGCCGTCTGGACGAGGCGCTGGCATGATCGAGGCGCCGACATGATCGCGCCCGTGGCGTTCGCCGCCATGGCGCTGGAAGGCGCCCTCGGCTGGCCGGCCAGGCTCCACGGTCTGGTCGGCCACCCGGTGGGTCTGTTCGCCAGGGTGATCTCCGGCAGCGAGCGCAAGCTCAATCGCGCCGAATGGTCGGATATGGCGAGGCGGGTCGCCGGTCTCCTGGCGATGCTTGCGCTCATCGCGGCCGTATCGGCCAGCATCGCCGTGGCGGTTTGGCTGGTGCGGGGCATGGCGGGGCCATGGGCCTGGCTCATCCTGGCCGTGCTGGCATGGCCGGCGCTGGCGGCGCGCAGTCTGGACGATCACGTTCGCCCGGTCCTCGCTGCGCTGGAGCGGGCCGATCTGGGCCAGGCGCGCGAGGCGGTCGGCATGATCGTCGGTCGCGACACGGCAAGGCTCGACGAGGCGGGCGTGGTCCGCGCCGCGATCGAGAGCCTGGCCGAGAGCTTTTGCGACGGCGTCGTCGCCCCCCTGTTCTGGCTCCTGCTTGGCGGGTTGCCGGGAGCCTGGGCCTACAAGGCGATCAACACGGCGGACAGCCTGGTCGGCCATCCCGAGGAGCCGCTGCGGGCTTATGGCTGGGCGGCGGCGCGGATCGACGATCTGGCGAATCTGGTCCCCGCGCGATTGGCGGGCGCGCTGCTTTGCCTGGCCGGAGGAAGCGGCTGCACCAGGGGCGTGGCCGTGATGCTGCGCGATCATGCCCGCCACGCCTCGCCCAATGCGGGATGGCCCGAGGCGGCGATGGCGGGCGTGCTCGGCGTGCGCCTCGCCGGGCCCATCGTCTACGACGGAGCCCTTGCCGCCAAGCCGTGGATCGGAGAGGAGGGCCGCGTGGCGGGGGTGGCGGACTTGCGGAGGGCTCTGGCGATCTACCGCCGGGCCTGCGTTCTCCTCGCGCTCGTTGCACTTGGCCTGGAAGCGGGGGTAGCATGGCTGGCTTGATGTTGCAGGGAACCGGCTCGGACGTCGGCAAGTCGGTGCTGGTGGCGGGGCTTTGCCGAGCCCTGAGCCATCGCGGGTTGAAGGTGCTCCCCTTCAAGCCCCAGAACATGTCGAACAATGCAGCGGTGACGCCGGAAGGCGGCGAGATCGGCCGGGCTCAGGCGCTGCAGGCACTGGCAGCGCGAGCCCCGCTTCATGTCGACATGAACCCCGTGCTGCTGAAGCCCCAGGCCGACCGCACCTCGCAGCTGGTGGTGCATGGTCAGGTGCGGGGCACGCTCGGCAGCGCAAATTTCCGTGAGGCGCGCCGCACTCTGCTGCCGGAAGTGATGGCCAGCTATCGGCGGTTGGAAGATCGCTGCGATCTCGTGGTGGTCGAAGGGGCGGGCTCTCCCGCCGAGATCAACTTGCGCGCCGGGGACATCGCCAACATGGGCTTCGCGCGTGAGGCCGGGGTGCCGGTCGTGCTCGTGGGCGACATCGACCGGGGCGGCGTCATCGCTGCCGTAGCGGGGACGCGCGCAGTGATCGATCCCGAGGATGCGGCGATGATCCGGGGCTTTCTCATCAACAAGTTTCGCGGCGATCCGGCTCTCTTCGCCGATGGCTATGCGGCCATCGCGCGCCTTTCGGGTTGGCGCGGCTACGGGGTCATGCCCTGGGCGAGCGCGGTCGGACGGCTGCCGAGCGAGGATGCGGTCGTGCTGGAGCGCGGACTGGGAGGTGGAAGCGGCAAGCTGCTGGTGGCGTGCCCGATCCTGCCGCGCATCGCCAATTTCGACGATCTCGACCCGCTGCGGCAGGAATCCGGCGTCGAGGTGGCGATGATCCCGCCGGGGACGCCGATCCCAAGCGAGGCGGCGCTGATCGTGCTGCCCGGTTCCAAGGCGACCAGGGCGGACATGGCCTTTCTCCGCGCCGAGGGCTGGGACATCGACGTGCTGGCCCATCGTCGGCGCGGCGGCCTGATCCTGGGCATCTGCGGGGGATACCAGATGCTGGGCCGCTCGATCGCCGATCCACTCGGCATCGAGGGCGCCCCGGGCGAGATCGCCGGACTGGGATTGCTCGACGTGACGACGGTGCTGGGGACACGCAAGGCGCTGCGCGAGGTCGCCGGCACGGCGCTGGGAGCGGAACTGGCCGGCTACGAGATGCACATGGGCGTCACCCGGCGCGGCGATGCGGCGCCGTTCGCCATGCTCGGCGGTGACCGGCCCGATGGAGCGGTGGACGCTTCGGGCAAGGTCATGGGCACCTATTGCCACGGGCTGCTGGCATCCACCGGCCTGCGCGCCGAACTCCTCGCGCGCCTGGGCGGGAACAGCGATGGGCTCGACCATCATGCCGGTGTCGACGCCGCGCTCGACGAGCTTGCCGCCGACATGGAGCGACATCTCGATATCGACGGCCTGCTGGCCCTCACGGAGTACCGCGGATGACAAGCACACTCGTCCTGGGCGGAGCCCGCTCAGGCAAGAGCCGCCATGCGCAGGCGCTTGCGGAGGCGGTTCCGGGGCGGTTGGCCTATATCGCGACGGCGCAGGCGCTCGATGACGAGATGGAGGCGCGGATCGCCCGTCACCGCGAGGATCGCAGCCCGCGCTGGATGACGCTGGAGGCGCCGGTGCAGCTTGTCGAAGGGATCGGAAAAGCGGCAAGGGAGGCGGATGCCGTGCTCGTCGATTGCCTGACCTTGTGGCTGTCGAACCTGATGCTGGCGGACGCGGCCTTGCAAATCCACTTCGACGGGCTCTGCCGGGCGATCGCCGCCTGTCCGAAGCCGCTGGTCCTGGTGGCGAACGAAGTGGGGCTGGGGATCGTGCCGGATACGCCCCTGGGACGGCGGTTTCGCGATGAAGCGGGGCGGCTCAACCAGCAAGTGGCGGCGACGGTCGAGCGCGCCGTGTTCGTGGCGGCGGGATTGCCGCTGACGCTGAAGTAGCCGGCAAAAAGAAAAAGCCGCCCGGGACAGGACGGCTTTTTCTTGTTCGTCATCCCGGACCTGATCCGGGATCGCTGTCGGTATTGAGGCGCCATCCCGCGCGAGGCGCGACATGGCCAGCGGTCCCGGATCAGGTCCGGGACGGCGGTATGCGCTTAGAAATCCATCCAGTCGTCGGCGGTGGCGAGCGCCTTCATCGGCTTGCGGATCGCGGCAGGCTGGACGGCAGCGACCTTTGCAGTGGCGACCGGACGCGGCGCGGCGCGCAGGCCCTCGTTGCCGGTGCGGAACATCGCGGCGCGGTCCGAAAGCGAGGTCACTTCGCTGTTCAGGTTGCGCGCGGCGGCCGAGGTTTCCTCGACCATCGCGGCGTTCTGCTGCGTCGCCTGGTCCATGGTGCCGATCGTCGCGCTGATCTCGGTGATCGTCGAGGACTGCGCCTGGTTGTCGCTGGCGATGTTGCTCAGCAGCGAGTGCACTTCGGTGACGTCGCCCGAGATGTTCTGCAAGGCGCCATCGACGCGCTGCACGGCTTCCACGGCGGTGCCGATGTCGGTCTGCGTGGCGGTCAGCTGCTCGCGGGCGCGCTTGGCTTCCTCTTCCGAGCGCATGGCAAGCGCCGAGACGAGGTCCGCCACGACGGCGAAACCGCGGCCGGCATCCCCTGCGCGGCCGGCCTCGACAGCGGCGTTCATGGCGAGAACGCGGGTCTGGAAGGCGATCTTGTCGAGGCCTTCGATCACCGAGTCGATGCCCTTGGCGCTTTCGGAGACGCGGCCCATGGCCTGCACCGCCTCGTCGGCGATCTCGCGGCCGGAACCGACCACCGTCATGGCGCCATCGGCGCGCTGCACAGTGCGACCGGCAGCGGCGGCGGTGGCGCGCAGGCGCTCGTCCATCTGGGTGATGGCGGCCGAGGTTTCCTCGAGGCTGGCGGCGTTGCTCTCGGTGCGACGCGCGAGGTCTTCCGAGGCCTGGGCGATTTCGCTGGAGCCGGTGCGGATGGCGACGGCGCTTTCGGCTACCGCGCCGATCAGTTCGCGCAAGGCGCTGACGGCCATGTTGAAGTTGTTCTTGAGTTCGCCGTAAGCCGGCGGGAACTCGGCGGTGATGTTCTGCGTGAGGTCGCCCTCGCTGATCGCCTGGAGGCTGGTGCGCAGGGTCGTGGTGACGACTTCCTGTTCCTTGGCGTGGGCGGCGTCGATCTCGGCGCGGGCGACGGCGGCGGCGCGGAACTGTTCGACGGCCTGAGCGATCTCGCCGATCTCATCGCCGCGCTCGCGGAAGGGCACGTCGGTCTTGCCGCCTTCGGCCAGAGTGGTGGTGACCTGGGCGATACGGCTCATCGGTGCGGCGACCGAGCGATTGATGAGCAGCCAGATGAACACGATCAGCGCCATGGCGGCCAGTGCCAGCGTCACGCAGAGGATCGTGGCGGTTTGGGCGGTCGCGGCACCATCTTCGGCCTTGCCGGCCACGCGCTTGCGAGTCAGTTCGATCAGCTTCTCAGTCTGCTCGATCATGTCGTGCGAGGCCTTCTTGCCCTCGGTCTTGATCATGGCCATGGCGGCATCGACATCGCCGGCGGTGCGCAGGGCGAAGATCCGGTCGTTCACTTCGGTCAGCGCGACCGCGCGGGTGCGCAGTTCGGCCACTTCGGGACCGAACGCCTCTTCGCCAATCAGCTTGTAGGCATCCACCGACTTCAGCAGTTCCTCGTCGCCTGCCTTCAGGCGATCGCGCAGGTTCTGGGCGTCGCTGGCGCTGGCGGCGTTGTAGTAGCTGTAGACGATGATCCGCAGTTCCTTGACGTTGCTGATCACGTCGGTGAGCGCGGACATGCCTGCCATGCCGCGCGAGACGTGCGATTCAGCGACGGCATTGAGTTCGCGCGTCGAAAGGAAACCGTTCAGGCCCACCACGGCGATCATCACGTTGATGATCGAAAAGGCCGCCCATAGCTTTTTGGGCAATCGCCAATTGTTAAAAAAATCAAGCATCAGTATTCCAGTTCCTGCTTGGGGGGTCGGCCCCGCCATGGGAGCGTCTTCTTCATTATAGCCCGGCGGGTGAATCGAGGGCGCGCGGCACCCGGAAATTCGTGGTGCAAGGCCGGTCGGGACTGCCCCGGAAAACGACAGAAGGCCGGGATGGCGAACCATCCCGGCCTTCCAGACGACCTGTCTCCCGGCGAACCGGGAGACCATCGACCTTCCAATTAACGGAAGAGCGACAGGATCGTCTGCGGCGCCTGGTTGGCGATCGACAGGGCCTGCGTGCCCAGCTGCGTCTGGACCTGAAGGGCCTGAAGCTTCGCCGATTCCTTGGCGAGGTCGGCATCGACGAGGTTACCGATACCGCTGGTCACCACGTCGGTCAGCTTGCTGTTGAACGACAGCTGGCCTTCGATCTGACGCGAAGCCGAGCCCAGCGCGCTGAGGCTGGTCTTGATCTCACCGAAGAAGGTGTTGAGCTTCCCGGTGAAGGCGTCAGCCGCCGTCTTGGCCGCGGTACCATCAGCTGCAGCGGCGATGGCATCGATGTCGGTGTCTGTGCCTGCTACGCCGAGAGCGGTGTCAGCCTTGGCGGTGAAGCCCTGGTTGTCAACTTTCAGCGTCTCAGTGCCCGAGATCGACTGAAGCGCGCTGACCTTACCGTTCGTAAGGGTGGCGGCAAGGCCATCGCCCTTCAGCAGGTTCGTACCGTTGAAGTCCGAACCGTCGATGATCGTGTTGATCTGCTTCTTCAGAGCGCTGAGGTCCTTGGCGATAGCCTTGCGGCTTTCGGCATCCAGACCCGCGTCCGAGGTTTCCAGAGTCTTCGACTTCATCTGGTTGACGAGATCGGAGATCTGCTCCGCACCGGCAACTGCGGTGTCGGTGACGCTCTTGGCGTTGTTGAGCGAGGAGGTAACCGCGCTCAGCTTGCCAAGGTCGCCGCGAAGCGTCTGAGCAACCGTGTACTTTGCCGAATCGTCCTTGGTCGAGGCAACGTTCAGGCCGGTGTTGATGCGGCTCTGGACAGTGCTCATGGACTTGTTGGTCGCGTTGAGGCTCTGGAGAGCGGCCATCGCGCCAGCATTGGTGTTAACCGAAAACGCCATTTTGTCTTCCTTCTAGAAAAGCAGGCCGATTCTGCGGCCAGATGGCGGGAGTGCCGCCATGCACGCAGCTGGTTCTTCCGGCTGCATGTTCATTCTAGGAAGATGGAAGAACGCTCCGGAATTTCCGCAAGAAAAAATTTGTCTCTCTGAGTTTGGGAGAAACTATTCCCCGTCATTGCGAGCGTAGCGAAGCAATCCAGAGTCTACGCCAGGCCGCGCTGGATTGCTTCGCTACGTTCGGTATGATGAAATCGAGGGTGATGGTGGCGGCATGCCAGAATGATGAATTTTGCAGATACGCGAAAGCCCTCTCCGACTACTGCCGGAGAGGCGCAATTCACTTTGCAACGATACGCCCCGTCAGAACGGGAACAGGGCGTCGTAGATCTGTTGTCCCCAACGTGCCTGCTGGGCGTCGGTCAGCTGGCCGCGTCCGCCGTAGCTGATCCGGGCCTCGGCGATCTGGGAGTGCTTGATCGAGTTGTCGCGGGCGATGTCCTCGGGCCGGATCACGCCGGTGACGACGAGTTCGCGCAGCTCGTAGTTGACGCGCACTTCCTGCTTGCCGCGGATCTGGAGGTTGCCGTTGGGCAGCACGCCGATCACGGTGGCCGCGACCGTCATGTTGATCTGCTCGCTGCGGGTCGTGTTGCCGACGCCGGTGGCGCTGGACTTCGAATCCGTGCTGACCAGATTGCCCGGGTCGGGGCTGCCCGGAAGGATCTTCGGGATCTGGCTTTCCAGGCCGAGCAGGGCGGCGATGCCGCCGCTCTCGCTGCCGTTGCGGGTGCGGGTGGTCGAGTTGGCCACCTGTGCATTGTCGGCGATGTTGATGCGGATCGTCACGATGTCGCCCACGCGCGAGGCGCGCTGGTCGCGGAAGAAGGCGCCGCCGCCGGTGCGGAACAGCGACGCGCCGCGCCCCTCGTCAGGCTGCCTCTGGCCATTGGCCGCCAGCGCCCGGTCATCGACCGAATGGTTGCCCAGCGACGGTTCGAGGCGCGGGGCCACCGGGTCTTCCGCCGCGGACATCTTCGGCGGCTTGCCCACGTTCTTGAGGCGCCCCACCGCGCCGCAGCCCGAAAGCAGGCTGGCGGCAAGCAGCACGGACACGAAAGGTGCGAAACGGTTCTTCACGGCCGGTCTCCCTACTGCGCGGTCATGCGCACGTTGCCCGCGCTCTCGGCCACGGCTTCGAGCGTGCGGTTGGTGGCGAGGTTGAGCACGCGCACATGCTCGCCGCGGGCGCCGTCGCTGAGCGCGCGGCCTGCCGAAGTGATCTTCAACCCGCCCGATACCAGCGAGATCGTCACCGCCTCGCCGCGCCGCACGAGGCGGGGCACGGCGAGGTCGGTCGAGCGCACCGGCGCGCCCGCATTGAGG
>NZ_ATHL01000047.1 GCF_000445125.1 Novosphingobium lindaniclasticum LE124
GGCCGCTGCCGCTCCGGCCGCTGCTGCCCCGGCTCCGGCACCCGCCGCTGCCGCCGTCGCCCCCGCTGCCGCCCCCTCGGACGAAGGTTCGGCCGGTTCCTCGGTCCTCTCGCCGGCCGTGCGCCGCGCGATCCTGGAACACGGCATCGACCCGGCCACCATCAAGGGCACCGGCAAGGACGGCCGCATCACCAAGGACGACGTCCTTGAAGCGGCCAAGAACAAGCCCGCCTCGGCGCCGGTCTCGGCTTCGGCTGCCGCCGCTCCGGCCGCGCGCAGCGAGGAACGCGTCAAGATGACGCGCCTGCGCCAGACGATCGCCAAGCGCCTGAAGTCCGCGCAGGACAACGCCGCGCTGCTCACCACCTTCAACGACGTCGACATGTCGGCCGTCATCGAGGCGCGCGAGAAGTACAAGGACGTGTTCCAGAAGAAGCACGGCATCAAGCTGGGCTTCATGTCGTTCTTCGCCAAGGCTTCGGTCCTGGCGCTCAAGGACATCCCGGCCGTCAACGCGCAGATCGACGGTGACGAGATCGTCTACCACGACTACGTCGACATCTCGGTCGCCGTCTCGGCCCCGAACGGCCTCGTCGTTCCGGTCGTCAAGGACTGCGACAAGCTGGGCTTCGCGGGCATCGAGAAGGCCATTGCCGAATTCGGCAAGAAGGCCAAGGAAGGCACGCTGACCATGGCCGACATGACCGGCGGCACCTTCACCATCTCGAACGGCGGCGTGTTCGGCGGCCTGATGTCGACGCCGATCATCAACCCGCCACAGTCGGCCGTGCTCGGCCTGCACCGCATCGAGGACCGCGCCGTGGTCCGCAATGGCGAGATCGTGATCCGCCCGATGATGTACATCGCGCTGTCCTACGACCACCGCATCATCGACGGCCGCGAGGCGGTCACCGCGCTCAAGACCATCAAGGAAGCGATCGAGGATCCCACCCGTCTCCTCATCGACCTCTGAGTGAACAAGCCCCGCCCGCCCCGATCCGGTCGGGCGGGGTTTTCACTTGAGCCGAAACGACTATTTTCCGCTCGTGCCCTGATAGTTGCGAAGCACGAGCGTACGGAGGCCTGAACAATGGCTGATTACGATTACGACGTCCTTGTCATCGGTGCCGGCCCTGGCGGCTACGTCGCGGCGATCCGCGCCGCGCAGCTCGGTCTGAAGACCGCCTGCGCCGAAGGCCGCGAGACGCTGGGCGGCACCTGCCTCAACGTCGGCTGCATCCCCTCGAAGGCCCTGCTCCACGCTTCGGAATATTTCGAAGCGGCCAAGGGCGGCGCAATGGCGGCGATGGGCATCAAGGTGACCCCTGAACTCGACCTCCCCACCATGCAGGGCCAGCGCAAGGACGCCGTGAAGGGCCTGACCGGCGGCATCGAATTCCTGTTCAAGAAGAACAAGATCGACTGGCTGAAGGGCTACGCCCAGTTCAAGGACGCGCACAGCGTCGAGGTCGCGGGCAAGACCGTCACCGCCAAGAACATCGTGATCGCCACCGGCTCCTCGGTGACCCCGCTTCCCGGCGTCGAGATCGACAATGCCGGCGGCGTCGTCGTGGACTCGACCGGCGCTCTGGAACTGGCTTCAGTTCCCAAGAAGATGGTCGTCATCGGCGGCGGCGTGATCGGTCTGGAACTCGGTTCGGTCTGGCGCCGTCTCGGTGCGGAAGTCACCGTCGTCGAGTACCTCGACCAGCTCCTGCCCGGCATGGACGGCGAAGTGCGCCGTGAAGCGGGCAAGATCTTCAAGAAGCAGGGCATGGTCCTGAAGCTCGGCACCAAGGTCACCGGCGTGACCGTGGAAGGCAAGACCGCCAAGGTCACCGTCGAGCCCGCCAAGGGCGGCGATGCCGAAGTCATCGAAGCCGACGTCGTGCTGGTTTCCATCGGCCGCCGTCCCAACACTGAAGGCCTCGGCCTCGACAAGATCGGGCTGGAGCTGAACCAGCGCGCCCAGATCGAGACCGACCACGACTTCGCCACCAAGGTGGACGGCGTCTGGGCCATCGGCGACGTGATCCCCGGCCCGATGCTCGCCCACAAGGCCGAGGACGAAGGCATCGCCGTGGCCGAGAACATCGCAGGGCTCACCGGCATCGTGAACCATGACGTGATCCCGGGCGTGGTCTACACGCAGCCGGAATTTGCAGGCGTCGGCCTCACCGAGGAAGCCGCCAAGGAACGCGGCGCCATCAAGGTCGGCAAGTTCCCGATGCTGGCGAACTCGCGCGCCAAGACCAACCACGAGCCCGACGGCTTCGTGAAGGTGATCGCCGATGCCGAGACCGACCGCGTCCTCGGCGTGTGGTGCATCGCCTCGGTGGCGGGCACGATGATCGGTCAGGCCGCGCAGGCCATGGAATTCGGCGCGACCTCGGAAGACATCGCCTACACCTGCCACGCGCACCCGACCCATTCGGAAGCGATCAAGGAAGCGGCCATGGCCGTGCTGGGCAAGCCCATCCACATCTGACCGGCGCCTTCCTTCGCGCCAGGAAAAAGGCCGGCGGTGCGGATGCATCGCCGGCCTTTTTGTATTCCTGAACGAGCTTGTAACCCGCCCGCAGGAACCGGGGCTTTGTCACGGATCCATGGTGCAACAATCGCAACCTTTCGCCGGTTGCTGATTGATCTGCATTACTATGTAACGAACGCCAACCATCCAGCACCGGAATCCGTCATGAACCGCATCGCTCTCGCTCTTGCCCCGCTTGCCGGCCTCGCTCTCGCGTCGGCCCCGACTTTCGCCACGGCCGCGGAGATTTCGACCCATGTCCTCGATCTCGCCAAGGGAGTCGGCGGCCGCGATGTTCCCGTGGTGCTGTTGAGGAAGGCGACCGACGGCACCTGGAGCGAGGTCGCGCGCGCGCGAACGGATGAAAACGGCCGCGTTCGCGCGTTCGGCGCCAACAATTTCGAACCCGGCACTTACAAACTGCAGTTCGACATGACGGGCTACCCCGCCCCGCAGGCCTCGCCCTTCTTCCCGGAGATCGACCTGGTTTTCGCCGTGTCCGACAAGGCCGCGCACTATCACGTCCCGGTAGTCGTCAGCCCCTATGGCTATTCCACCTATCGCGGCAACTGAGGGTCGTTTCGCGCGAACCGTAAAGCATAGTCAAGCATGGGAAACGGGTCAGCAACGATCGATCACTATCTCCTCGATGCACAATACGTGAGCACGTAGTGCCTACGTTTTAGGCACCATAGAGAGGATGATGACAGTGAGCCTGCTAGCCCTGGTCGCCGCGGCTGCCGCCGCTACCGCCCCCGCACATAGCCTCGAGATCGAGCATCGCGGCGCGAATTACGCCGTGGACTATGTTACGCATGTCGAGACGCGGTCCAAGGCCATCGGCATCTCGCCGTCCACGCGCCCCAGTTCGCGCCGCTGCCTGGTGACGGCCGAAATCGCCGTGGAACGCCGCATCCAGCCTGCGAGCGGCGGCCAGGCCATTGCCTCGCGCCTGCCCGGCACGCGCAGCTTCACCCAGAATCACCCGGGCGACTGCCGCCGCGACGGCAAGGAAGCCGCCAAACTGGTCGCCAGCAAGTCGAAAGCCATCGGCGCCCATGTCCGGGAACGCGCATCGGCCGATCATCAGGACACTTTGGCCGCGATCGACGCCGCGCGTAATTTCGCAGTGAACTGAAAACAGGCTACACGCCTCCGCATGAACCGTACTCTGATTCCGGCGGCCCTTCCGGCCGTCTTCGCCGCCCTGTTCACCCCTGCTGCCAGCCAGGCCCAGACCGCCTCGCCCAGCGTCTCGATCGAAGCGACCACCGATCTGCGCGAGCGTGGCCTGAGCTGGAGCGGCGGCAAGGCCGCCATGTCGGCCGAGGCCACGCTGCCGGTTTCGCCCGCCGTCACGGTGGACCTTGGCGCGGCCACCCTGCGCGACAGCGCCAGGCACGGCGGCGCCGATATCGGCCTTACGCTTTCGCCCGAGATCGCGCTGTTCTCCACCGGAGGATGGACCCTTTCCGCGGGTGCCAAGGGTCACGTCTTCGTCGGCGCGTCGGGCCTCAGCTATGCCGAAGCGACCTCCACGCTCGCTTATGCCATCGGCCCCGCGCAGCTTGCTTTCGGCGCCAGCTTCGCACCGTCGCAGAAGGCGATCGGCGGCAGCGATCTCTATCTCGAAGGCAATGCCGCAATCGGCGTTCCGGGCACGGCGCTCACCCTCTACGGCGGCGGCGGCTACAGCACCGGGTCGACCCGCGACACCGCCCTGGCTGCAGAGCGGGTCCGGCGCCTGCGTCCCGACGGCAGTTATTGGGACTACTACGTAGGCGCGGAACACCAGATGGACCGTCTGGCGCTCGGTCTGCGCTACACCGGCACTTCGATCGACCAGGACCGGGTCGCTGCGATAAGCGACCGCCGCTATCTCGACCGCCACACCGGCTCCCGTATCTCGGCCTACTTGCGCTTCACGCCCTGAGCTTGCGCGCGCGGGCCGCGTTGGAACCCTGTCCTGCCTCGGGTATTGTTCCTGATCTTGGGGACATATCCGGGGCTTGTGCAGGATGCGAACGGGGCGGGCTGGTGCAGCAGGCAGAGCGAAACATCGGCAAGGCCGAACCCTGATCTCGCTGGGGCTGCTGGTCCTGGGCCTTTCGATCGCCGGCTGCAAGCGGCAGACGGCGGAGGGCCCACCCCCCAGAGCGAACGACCCCATCGCCATCGCGCCGCAAGCCTCGCTCATCACCGTTCCGATCCATGCGGACGTAAGCGGCCTCGCCGCCGCGCTGGAGAAGGAGATCCCGCGCCGGCTCTGGGGAATCGACCGTCCCGAAACGCCCTGCGTGCCTTCGAAACGGGTCGACCTTGCCGTCGTCAAGATCAGGACGCCCACGATCAAGTGTCGCATCGTCGGTGAAGTGACGCGCGGCCCGCTGCGCCTGGTAGGCGGTGGCAGCAGCGGCCGTGAAGGGCGCGATCTCGTCCTCACCATGCCGCTCCATGCCGTGGTCCGCGCCGAGGATATCGGCGGGGTGCTGAAGCGGGAGACGGCCACCGCCGATGCCAATGCCCGTGCGACCATCCGCCTGACCATAGCCTCGGACTGGACGCCGCGCGCCGCCGTGGACATCCGTTACGACTGGACCAACGAGCCGCACATCGATTTCCTCGGCCAGCGCATCGCCTTCACCGAGCAGGCGGACAGCAAGCTCAAACCCGTCATCGCGCGCCTCGAGCGCACGCTGCCGGCCCAGTTGGCACGCCTGAAACTGCGCCCCCAGATCGAGCGCGCCTGGGCCTCTGCCTTCACAGCGCTGCCGCTCAACAAGAAGAACCCGCCCGTGTGGATGCGGGTCACGCCGCAGGAGCTGCAATACGGAGGCTATGCGCTCAAGGGCAACCGCCTGGAGCTTCGGCTCGGCTTGAAGGCGCTGACCGAGACCTTTATCGGAGACCGTCCGGCGGATCCCCGGCCCAGTCCGCTGCCGCCGCTGCGACCGCTGGCGGAAGGGGCCGGAAAACTCGCCTTCTTCATACCCGTCATCGCCGATTATCGTCAGCTCGAGCCGGTGCTGATGCGCGCCTTGCGCAAGCGGGCGGCCCGGCCTTTCGAGGTGCCGCATTTCGGCCCGGTCCGCGCGGATTTCCACAAGGCCACCCTCTACGGCACGACCGGCGGCCGCCTCGCCGTGGGCGTTACCTTCACGGCGCAGGACACGGCGAAGCGGGTCAAACCGGCGCGCGGCACCGTGTGGATGACCGCCACCCCGGTCAATGCCGAGAACTCGCGCAAAGTGGATTTCGCCGACTTCCACGTCAGCGGCACCACAGACGCAGTGGGCGGCGACCTGCTGCTGCAACTGGCCAATGCGCCCGGTCTGTCGAGCACTCTGGCTGCCGCGCTCGGGCAAAATTTCGAGAAGGACTATCAGGAACTGCTCGGCAAGATCGCCGTCGCCATCGACGAAAAGCGCGAAGGCGCCTTCGTGATCCGCGCGCAAGTCCGCGAGGCGCATACCGGCCGGATCAGGGCCAGCGGTCAGGGGCTTTACATCCCGGTCTCCGCCAAGGGCACCGCCTCGATCACGTTGCAGCCCGAGCCCTGAAGCCGTCTCGAAACTGGACGCAGGTTTTACGTCACTCTTGACGTGCAAACGATTTATACAGAGCTGTCCAACTTTTCGGCCCATGATGACGACGACGAGGACCGCGTGAACGCAGTATTTTGCTCCGGGGCCAAGAGCGGCCCGCTGCTGACCTTCGGAGAAACCCCCGAGCCTCGGCTTGGCCCGGACATGGTGCTCATCCGTGTCGAACTGGTCTCCATCGAAGCTATCGATCTGATCAAGCTGGCGCTCTATCGCAGCGGCCTGGCCGAAGCGCCTTGCTCGGGCGCAGTCGGCTGCCAGGCCAGTGGTACGGTGGAAGCCGTGGGCGCCCACGTCACCCGTTTCCGCCTGGGAGACCGCGTCGTCGGTTATCACGGCTGCGGCAGCCATGCGGAACTCTTCGCGGCGCCGGAAGCCTCCACCTGGCACTTGCCGGAAGGGCTCGATCCCAGCATCGCCGCGGCGGCGCCCTTCACCCTCGCCGCCACCAGCGACACCCTCCACACGCGCGGGAAGCTGCAGGCGGGCGAGACGATCCTGATCAACCATGTGACCAGCAGCCTCGGCATCATGACCGTGCAACTGGCGCTGGAAGCCGGTGCGAACGTCATCGGCATCGCCCGTCATCCGGCTTGCGACGAACGTCTGCGCGGCATCGGCCTTGCCCATATCCTGAACGAAGGGCGTGACGATATCCTCGCCCGCTGCCTCGAACTCACCGCCGGGCGCGGCGTGGACTTCGTCTTCGACGTGAGCGCCGGGGAGCGGGCGGCCGATCTCATCCGCCTGGTGGTTCCGGGCGGCCGGTACGCAGCCCTGTCGGCCGCCGGCTGCCTGGGTGCGGCGGATTATGGTCGCGA
This sequence comes from Novosphingobium lindaniclasticum LE124, assembly GCF_000445125.1. Classification (GTDB taxonomy): domain Bacteria; phylum Pseudomonadota; class Alphaproteobacteria; order Sphingomonadales; family Sphingomonadaceae; genus Novosphingobium; species Novosphingobium lindaniclasticum. The sequence goes on from NZ_ATHL01000047.1 coordinate 6,954, forward strand.
CGGCACCGCGCCCGCCCCGCAGCGCCTGACGATCATGCCTGCCACGCCGATGCAGGATCCGGTCCTTCACGGCCGGGTCGCCAAGATGCTGGAACGCGTCGCGAAAGGCGAACTGCTGCTCCCGATCGAGTACGAGTTTGCCCTTTGCGAGGCCGCCGAGGCCTATGACTTCATCCTCGGCGGCAGCCCTTTCGGCCATGTGGTCATGCGGCCCTGAGCGGGATCAGATCGCTTCGGGATAGACCGGCCGGATATCCACCGGCAGGTCGGCCATGCTGGCGATCACGCTTTCGGCTTCGCTGTCGAGCTTCGCCCAGCGCGCCATGAAGGCCTTGGTGCCCGCGTAGTCGCCCTTGGCCTGGAGCATCAGCATGTCGTGCAGAAGATCGCGCAGCCCCGCTTCCATCTTCGCATCGTCATAAGTGTAGCGCCTGGTCGCCGCGTCGTAGGTGAAGGCGCCCTTCGCGCGCAGATAGCCATATTGCAGCGCCGCGCCCTTGCCGTGGGCCTCCACCGCGCCGAAGCGCACCGCGCGGAAAATGCCGGCGACGTAAGTAGCGAACAGCTGCGGGCGCTCGGCAGCCGGGATCTCGCCCTTCTGCATCATCAGCAGGATGTCCCAGACGCCCGCGACATCGGCCTTGGCTTCCTCGATCGCGGAGTTCTGCTCCTTCAGGGCCTTGTCCACCGTGGTGGTCTGGCCATTCACGACGATCGTGCCCGGCCCCAGGCTGTGCGACAGCTCGTGGAACAGCGTCTCAAGCTGCATGTACTTGCGATCGACCTGCGCCGCCTGCGAAGGCACCAGCACCAGCGCGCCCATCGGCTTGAGAATGCGCTCGAACTTGGCGCCCAGCACGTTGGAAAGGATCACCTTCTTCGCGCCCTTGGCCTCGCGCACCCGCTCGTCGTTGGGCAGGTTGAAGGCCACCGTCTGCGGGCCCGGCACATTGTCGCCGCCGCCGCGAATCTGCTCGGCCACGGCGATCGGGCTTTCGAAACCGCGCTGGAAGTTCTTGTATTCCTCCGCGATCGGCAGGTTCGCTTCCATGTCGCGCAAGTGGTTCTTGTACTTGGCAAGCGCCGCCGATTCGACCGGATCCTTCAGCGTCACGAAGCTCTCGAACGAGGTCTTCGCGCCCATCAGTCGGTCGGTGTAGACCTCGTAAGGCCCGATCGCGACTTCGATCGGCGTGTCCTTCAGGTCCATCCACGCCAGCTCGCTCTCGTAGTAGTCATCCGTGCGGAAGGCCTTGGCGCGCAGGCCGAGGAACCGCTTCAGGCTGGCATTGCTGGTCCGCGCCGCCGCTTGGTCCAGCAGCTTCGCCGCCGGCTCCAGCCATTCCCTGTAAGCGACCGAATAGGGCACCGCGACGAGCTTGCCACCGTCCCGGCGAACCACCGTATAGGGACTGGTCAGCGCCGCCTTCTCACCCGGATGCGCCGCAAGATAGGCCTCGAAGTCGGCGCGTGTCAGGTCCTCGGGATAGAACCCCGCGCCTTCCGGCATCGGCGTGGTGCCCCAGAACGGATGGAGGTCGGCCAGTTCGTCCCAGGGGCCGAAATTGCGGTCGAACATCTCGACCAGCAGGTCGCGATCGGCGCGGCGGTTCATCGAGACTGCGCGGCGCACCTGCGGGTTCTCGGCATAACGCTGGCGCAGATAGACCTCGCTCATGAGGTCCGAAGCCTTGATGAGCAAGTTCACCACGTCCCGCTCCTCGGCCGAGAGGAACTTGGTGTCCACCTCCATCGGGATCGTCGCCAGCTTCGCCTTCTGCGCGGCGAGGTCGTAGGCCGGTTCAGCCGCAAGCACCGGAGCCGAAACGAGGCTGGTCGCGGCCAGAAGCGCGGAGGCGAGGAGGAATTTGGGCATGGGTATGGTCCGTCTGGGAATTGTTGGGGCGGACACTAGGCTTACTGGGTGGCAGTGCAAAGGGAGGAAAAGGAAAAGCAGGGGAGCATAGCCCCCCTGCACCCCAACACCGTCTAGGTCATGCCAAGCCTGTCCGTTGCGCGCCCATGGCTGCGTCGGGAGACTTATTGGCTGCGCCGCAGGGAGCGCACGACCGATAGGTAGCGCGCGGCGCTGACATTCCGAGGGTCCGGGGGATCATCCCCCGGGTCTTCCCCCTTCTAAACTTCCAGCAACCGATCCGCCTGCGCCCGCGCCTCGGCGGTCACTTCCGCGCCGGAGAGCATGCGCGCGATCTCTTCCTTGCGCTCGCCCTCATCGAGCAGCGCCACCGAAGTACGCGTAACGGTGCCTTCGCTGGACTTGGCGATCATGTAGTGCCGCCGCCCGCGCGCCGCGACCTGCGGGCTGTGGGTGACGGCGAGCAGTTGCCCATCGGAAGCGAGCCGCGCCAGACGCTCGCCGATGGCGCTGGCCACCGCGCCGCCGACGCCGCGGTCGATCTCGTCGAAGATCACCGTCGCCGCGCCGCCCTCTTCCGCCAACGCTACCTTGAGCGCGAGGATGAAGCGCGAAAGCTCGCCGCCCGAGGCAATCTTGGCCAGCGGGGCGAAATCGGCGCCGGGGTTGGTGCTGATGAGGAATTCGACCATGTCCATGCCCTGCGCATTCCAGCGCTCCTCGGGCAGGCGGATCACCGAAGTCTGGAACCGCGCGGCATCGAGCTTGAGCGGCGCCAGTTCGGCGGCCACCGCCTTGTCGAGCCGCTTGGCGGCGGAACGGCGCAGGTCATGCAGCGCCTCGGCCTGCTCGCGGTAGACCAGCGCGGCCTTCTGCGCTGCCCGTTCCAGCCCGGCCACATGTTCCTCGCCGCCCTCGATGGCGTCGAGCGCGCTGCGCATCTCGCGCATCTTTTCCGGCAGGTCGTCCACCTGGCAGCCCTGCTTGCGGGCAGCGGCGCGCAGGTCGAACAGGCGGGTTTCGATGCGGTCGAGTTCGTCGGGATCGAAAGCCAGCGCCTCGGCCGCGCGGTCGAGCCGGTCTTCCGCCTCGCTCGCCTCGATCACGGCACGGTCGAGCGCTTCCAGCGCCTCGGCCAGCAGCGGATGTTCCCCGGCGATCCGGTCGAGCCGGCGCGAAGCGCCGCGCAAGGTGGCCAGCGCCGAATCGGACCCGGTCCAGAGATGCTGGAGCGCCACGAGATCGTCGGACAGCTTCTCGCCCTTCTGCATTCCGGCGCGGGCCTGGGCGAGTTCCTCTTCCTCGCCTTCCAGCGGCGCCAGGGCATCGAGTTCGGCCAGATGGGCCAGCAGCAGGTCCTGGTCCTCGGCCGCCTTGGCTACTTGCGCGCGCGCCGTATCGAGCGCGTTTTGCGCGGTGCGCCAGGTCTTCCAGGCCGCCTCCACGCCGGCGACGTCGCCCCCGGCGAAACGGTCGAGCAACGCGCGGTGGCCCTTGGAGTTCACGAGGCCGCGATCGTCGTGCTGGCCGTGGATCTCGACGAGCGCAGGCGCGATCTCGCGCAGCAGGGCGACGCCGACGGGCTGGTCGTTGAGGAAGGCGCGGCTGCCGCCATCGGCCTTGAGCTGGCGCTTGAGGATCAGCGGCTCGCCCGGCTCTATCTCGATATCGGCTTCGTCGAGCACGGCACGGAGGGCGGCGGGAAGCTGCGGAAACTCGAAACTGGCGGTCACCGTCGCGCGGGTTTCCCCGGCGCGAACGAGGCCGCTGTCGGCGCGATTGCCGATGACGAGACCCAACGCGTCGAGCAGGATCGACTTGCCCGCGCCGGTTTCACCGGTGAGCACACCCAGACCGCGCCCGAAATCCAGGTCGAGCGCTTCGATCAGTACGATATTGCGGATGGAGAGGCGGTTCAGCATGTTCGCGATCCGTTCTAGCGAAAACCGTCCCGCCCGTCACCCATCTTCGCGCATGGCCCGGCCCTGCGCACGAGTGCGCCCGTCAGGCCGTCAGGTTTTCGGGCGCGTGCCTGTTCATCAGCTTGTAGGCGCGTTCGTACCACTTGCTGGTGGGATAGTTGTGCTCGAGCACGGCGGCCGCCTTCTGCGCTTCTTCCGGGACGCCGAGCGCCAGGTAGCCTTCCACCAGACGGAACAGCGCCTCGGGCGCGTGGCTGGTGGTCTGGAAATTGTCGACCACGTTGCGGAAGCGCAGCGTTGCCGCAAGCCACTTGCCGCTGGCTTCGTAACCGCGGCCGATGGTCATTTCCTTGCCGGCGAGGTGATCGTTCACAAGGTCGATCTTGAGCTTGGCGTCGGAGGCGTAGGACGTGCCGGGATAGCGGCGCATCACGTCAGTCAGCGCCTGCTTGGCCTGCTCGGTGGTCTTCTGGTCGCGGGTCACGTCGCTGATCTGCTCGTAATAGCAGACGGCGATCAGGTAATAGGCGTAAGGCGCGTCCTTGTTGCCCGGATGGATCGACAGGAAACGCTGCGCCGACTGGATCGACTTGGTGTAATCGCGCGCGGCGTAGTAGCTGAACGCGCTCATCAGCTGGGCGCGGCGGGCCCAGGGCGAATAGGGATGCTGGCGCTCGACCTCGTCGAACAGGGCGGCGGCCTGGCGGGTGCGGCCCTGGTTCAGGCGCTCCTGCGCGGCGGCGTAGAGCGTATCGACGTCCCGCGCGACATAGGCGGTATCCTTGTTTCCGCCTCCGCGCCCGGCACAGCCGGCAGTCATTACGAGCGCCCCGGTAGCGGCGGCGGCGAGGGCGATCTTGAAGCGCGAGCGTTCGAACATGGGGCCGGTCTATAACCAGCGCTTCGCTGAACGCCAAGTGAAGTTGCGACGGGATACACATTAGGTCCACGATGCCCGGCACCTGCCCGGCACCGGCCCGGCCTAAGCGCAGAAATACCCGTGAACAGGGCAGGTTCGCCATTGTCTGACGCGCCGCGCCTGCCATAGTCGAAACCATAATGGCCGGCAGCAACGCACTCTCCTCCCCCGTCATGTCCGACGCGCTCGTCATCCTCGGCGCCGCGGGCATCGTGATTCCCGTTTTCAACCGCTTCCGCATCACGCCGGTGATCGGCTTCATTCTCGTGGGCCTGCTGGTCGGCCCTTTCGGGCTCGGCAGGCTGGTCTTCGATCATCCCTGGCTGTCCTGGGTCACCATCACCGATCCTGACGGACTGGAGATCTTCGCCGAATTCGGCATCATCCTCCTGCTGTTCTCGATCGGGCTGGAGCTGTCGTTCGGGCGATTATGGGCGATGCGCAAGTTCGTCTTCGGGCTGGGATCGCTGGAGCTGATCCTGACCGGCAGCGCCCTCACCTTCTTCTTCGCGGCGATCGGCCAGGGTTTTTCCGGCGCCATGGCGCTGGGCCTCGCGCTTGCGCTCTCCTCGACGGCGCTGGTCCTGAAGATGACCGATACGACCACGCCCGTCGGCCGCGCGGCGCTGGCCATGCTGCTGTTCGAGGATATCGCCCTGGTGCCGATCATCTTCCTGCTCGGCGCGTTGGCTCCTCACGCAAAGGGCGCGGGAGTGGACGAACTGATCCATACGCTGGTCTGGGGCACGCTGGTGGTCACCGCCCTGCTCGTGCTCGGCCGCTACCTGCTGCCGCCGCTCTTCGCCCAGGCCGCGCGCACCAAGAGCCCCGAACTGTTCCTGGCGGCCAGCCTGCTGGTGGTGATCCTGGCCTCGCTGGCGACCGGCGCCACCGGCCTCTCTCCGATCGTCGGCGCGCTCGTGGCGGGCCTGCTGATCGCCGAGACCGAGTATCACACCGAAGTCGAGCAGATCATCGAGCCGTTCAAGGGCCTGGCGCTCGGGGTGTTCCTCATCACCATCGGCATGAGCATCGACCTGCGGATCGTATGGGAGAATCTCGCCTCGATCCTGATCGCCACGGTCGGCGTGATCCTGCTCAAGTCCACCGTCACCGGGCTGCTCCTGCGCATGATGGGCGCGCGCCGCGGCACCGCGACCGAGACCGGCATCCTCATGTCGAGCCCTTCGGAAACGACCCTGATCGTGCTGAGCGCCGCCGGCGCGGCCCAACTGATCCAGCCCGGCACCGCGATGTTCTGGCAGATCGTCACTGCACTCGGGCTGACGGTCACGCCCTTGCTCTCGATGATCGGCAAGATGCTGGCCCGGCAGGTGGACAGCGTGGAGGCGCCGCACCAGCCTGCCGAAGCTCCCGACAAGCCGCGCGTTCTGATCGTCGGCTTCGGCCGCGTCGGCAGGCTCGTGGCCGACATGCTCGCGCGCCACGGACGGCCCTACATCGCAGTGGACAGCAACACCGACCTCGTCACCGACGGCCGCCGCCACGGCTACACGGTCGCTTTCGGAGATGCCGGGCGGGGAGACGCCATGCTGCGTTTCGGCGCTGCAAGCGCGGCAGCGGTGATCCTGACCATGGACGAGCCGGTGACGGCCCAGCGCATCGTCCGCAAGCTGCGCGCCGACTTCCCCGACCTGCCGATCATCGCCCGCGCCCGCGACGCCGAGCACGCCGCCGTCCTCTACCGCGCCGGGGCCACCCACGCGGTGCCCGAAACGCTGGAAAGCTCGCTGCAGCTTTCCGAAGCCGCGCTGACCGAAATCGGCGTCGCCATGGGCCCGGTGATCGCCTCGATCCACGAAAAGCGCGACGAATTCCGCGAGCAGATCATGCAGGAAGGCGGCCTTTCGCAAAAGCCCGCCCTTAAGCTCGGCCAACTGCGCGAGGCGGAGAAGGCCTAGGCGGCGCGGACGAATTCAGAGTGTCGGCTGGCGTCCCATAGCGGTCATCAGCGGCGGGGGCGGATCAAAGCGGCGATAGCGTCTCCGCCTTCGTTCACGTAGAACGAATACTGTTCGCCCTTTTCCGCCACAACGTCGATCTTCTCTGAAATATAGCTAAGAGGCGGCGGCACCGACCCACTTTTGTCGCTTCTCGTGCGGTCGAAAGGGCAGGTGCGAGAAACTGCTTCTGAAAGGCGCTTCCCGCTGCTGTCGTCGAGAACCCACGCGGCGCGCGTCATAGGGGTAAACTCTGCCCCCACTATCATGCTTCGTTGACGGCCAACCGCTGTTCCACGCCATTGTCCATCGGCCGCACAGGCTACGACTATGCTGTACTCCTCCTCCGCCAAATGCCCGCCTTTCCCATGAAGCATCACCATCGGCCTTTCGTCGGGCAACGGTTCGTCCAATGCCTGTCGCAGCTTCTTGTGCTCATCAAAATCGGAGGTTGTCGCCTGAAGGTTATCCGACGCCACCGGCACGCACAGCGGTTGGTTATTCGACGGACTTAAAGAGCCAGCGGCAGCGGCGAGGAGCAGCAGTGCTATCATGAGAGTACGATGCGTCTTTTAGTCATACACATCAACACTTCGGACAAGCGCCGCCTATAAGCTCCACTATGGCCATAACCGCATATGCCGTGAGCGTGCATGTCCATTTAGGAAGGTTAGGGCCACAACCGGAAGTTCCGCTGTCCACCCATCACAGATTCCCGGATGGGCGGAATTTGTCCACGCGCCCTTGCCTTCGGAGCAGCGAGGCGACCGGGCACGAGGCCCGATCCCCAACGTCCCGGGCTTGATCCGGGACGACGGGCAATCAACCTGCCAGCACTGCCCTCACCGCGGCGATGGCGTCAGCCGCCTTGTCGCCGTTGGGGCCGCCGCCCTGGGCCATGTCGGCGCGGCCACCGCCGCCCTTGCCGCCCAGCGTCTCGACGCCCTTGCGGACGAGATCGACGGCGCTGATCTTGCCGATGAGGTCTTCGGTCACGGCGGCCGCGATCGAAGCCTTGCCCTCGTTCACCGCGACGATCGCCGCGACGCCCGAGCCCATGCGCTGCTTGGCCTGGTCGAGCAGCCCGCGCAGTTCCTTGGGATCGAGGCCTTCGAGCACTTGGCCCGAGAACTTCACGCCGCCGACTTCCTCGTCAGCGCTTTCAGCCTTGGCTCCGCCGCCACCGAGGGCCAGCGCCTTCTTGGCTTCGGCCAATTCGCGTTCGAGCTTGCGGCGCTCATCCAGCAATGCGGCGACGCGGGCCTCGACATCCTCCGGCGTGGTGCGCAGCGCGCTGGCCGCAGCCTTGAGCGCTTCCTCGCGCGCGACGAGCCACTGGCGCGCACCTTCGCCGGTCAGCGCCTCGATGCGGCGGATGCCCGAGGACACCGCACTTTCCGAAACGATGCGGAACACGCCGATGTCGCCGGTGGCGCGCACATGCGTGCCGCCGCAAAGCTCGACCGAATAGTTGCGCTCGCCGCTTTCCGTCTTCGCGCTGCGGCCCATCGAGAGCACGCGCACTTCATCGCCGTACTTCTCGCCGAACAGGGCCATGGCGCCGGCGCCGATGGCGTCTTCGGGCGTCATGAGGCGGGTGAGGACCGGATCGTTGGCGCGGATTTCCGCGTTCACTTCGGCTTCGATGGCCGCGATGTCAGCGGCGTCGAGCGCTTTGGGATGCGAGAAGTCGAAACGCAGGCGCTCGGCGGCGACCAGCGAGCCCTTCTGGGTGACGTGATCGCCCAGGCGGCCCCGGAGCGCAGCGTGAAGCAAGTGCGTGGCCGAGTGGTTGGCCCGCACCGCATCGCGGCGCTCGACATCGACGGTGAGATGGACGGCATCGCCCAGCTTGATCGTGCCGGATTCGACCGTGCCGCTCATCGCATGAAGGCGGCCAAGGGGCTTCGAGGTATCGGTGACGACGATGTTCAGGCCGTTGCCGCCGACGATCGTGCCGCGATCGCCTTCCTGCCCGCCTGATTCGCCGTAGAACGGTGTCTGGTTGGTCAGCACCACCACCTCTTCGCCCGCCGTGGCGGACTGGACTTCCTGGCCGTCCTTCACCAAGGCTACGACCTGGCCCTCGCCGGTGGTGGAGGTATAGCCGGTGAATTCGCTGGCGCCTTCGCGCTCGGCGATGTCGAACCAGACTTCGCTGTCGGCAGCTTGGCCCGAGCCCTTCCACGCGGCGCGGGCGGCAGCCTTCTGCTGCGCCATGGCGGCATCGAAGCCGGCACGGTCCACCGCGATGCCACGCGAACGCAGCGCGTCTTCGGTGAGGTCGTAAGGGAAGCCGTAAGTGTCGTAGAGCTTGAACGCGGTTTCGCCGGGCAGCTCGCCGCCCTCGCCCATGCCGCCCGTCGCTTCATCCAGCAGCTTGAGGCCGTTGGCGAGGGTGCGGCGGAACTGCACTTCCTCGCGCTCCAGGGTTTCCTCGATCAGCGGCTGGGCGCGGCCGAGTTCCGGATAGGCCTGGCCCATCTCGGCCACCAGTGCGGGCACCAGGCGGTGCATCAGCGGATCGCGGGCGCCGAGCAGGTGGGCGTGGCGCATGGCGCGGCGCATGATGCGGCGCAGGACGTAGCCGCGGCCCTCGTTCGACGGCAGCACACCATCGGCCAGCAGGAAGCTGGTGGAGCGCAAGTGATCCGCGATCACCCGGTGGCTGGCGCGCTGCTCACCTTCGGCGGCGACGCCGGTCAGGCTTTCGGACGCGGAGATCAGCGCCTTGAAGGTGTCGATGTCGTAGTTATCGTGCACGCCCTGCATGACCGCAGAGATACGCTCGAGGCCCATGCCGGTGTCGATCGAGGGCTTGGGCAGGTTACCGACGATCTCGCCGGCGGACTGCTCGAACTGCATGAACACGAGGTTCCAGATCTCGATGAAGCGGTCGCCGTCCTCGTCCGGCGATCCCGGAGGGCCGCCCCAGATGTGATCGCCGTGATCGAAGAAGATTTCCGAACACGGGCCGCACGGGCCTTCGTCGCCCATGGCCCAGAAGTTGTCCTTGGTGGGGATGCGGATGATCTTCGATTCCGGCAGGCCGGCGATCTTCTTCCAGAGATCGAAGGCTTCGTCGTCGGTGTGGTAGACGGTGACGAGCAGCTTTTCGACCGGGAGGCCCCATTCCTTCGTCAGCAGGGTCCAGGCGTGCGTGATCGCCTGTTCCTTGAAATAGTCGCCGAAGGAGAAATTCCCCAGCATCTCGAAGAAGGTGTGGTGGCGCGCGGTGTAGCCGACGTTGTCGAGATCGTTGTGCTTGCCGCCGGCGCGGACGCACTTCTGCGAGGATGTAGCGCGCGGCGCAAAAGGGGTTTCCAGACCCGTGAACACGTTCTTGAACGGCACCATGCCGGCATTCACGAACATCAGCGTCGGATCGTTGTAGGGAACGAGCGGCGCGGATTGAACGGCCTCGTGACCATTGCTGGCGAAATAGTCGAGGAAGGACCGGCGGATTTCGTTGGTCGTGTGCATAGATGGCGCCGATAATCCAGCGACGCGGCGGCGGCAAGCGGCTTGCTGCGGTCAGACTGTTCGGTTTTCGCGATAAGCGCAGCCACTTTGGCAGTGTTGCATGGGTGCCACGGGTCTTGGCTGCGCGATCTTGCCTCGACGTCGTTCCGGATCAAGTCCGGGACGACGTATCGGTCGTTCCTTTGCCTCTAACGAAAAACCCCGGCGCAATGGCCGGGGTTCTCTCATCCTGCGGGGACGCGCAGACTTATTCCGCGTCGTCTTCTGCGGAGGGGCCGACCATCATTTCCTCGGCCAGACCGGCGGTCTGGGCGCGGATGGCCTTTTCGAGGCGGTCGGCGATTTCGATGTTTTCCTTCAGGTAGTTCTTCGCATTCTCACGGCCCTGGCCGATGCGGATCGAATCGTAGCTGAACCAGGCGCCGGACTTCTCGACGATGCCGGCCTTGACGCCGAGATCGAGGATCTCGCCGATCTTGGAAATGCCTTCGCCGTACATGATATCGAATTCGACCTGCTTGAACGGCGGTGCAACCTTGTTCTTGACGACCTTAACGCGGGTGGCGTTGCCGACGATATCGTCGCGGTCCTTGATCTGGCCGGTGCGGCGGATGTCGAGGCGGACCGAGGCGTAGAACTTGAGCGCGTTGCCGCCCGTGGTCGTTTCCGGGTTGCCGTACATGACGCCGATCTTCATGCGCAGCTGGTTGATGAAGATCACCATGCAGCGCGAGCGGCTGATCGAGCCGGTGAGCTTGCGCAGCGACTGGCTCATCAGGCGGGCCTGGAGACCGACGTGGCTGTCGCCCATCTCGCCTTCGATTTCGGCGCGGGGGACCAGCGCGGCGACCGAGTCCACCACCAGCACGTCGATCGCGTTCGAACGCACCAGGGTGTCGGTGATTTCCAGCGCCTGTTCGCCGGTATCGGGCTGCGAGACGATCAGTTCATCGATGTTGACGCCCAGCTTCTTTGCATAGACCGGGTCCAGCGCGTGTTCTGCGTCGATGAAGGCCGCGGTGCCGCCCGACTTCTGCGCCTCTGCAATGACGTGGAGCGCGAGCGTGGTCTTGCCCGAGCTTTCCGGCCCGTAGACTTCGATCACGCGGCCGCGCGGAAGACCACCGACGCCCAGCGCGATGTCGAGCCCGAGCGAGCCGGTGGAGATCGCCTCGACCTGCATCGCTTCCTTGGAACCCAGCTTCATCGCGGAGCCCTTGCCGAACGCCTTGTCGATCTGTGCAAGCGCGGCTTCGAGCGCCTTCTGACGGTCCATGTTGTCCTTTTCCTTGCCTTCCTGGATCAGCTTGAGCTGAGCAGCCATATCACTTCCCCTTGCTACCGGCCTGACCGGAAAGGTCAACGTCGTGGGCAGCTATGTATCCAGTTTGTTCTCATGGAACAAGAGGGGAACGATGAATTATTTCCTATTTTTAACCCCGGCTGCGGCACGGGCGAGAACATCCCCGACTTTTTCCGAAAGCTGCTGCACGGAAAACGGTTTGGGCATGAACCAGGCGTTGGCGATGCCGATTTCCTTGCGCAGCTGCTCCTCGGCATAGCCCGACATGAACAGCACCGGCAGGTCCGGCGCGATGCGGCGGATCTCGCGCGCCATGCCGGGGCCGTCGAGCGAGGGCATGACGACGTCCGAAACCACGAGGTCGAACCGCCGCCCCTCTTCCACGAGTTCCAGGCCCTCTTCGCCGTCGCGCGCGCAGGTCACCTGATAGCCCTGCCGAGTCAGCGCGCGCTCGGCAACGACGCGGACCGGATCCTCGTCCTCCACCAGGAGGATCGCGCCGCCGCCCGCCCACTGGCTGGGCTCTGCCTCCGGTTCCTCGACCGCGGCGGGCTCGGGCGCAGAGCCGGGGGCGATATGATGGACCGGCAGATAGACGACGAAGCGCGTTCCTCGCCCCGGATCGCTCTCCGCGAAGATGAAGCCGCCGGATTGCTTGACGATGCCGTAGACGGTCGAAAGGCCGAGCCCGGTACCCTTGCCCTGTTCCTTGGTGGTGAAGAACGGCTCGAAGATCTTGCCGAGATGCTCGGGCGGAATGCCGCCCCCGGTATCCTCGACGATGAGGGCGGTATAGTCGCCCGCCGGAATGATCTCGCTGCGCATCGCCCGCACATCGACATTGTTGATGCGGCGGGTGGCGAGCGTGAGCGTGCCCGCGCCGTCGCCTTTCATCTGCATCGCATCGCGCGCGTTCACGGCGAGGTTGACGATGACCTGCTCAAGCTGGGTCGGATCGGCGCGGACCGGCCCGAGGTCGCGGTCATGGGTGACGACAAGCTGGATCTTCTCGCCGATGAGGCGGCGCAGCATCTGCGAGACGTCCGCCACCACGTCGGGCAGCTGGAGCACTTCGGGACGAAGGGTCTGCTGGCGCGAGAAGGCCAGGAGCTGGCGGGTCAGCGAGGCCGCGCGATTGGAGTTGGCGCGGATCTGCTGGATGTCGTCGTAGTCCGAATCGCCCGGCGTGTGACGCATCAGCATGAGGTCGCAAGTGCCAAGGATCGCGGTGAGCACATTGTTGAAATCGTGGGCCACACCTCCGGCGAGCTGGCCCACGGCCTGCATCTTGGTGGCCTGTGCGACCTGGCGCTTGAGGCGGGTTTCCTCCGAAGTATCGGTGAGGCCGAGCAGCACCGCCGCTTCCCCCAGCCCCCGGACGCCGGCAAGGCTGAGCGAGACCGGATCGTCCGGCTGCGAGGTCAGCCGCACGGCGATGTCGCCCGCGGCGGCAGGGCCCTGGGCGAAACGGCGGATCGCCTCGGACAGGGCGCGCTTGTCGTCGCGGACCACCAGGTCGGTGGGATAGCTTGGCGGGTGCTGCCCTTCCTGGCCCGCCGCGCGCATGAAGGCGGGGTTGGCGAACAGCAGGCGCCCGTCGCGATCGGCCATGGCAAGGCCGAGCGGCAACTGGCTGAGCAGGGCCTCGAGATGCGGCGCGGCCGTGCCGCCGCCCCCGCCCGCCCCGATGCCGTGACCGGCTTCGACCACCAGCATCAACGAAGGCGTAAGATTGGGATCGGGCTCGACCGGCGAATCGGGATCGGCGATCGGAACGTGATAGAGCACGAGCGGCCCGCCGCGTCCGGCATCGCGGGCCCAGCCGATGCGCTCGCCTTCTTCCTGGCTGATCAGCGAGACGAAATCGAGCCCCGACATGTCAGCCAGCGCATCGCCCGTCGCGGACTGCGAGAAGCCGGCGCTGGCGGCGCGGATCATGCCGTCCGGGTCGACCACGGCAGCGGAAATGCCGGCGCGGGCGAGGCCTTTGCCGAGTTTTCCGTCGATCTGGCGGACCATCTCGCCCACGAGATCGACCGAACTGACCGGCTGGATGCGCCAGACGAGAAAGTCGTCGCCCCGGCCCGAGCGCTGGATCTCCACGCGCCAGTCTGCGGCCGTATCGCCTTCGGTGCGCACTTCGGCCCGTGCATGGCCGTCACGCCAGGCAGCGCGGACGGCATCGGTGAGGCGCTCCATCGCGGCATCGTCCACCGGCAGGCGCGGCGGCGGGTTGGCGGTACCGAACCACAGTTCGAAGCTACCGTTGGCGCAGGCGAGCCGTCCGGCGCGGTCGGTAACGGCGATGGCGATGTCGGTGCGGTCGATGGCGGCGACGGTCACCGACCAGTCCGGCTGGGCGAACTCGACCTCGGCCGCTTCGAACCGCCGGTTGGCGACCATCCAGGCAAGACCCGCAAAGACCAGCAGCGTGCCGGTGAGGATGGCGACGAGCAGGCCGTCTCCGCTGACCAGCCAGACCAGGGCGGCGCTCGCGACCAGCGCCAGGCCGACGACAGCGGTGTCCGAAAGACCGCCGATCCGCCCCGCTGCGGTGTTCCGGCTCCGGTCCTGGTCGCGGGCGCCTGCCTTCATGCAATTCCTTCCGTGTCGCCGGTCTTGCGTTCGGCTTCCCCTTCGGGGTGACGGAACAGCGAGCGATGGCGGCGCATGCGATGCTTGCGGCCGATCCAGTAGCGCCAGAACCACATGGTGAGGAAGTAGCTCACGAAGGCGGCGACAACCGACTGGATGAACAGGCCGATGACCACGGCGGGCGCGGTATCCGACAGCAGCCAGCGCTGCCATTCCGCCAGACCCGCCCCCTCGCGGACCATCGCGGCCACCGTGGCGATATCGGCGTGGTAGCCGAAGCTGTTGCCGATCGCGACCGCGACCGGGAGAATGATGAGCAGCGTCGTCACCGGATTCGAAATGAAGGTGACGGCGGCGGCCAGCGGGATGTTCCCGCGAAACGGCACGCACATCAGTGCGGCGCCGACGATCTGGACGCCCGGAATGAGCGCGAAGATGCCGATGAACATGCCGACCGCCACGCCGCGCGGCACCGAGCGGCGGGTGAAGCGGAACAGTTCGGGTCGGCGCGTGAACGGCGCCGTGAAGCGATTCGCCTCAAGCTGCGCGTGGGTGGGCATCTGGCCGTGCAGCCAGGCCCCCAGCCGGTGCAGCAGCGCGCTCACTTATGCTCGCGCAGGATGCGGCCCTGCTCCCGCTTCCAATCGCGTTCCTTGATGGTGTGCCGCTTGTCCGCTGCGTTCTTGCCCTTGGCCAGCGCCAGTTCCACTTTCGCGCGGCCCCGGCCGTTGAAGTAGACCGACAGCGGCACCAAGGTCATGCCCTTGCGCTCCACGGAGCCCTGGAGGCGGGAGATTTCCCGCTCATGCAGCAGCAGCTTGCGCGGCCGCTTGGGCGTGTGATTGTAGCGGTTGCCGTGGCTGAACTCGGGCACGTTGGAGTTCACCAGCCAGCATTCGCCGTTCTTGATCTCGGCGTAGGCCTCCGCGATCGACCCTTCGCCGAACCGCAGCGACTTCACCTCGGTGCCGGTCAGCGCGATGCCGGCCTCGAAGGTTTCCTCGATGTGGTACTCGAAGCGGGCCTTGCGGTTTTCCGCGACGCTTTTGTGCTTGTCGAATGTGGGGTGCTGCGGACGTGCCATGATGACCCGGCATGTAGGGATTCGCGCGCGAAAAGGAAACGCCTCCTTTGCGCGATTTCGTCATGCGGTGGGGATGGGCAGTTGGGGTGAGAGCACCCTCGTCGTCCCGGACTTGATCCGGGACGACGGCCCTGGAATCCTCAGAGCAGTCCGGCGTGGGCCAGGGCCGCATCGACGGCGGTGCGGGCCTTGTCGCTGCACGGAACGAGCGGCAGGCGCAGTTCGTTCTCGATCCAGCCGTGCACCTGGGCCAGCGCATACTTGCACGGCCCGGGCGAGCTGTCCTCGAACATGGCGTAGTGCAGCGGATAGAGCAGGTCGTTGAGGCGGCGCGCTTCTTCCAGGTCGTTGGCCGCGCAGGCCGCCTGGAACTCGGCGCAGAGCTTCGGCGCGACGTTCGCCGTCACCGAGATGCAGCCCACGCCGCCCGCCGCGTTGAACGGCAGCGCCAGTTCGTCGTCGCCGCAGAGCTGCACGAAGTGCTTGCCGATGCCCATGCGGTGGTCGGTCACGCGGCTGAGATCGCCGCTGGCGTCCTTGATGGCGATGAAGCGATCCGGGAAGCGGCGGGCCAGCTCGCAGACGGTTCCCGGCAGCAGGTCGGTGACGGTGCGGCCCGGCACGTTGTAGAGCACGATCGGCAGGTCGTTGTTTTCCGCCAGATAGGTGAAGTGGGCGAGCAACCCTTCCTGGCTGGGGCGGTTGTAGTACGGCGCCACCAGCAGCGCCGCCGAGGCACCGCACTTCTTGGAGAAATTCATGTGCAGCAGCGCGTTCATCGTATCGTTGCTGCCGCAGCCGGCGATCACCGGCACCCGGCCCGCGGCCTGTTCGACGCAGAGTTCGATGACCCGGTGGTGCTCGGCGTTCGAAAGCGTCGAATTCTCGCCGGTCGTGCCGCAGGGAACGAGCGCCGAGGAACCCGATTCGATCTGCCAGTCCACGAGTCGCCGAAAGGCCTGTTCATCGAACGCTCCGTCGCGAAACGGTGTAACAAGCGCAGGAATGGAACCCGAGAACATGGACTTTACCTCACCTGATGTTCATTGATCGGAACCGACGGACCCGATGTTCAGCGCCTGATAAGGAGCCTTTTCCCAAAATGTCCAGCATGCAGCGTGTCGCCCTCCTCGTCTTGCTTGCTTCGACCGCCCTGTTCGGTATCGCAATCGGCGGCCCCGCCGCCGCGCAGGACGGCCGCGAATGGGATCTCGCCAAGGCCCGCGCGATGCAGTCGCACGACATGGCCGTCCACCAGTCGATCGACCGCTGGCGCCAGCTCGTGGCGTCCGACAGCTTCGACTTCGGCAGCTATTCCAGCTTCCTGCTGACTTATCCGGGCTATCCCCAGGCCGACAAGATCCGCGCCTCGGCGGAGCGGGCGCTGGTCAACCAGTCGCCGGACGCCAATTCGGTGGTCGCCTTCTTCACCCGCTATCCGCCGCTGTCGAACCAGGCGGCCGGGCGCTATGCCGTAGCGCTGACCACCCTGCGCCGCCCTGATGCCCAGCAGCGCGCGCTCGCAGCCTGGCGCGGCGGCAGCCTGGCGCCCAACGACGAGGCGCTGATCCTTGCCACCTATCGCGGCGCGCTGACCACCGCCGATCATGACGCCCGCATGGACCGCCTGCTCTGGCAGAGCGAAACGTCGCAGGCCGAGCGGCAGATCTCCTTCGTCTCCGCCGAGCGCCGCGCCCTGTTCATGGAGCGGCTCACCATGCTGCAAGGCTCGCCCCCCGGTTCGCTGGGGCTGGTACTGACGCCGCAGATGAACGCCGATGCCGGCTATATCTATGCCCGCGCCGTGCAGGCCCGAAAGAGCGGCAACCTGCCGGGCGAGATCGCCTTGCTGGCCAATCGCCCGCCTTTGACGGCGCCGGTGCCCGAACCTGAGAAATGGGTGCGCGAACTGCTCACCGCCGCCAAGGGCGCGGGTGCGGATTCGGCGGTACGCATCGCCAGCGGCATAGACGACGCTTTCGCACCCGGCACCGACATCAGCCAGCAGTCCTTCCGCCTGCGCGACGACTATACCTCGCTGGTCTGGCTGGGCGGCACCAAGGCACTTTGGCAACTGGGCGACGCCCGCCGCGCCGCGCCGCTGTTCTACCGCTACGGCGCCGCCGCGCAGACGCCGGGCACGCGCTCCAAGGGCTTCTACTGGGCCGGTCGCGCCCTCGCCCGCGCCGGCGACACGACAGGCGCCAACCGCTATTTCCAGATGGCGGCCGCCTATCCGCACTACTTCTACGGCCAGCTCGCGCTCGAACGGCTGGGCCGCCCCCTGCCCGACCTCGACAGCCGCCCCCGCGCCGTGCCGACCCAGGCCGAGCGCAGCGCTTTCCTGGCCAAGCCGCTAACCGCCGCCGTGCGCGACGTGGCCCGCGATGCCGACTGGCGCACCGGCGTGCAGTTCTTCCGCGAGATCTCGGACCAGGCCCAGAGCGAAGCGGACCACGTCCTCGTCGCCGAACTGGCCCGCGACATCGGCCGCCGCGACCTCGCCGTAATCCTGGGCCAAAGCGCGCACGGCGACGGCTATCAGGACTTTGGCCAGATCGCCTATCCGCTGATCCCGGTGCCGCCGGGCGCGAACTTCGCCATGGTCCACGCCCTCACCCGGCAGGAAAGCCAGTTCGCCCAGAACGCGCTCAGCCACGCCGGTGCGCGCGGGCTGATGCAGCTCATGCCCGCCACCGCGCGCGAGCAGGCAGGCAAGCTCGGCATGGCCTACGACCAGAACCAACTGGTCAGCGACGCCACCTACAACATCCGCCTCGGCGATGCCTACTTCGCGCGCATGACGGACTACTTCGGCGGCTCGCTGCCGCTGGCTGTCGGCGCCTACAACGCGGGCGCGGGGAACGTGAACAAGTGGCTGCGCGCCAACGGCGATCCCCGCACCGGCGCGGTGGACTGGATCGACTGGCTGGAGCAGATCCCGATCTACGAGACCAAGAACTATATCCAGCGCGTGCTGGAAAACGCGGTGGTCTATGAATCGATGTACCCGAAGGAGTCGGGTTATCGCGGGAATACGCCGCTTACGCAGCTGATCGGGAAGCGGACGCCGGGGTGAAGGTTAAGGGAAGAAGCAGGGGAGCATAGCCCCCCTGCACCCCCATTACTGTCTAGGTCAGGCACCAGCTACCCGTTGCGCGCCCATGGCTGCGTCGGAGACATAATGGCTGCGCCGCAAGGAGCGCACGACGGATAGGCTTGGCGCGAGGTCGACATTCCGAGGGTCCGGGGGATCATCCCCCGGGTCTTCCTCTTCTTAAACCCCCTTTAACCCTGAACAACCCCGCCCCGTGCGAAGCAAGCCGCGCCGAAACGCGCCCTTCGACCGCACCGAGATCCTTGCCCTCCCACAAGTCCCGCACCGAAGCCTTCGCGCCCAAACCGAGCAGCGAAAGCGGCACGCTCACATCGCGTTCCTTGTCCGACACGTTGAACAGCGCCACGTAGCGATCCGCGCCACCCTCGGCGCGCGCGGTCCAGACCTTGGTGCCGTCGTCGAGGAACAGCGGCGTGTTTTCGGTGCTCGACTGGTTCACCGCCAAGACCTCGCGATTGGTGAGCAGCGCCAGCGTCGGCGCGTCGAGGTGGCGCAAGTCGCCGCCCATGATCAGCGGCGAGCGGGCGATCGACCAGAGCGTCATCAGCGTGCGCTGCTCGTCCGGCGTGAAGCGGGTGTCGCGATCGCCCAGGGCGAGGCGGCCGAGCGGCAGCATGTCGGCATCGGGCCAGGAGCCGGGGCCGCGGAACGGCGTCCAGTTTTCGAGGCGGGTGAACTGCGCGTAGAGCTGCGCCCATTCGTCCCAGAAGTCGTCGGAGATGCGCCACATCTGGGCATGCTGGCGAACGTGGGCGCCGCGCAGGACGGGAGTTTCGCCCGGCGAGAGGCTGAGCACCATGGGTCGGCCGCAGCGGGCGATGGCCTTGGCGGCGGCCTCGATTTCGGGCGCGTGGGCATCGTAAGGACGGCTCATATCGTCCATCTTGACGAAATCGACGCCCCACGAGGCATAGAGCCTGAACACGCTGTCGTAATATTCCTGGGCGCCGGGCTTGCCCATATCGACGCCGTACATGTCGGGGTTCCAGGAGCACACGCTGGAGATGTCGGCAATGTCCTGCGCGCGCAGCCTGGTTCCGAGCACCGGGAGGTTGAGCTTCACGGCGTGGCGCGGGATGCCGCGCATGACGTGGATGCCGAACTTCATGCCCATGGCGTGGACCTTGGCGGCGAGCGGCGCGAAGCCCTTGCCGCCCTTGGCGGAGGGGAAGCGGTTCGGTGCGGGGATCATCCGGCCATGGGTGTCAAGCGCCGGCACCGGATTGGCATTGTAGGTGTAGCTCTTGGCCTCCGGCTCGTACCACTGGATGTCGACGGTAAAGACGTCGTAGCCGAAGGGCAGCAGCTTCTCGCGCATGATCGCGGCGGTTTCGAGGGCCTGCGCCTCGGTGATGGTGCCGGCGAAGCTGTTCCAGCTGTTCCAGCCCATCGGCGGGCGCGGCGCGAGTGCGGCGCCGGGCGCGGCAGGCAGCGTTGCGGAACTGGCGCCGACAGGAGCAATCGTCTGGGCACCGGCCCTGCCGGCAAGCCCCGCCAGCGGTGCGGAAGCGGCGGCCAGCAGCGCGGTGCGGCGTGAAATGTCCATGATGATCCTCAATCCCGTTCAACCTTGGCCAGTCTTTTGTCGGACTAATAGGCAGTGCGCAAGGCGGTGACGAAGCGGATCGGGGACTTGGCCGGATCGGCAATGCTTTATATGGATCTCGCCATGAAACCCGCCGGTCCTCCGATCTCGCCTTCAGGCATGGCCGCCCTGCGCGCCCGCTACGACCACCTGCTCGGCAAGGAGCGGCCGGAGATCGTCGAGATCGTATCCTGGGCGGCGGGTAACGGCGATCGCTCGGAGAACGGCGACTACCTCTACGGCCGCAAGCGCATGCGCGAGATCGACCGCGAACTCGGCTATCTGGCCCGCCGCATGAAGGCGCTGCGCGTGGTGAACCCCGCGGACCAGACCGAGCGCGGGAAGGTCTTCTTCGGGGCCACGGTGACGATTGCCGACGAGGACGACAATCACAAGACCCTGACCATCGTCGGCGACGACGAGCAGGACGCCGCCAAGGGCCTGATCGGCTGGAGCGCCCCCCTCGCCCGCGCCCTGCGCGGCGCGGCGGTAGGCGACCTCAAGATGGTGCGCCTGCCTTCCGGCGAAAAGGAATGGGAAGTCCTGGAAATCGAGTACCCGGCACCGTGATCCGGCGCTCGCGCCGGCTGGCACTGGCCGCGGCGGGCCTCATCGCGGCCCTGCCTGTCGCGCCGACACTCGCTCGCGAGAGTCTGGGGATTTATGCGACCTGGGGGGCGTTTCGCGATCCGGTGATCCCCCGTTGCTATGCCATCGCCATGGCGGAACCCAATGCGGCGGCGCGCGAGTATCAGCCTTTCGCGACGGTGGGATCGTGGCCACGGCGCGGGGCGCGGGGGCAAGTGCATGTCCGGCTTTCGCGCCGTCTCGCGCAAGGGGCGCAAGTCACGCTCTCTATCGGTAGGCAGCGCTTCATCCTCGTGGCGGGCGAAGGCGATGCCTGGGCGCGGGACGAGAAGGACAATGCCGCGATCGTCGCCGCCATGCGATCCGCGCCCCGCATGACCGTCACTGCCCGAGACCGCCAGGGCAGGCGCTTCGTCAATGCCTGGGCACTGCCGGGTGCCGCCTCTGCCATGGACGCCGCGCTGATCGGCTGCGCCAGACTTCAATAGAAAAGGGCGGGAACTTCCGCTCCCGCCCTTCTCGCTAGATCGTGCGCGCGGCTTAGAAGCGTACGCCGACGCCGGCCATGACCTGGTGACGGTCGAGGTCGAGGTCGAAGCGCTGGCCGTCCGCAAAGTCGCCGGTGTAGTCGAGTTCGCCCTTCTCGTAGTTCGAGTAGCGGTATTCGAGCTTCACGAAGGCGTTGTTGGTGATCGCCTGCTCCACGCCCGCGCCGATGCGCCAGCCGTCGGCGTCGATGTCACGGTTGGTTTCGACGTTGCCGAAGGTGCTGCGCACGTCGAACTTGGCGTTGGTGTAGCCGCCCTTGGCGTAGATCATGGTGGTCGGCGTCACGACGTAGCCGACGCGCGCGCCCACATAGAGGTCGCGGTTGGTCTTGACGTTGCCGAGGCCGAAGCCTTCGAAGTCGCCGTCGTCGAACTTGGTCTTGGCCGTCGACCAGGTCACTTCGGCCTCGGGGCCGAACACCAGGTTGCCCGAGCGGAAATCGTAGCCCGCGCCGACGCCGTAGGCGAAGCCGTCGATCGACTGGTCGTTGTCGACATTGACGTCATCGTCGACGCTGCTGCCGGCCTTGGTGACATCGTAACCGGCGAGCGCTTCGACGTGGAAGCCGGAGAAAGGCTGGGCCGGGCCGGTATCCTGGGCCATGGCGGGAGCGGCGATAGCGGCGGTTCCGAGAGCGAGGCAGACGAGAATCTTCTTCATGGGATGCTCCATTGGTTGTTTTTCCGACGGGCATCCGTTGGCGGCGACCGGCCCGTCTGGACTGGTCAAATGATCGTCATACCGCGCTGGTTTCCTGAACCTAACACAACGAAAACACTGATGTTTTTCAGCCACAGTAAAGCGATGGGACGAATGAGGCGAGCGCCCGGCGAAGGGAACCGCGACGCCTGGGCAGGCGTTCGCGCGAACCCCTCTGCGCGCGCATCTTTCGTTTTCGTGCCGGATGCATTATATGGCCGCTCAATCATGACAGACCCGACGACCCTTCCCGGCGCCACCGGCGCTGCGACCCATCCCGGCGCCTCGATGCCGATCCCCGGTCATATCGATCCGGTGCCGGTGCCCCGCCCCAACCTCGTCGAAGGCGTGACCCCGCGCGAGGATGGCCGCCTGGATCTGATCGGTCTGCCCAAAAAGCGCATCGCGGACCTGTTCGAAAGTGCCGGGCTCGATGCCAAGGCCGCCAAGCTGCGCGCCAAGCAGGTCTATCACTGGCTCTACCATCGCGGCGTCACCGAGTTCGAGGCGATGACCGACATCGCCAAGACCATGCGTCCCTGGCTCGCGGAACGCTTCGTGATCGGCCGCCCGGAAATCGTCGAGGCCCAGCATTCCAGCGACGGCACCCGCAAGTGGCTGCTGCGCACGGCGGACGCGCACGACTTCGAGATGGTGTTCATTCCCGACGCGGATCGCGGCACGCTTTGCGTATCCTCGCAGGTCGGCTGTACGCTTAACTGCCGCTTCTGCCACACCGGCACCATGCGCCTGGTGCGCAACCTGACGGTGGGCGAGATCGTCGGCCAGGTCATGCTCGCGCGCGACACCTTGGGCGAATGGCCCAAGGGCCGCATGGACTTCGCCTTCGCCGATGGCGTGGACGGCGCCGAAACCGATGACGAGGAAGGCGGCTACTCGTCGGATGGCCGCCTGCTCACCAACATCGTGATGATGGGCATGGGCGAGCCGCTCTACAATTTCGACAATGTGCGCGATGCGCTGAAGCTGGTGATGGACGGTGACGGCCTTGCCTTGTCCAAGCGGCGCATCACGCTCTCCACATCGGGCGTGATCCCGCAGATGGCGCGCTGCGGCGAGGAAATCGGCGTGAACCTGGCCGTCTCGCTCCACGCAGTGACCAAGGAAGTCCGCGACGAGATCGTGCCGGTCAACAAGAAGTACGGCATCGAAGACCTTCTCCAGGCCTGCGCCGACTATCCCGGTGCGTCCAACGCGCGCCGCATCACGTTCGAATATGTGATGCTGAAGGACAAGAACGACAGCGACGCGGATGCGCACGAACTGGTCCGCCTGCTGAAGAAGTACGACCTTCCCGCCAAGGTCAACCTGATCCCGTTCAACCCCTGGCCCGGCGCGCAGTACGAATGCTCGACGCCGGAGCGGATCAAGGCTTTCTCCGAGATCGTGTTCAGGGGCGGCATCTCGGCCCCGGTGCGCACCCCGCGCGGGCGCGACATCGATGCGGCCTGCGGCCAGCTCAAGACTGCCGCCGAGAAGAAGAGCCGCGCCGAACTGGAGCGTCTCTATGCCGAGAAGGAAAAGGAACTCGGCTGACCTTTCGCAATTCCCGGCTCTTTCGGCTGCTTTGGCATTACGCATTTGGCGCCATGCCAAAGCAGCCCTAGGGTAACCGGCGAGATCGACCGAAAGGACTTTGGATGACCGAGACCCTGCTCCCGACTGCCGGTGACGCGCGGCTGCGCGGCATGATCCGCGTGCCGGGCGGCACCTTCACGATGGGCTCGGAAACCTTCTATCCCGAGGAAGCGCCGCTGCGCCGGGTTTCGGTCGATGCCTTCTGGATCGACGAAGCGCCAGTGACCAACCGCGATTTCGCTCGCTTCGTGGAGGCGACCGGTCACGTCACCGTGGCCGAAGTCGCGCCCGATCCCAAGGACTATCCGGGAATGCCGGCGGAGATGGCGCGCGCCGGCTCGCTGGTCTTTCGCAAGACGGCCAAGCCGGTGGATACCTCCAACCCGGCGAACTGGTGGAATTTCGAATTCGGCGCCTCGTGGCGTCATCCCCTGGGACCAGACAGCAACATCGACACGCTGGACCTATGGAACCATCCTGTGGTTCACATCGCCTATGCCGATGCCGAAGCCTACGCTGGATGGGCCGGCAAGGACCTGCCCACCGAAGCCGAGTTCGAATTTGCGGCCAAGGGCGGCCTCGAAGGCGCCGACTATGCCTGGGGCGACGAACTGGCGCCGGAAGGCCGGATGATGGCCAATTACTGGCAGGGCCTGTTCCCCTTCGCCAACCAGTGCCTCGACGGCTGGGAACGCACCTCCCCGGTACGCAGCTTTCCCGCCAATGGCTACGGCCTCTACGACATGATCGGCAATACCTGGGAATGGACGCAGGACTGGTGGTCCGAGCGTCCGGATGGCAGCAAGAAGCCGGGCGGCTCCTGCTGCGCGATCAGCAATCCCAAGGGTGCGAAGCGCAAGGACAGCTTCGACCCTGCCCAGCCGCACGTAAAAATCGGCCGCAAGGTCATCAAGGGCGGCTCGCACCTCTGCGCGGCCAATTATTGCCAGCGCTACCGGCCCGCAGCGCGCCATCCCGAGATGATCGACACGGCGACGACGCACATCGGCTTCCGCTGCGTGGTCCGGGAAAAGTAGAAGAATTTCGCGCCGGACCTCGAGGCCGGCCGAAACGATCGGCCGGCCGCGTTGCTATCAACGTGCCAGGGACAGAGCCACCGGTGCGCGGACGGTCTCTTCCATCGGTACGAAGTCCGCCGTTTCGCGGAATTCGCCGCCGTGGGTGATGAGCCCCTGGTTCACGGCCCAGATTGCGGCCTGGGTGCGGTTCTGCACCATCAGCTTGCGCAGGATCGCCTTGACGTGGACCTTCACGGTCGCCTCGCTGATGTCCAGGCGATAGGCGATCACCTTGTTGGGATAGCCCATGACCAGACAGCGCAAGGTATCGATCTCGCGCTCGGACAGCAGTTCGCTGAGTTGCACCTGCACTTCGGCCTTGCCTTCGGCGATCGCCTGCTTCTGCGGCAAGTGCTGCAGCAGCGCGCTCGGCAATACCTTTTCACCCTGGTTAACCAAACGCAGCGACTCGATCAGCGGCTCGGAGCCGATTTCCTTCAGCAGGAATGCATGAGCGCCGAGCTGGAACGCCTCCACCATCTGGCCGAAGTCGAACTCGTCGGTCAGCAGCACCGCCCGCATCTGGGGGTGGCGCTCCTTCATGCCCGGAAGAGCTTCGAGCAGATCCACGCAAGTCCCCATGTCGAAGACGGTCAGGCCGACCGGCGGCATGTCGCTATCGCTGAGCACGGCATCGCAGTCCTTGAAGAACCGGGTGCACTTGAATTCGCATTTGTCGAGGATCTTGCAGATTCCCTCCCGAACCAGGGAATTGAAGCCAACAATGCTCACGGACACTTCATCAAAAGTCGACATCGTCTTTCTCTCCTGAATAACGGAAATACGGACGACCCAATTTATGTTATAATATTTTTTTGGGACTGTTCCTGACTTACCCAAGCGCAGGACCGAACAGTCAAAGAATCACCCTCTCGGGAAATCCCAATTCAGAAAATCAACGACAATCTTCGGATGACATGGCCAGAATGGCACGCCCCCCATTGTATGCCCCCTATTTCCACCCACACCTTAGGTAGATCACCTTAGAACATATCCGCGTCTTCAAGTCGAGGGGGTGGCAGGGTTCTATTCGAGCCGTGAACGAGCATTCTAGGTGGGTCCGTTTTCCCCTTATGATCAGTGGCATACCCACCCTTTCCAAAAGTTCATTTCTGGGGTGAGGGAGTCAAACGTATAATTCTGGTACAGTCTACCTCCAAAGAGGTATGATAAAGCCTAACTCGGGCCTTTTCAAAGCATTAGCTTACGGAACTTAACGCTCGCAAGAGATGGCCATGGCTCATCGGGTCGGTCGGACCTGCTTCAGAGTTCAACCGGAACGAAGCGGATCTCTTCAGGAACCGCGCAATTCCGCCATTCGAATCAGGTTGCGCTTGTCTGCCCCCGGTGCTGCGGCGTGCTGCCCAGGATTCTCATGGCCGTTCAACGACTCGAAGAACCTGGCGTGCGAATCTTTTCGCGGCCGCAACAAAGCTTGGGAGAGGCCGCAGCGATCGTCCCCAAGGACGGCACCATAAGTTGTACGGTAAACTAACCAGGCCGATCTATTTCGCGCTTCTGCGGGATCATTCGCGTCATGCGACAGGTCTCGATCGGCACCGATCGGCGCGCGTACCGATCCCCTCAAACTATCCGGCGTCCGCAGTCTATACAGAGCGATCTCAAGTTCTCGACATCTATACCTGCGGCATTGCAATACTGGCGAGACGAACTACTTGAAAAGCGCGCGGCGTGGACAGATGACGACACCCGTCAGCCGCGAACCGGCGCAGCCTTTCAGCATCCTGATAGCCTTGGCCGATGTCGCGCGGATTACACCGGGACCGGTCAGCGCTCGATCGCGCGAACCAGCACGAAACCTTCGGCCGCCTCGGAAAAGACCGTCGAACCCCGCAACCGGGCCAGCGCCTCTATCGTGATCAGCGAGCGTTCGTCGGGGAAGTCCCGGACCTGGCTCTCGAACATCGCGAAGGCTTCCAGCTTGCGCTGCAAGGTGGCGGCGATGTCGATGTGGACGTTCGGCACGAAAGGCGGCGTCAGAGGGGCCGCGTACCAGTTGGTCTCCGACAGGGTCTCGTAAGCCAGCACACGCGTCGGCACGGTGCGGTCGCGCGGCCGCGCCGCCACCATTGCGGCCAGGAATGCGAGTTGATGGTCCTGATGGATATCGCCCAGGAAGGGCACGAACAGCGTGTCCGGCTGGACCTCGCGCACGACGCGGCCGAGTGCGGCATTGAGTTCCGCCGCCGGCACGATGTCGAGCGAAGCCGCCGGGAAATCGAGCATGTGTACCTGGCTCACGCCGATGTGCGCATGGGCGCGCTTCATCTCCGCCTGGACCCGTGCGACGCCGTCTTCCGCGAAAGCGGGCGGCCGCCCGCTGGTGACGACCACGACCTGCACGTCCATGCCGGCCGCCGCCATGCGCGCCATCGTGCCGCCGCAACCGAGGATCTCGTCATCGGGATGCGGCGCGACGACGAGGATCTTTCCATAGTGATCGAGAGGCAAGTGCTATCCTTTCAGCACGGCATGCAAGGCCGGAGGCTTGCCTTCGGCAAGCTCCCAGTCGGTCAGTTCCAGCAGTCCGTCGCCGGTCTGCACCGTCAGCACGCCGTCGCGCCGCGCCATGACTTGACCGGGGATCGCGTGATGCCGGTGTCCTCCGGTCACCTGCCGCGTGGCCCAGACCGTCAGTTTGCGCCCGGCGACATGCGTGAAGGCGCCGGGATAGGGCCGCCCCACCGCGCGGACGAGCCGGTCGATCACCGCGGCGGGATCGCGCCAGTCGATGAGGCCGTCCGCCGGCGTCCGCTTGGTCGCCCAGGTCGCATAGCGCTCGTCCTGCACCTGGCGGGGCTGTTCGCCCGCCGCCAGCCGGGGCAGGACCTCCCGCAGCATCAGGCGCAGGGCATCCATATGCTTGTCGTAGAGCCCCTGCGCCGTTTCATCGGGCGCGAGGTGGAAATAGCGCTGCGCCAGGATGTCTCCGTCGTCGGTACCCTCGGCGATCCAGAACAGGCTGGAGGCGGAGATCGGCTCGTCCAGCAGGATCGTCCAGGGGATCGCGGCGCGTCCGCGCAGGCGTGGCAGAGGCGCGGGATGATAGCCGATCGCCCCTTTGGCGGCGATCGACAGGAATTCCGGCCCGACGATCTGCGACCAGCCGACCACGAAGACATAGTCCGGCCGCTCGGCGCGGACCCGGTCCAGCACCTCGGCATCGTTGGTCCGCGTTATGGGAAACAGCGCCGCGCCCGCCTTTTCGGCGAGCGGCGCCATGTCGACCAGATCCGAATGGCGCCCGTGCAACTCGGGCGGCAGGGTTCCAACCAGGCTAAGCTCCCATTCCGGGGCTTCGGCCAGTTCCTCGACGAGAACCTGGGTGCTGCCCACGGCACCGATGACGACAGCCCGCATTGTCCGCTCCCGTCCCTTAGCCCGCTATCGCCCGCGATCCGGCGCTGGAGCGCGCGTCCTGCCGTTGTCCGATGGCTTGCGGAAGATCGCTGCTGGGTAACGCTTCGGCACGGATCGTCGCCGGTTCGTTCCAGGGTTCGCGAAGGAGGTCCATCTCGTCGAGCAACTGGTGGTTCACCTTGCGAACGTCGTAGATCTTCTCGGCCAGATCGCGCGAGCGGGCAGCCATGCTCGTCACCAGTGAAGGCGCCTCGATGAAGCGCTGCATCGCCGCCTTCAGGGAATTGACATCGCGCGGGGACACCAGGAAGCCGTTTTCGCCCTCGATGATCGGCTCGCGGCAGCCCGGCATGTCGGTGGTGATCACCGGCCGGCCGGTGGCCATGGCTTCGAGGATCGTGCGCGGCAGCCCCTCTCGGTAGTAGGAGGGCAGCACGAAGACCGAGCAACTCGCCAGATAGGGCCGCACGTCGCTGGTGCCGGGAATGAACTGCACCGGATACTGGCGCGCCAGCCGCGCGCATTCGACTTCGTCGATCCCGGTCGGGTTGTCGCGCTCGTAATGGCCGAGCACGCAGAACTCCACTTCGGGGTTGTCCAGCTTGAGCTGGCGCGCCGCCTCGACGAATTCGTAGATGCCCTTGTCGCGCATGAGGCGGCCGACAAGCAGGAAGCGCAAGCGGCCGCGCGGCAGCGGTTCGAGGCGGAAACGCTCGAGGTCGATCCCGGAGCCGGGCACCTGGATCACGTTCTGGCGCCGGGTGACGATGCCCAGGTCGATCATCTCCTGCCTGTCATCGGCGTTGAACACGAAGACCCCGCGCGACCGGCGCACCGCCTCGCGGTAGAGCCGCGTCACGGCCCAGCGCAGGCCCTTGCGCGCCTTGCTGTCCTCGCTGAAGACATAGCCCAGCCCGGACATCAGCGCGAAGAAGCGCGGCACGCAGAGCAGGCGCGCGGCGATCCCGCCGTAGATAATGGGCTTCTGCGTATAGGCCAGGACGAGGTCCGGTTTCTCTGCCATCATCAGCCGCATATAGGCCGAAAGCAGCGCCGCGTCCTTCAGGGGGTTCGTGCCGGTACGCGCCATGGGCACGATGCGCAGGCCGATCCCCCAGGCCGCGAGATCCCTTTCCACGGCGGCATTCTCATCGGGCGCCACGGCCACGACGTCGTGGCCGTTCGCCTTCAGTTCCCGCAGCAGGGCGCCCCGGAAATTGGTGAGCGAATAGGCAAGGCTGGACAGGACGAGTATCTTCATGACGTGTTCGAGCCCCAAGCTGACGGATGGTGTCGCATGTCGGCTTCCACGCCCCCCGCGTGTGTACCCCCATCCAAATTCAGGTCGAATGATGACCCGCGAACCGGCGATCGCAAGCGACTAATCGGCTGATAGCCCTTCGAGATGACGGGCGGCGATTAAGGGATGAATAAGCGGCGTTTTGCCCGCTCCCTTTGGATCAGCGCCATGTCCGACAGTCGGACCTGCCCCCTATCCGCACGAGATTCGGCAATTTCGGTTGATGACTTCATGCACAAGTGCGCGGCCCGAAATTGGTCAATAGATCAGGAAGGAACGGGGCTCCGAGGAGCTTCGATGCATGTTTTCAGGTCCCGAAAAACGGCCCCTGGGATGAGGAGCCGAAAGACCGGACCCGAAACGAATTGCTCCCCTCCGCCACGCATATCGTGATGCGCCGGGGAACTTGGGCCCGAAAAGCTGAGAAGGTCGACGCGATGAGTCATACCGCTACGGGAAGCAGTGCTTCGACGGTCGCCGTCGATTCGGGGAACAGATCCCTGCGCGTGCGCAAGTTCGGATCGTCCGGCGCGCGTTCGCGCACATCCTCGCAGTTCAGCCTGCGCCGCACGTTTCGCAATACCGTGCTGATGACGATCGATTTCCTTGTCCTCTCGATCACGCTGGCGCTGGCGTTCGAACTGATCGGCAAGACGGGTTTCCCCCGGTCGGACGGCCACCTCGGCGCGATCCTGTCGTTCGCGCTGGTGGTGATCGGGGTGTTCTACACCGCCGGCATCTACCGCCGCAGCTGGCGCTACTTCAGCTTCTCCCACGCGATCCAGCTGGCGATGCTGACGCTTCCCGCCTTCGCGCTCGCCTGGGTTGCGATCATGATCGTGCCGGGCGTACGGGCCGAGCGCGGCCAGCTCGTGGAGATCGCACTGGCGCAGTGGCTGTTCGCAATGACCGCGCTGTTCTTCGTGCGCGGCGCCAGACGCGCCCTGCGCGAGAAGCTGACCTATACCGCCAAGGCCCGCCCGGCCCACATCGACAGCAAGAACCTGCGCGGCGCACTGCTGGTGGGTTCGCCCGACTGGGCGCTCTCGATCATCGAGATGCTCAAGCACGAGGCCATGCCCAGCTTCTCGGTCACCGGAGTCCTGCTGCCCTCGGACAACGACACCCTGCAGCAGATCGCCAGCGTGCCGGTGCTGGGCAGCCACGACGATCTTGCCCATGCAGTGGAGACGCTGGAACTGCAGGGCCGACGCCCCGCTCTGGTGATCGCTTGCGATGACGGCACCGACCTGTCGAACCGCGAGATGGCGCGCCTCACCTCGCGCGCTCGCAACCTCGGCCTCGAACTCTCACGCATCCGCGACGGCTGGAGCCACATCCTCCAGCGCAACCACGGCGCTTCGCCCGACGAGCTTTCGGTCAAGGATCTGCTCGGCCGTAGCGAGTTCACGCTGGAAGGCGAGCAGATCACCAGCCAGATTACCGGCAAATGCGTGCTCGTCACCGGCGCGGGCGGCACCATCGGCGGCGAACTGTGCTGGCAGCTCGCCAGCTTCCGCCCCTCGCGCCTGGTGCTGGTCGAGCACAGCGAATACCACCTCTACGCGATCGAGATGAAGCTGCGCGAGCAGTATCCGGACCTCGACGTCCAGCCCGAGCTTTGCAACATCCGCGAGCGTGACGAAGTGCGCCGCGTATTCGAGCGGCACCGGCCGGTGATCGTCTATCACGCCGCCGCGCTCAAGCATGTGCCGATCGTCGAGGCCAGTCCCTGCGCCGGGGTCCACACCAACATCCTGGGTACGCGCATCGTGGCCGACGCGGTCTGCGAATATTCGGCCAAGGCCATGGTCCAGGTCTCCACCGACAAGGCGGTGAACCCGGTGGGCATGATGGGCGCGACCAAGCGCGTGGGCGAACTCTACAGCCAGGCGCTCGACATGTGCGGCGTGGACGATCCCGAAGCGCCGCGCTTCATGACCGTGCGCTTCGGCAACGTTCTGGGATCCAGCGGCTCGATCGTCCCGCTGTTCCACCGCCAGCTGCGCGAAGGCCGCGCGCTCACCGTCACCCACCCGGACATCGAGCGGTTCTTCATGACCGTGCGCGAGGCGGTGCAGCTCATCCTCCAGAGCAGTTCGGCGGCGCTCAGCCAGAACTCGCAGCGCGGAACGATCTTCGTGCTCGACATGGGCAAGGCGGTGCGCATCGTCGACCTCGCCTACCGGATGATCCGCCTTTACGGTCTCCAGCCGGAGATCGACGTGCCCGTGGAATTCGTGGGCCTGCGCCCCGGCGAAAAGCTCTACGAGGAACTGTTCGACATCTGCGAGGAACAGCTGCCTTCCGGCATCAAGGGTATCTTCGAAGCGCAGTCCAAGCCGATCCCCCTGCCCTTCATCTCGCGCAGCATCGACCGGCTCGCCCGCGCGGTGGAACTCGGCGATCATACCGAGGCGCGGCGAATCACCCATACCCTGGTCAAGGTGCCCAGCGGCAGCGCCGGCTTCGGCGTGGTCGAGAATCCGAGCTGGACCAATTCCCAGGACACCGACGAACCGGTCAAGGTCTGAGGAGACAATCCCCGTGAATCTGGCTTCCCCGCCTCCTGTCGAGGACATGTCCTCGACGTCGATCCCGAATGACGAGGACTCGTCCTCGACCTTGGAACCTTCCGCTTCGCCGGACAAGGCAGCCGCCTCCCAGGCCCCTGCCGCGCCCCAACCGGTTCGCAGCCTCTGGCCCCGCCACGAGCCGGACGAGATCGAGGCGGTCGCGCATGTCCTGCGCTCCGGCAAGGTCAATGCCCTGGTGCACGGCGAACAGAACCGCGTTTTCGCCGCGGACTTCAGCCGCTTCGCGGGCATGCCGGAAGGCATGTGCCTCGCCAACGGAACGCTGACCCTGGAGGTCGCCTTGCGCGCACTGGGCGTCGGACCCGGCCACGAAGTGATCGTGCCCGCCCGCAGTTTCTTCGCCACCGCCGGCTGCGTTCTGGCGATCGGCGCCCTGCCGGTCTTCGCCGATGTCGATCCGGTGAGCCAGAACATCGATCCGGCTTCGGTGGAACGCCTGGTCACGCCCGCCACCCGCGCGGTGATCTGCGTCCATCTCGGCGGC
This sequence comes from Novosphingobium lindaniclasticum LE124, assembly GCF_000445125.1. Lineage (GTDB taxonomy): Bacteria > Pseudomonadota > Alphaproteobacteria > Sphingomonadales > Sphingomonadaceae > Novosphingobium > Novosphingobium lindaniclasticum. Next base: position 39,076 of record NZ_ATHL01000047.1, read on the forward strand.
TGGCCTTGCGACATGGATGCGCTGGGCGAAATCTGCGCCGAGCACCGCCTCCACCTGATCGAGGACTGCGCCCAGGCCCACGGCGCCACCTGGCGAGGCCGGCAGGTCGGCTCGTTCGGCGCGGCATCCTCCTTCTCTTTCTGCACCGACAAGATCATGTCGACCGGGGGCGAAGGCGGCATGCTGCTGCTGCGCGACCACCAGGTCTGGCTGCGTGCCTGGGCCATGAAGGACCACGGCAAGAACTACGCCAAAGTCAGCGACCACACCGGTACGCCAGGCGCGTTTCGCTATGTTCACGACACGCCCGGATCCAACTATCGGATGACCGAAATGCAGGCCGCGATCGGCCGCTGCCAGCTCGCCAAGCTGCCGCGCTGGCTGGAGGCGCGCCGCCGCAATGCCGAAGTGCTGCTCGGTGCGCTGCGGGACGTGCCGGGCCTGCTCCTGCCCGAGCCGCCTGCCGAAGTGGCGCATGCCTGGTACAAGTTCACGCTGCGCCTCGACGGCCCCGGCCCGGATGTGGAGCAACGCCGCGCCGCCGTGCTTGCCGCCCTGCTGGCACGGGGCATCCCCGCCGGCAGCGGTTCCTGTCCCGACATGAGCCGCGAGCATGCGCTGTCCGCTCTGCCCATCCGCCGCGACGGATCCCTGGCGAATGCCGTGGACCTGGGCCGGCGGACGCTGATGTTCCCGGTCGACCACACCCTCGCGGCGCAGGACATGTTGCGCATGGCGGAAGCCCTTCGCGAGGTCATGGCGGAGACCGGCGAGCGATGATGGCTCCCGAGTGGTATCCTCGCTTCATCGTCATCGGCGCGGTCAAGGCGGCCACGACCTGGATCCAGGCGCGCCTTCAGGACAATCCGGCCATCTTCATGCCAAGAGCGGAACCGCACTACTTCAGTTCCGAATTCGAACGCGGGGAAGACTGGTATCGCACTTTCTTCGAGAACCGGCCCCAAGGGGTGCAGATGATCGGCGAGAAATCGGCCGACTACCTCGCCCATCCCCTGGCCGCCGAACGCATCGCCCGCGTCATGCCGCAAGCGCGCCTGGTCCTGCAGCTTCGCAATCCGGTGGACCGCGCCTATTCCGACTACAAGATGTTCTACCGGCGCGGCACGGTGAACGGCGAGCCGGAGGAGTATCTCCGTTCGCTGGACAACCCTTTTCCGCGCTTTTTGCAGGACGGGCTCTATGCCCGCCATCTCGCCCGCTGGTACGATCTGTTCCCGCGCGAGCAGATCCTCGTCTACCTTTACGAGGATGTGACCCTTCAGCCGCAGCGCATCGTCCAGGCGGTCTCCGAGCATATCGGGGTGCCGCCGGTGTTCCGTCCCGAACTGGCCGGCGAGCGGGAGAACAGCAGCCGCACCGCCATGCTGCCCCTGCCGCTTCGCAAGGCGCTGGCGCCGCTCAAGGAAACCGTCCGCCCGTTGCGCGGCAAGCCGGTATTCGAGAACGTGCGCGCCCTGCTCGCGCGGGAAATCGCCTATCCCCCGCTGGCGCCGAGCCTTCGTGAGCAACTGCGCGATTTCTATGCCCGCGACATAGAGACGCTGGAGGCGATCTGCGGGCTGGATCTGTCCCGCTGGAAGATTCCCGCTCGATCGACGGCCTGAAAGCGTAGCGCATATCCGTCATCCCGGACATGATCCGGGATCGCCGGCAATCCGTCAGGCGCCCTCGCAGCCACGCACCTTGCTGGCAGCGCTTGCGCAAAGGCCAGCGGTCCCGGACCAAGTCCGGGACGAGGTTTGTCCTGGGCGCTCGCAACGGGTAGCCGCGCACTATCGCAGGACATGCAAAAGGGAGGGAGCGCATCGCGCCCCCTCCCCTGCATCGTGAACCATCCGGTCTTGCGACCAAGGATCAGAGCGCGACCACGCCGCCGTCGTCCTTGGTGATCGCCACGATCGCCGAGCGCGGTCGGACGGTGGCGCCCGCTGCACCCGTCTGGCTGTCGGGCCAGTGGCTGGAAGGCGCGGTGGGGGTGCCGTTCTCGCCCGGATGCTGGATGCCCACGAAGATCGTGCGGCCATCGGGCGTGGTGTCGATGCCGGTGATCTCGCACTCGACCGGGCCTACCAGGAAGCGGCGCAGGTTCGCGGCGGTGGCAGGAGCGCCGACGATGGTAGCCTGCGTGGCGGTGGCGCCGGTCGAACCGGTGTTGGTGATGGTCTTCGCGCCGCCGTCTCCCACGCGGCCGGGGATCGCCGCCAGCAGCATGCAGTTGGTGCGGTCGGTAAGAGCGCCGTCGTCGGTCTCGATCCAGAGCACGGGATTGAACTGACCCGCGGCATTGGTGCTGCGCGAGAAGTAGGCTCCGTCCGGGCTGGAGAAGTCGTTGTCCGCCGTGAGGCCCGACAGGTTGACGTTCGCCCCGGCATCGGCGGCGTCGGCACCGAACAGGTAGATGTCCCACTTGAAGGTGAGCGCGGCGGTATTGTCGCCGTCTTCGCGAAGGCGGACGATGTGGCCGTTGGGATTGCCGTACTGCGCCGTGTTGGACGTGCCCTTGGGGTCATTGTAGTGGCGCGGGTTGGCGGCATCAGTGCCGTTCAGCGGACGCCCGGCGGCATTGTTGTTGGTGAGGGTGAGATAGATCTCGCCGGTCACGGGGTTGCCCGCCGTCCATTCCGGCCGGTCCATCGGCGTCGCGCCCACGGCGTCGGCGGCAAGGCGCGGGTTGACGAGGATGTCGGCCTGATCGGCAAAGACGTATTCCGGAGTCGAGCCGGCTGCCGGACGGTTGGGCACCGATCCGAACACCAGCGGCAGCCACTGGCCCGAACCGTCGGCATTGAACTTGGCGACGTAGAGGATGCCGGCGTCGAGGTACTTGTCGCCCATGGCGAGGCGGCTGGTCGAAGCCGCATCGGCCGCCGCGTAAGTCGCCGAGGAGACGAACTTGTAGAGGTATTCGCGGCGCGAATCGTCGCCCATGTAGACGCCGAGCTTCTGACCGTTGACGGCCCGCACGAACGCGCCTTCATGGCCGAAGCGGCCCAGGGCGGTGCGCTTGCGGGGCGTCGATTTCGCGTCGAAGGGATCGATCTCGACCACCCAGCCGTACTGGTTGGGCTCGTTGCGATAATCCTCGGCGGCGCTGGCGCCGATGATCGTCGCGTTCCACTTGGTATAGATCGAGTCGGTCGAGTTGGCGAAGGACCAGGCATAGTTGCCGGTGCGGCTGGTCACGCCGTAGCGCGACAGCGCGGTCAGTTCGCGGGCGCTGCGCTTGGCATCGTCGGCCGCGTCGCGGCGGAAGTAGCCGGCCCAGTTTTCCTCGCAGGTGAGATTGGTCGCCCAGGGCGTCATGCCGTTGGCGCAATTGTTGATAGTGCCGCGACCCGCCGTGCCGTTCGTCGAGTAAGCCGTGACGAGCAGCGCCGATCCGGCGGCCGGTCCATGGAAGGTCATCGGCGTGTTGGGCGTGATGCGGCGGTTGAAGCTGCTGTTCTGGACGTAGGACCACTTGCGGTTACCGGCGTCCACGTATTCGGACACCGAAACGCCGTGCGCCTCGATTTCCTTGAGCGCTTCGGCAGCCGGGCGCGGGCCGGTGGAGACATTGGTAGGGCCGTTCGGATGCAGGTACTGCACGTTCAGGTTCTCGTGGTTCTGCACCATGAGGCCCCGTGTCGAGCTGGCGTCGTCGCGCCCGCCCGCTGCCGAGAGGCCGAAGTAATGCAGGGCATCGCCGTGATCGCCGATACGCTGCGCGAAGTTGCCGTCCGAACCGTCGTTGGCATAGGCGGAGACGCCAGCTGCCAGCGGATCGCCAAGGCGCGTCATGACGGTGACCGAGTAGCCGGCCGGAACTTTCACGACGTCTTCCAGGCTGTGCGGCACCGCGGCGAAGCCGAGCACGGCGGGCGAGACGCGAACGGTCGTCGTCGCGGTGCGCACTTCGCCGGTGACGCTGGTGGCCGAGAAGGTGAAGACGAGATCGGTCGCCGCGCTCACGCCGGGGGCGATGAAGCTGACCGAGGAGCCGGTTCCGGTCAGCGCGACGGTCGGGCCCGAAGTCTGGGCCCAGTTCGTGACGAAGCCGCCGAAGCCGTTTTCCGGGCTGCCGGTCAGCTTGACCACGCGGCCCGCGCTGGTCGCGGCATTGGCGCCGGCGCTGACCGCCACGGTGTTCTCGCCGTCATCGTCGCCGCAAGCGGCAAGCAGCGCGGTGCCCATGAACGCCATGGTCGTGGCGCCGGCGCCGCGAAACAGGGCCTGACGGCGCGAATAACGCTCTGCGGCCATGCTTTCGAGCGAGCGCTCGGTCGTGGCATTGGTATCGACATCGCCGTCGGTGTAGCCGTTGGCGGGAAGCTGTTCGGTCATGGTGTGCCCTGTTCCTGTGACAATCGCACAGGCTAGCTAGGGCCGCTTCATGGCAATTGAGCGCAATAACCGTGTCAGTTCGATGTAACTTTCACGACAGTATGCGGTAACTCAGACCTCGCTCGGATAGACGCCGCCGAGCACTTTGCCGAAATGGGCAGCGACATGGTCGTTGCACGAACAGGCCTTCTCGCTGAGACTGCCCCGATCGGAGACGCTGATGCCGCCGCGCCGGGTGCGGACCAGCCCTTCACGCTTGAAGCGCTGCAGCACGCGGCTGGCATAGCTGCGGCCGATCCCCATCATCGAGGCAAGCTGTTCCTGCGTCATCGTCACGTCGTTGCGGCCGATCCGATCCACGGCGGCGATCAGCCACTTGGCGGCGCGCTCCTCGATCGTGTGGACGGCATTGCAGGCGATCGACTGGAAGACTTGTGCCATCATGCAGTCGGCATAGCGCGAGAACAGGCTGGCCAGTGCGGGAGAACGGCTTTTCGCCTCGTCCAGATGGCGCGTGGGGATGCGCCAGAACAGCCCCCCATGCAATACGTTGGCGCGGGCATAAGCGGGAAGACTGCCGTGGCTGACCACGCCGCCGAGCGCCCCTTCCCGGCCGACCAGAATCGTCTCGACGGAAATGCCGCTGTCGAGTTCCACGAAGAACGAACAGATCGAGGCGCCTCGCGGCAGGTAGCAATAGTCCACCTGGTCGCCCGGCTGATAGATCACGTCGCCCGACCGCAGTTGCACTTCGGAGAGATTCGGTTCGAGCAGCGCGAAATCTCCGGGCCTCAGCACCGCGAGAAGGTCGCTTTGCTCCAGGCTCGTCTGTGACGCCATTTCCATCGGCTCCCTGAAATACCGCGCTGTCACGCCGCCTCGCATTTTCCGCGCCATAGCGGCATCGTAACGCGAACAATGCGGCAGGCCGCTTGCGGTTCCCTGCGGCTACGTACAGAAGTGAACAGACGGGTCGCATCGATATTGATAAAGCGTTACGGAGGAACATTTCTCCGACGCGGGGATTGTGAACCCTCGAACCGAAATCCGGCGCGTCGACGCGGGGATGGGCGCTGGTCCCATCGCCCGCAATTGATCTTCTTAGGCGAATTTATCGATGCGGACTGAGAACCTTATTGCCGACACTGCCGATCTGCTCACGGCGCTCAGGGGCGCGACGGCATCGGCGCACCAGGGGCTCGACGCTGCCTTCGGCTCGCTCGACCTGACCCGCCGGGAGGAGCAGGCCCGCTTCCTTGCCGCCCATGCGATCGGCCTTGAAGGCCTGTTTCCCGCCGTCCGCGATTTCGCGCGGGACGTGCTCGGCTTCGCTTGCCCTGACTATCCGGCGATGCTGCGTTGCGACCTTGCCGAGCTCGGCGTGGAGATCGACCTTGCCGCTTATGCCGAAGTCTACGATGCCGCGGCCTCGTCCGGGACATGCTACGTGGTCGCCGGATCGCGCCTGGGCATGACGGTGATCCGCCGCGAAGGCTATTGGGGCCGTGATAACGGCAAGCCGTCGCGCTATATGGAGGATGAGGCGGGACACGGCTTGTGGAAGGCGCTGGTGCCCTGGCTCAAGAGCCGGCGCGCAGACGCCCCGGAGAGTTCCGCAGCGGTAGCCGCCGCCGCAAGCGCGTTCCGGGCCTTCGAACGCGCCTTCGAACAGGCGGGGATCGTCGCTTCGGTCTCCGGCATTCCGGCGGATGCCGCGCATGGCTGACGGCATGCACCGGGTGGACCTGAACACCTGCGATCTCGAACCGATCCACATCATCGGCCGAATCCAGAGTTTCGGCTGGCTCCTGTCGTTCTCCAGCGACTGGATCATCAACCACGTCTCGGCCAACTGCGAGGACCTGTTCGAGGTTTCGCCGCGCGACATGGTGGGGCTTCCCGCCACCCAGTTCCTTTCTCCCAATGCCCTGCACGACGTGCGCACCCGCCTGCAGATCCTGGGCGGCGCCAGCACCGTGGAGCGCGTGTTCGAGGTCGACCTGCGCGGCGACGGCCGCCTGTTCGATATGGCGGTGCACGTTTCCGGCCGCTCCTACGTGCTGGAGATCGAGCCTCACGAAGGCGGCCGACGCCGCGATTTCGTGAGCTATGTCCGGCCCATGATCGACCGGATGCGCCAGTCCACCTCGATCGAGCAGCTTTGCGCCAGCGCCGCCCGGCACTTGCGCGGCCTCACCGGCTTCGACCGCGTCATGGTCTACCGTTTCGAAGGCGACGGTGCGGGCGAAGTCGTGGCGGAAAGCCTCAACGGCATGGTGGACAGCTTCAAGGGGCTGCACTTCCCCGCCTCGGACATTCCGGCCCAGGCACGGCGGCTCTACACCCGCAACCTGCTGCGCATCATCAGCGACGTGGACGATCCCACCGTGGAGATCCACCCCACCACCGATCCCAACGGCGACCCGCTCGACCTGTCGATGTCGGGACTGCGCGCGGTTTCGCCGATCCATGTCGAATATTTGCGCAACATGGGCGTAAAGGCTTCGATGTCGGTCTCGATCATCCGGCGCGGCAAGCTCTGGGGGCTGATGGCGTGCCACCACTATTCGCCGCTGCGGCTGTCCTACTCGGTCCGCACTGCCAGCGAACTGTTCGGGGAATTCTTCGCCTATCTGCTGGAGCAGAAGGAGACCGACTTCGCGCTGGCCCAGCGCACCGCCTCGATGCGGCTTCATGACGAGATGATGTCCCGCGTCGCTGCCGGCGGATCCCTGCTGGAGGCATTCGAGGACTTTTCCGATTCGATCGCCCGGGTCATTCCCTTCGACGGCGTGATCGGCTGGGTCGATGGGCAGTTCAGAAGCCACGGCTCGGTTCCGAACCAGGTGCAGTTCAGCGAACTCGCGCGCTTCCTCAACACCGCGGGGGCCAGCACCGTCTGGTCGACGGACGCGATCGGATCGGTCTTCGCGCCTGCCCGCGAATGGTCCGATCGGGCGGCGGGCCTCCTGGCCTTGCCCGTGAGCCGTTCCCCGCGCGACTATATCGTGCTGTTTCGCCGCGAGCAGCTGCGCGAGGTCAACTGGGCTGGGAACCCGGAAAAGTCCATCGAACTCGGCCCGCTCGGCGCCCGGCTGACGCCGCGCAAAAGCTTCGAGATCTGGAAGGAAGAGCGCCGGGGACACTCCCGCCCCTGGACCGAGGAAGAGACGCTGGCTGCCGATGCCCTGCGCATCACGCTTCTCGAAGTCGTGCTGCGGCTGGCCGATGCGGTCCATGCCGAACGCGAGCAGGCCACCCGGCAGCAGGACGTGCTGATCGCGGAACTCAACCACCGCGTCCGCAATATCCTCAACCTGATCCGCGGCCTCGTGACCCAGAGCAAGGAAGGCGCCGCGACGATCGACGAGTTCGCCGAGATCGTCGGCAGCCGCATCCACGCCCTTGCCCGCGCCCACGACCAGGTGACGCTGAAGGACTGGACGCCCTCCTCGCTCTACGACCTCATCCGCACGGAAGCCGCCGCCTATGCCGCCGGCAATGCCGACCGCGTGGCGATCGACGGCCCCGACGCGCTGATCGCGCCCAGCGCCTTCACCACTCTGGCGCTGGTGTTCCACGAGCTGATGACCAATTCCTGCAAGTACGGCGCTTTGTCGGATTCGCGCGGGACGGTCACGATCACGCTCAGCCGCGACGACGACGGCTCGCTTGAGATCGACTGGCGCGAGGCCGATGGTCCGCCGGTGAAGACGCCCACCCGGCGCGGCTTCGGCTCCACCATCATCGAGCGCACGATCCCGCACGAACTCGGCGGCTCCGCCTCGGTCATCTACCCGCAAGAGGGCCTGAAAGCGCTGTTCCTCCTGCCGGCGGAGCATGTCGCCAGCTTCGAGACGCCCAGCCCCTCGGAACACCCGCCCGCCGTCGACATGGCGGTATCGGACGGCCTTGCGGGCGCGCTGAAGCAGGGAACGGCGCTGATCGTCGAAGACAACATCATCATCGCGATGGAAGCCGAGGACGTCCTGCGCGGCCTCGGCTTCGCGGATTGCCGGATCGCCGGTTCGGTAAGCGCCGCGATGGCGCTGGTGGAGACGGGCCAGGTCTCCTTCGCGATGCTCGACATCAATCTCGGCCGGGACACCAGCGAACCCGTGGCCCATGCACTGGAGGAGCGCGGCGTACCTTTCATCTTCGCCAGCGGTTACGGCGAGCGCTCGCTCCTGACCGGCACTTTCAAGGACGCGCCGGTCGTGACCAAGCCTTACGGCGAACGGGAGGTTCGCGCCGCGATCGCACGGCTGCACAAGGGCTGATCGGCGCATCGGTCCGATAGAAGCCCCTCATGGTAGATCGGACTTCTCCTTGGGCGAAGGACAAGCGCCGACCTGACGCCCTGTGATCGACCACCGCGTCAGGTCCGACTTCTGCGCGGCCGACGGGTCGGGCACCAGCATCTCGCGTCGGCCGTTGAAATCGAGCCTGAACCGTTCGGCGTCATAGGTTCCGGTGACAGTCAGAATCAATCGGGTGCGCTGTGTGTGGATCAGGCCGGATGGGTCGGGACCGGTGACGTTCCCGCCCATGCAGGTCTGAGTTGCGCGCAGACGCCCATCGCCGAGTTGCAGCGCGAGTTTGCGGCAATCGGTCGTTATCGACGATTGTGCACGCCCTTGCCCCGCCAGTAGCGCGACCAGGGCCTCGACCCGCGTAGCGGGAAGGCAGAAGCGCCATTCTCGGTCCTGCCCCGCAGCAGGCACGATCTCGCGGCCGTCCAGGCTTTTGCCGAAGTGATAGGATCGGGAAACCCTCACCAGCCATTCGCCCGCCGCGAACACGCCTCGGTCCCGCGTGCCCTCGACGACGATGTCGCCCTCTGTCCCGGCCTCCTTGGCAGATCCGCCGGAGGACGGCGACCACAGGATAGCCGCCAGAGCAAGCGCAAGAACCGGATAATGTCGCTGGTTCTCCATCATCGGCGGCAATCGTGCCGTATCGCCGGTGGCACGGCAATCCGCATGTGCGGATAACAAACGCCGGATCGGCGCCTTCGCTCAGTTCCAGCTGGCGGCTGACGGTGCCGCTTCCAGGAAGGCTACCAGCCCCCGCTCCTCTCGCGCCAGCCACTGCGTGCGGCGCGGCAGGCTGCTCGGAAGCTCCGGAACGGGCTCGGTGCCCCGCACATAGGCGACCAGCGCGGGATGGACGTAGGACTTGCGGGCAATGGCCGGGGTGTTGCCGAGATGGTCAGCCACATCCTCCAGCAGCGCTTTGAGTGTCACTTTCGGTTCCTGCCAGATCCGCGCGAAAGCCAGAGTGCTGGCCGCGAAGGTTCGGAAGTCCTTGGCCGAGAAATCCTCGCCCATCGTCTCGTGCAAGTAGTCGTTGACGTCCTGCGAGCCGACCGGACAGGCGCAGCCCTCCTCGTCCAGGTACTGGAACAAGTGCTGCCCCGGCAGATCCTGCATCTTGCGCACGCAGGCCACGAGCGCCCGGTCGCTGGACAACACTTCGCGCAGCTTGCCGTGCTTGGCGCGGAAACGCAGCTTGAGCGTGCGCCCTTTCACGGTGGCATGGCGGCCGCGCAGGGTGGTGGCGCCGAAGCTGCGGTTCTCCTTAGCGTAACGCTCGTTGCCGATGCGGATGGCCGCCGTGTCCAGCAAGGCGACGACCGAGGCGATCGCGCGTTCGCGGCAGAGGCGCGAAAGCGCGAGATCCTCGGCCACGCGTCGGCGCAGTTCCGGCAGCGCATGGCCGAAAGCGGCGCAGCGGTCGAACTTGCGCGCATCGCGATCCGCCCGCCAGTCGGTATGGTAGCGATACTGCTTGCGCCCGCGCGCATCGATCCCGGTGGCCAGCAGATGCGCGTCGGGATCGGGCGAGAACCAGCAATCGACATAGGCCGGCGGCAGGGCGATGCGATTGAGCCGGTCGATCTCTTCGCGGTCGCGGATCCGCGCGCCGTCGGGATCGAAGTAGGCCCATCTCACGCGCGTGTCCTTGCCGCCTCTCACGGGCTTGCGCGTAATTCCGGGAGCGGTTCCATCGGCGAAGGTGAGGCGTGGCATCGAGGTTCCCTGATCGTGGCCCCTTCGGAACCGCCGGGCATGCCGGCCCGTTCCTTGACCGATACGAATTGCCCCAAGGAAGGAGCGACACCATGGCCGATGCCCGTATTTTCAGGGACCTCAAGGCGGATCACGACCGTCACCGCGAGATGCTCGCCAAGCTCGGCGAGACCAAGGGCGACAGCCCCGAACGCCGCGAACTCTTCGAAGAACTGCGGCGAGAACTGCAAGCCCATGCCGCGGCGGAAGAAGAATCGCTCTATGCGACGATGCTCGCCTGCCCGGAATTGCGGGACGAAGCGCGCCATTCGGTGTCCGAGCACAAGGAAATCGACGATTTCCTGGGCGAATTGATCGAGATCGACATGGCGTCGAGCGCCTGGCTCGCCAAGTTCAAGGACATGCGCCACCGCTATCTTCATCATATCGACGAGGAAGAGGAAGACATGTTCCCCAGCGCAGCGGAAACCCTGTCCGCCGATGCGGAGCGGCGCATGGCCGAGACCTTCGAGAATCGCAAGCCGCGCGAGTTGCAGATCGCCGCCAGCCAGAAGCCGGGAGACGAGCGGGAATGACGGCGTGACCGGCGGCGCTCACCGGCTTTCGGCAGCCGGGGCGCCGCTACGGGAACGCCGAAGGCCTTCGGGCATTGTTTCGTTAACAACCAGGAGGAGAGCTGCCATGGAAAGCCACGTCCGCGAAAGGTTCTGGAAAGCCTTCGCCGCCAGCCCGTTCATCATGATGCGCCTCGAATCGGCTCATGGCCATGCCGAGCCCATGACGGCGCTGCTCGACAAGGAAGCGCATCATGCCGTCTGGTTCGTCTGCAAGCGGGACAACCGCATCGGCGCGGGCGGCCGGGCCATGGGTCAGGTCATGACCAAGGGGCACGATGTCTTCGCCTGCATCGCCGGCACGCTCGTCGAGGAAACCGACCCGGCGGTTCGCGACAGGCACTGGACCAATCATGTCGAAGCCTGGTTCCCCAACGGCAAGCACGATCCTTCGATCGTCATGCTGCGGTTCGAGATCGACGATGCGGAAGTCTGGACTTCGGACGTCGGCATCACCGGTCTTTTCAAGCTGGCGACAGGCGGCACCATCGATCCGTCTCGAACTGGCGAGCACGAAGTCGGCGCGGTCTGAATCCCTCGTCGACCGCACGACCCAGTGCTCCCGGGGGGCGTGGAGGCCAGCCCCTCCGCGCCCCTTCCGTTTTGCCCATCGCTTTGAACGCGGTGGAGCAGCGACCGGAGCCATCAGGCGCGAACCAGCGGCTCCAGGTCGGCGGGTCTCGAAGTTTCGGGGCAATCGGCAAGGGCATAGGCGATCGCCGATAGGATCGCCTGGCGCGAAAACGGCTTCTGGACGATTCCGACCGCCGTGGGCGCGGGAGCGTCGATCTGGCCGGGATTGGCAGTGACGTAGATGATCGGCGCGCCGAACCGGGACGCGAGATCGCGGGCCACTGCCGGACCGGTCAGCCCGTCGCGCAAGTTGAGGTCCACCAAGGCGATATCCGGCCGTTCCGCCAGAGCCGCCACCGAAGCGGAATCGGGGAAGGTGCCGAGGACGGCGTGACCGCCGTCCGACAGTATATCTTCGAGTTGCAGCGCCACCAGGAATTCGTCCTCGACGATAAGTATCCTGGCGGCGTTGGGGATCATCGAGTCCAAGGCAGTGGAGTCCTAAACATTGGCGACTGTCTGGAAGATCAGGCGGCGAGCGTGTCCCGCTCGTCGACATTGGCGATCTTCACGAGTTCGGCGAAGAACGCGTCGATCGCTTCGCCGTTCAGCACGAAGTTGTGACGGAAATCGGGAAGCTGGCCAGACTCGATCACTTTCAGGAGCATGGCGCGGGCGCGGCAGATGCGGCTCTTGACGGTGCCGAGAGCGATGCCGCAGATCTTCGCGATCTCTTCGTAGGAGAGATTGCCGGCAGCCACGAGAATCAGCGCCTCGCGGTAGGTTTCGGGAATGGCGGTCAAGGCGCGGAGGACGTCCGCAAGCTCGATGGCGCTTTCCTGGCTGGCTTCGGCGCGCAGGATGCGTTCGGCGGCCAGTTCGTCGTATTCGCCGTGGAACCGGGCCCGGCGCGCTTCGCTATAGAAGTGATTGCGCAGGATCGTGAACGTCCAGGCCTTGAAGTTGGTGCCGGCCGCATAGCGACCGCGGGCTGCCCAGGCACGCAGCATGGCTTCCTGCGCAAGATCGTCGGCGCGATCGCGGCAACCGCAAAGGCCGCGTGCGAAAGCACGCAAGTGCGGCGCCACTTCCGAGAGCGCGCGCTTGAAGTCCCGGTCGCTGAGCGCGGCCACGGCAGGTGCCGCGGTTTCGCCTGAGACGATTTCGGCACCGGCGCTGGTTTCGGTTGCTGCGGACATTGCGTTCCCTCCTTGGCTGATCACGTTTCGTGACCGGTCGAATTGGCAAACGCGACTAATGAACACAAAGTTCCCGGTGCGATGCTTAGTGACCATTTCCGGCGCGGATTCGCGTTCGATTTCGAGATGGACCGAGGCTGCTGCACGATCTTTCGTGCAACCAAGATGATTTTTTTCGTTCACCTTGGGAACATCCCTGCGCCGTAAACTTTGAGGCCTCCGTCCACGCATTCGTGAACGGAGGCCTCCGGGATCGGGTCACCACCGGTTGCGGGGGGTGGGGGAGCCAGTGGTGACACCGAGCAAACGGGCCCGACCCGACTTGGTTCCCGCAAAACCGGCTCTCCGGGAAAAATTTTGAGGTTGCCCTGCCCTGCTCGCGGCGTCAGAAATCGATGATCCATCGGGAGGGGGCGGGCCACCGGTGCGGTGAAAAACACGGGGACGATCACGTCCCCACGATTCGAGGAATTTCGATGTCCGTCTCTGACCAGATCGCCATCCAGCTGCCTTATCTGCGTCGCTATGCGCGCGCGCTGACGGGGTCGCAACAATCGGGCGATACTTACGTCCGCGCCACGCTGGAAGCAGCCCTGGCCGACAAGGTGCTGCGCGAGGATATCGCCCGCAGCCGGGCAGCGCTCTATGCCGCCTTCACGCGCATCTGGGCCACCGGCCATGTGGAAGAACCCGGCCTTGCCGACGGCGGCCAGCACGAGCAGGCGGCGCAGACCCGTCTCGCCACCATCGCGCCCACGCATCGCCAGGCGTTGCTGCTGACCACCGTGGAGGAATTCTCGCGCGAAGATACCGCGCGGATCCTGGCGGTCTCGCCCGAGGAAGTCGACGCGCTCGTGGCCCAGGCCATTCTCGAGATCGAGAGCGAGAGCACGACCGACGTTCTCATCATCGAGGACGAGCCGCTGATCTCGATGCAACTCGAAGGCCTGGTCAGCGATCTGGGGCATCGGGTCGTCGGCACGGCGGCCACGCACGCCCAGGCACTCGACATCTTCGAGCGCTCGCCCGCCGGCCTGGTCCTCGCCGACATCCAGCTCGCCGACGGCAGCTCGGGGATCGAGGCCGTGGAAGACCTGCTGAAGTTCGGCGACGTGCCGGTGATCTTCATCACCGCCTATCCCGAGCGCCTGCTCACCGGCGAGCGGCCGGAACCGACCTACCTGGTCACCAAGCCGTTCCAGGAAGCCACCGTCCGCGCCGCGATCAGCCAGGCGCTGTTCTTCGGATCGAGCAAGCCGCTGGGCTGACGCCCGGCCCGCAAGGCATTCGCGAACGGCCCTGCCGGCACCCGCCGGCAGGGCCG
>NZ_ATHL01000048.1 GCF_000445125.1 Novosphingobium lindaniclasticum LE124
AAAGCTAACCACTATACCTACGGTTATCGTAAGATTACAGCATTGATTAATCAATGTTATACATCACCAATTAATCATAAGAGAGTACAGAGAATGATGCAGAAGCATCATTTGAACTGCCGAGTTAGACCTAAAAAGACGACAAGAATAGGTAAACCGTATTATAAAACGGACAATTTATTACAAAGACAATTTAAAGCGAGTTGTCCAATGGAAGTATTAACAACCGATATTACTTATTTACCATTTGGCCATTCTATGTTGTATTTATCTTCGATAATGGATATTTATAACGGAGAAATTGTGGCGTATAAAATAGATGATAAACAAGACCAAAGTTTAGTTAATGATACATTAAATCAAATCGATATACCTGAGGGTTGTATATTACATAGTGATCAAGGCAGCGTTTATACATCTTATGCTTATTATCAATTGTGCGAAGAAAAAGGCATTATCAGAAGTATGTCCCGAAAGGGAACACCTGCCGATAACGCCCCGATAGAAAGTTTCCATTCCTCGCTAAAGTCTGAAACTTTTTACATCAATAATGAGCTTAATCGCTCTAATCATATTGTAATAGATATTGTCGAAAA
>NZ_ATHL01000049.1 GCF_000445125.1 Novosphingobium lindaniclasticum LE124
TAACCTTGATCTTCAATAGCTTCTTTAAAGTCGTTGAAAGCTACTTGATTTTCATCAAATTCAACTTCCACATTCCCATTCGCCAAGCTTACTTCTGAAGATGTTACACCATCTAATCCATTTAATGCTTTTTCAATTGAATGCTTGCAATGGTCACAGCTCATACCTTCTACATTAATAACTTCGTTAGTCAATGTTGTCACCTCCTTTCAAGAAATATAAGATTCTTATAATTTCATACGTTTTAGACGTAAAGCGTTTGTGACAACACTTACAGAACTTAAAGCCATTGCTGCTCCCGCAACCCAAGGTGCTAGCAGACCAATTGCTGCTATAGGGATACCTGCAACATTGTAACCAAACGCCCAAAATAGATTTTGGCGAATATTACGAATTGTAGATTTACTTGCTTTTATTGCTTTTGGAATTAATAAAAGGTCTCCTCCTAAAATAGTTATATCAGCAGCTTCGATTGCAACTTCTGTACCTGTACCAATGGC
>NZ_ATHL01000050.1 GCF_000445125.1 Novosphingobium lindaniclasticum LE124
GGGTCAATATTGGGCGCCGATAGGGGGTCAGTTTTGCGCGCCGGTTGACACCGAGGAAATCAAACATCACGTTCATGAAGAAGAGATGCCCAAGGAGGGCATGTTCGCGCAGGCGCGCGCGGCTGACGTAGATCTGGATGCACTCGGCGCTCAGATGGCCGAGCGAAAGGCCGAGCTACAAGCGCAGTTCGAAGCCAACGGCCTGCCCACGCCGACCACGCGGACATTCGGTCCTGTCGAGGTCGAGCTTGGGGCTCCTGTTGCCTGAAATCTGGCCATCGAACGCCACGCCCTCGAACGGAGACGATCATGTCCATCATCGACAAGGCCATAGCGGCCATCACACCACCCGAGAGCGCTGAAGCACGTGCTAAAGCCCGTGAGAAAGCCGAGGCAGCGGCCCTGACGGGCGACTGGCTCTCGCAGATTCTTACACATCATCGAGAGATCGAGGCACAGTTTGCGGCGGTCAAAGCGGCGAACGATCCGGCGTCCCGGCGCGCCGAGCAGAAGAAGCTCGGGCTGTTACTGACCGCCCATTCGCTCGCCGAAGAGGCGGCCGTCTACCCGGCTCTCGCAGCCGACCATCAGGTTGGTCACGCGGAACTGGCGTATCAGGAACAGTCTGCCGCCAAAATGGAAATGGGCCTGCTGGAGCGTGTCGATCCCATGAGCCAGGATTATATCGACAAACTTGAACACATTGAAAGCGCGGTGGCCCACCACGTCTATTCGGAGGAGGGCACGTGGTTCACCACACTGGCAGAATCCGCCTCGCCTGAGGAGCTGGCGCTGGTCACGGCCCGCTACAGTGAGGAATATGCACGATACATGGGCAGCCACCCCTAAGACCATGGAGGTGAGCCCGACGGCTCTCTACAAGGGTGCGCTGCATTGCGACGCGCCCTTTCCACCATATCTCAAGGCAGCTCAGGTAAGAGAAAACCGGAGTCGGACGAATAAGCCATCGGGGCGAAAATCGAACTCGGCCCCGCAGCCCTCGCCGCGAAGGGCGCGTGAGATCATCCGCGAGCCGAAACCTCTTCGATCTGGGGAGGCTACTTCAGGCCCGCCCGTCTCAAGCCATCGGATCTTCAGGAACTCGATATTGCCCTCAACATGAAGCTCCCAGGCAATACTCACCGTTCCGGTTAGATTGGAAAGGGCCCCGTACTTCGCTGCGTTCGTCGCCAGTTCGTGAAGCACCATGGCAAGCTGAAGCGCGCGGTCAGCTGAGATTTCCACTTCCGGCCCGCTAAGTTCAAACCGCTTATCGGCCTCAGCTGCGAACGGCGATACCGCCCGCTGAACGATATGGGTGGCGGCGACCGGCTCCCAATCCCGCTGGGTGAGCAGATCATGAGCTTCAGACAGGGCGAAAAGGCGCGCGTTGAATGCCTCCTTCTCCGCGTTTGGGGCCTCGCGAAACGTCTGCATGGCCACCGCCTGGATCGTCGCCAGCGTGTTTTTGACTCGGTGCTTCAGTTCATGAAGGAGCAGTTCATTTGCTTCCTCTGCACGCCTGCGCTGCTCGATTTCCTGCTGGGCAGCCTTGTGCAGCCGTGCATTGTCCATGGCGACAGCGGTCTGGGCTGCAATCGCGGAGACAAGGTTTTCCGTGTCAGCGGTGAACTTCCTGGGCTCATCATGAGCAAAAAACAACCCGCCGAGCACTTCGCCCGACACTGACGTCACAGGCACCGCGAGATAGCTGACGACGGGAAGGTGCCCCGCCGGCATGCCGTAGTGCGGGGCACTGTGCCCGTAGCGTGGATCTTTCCGGATATCATCGGAGCGGATTACGCCTTCGCCTGCAAAGGTTGGGCCGAAAACTGCCGTATTTCGAGGCATGCCGAAATTGAAGTCCTCCCGCGCTGCGCCCGAAAGGGTATAGAGCTGGTAAGATTCACCGGCAGCATTCGTGACATTGTAAAAGAACGCGCCGAATTTGGCGCCGCTTAGTTCGGTGCCAATGTCGGTGACCGACTGGACGATGCGATCAAGATCGAGATCGCGGGAGATTTCGCTGGCTACACGGTAGAGGGTTTGCAGGCGGTCGGATTGCTGCGTAACCAGGGCCTCGGTCTGTTTGCGCGCGGTGATGTCGCGGGCGATTTTTGAGGCACCGATAACCCGCCCGTCGGCCGTCTTAATCGGAGACGCGGTAAGCGAAATATGGATCAGTGATCCGTCCTTGCGCTGCCCCAGGGTTTCGAAATGCTCAACACGCTCCCCGTTCTTGAGACGCGCGATGATCTCGTCTTCTTCAGACCTGCGATACTCCGGGATCAGGGTGAGGATTGAGGCGCCTACAATCTCACTGGGAGCATAGCCAAAAATCCGCTCGGCGCCGGCATTCCAGTCCGTAATGATGCCATCGAGGGTCTTGCCGATGATGGCGTCGTCGGAAGACTCAATGATGGCTGCGAGCCGATCGGCAGCGCTCAATGCCCGTCGCTGTTCAGATCCTTCTTCCCCGTCCATACCCGTAACGACTTCCGCAGCATTAAGGCTGTCCCCTTTCCTTACCTAGGCCAGCGACAGCAGTGAGCAAGCAGTCCATTGCATACGGCTTGTCGAAAACCAGGTCAAAGAGATCGGTACGCGATCTGGCTATGGCACCCTGTGCTCCGCTCACCAAGATGATGGGAATGCCTTGCAGGGAGCTGTCAGCCTTCATCGTTTCGGCCAATTCGAGACCGGTCATCAGTGGCATCATGAAGTCCGTGATGACCAAATCGGGCTTTACGGTGCGTACCAGCTTCAGCGCATCTGCGCCGTGGGCGGCGTCATGCACTTCGTGGCCAGCATCTTCCAGGCTGACCACCAGCAAATCGGCAATCAGGAACTCGTCTTCGGCAACGACTATCTTCATGGAGAACTCCGCTGCGGGGTTTTGTCCATGACAGTCGTCATGCTTCGAGGGGCTTGGCCAACCCGGTCGAAATTCCGGTGGCTTGTTCAAACTGTCCCCTGATCGCAAGGCCCTGCCCATCGATATAGACCTCCTGGGGAGCAGCCTGGAACGACTGGTCGCGAATCTTCAGGACGGACAACACCCGTTTGTACTCGGAGCGGATTTCGACTTGGCGCATCATTATGAGGTTATCGAGCAGGCTGGAAATCTCCGGTCCTGGCGCTGCAACCTCGGACGCGAAGAGGTCACGCAACTCCCACGTGCCAACAGTCGTAACACCCATAGCCCGCAATTCGTTCGTCAGGGCTGCAAAGAATTCCACCAGGCGAGGCCGGTGGACGGCTGCACGCTCAAATCCGCCAAAAGAGTCGAGGAACAACCGCTTTACGCCTCGGGCCGAGACGGCATCGAGGAGGCGATAGGCCATCTTGTCGATGAGGTTCTCCGTTAACGGCTGCCACAAGATATCGACCTCTTCCCTCTGGACATTTCCCTTGAGATCAAGGCCCAGTGCGCTCGCCTTGAGCAACAGACGTTCCGGCGTTTCGTAAAAGCCGAAATGCAGGCCGGGTTCCTGTCGGGAGGAGGCCGAAAGGAAATTCAGGCCAAAAGATGTTTTACCGCATCCCGAAGGACCGATGAGCAACGTGATCGAGCCTCGCGGAAGTCCGCCGCCGGTGATCTCATCGAAGCCCTGAATTCCAGAACGTAGCGGCTTTGGATCCGGATTGTCGGTCGCAGAGGGTATATGAAACGCGGCTTCGATCCGCGGGAATACCGAAATACCCTCGTTGCCAATTTCGTACTGATGATAACCCCCTAAAGCAGCGCTGCCCCTTGACTTACGGGCGCGGAGGCGGCGTACGGTACGGACACCCACAAGTTCGTCATGCAACTCGAGCACACCGTCTACCATGGTGTGCTCCGGGCTATCGTCGTGCATCCCGGCGCTGGTCAGGAAGAGGACGGTGCAACCGACAAACGCGGCTTGGCTCTGAACCTCCGCCACAAAGGTCTTGACGTCGAGGTCTGTCTCCGCGCGGTCACGCGCGTTGAGAAGGCCATCGAAGACGATCAGCGAAGCGCCTTGGCGCTTGGTTTCCTTGCGCAGCAAATCGACGACGGCCCCCAACCCCTCCTTGGCGAGGGTCTGGAAAACGCTGACATACACGATGTTGCTACCAAGCTGATCCTTTTCGAAGAAGTTCAGCGTCGAAAGCGACTGGAATAGACGATCATGCGTCTCGGCGAGGAGAGTGACATAGAGCACCTTCTTGCCGGCCGCTGCCGTCGCGAAGGCGATCTGATTGCCCAGGATCGTCTTGCCGGCCCCGGGTTGACCCTGCACGATGTAGGAGGCCCCCTCGACAAAGCCGCCGCCAAAAACGGTGTCTAGGCCAGGGATCCCGGTCGAAAAGCGGGGAAGGGTCTGCGTCACGAAATAACCTCATCAGCGCGTAGTGGCCAGTAGGCCGTCTCGCGCTGATAGCAGCCTGCAAAGCCACCGTCAGGATGGTCGAGGACTTTTTTGAGATTACCGCCGCCTGCTACGGGAGGGCGGTCGCTTCGCGCCCCATTTCACCAGCGCCAGATCATGCTTCAAGTCTTCAATCCGGTTCAGAGCGTCAACGAGTCCCGTGTCGGGTCTCGGCCTCATTCACAGGACGAACACGTCCAGTTGTGGCGCTCTGCGGTGAAAGGAGTTTGCCAGGGCTCTGATATGTCGATGCCCGGCATTTCAAACTGCAGCCCTCTGAGGCGCTGCACCAGTACTTCCAAAGGAGCCAATGTGATCTCTCGCGACCTATTGAATCCGTTGCCCGGTGGTTAGAAGGCAACCGGCAGTTTGGGTAAGTCAAGTCACCGAAGCAGGAGATGATATAGGTTGTCCCCGACGTACTTAGTGCGAGTTTTCCCACTTCCGGACAGGAAGATCCTCCATGCTAGCGGCAGCGGAGTGCGCACCCAAAGTCTATGTGCGCGTGGTGTAGGCCAAAAACGTGGGAGGCGGCGGCGATCCCGCGCACCGTCCCAGAACAAAGGCAAGCATGAACATCCCATAGTGACCCGCGAGACCGATAACGACGGTTTGATTTCGCACTTGCACAAAGGTGTTCGCAGATGCAGTATGACTCCGCCTTTCAGGCATCCTCTCCCAAACTCAAAGGCCGGCTTTGCCGGCCTTTTCTTTTGAATTGAGGCTAGGGTTTGTCCGTTGCTGCAGATCCGCCAAAACCTGGTCTGCCCGCCCCAGTGTGCGAGGTTCTTGGATGACGCTCGCTTCAGCATTTCGGCGCTGCCACCGATATGCTAGTGCGAAGGCGGGTCGATCGCGCAGTTCATCCCATGTCAGAGGAACGGCGATGGGCGCAAACTCGCGGCCTCATCCCTTGCGGCACCTGCCTTCTCCCTCGACCGTCACAAGCAGCAATCGTGCAGGCCAGCGCCGCGGCTGCCATGAGCATGGACGTCGTTTTTATGCTGGTGCAACTTGCGGGATGCGCGCAATTGCACGCTATCGAAAGCCACCTTTCGCGCCGCCCCCCCATCAGGCTGTTATGGCCACGAAATTGGAGGTTTCGACGATGAGTGAAGAGCGTTGCAGAGGGCTAGCTCAAGATCTGTGGCACGAAAGGGCTTTGCCAACGTGGCGATGTCGCTGAACTCGTCCGCATCGGCCGCGTGACCATAGCCCGTGGCGAATATGAAGGGCACGCCGCGCGATTTCAGCAACGTGGCAACCGGGTAGGACCGACCGCCGTGGATGTTCACATCCAGCATGGCCAAGTCGAAGTCTTCTCGTCCAGCCAAATCCAGCGCGGTATCCAGGCGCATGGCCGGGCCGACGACGATTGCGCCTAGTTCGGTCAACGTGTCTTCGATGTTCATGGCTACGAGCATCTCGTCCTCAACGACCAACACGCGCTTACCCGCGAGAGACATTGCGGCCCCCCAGGTTGGCCAGAGGCGCTGTGATGAGGCATTTCAAGCCGGCGGGTGCGAAAGACATGCCTGCAGTGCCACCAAGCTCGGCTGCAAGGCCGCGCTCGATAAGCCGCGAGCCGAAGCCTTGCCTCGATCTCGCGGTAACTGGCGGACCGTCGTGCTCCTCCCAAGCCAGATGGAGTTTGGGATCCGGCCCTTCCTCCAGAAACCAGGAAGCGCTCACGCGCCCCTTCGCCGTTGATAGAGCGCCGTACTTGGCGGCGTTGGTGCAAAGCTCGTGAAGGGCAAGCGCTATATTCACAGCGGCCTTCGGTTCGAGGGCGATTGCCGGTCCAGCGACATCAAAACGGGCCTCACCAAATGGTCGGATCGCATTGACGATGACATCCGCCAGCATGGCATAATCCCAGCTTTCCTGCGTCAGCAGGTTATGGGCGTCAGACAGCGCGAGCAGGCGGCCCTCGAATGCTGCGCGCGCCTCGGCAGGCTCGCGATCCCCCTTGAAGGATTGCGCGGCAATTGACTGTACCACGGCAAGCGTATTTTTCACGCGGTGGTTCAACTCATCGACCAACAGTTCGCGATGCCGCTCAGCAAGCTTGCGCTCGGTTATATCCTGAACAAGCCCATAGAAGCCCTCAATCGAGGCGTCAGGCCCGCGTTGCGGGATATAATCCACGCGAATATGTCTCGGCCTGATGCCGGAGTACGGCATGAAGGTCTCAAACTGGATCTCCGTGCCAGCCAGCGCGGCGTCAATATGCTGTTGAACGTGGCCGAACGCTTCCGAGCCAATCATGTCCTCGACCCTCGATCCGACGATTTCGTCGATGGGGCGGCCCAGCCATCCTTCGTACGCGCGGTTTACAAATCGATAGCGCAAGTCGCGATCTACATGCGAGATCAGCACAGGCAGGGCGTCGGTAAGCGCCTGAAGGTGCTGCTCGCTCCGCCACCGCGCAGCCTGCGCAAGGTCGGTTTGCTCGCGCGCCTGGGAAACCCGCTCACGGGCCGCCTTTTCGCCACGCAACTCGGCAAGGTCGAGCGCCCCGCCGATACGCGCGCGTAGTTCGAGAGCGCTGAAAGGCTTAACAAGATGATCGTCTGCGCCTGCCTCGAGGCTTTCGATCCGGGCGTCCTCACCCGCCTTGGCGGAGAGGAAAATGACGGGGATGGTTTGCGTTGCCGGGTCGTCTCGAAGCGCGCGAAGGAGCCCGAATCCATCCAAGTGCGGCATCATGATATCCGACAGCACAAGATCCGGCCTCGTCTCGCGGGCCAAAGCCAGAGCCTGAGCGCCGTCAGCGGCGACGGTGACGTTGAAATGCGGTGTCAACAGTCGGCGGACATAGGCGCGCATGTCGGCGTTGTCATCGGCCAGCAGGATCCGTGGGCGCTTTGGCGCGGCCTCTGACAGAGGGGGTGACTCCTCAGGTAGCCATCGCAATGCCTCCTCGACGTAAGCACTCGCGCGAACGGAGGTTGTTTCAAGTTCACCTGTGCCGACGGGAGCGGAGCCCGTTCCCGGCTGCGTAAGAGGGAGCGTAACCGTGAATGCTGCGCCGCGCCCTTCACCCGCGCTCTCAGCCACGATGGATCCGCCCTGGAGTTCGACCAGCTGCTTGACCAGCGCCAAGCCGATGCCTGAGCCTTCGTGGCTGCGAGACTTCTGCCCGGCGATGCGATGAAACCGAACAAACACGTTATCAAGTTCGTGGGGGGCAATACCAGCGCCGGTGTCACTGACCTTCAGTACGGCAGCATTGTCTGTCTCACTTAGACGGACCTCGATCGACCCTTCGTTGGTGAACTTGAAGGCGTTGGAAACGAGGTTGAGCACGATCTTCTCATACATCTCGCGATCAACGCGGGCATGCCGCGATAGCGGCCGCGCCTTGACACGAAAATTCAGACCGGCCTTTTCGATCGCCGCCCGAAAGTTCGAGGCTAGGTCAACCGTCAGCGCAGCCAGATCGACAGGCTCGGGCGCCGCTGCCATCCGGCTCGCCTCCACTCGGGAGAAATCGAGAAGGGTGTTCACGAGACGCAGCATGCGAAGCGCATTGCGATGCGCAAGTTCAAGCGCATCGCGATGCGCCGTCATGGAGGTGGGCTTGTCGCTCAGCGCTTCCTCAAGGGGGCCGAGTATCAGCGTGAGCGGGGTTCGGAATTCATGCGAGACGTTGGAGAAGAACGCCGTCTTGGCCCGATCGAGTTCGGCCATTTCGGCCGCACGGCGCTGCTCGTGTTCACGAGCCCGGGCATTGCGGATTGCAACGGAGACCTGCCCACCTACCAGCTCGAAGAAGGACCGGTACGCCTCGTCGAGAGCCCGGTTGGGCGAAATTGCGCACACCAATAGACCATCGACCGTATTCTGCTCACCCAGCACGGGCAGGCAAATGGCTGAGACTACAGGGTCAAGGTAAGTGCCGCCATGCACGGATACGTGGGTGTCGGCCGCGTCGATGACGAAGCTTGAGCCATTCAATCCAACGGATATTCCCCAAGGATCGCCTTCGTCTTCCATCTGTCTGAGAATATCGGACGCAAGACCAAAGGACGCGGCGACCTCAAGACCGGTTGCAGTGCGCAGCAGCAGCGCAGCATAAGGTATGTCGAGCGGATCGTCCGCAAGCGCGCCCATGATGTCGAGCGCGGCTTGCCTCGTCTGCACCGCGCTGGCTGCCCGGGCAGCGAGTTCGCGAAGCAGCTTCAGGCGGCGCTCCCCCACTATCTGCTCAGTCACCTCCGAACACACCGCAAGCATTCCGGTGATCACACCATTGTCATCCTCCGCCGGAGCGTGGCTCACCGAAAAATAGGCCTCTTCCCTATATCCAGAACGATGCATCTCCAGGGGTAAGGCCGGTGTCCAGTTCGCATCGCCCGTCGCCATCACACGCTCGATCATCGGGCCAAGCGTCCCCCATGCCTCTGCAAGCGTTATCCGAATGTCGGCGCCAAGTCCGGCAGGATGTCTGTCTCCGATCAGCTTGGAATAGGCATCGTTATAGATCTGGGTGAATTCGCCGCCCCAAGTCAGAACCATCGGATACTGTGACGACAGCAACGTCCTTACCGTCGAGCGAAGGCTCTGCGGCCAACTGTCGACCGACCCCAAAGGCGTTTGTGCCCAATTCAGATCCCGACCTATTGAGCGGATTTCGCCGGAGCCGGTGAAAAGTTGCTGTGCCGAAGGCTCGCCCGGCGTATCGATAAGAGGCAATTGCAGGCTTTCAGGAAGGACTGTCGGGACGAGGTTCGGCATTGATGGCGTGCCATCAACGTCCCCTCCATCAAAAAGTGCCTTATTGCCGCAGAATAATTTTCGATCGCAGAATTTCAGAAGTGTGCAAAAATACGTAGATCGTTTCCCGGACCTGCCAGATTTGACGATCTCGACCAGAGCTCGTCGTTCACCAGAACCGCCGGTAATGTCTGGACCTGGCAGGAGACGCCATTCGGGCGACCAGGTGCCATACAATTGATCGGCTGCGACTGAAACAACATCTCGCCCGTTCTTCACCTTGTCAGCGAAACGTTCCGGGTAGGCAAGTTGGCGCGATCTGCAGTTCGATCGAGCTCAGGCGTCGCGCGTCAGCGTTTCCAAAACTCGGAGCATAGCCTGCACGTCCAACGGCTTGCTGCATGTCGTCACACCAGGGAAGCGTAATGCAACCGCATCGTCGCCATATCCGGTGGCGAATACGAACGGGATGCCCCGAGCCGTGAGTTCGTCAGCGACCGGAAACGCCTCCTCATCACCAAGATTCACGTCGAGCACGGCAGCGTCGATCTTCGTTTCGCTAGGGATCCGAGAGAGCGCGCGGGCTACCGAAGGCTCAGGACCGATCACTTCCGCGCCGGCGTCTTCGAGGTCGCGTCGAAGGTCCATCGCCAGCATGTACTCGTCTTCGACAACAAGGATACGTCGGTGACTGAGCGTCATGTTTCAACTCCGCAGGTTACGCGCCGATACGGGCAGCGCGATAGAGCAGCGGACGCCATCGTCTGCCATAACATAGGTGGTCTCGGCGTTGAGCTGATAAGGCAGTGCCTCTTCGATGAGGCGACGCCCCTGACCTGTGCCCTGCGGTTTCGCGCTTGTCGAAGCCATAACAACGCCAGTTTCCTGCCAATCGACGTGCAGCCAGGGCTGATCGGCATTCCGGCGCTCGATATGCCACCGCACACTCAGGTGAGCTCCAGGCTGCTTTAGGGCGCCGTACTTGACCGCGTTGGTGGTCAGCTCGTGAAGAGCCATAGCGAAGGTTTGCACGGTGCTGGATCGCAGCGCTACACCTTCCGGTCCCGCCAGCGTGACACGACTGTCCGGCTCCAGCGCGCCAGCCGCCTCCAGCTCTGTCCGGATCAGCTCGTCGAATGTAACCCGGTCAGCTTCGCTCAGTCGCGACAAAAGGCGCTGCACACGTGCTAGCGCCGCAATCCGTTCGCGGAACATCGCCTTGAACTCATCCAGGCTGGCGCTCGAGCGGATAGTTGCGTCCGCCGTAGAGCGAACCATGCCCATAAGGTTGAAGGTGCGGTGCTGCAGTTCAGCTACGAGCACGCGCTGGCGCTCCTGCATCTCCCGCAGGACGTGAACGTCGGTGGAAGTGCCCAGCCACTCGACGATGCGGCCCTGCTCGTCACGGACCGGCACGGAGCGAGTATGATGCCAGATAAAGGCGGCGTCTCGAGCGCGGCGCACACGAAAATCAATGTCGATGATGCCGTTCTGGCGCGCTGCGCCCCACGCCTGCACCGCCGTTTCACGATCGTCCGGATGCAATGCCTCGAGCCAACCGAGACCGAGGCTCTCCTCTTGCGTTTGTCCCGTACAGTCCTGCCATTGCGGGCTCGACCAGGTCCAGCGGCCCTCGTCCTCTGAGCGCCAGACGAGCTGAGGAATGCCCTCCATCAAAGTGCGGGCGCGGCGCTCGCTTTCCTCCAGCGCGCCGGCCGCTTGCTTGCCGATAGTCGCATCATGGCCGATGCCGCCGATGCGGGTGATGCGACCGTCAGAGTCACGCAACGGGAAATCGACGTCCTCGATCCAACGCTCTTCGCCATCGGGACGCACAATGCGAAACTCGTAATCGACGCGCTCTCCGGCCCGGACCCGGTCGAGGTTGGCGAGCACGCGGTCTCGGTCGTCAGGGTGAAGGGTGCTCGCCCAACGTTCAAGCTCGTCCCCGACCAATGCCCGCGTGCGGCCGTAGATCGTCTCAAATGCCGGGCTGACGTACTCGAAAGCCATGGTTTCTGCGTTGCGGACCCAGATAATGTCGGACGAGGCCTCGCTGAACTGCCGGAAGCGCTCCTCGCTCTCGCGAAGCGCCTGCTCGGCAGCTCGGCGCTCCGTGACATCCTGGCCGATCTTAAGGTACCCGCGCAGCTTGCCAGTAGGGTCGCGAATGGCGTTCGTAGTACCTTCGATGAAGACACGTGAACCATCCTTGCGCACGTGCCATCGCACATCCGGGGCCATGCCGTTGTCACGCGCAGTCGCCTGCTCCTGCGCCGGCACGCCCGCCGCGCGGTCCTCGGCGGTGAAGGTGATGTCAGCGGCCTGCCCTCGTGCCTCGGCCTGGCTCCAGCCGAACACCTGCTCTGCGCCCGGGAACAAATCGGCAATGCGCCCGTCGGCATCAAGGGTGAAGATGGCATAATCGCGCGCATTCTCGACAATCAGGCGGAAGCGCTCTTCACTACCGCGCAGCGTCTCTTCAGCGCACGCGCGCTCGATCGCGGCCCAAGTGCGTTCGGCGACCTCAACCAGGAGGGACGAATCGCTCGCGGACCATTCTCGAACTTTAGTGTCGCCAACCAGCAAAGAGGCTACCAGACGCCCTCGGGCGAACAGAGGAGCCACGATCATTGACCGAAAGCCGAAGGCAGTGAACTTCTGACGTAAACGCCTGGGCAGCTTTTCATAGCTTGCGTAGTCGCGAACCATAAGCACGGCGCCGCCCGTCAGGAGCTCGAGGAATTCAGGCGCGTCGGACACGTCATGCACACCCGCGAGTGTCGGAAGCCCTTCGCGCACGCTGCCGCGAAGCACCAGACCGGCATTTGTATCCGAGTCCCAGTCGACGTAGTAGCACCAATCCGCGTTCAACCGTTCACGAAGCAGGTCGGTGATTGCGCCCTGTATGTCGGCGGGAGTAGCCAGCGGGCGGACGGCGTCGGAGAGCCTCAACAGGAACGTCTGCCGCTCCTCGATCTCGCTCAAAGCGTCGGTGCGCTGCTCCAGTTCCGCCTGTCGGACAGTCGCCGCATCGATCGCCGAGATCATCTGGAGCGCGGCTGCGGCGAAACGGGCTAGGCTTTGCAGGACGCGTGCATCCTCTGCATCGAACCGACCTTGCGGAGTATGTTTGATGACCCAAAGAGTTCCAACCGCCTCGCCCTTCACATGCCACGGAGCGAGCAAATTCTCGTAGATGCGTGGCTCGACATCTCGAAGGGCGGGGAAGACCCGCTCGGCCTCTTTGAACAGGAGGACCCGGTCGCGTTCCATCACCGTCCCACAGGGGCTCGCCTCCCGGGGCATCATGCCAAAAAGGTTGGGCGCAAACGCTCCTGCCGCGGCGTGCCAGCGGAACATGCCGCTCGTTCCGCCGGGCTCCAGGATGCTAATTCCGGCTGAATCCGCGCGGCACAGATCCATGACCATCTCGGCGCATTTCTGGAGCACGCCCCGCGGATTTGTGGCCATCTCATGGGCCAGCAGGCCGAGCGCTCGACTCTCTGCTTCGTAGTCTGGAACTCGGGAGGGTCGGCTCGCCAGCTCGGCGGTGGTCAGGACGTCTTCGACTCCGGCGCCCAAAGGAAAGGGATCAGAAGGGCTGGTCACTGCAATCCCCCGGCGCCTCAAGAAAACGGGAGCGGCGCGCACTCGCTTGAGCGCCGCTCACCCGAATGCGCGCGCCCATCTCGGCATCATCAGCCGGCCAGCCCATCATACGCCCAATCCCTTCACCAGCCTCATCCAGATCGCTTCATCCGGTTCGGCTCGCATACTGCCGAATGGTAACGCGTCACAAAACCAGAAAGTATCGGACTTGGTGGAACCATTCACCAGTGGTAACGCAACATGCCCATTGCTGTGACCAAGAGAGAACTGCCGAGCCGAGTTCGTGAAGGACGAGCGACGGCGACCCGGTAGTGCACGTCGGTAGCTGGCGATGTCGGCGGGTGCTATGGTTTGCGGCCAAGCACGGGTCAGGCCGCCGTTTCCAGGCGGATCGCCCTAGTAGTCGAACGACCAACATTGGATCGCAACCGACCGGCAGGTCAGGCGCTGTAGCCGCCATACAGGTGACCCGTAAGGAACGGCAGATTTGTCCCAGATCACCGCGGATTCTACTCGTTGAACCCACCCCATAGCACAGGCTCTTCTTACGAACCGGTTCGCAGATCCATCACCCAGGTTTCGCTTCCGATGTCCTGGCCGAAATGCCGTTCGGTCTTGGTATCACGCAGCGTGAAACCAGAGCGGGCGTAAAGCCGACGTGCCGAAGCCAACTGGCTGTCGGTCCATAACTCCAGGTGATCGTAGCCGGCAGTCCGGGCCCGTTCTACGCAAGCCTCTACCAACTGACCGCCCACACCGGTACCTCGCGCGTGCGGTTCGACGTAGAGCAATCGGAGCCTGCCAGTCCTTGCCTCTTGCGAGCGCATGAGGAAGATCGACCCCGCCATCCTGCCGTCCAGTTCGGCAACCCATGCGGCTTCCTGACTCGGATCGAAGGCGCGGCGGAAGTCTGCGATTATCTGTGCGATCAGGATCTCGTAGCTCCCATCATAGCCATACTCCGCGGCGTAGAGGACGGCCTGGCGATGAACGATCATCCCGAGATCGCCTGTCCGAAGCTCCCGCAGGGTGAGCACAGGCGGGTTCTTCGCTTCCAAAAGCTTTTTGACCGACGAAACTGCCTGGAGCAACTCCGCGCGGCGCGAAAACGGTAGCGCATCCAACAGCCTTGCAACGCCGTCACGCGCGCCCTGATCTGCCTTTTCGAACGCCGCTCTGCCTTCGGCGGTGAGCGACAGCAATTGGTTGCGGCCATGGGAGGGGTCTTCTCGCGAGACTATTAGCCCTTGCTCCGTAAACCGTTTTAGTGTGCGGCTTATTTGCGACCGGTCCAGGCGCAGCGCCCGTCCAATGTCAGCGGCAGTGGGCTCCTGGCGATGAGCCAATTCATATAGGATGCGCCCTTCGCTCAACGAGAACCTGCTGTTGGCGAGGTGCGCCTCGAGCAGTCCGAGATGGGCGGTATAAACTCGATTGAAGCTTCTAAGCTGGTTTACCTCATCGGCGTCGCTCTCATTCATGCGTCACTCCGTTACATGTTGATTCTGTCAACATGTAACGGCCTAGTGTTGACTGAGTCAACATCCTGTGTGTCTTTGCGCTAACAATACTTCACAGCCTGTATAAGCTATCGATGCGCTATGCACGCGCGTCAGCCTTTTCAGGGCACGAATCGCTAACCTGGGAACGGACGTTCGTCCCACCGATCTAGTGTCAACAGACCATTGACGGTTTATGGCCTACTTAGCCATTCGGAAGCGCTATTGGGAATAGCGGCTCTGTCCGAGATCCGGCGGCTACACTGACCGCCACGGATCAGCGGTGCCTCTCATGTGCGCTGATCGGGATGAAGGCCGGCTCACCGTAGCCCGCATAGACCTCGCTCATAAGCCAAGTGCGTTCAGGCTCGCTTTCTTCCTCGGAAACCGCTCTCCACCAGAACCGCATTTCGGCGTTCCAGCGATAGCCACGCGACTTCAGGCGATCCTTGGCGTCAAATGGCGCATCGATGGCATTCACCTGATAGGTCATCTTCTGCGAACATGTGACAAGGTGGGAGAGGATCGTTTCACCATCGGGTGCGGCATGGGAAAGAAGGTAGATCAAGGCGAGAATATCATTCTCCGCCCGGTGGCCGTCGTAGAACCAACCGCATTGCGAAAGGAGATGGGCGAGCGCCCGACCATCGAAGCCCAGCTCCAGCCAGTCCAGTTCGGCCATTGAGCACGCCCAAGGCTGGCCGGCGACTGCCGGGAGCCGGCGGTCGACGAAGGGCCGGTCAAATGCGGCATTGTGTGCGATAATGATGTCGGCCGATGAAAGAATTTCCACCGCCGCCGCCTCATCGATCGCTTGTCCCGCTAGGTCGCTATCGGTCAGGCCGGTAAGCTTGGTGATCTTCGGGTCTAGTGGAATGCCAGGGTCCTCGCGCCACACTCGCGGAAGACCCACCTGAATAACGCGCCCTCGCACGTCGAACCGGAACCGCTGGGCGGCAAGTTCGATGATGCGATCGACCTCGCGATCTAGCCCCGTTGTTTCCACATCAATCGCCACACCGATCCGGCTGCCCGCCCCAGGATCGGCTTGATGAAAGGCAGCCACCGGGCGAAGCTTTCGCAGCACCTTGAAGTCAGGATGACCGTCCAATTCCGCGATCATCTTGTCATGGCGCTCAGTCACTGCGACATTCGTCCGATAAGCTCTTTCCTCACGAAGCATCGATGACCCGGAACACAGTGCCCTTGCCGGCGTCCCGGACAAGATCAACTCTCTGGCCGTCCCAGTGGTAATCAAGATGGCGCCCTTGAAGGGGGTGCGAGGCGCAGTCAGGGTGGAATAGCGCTACGCATTCGCCGCCGGGATGCCGGACGCTGGGATAGGCAATTCCATCCGAACCGGCGCTCCGAAGGTTGGTCGCTAGTTGCTGGGCTGCAGAGTAATCGTTCGGATCCAAGGCAGCACTTGAGGTTTCACCTCGCAAGTCATGGAGATCTGCGTGGACTGCCAGGATGATCTCTCGAAATTGCGACGTCCATCCCGCTGGCTCAGCGGTCTTGGCCATGAAGCGTGCGTGATGGTGGATCGTCTCGAACAGGGCCGTTTCATAACTGCGTGCGACGTAGAGCACGCCATAATGCCCGGCAGAGAACCGGCTCGGCCGATCCGTGCTGACATGGGTGAACGACGCCATGAGATAGGAAGCCCCGGGTCCGCCGACCCTACGCTTGGGCGGGACAAGGTCGATGTTCCCGATCGTTGCCATGATACGCGGGTTTGTCTTCTGCTCGGCCGAGAGAAGAAGAGGCCAATCCGCAGGATCCGCGATGTCTTCGAAGAGGTCTATCGGAGGAAAGACGCTGCGAATGATCCTGACCGCCCCCGCCCACTCGACCTTGCTGACCAAGGGCATGCCCTTCATTGTCACCAGCCGCCGCGCTCCGCATCGAGATAACGCCGGACCCGCATGATGTCCGTGAGTTCACCGCCGAGCATCACCTGCAGCGCGCTGGCTCCGTCAAAGGCGGCGTTGGTAGCCTTGACCCAGTCATAACCCCGCTGAGGCTCCTGAAAGATGATCCTCAGCGCCTTGTGAATTCCGATAAGGTTGGACAGCCGCGCCAGTCCATCACGTGAGATACGTCCTGGCCCTTCAGCTTTCCAACGACGAAAGGTGCGCACCGGCATGTCTGTCAGCACTGCCGCCTGCTCGTCCGTTATGCCCCAGCGAGAAAACAGATTGAGTGCTGCACGGAAGAGTGCACCACCTTCTTCCTGCGTAATCGGCTCCGGCCGGAACGGCGTAGGAGCTGTATCGATAGCTTGCAGCAGCGTCATTTGATCCTCCATATGGCACGATATTACTATTTCCGTGCCAAATGGCAAGAGTAAGCGAGCGGGTTTGCTGGGCGGGTCAGGTTCCGAACTTGGGGCGGATGATCTCGGCGCCGTCCCGCAGCTTGCAAAGATAATCGGACCACCATTGCGCCATGCGGACTCGTTCCTCCCAATGCGCCCCTCGATGGTAGGCTGCACGAACGCTGTCCCGCTCTCGGTGTGCAAGCGAGCGCTCGATCGCGTCGGGGTGCCAAAGCCCACTTTCATTCAGCAATGTACTCGCGATGGAACGAAAGCCGTGAGATGTCATCTCATCCCGCGTGAAGCCGAGGCGGCGCAATGCGACATTCAACGTGTTTTCGCAGATTGGCTTGAGAAAGGTGGAATTGGCAGGAAACAGGTAGCTGCCAAGGTTGCCCATTGCCCGCAGCTCTCGAAGCAGTGTGACCACCTGGGTCGAGAGCGGCACGGCGTGGGGCTTGCGCATCTTCGTACGTTCGGCGGGCACCCGCCAAACGGCCGCATCAAAATCAATCTCGCTCCACTCCGCCTTGCGCAATTCGCCGGGACGAAGATAGACGTGGGGAGCAAGTTGCAAGGCGATACGCGTTTCGATTTTGCCTCCATAGCCATCGATCGCGCGCAGGAGTTCGCCGACCTTTGCCGGTTCAAGCAATGCCGCGTGATGCTTCACCTTCGGCGTAATCAGGGCGCCACGCAGGATGTCCGCCGGATTGTGCTGGGCGCGAAGGGTAGCCACCGCGTAGCGAAACACGCGGCCCGAGAACGACCTCGCTCGGATGGCGGATTCAAAGTGCTCCTTGCGTTCAAAGCGCTTGAGAGCCTTAAGGAGTTCGTGCGCTGATATTTCGGCAATGGGGCGATGACCAATGGAGGGCTGCAGTTCGTCTCGAAACCAGCGCATTTTCTTAAGCGTGGCGGGGGCCTTCCCTTCCCTTTCCATCTTCTCGATGAATTCGTCTGTGACGACACGGAATGTGGTGCGTGCCGCAGCTTCGGCCTCGATCTTGGCCAGGATTCGAGCTGCCAGAGGGTCAACGCCACCTTCAAGCTGTTCGCGCGCCTCATCGCGCTTCTGACGCGCCTCCTTCAGGCCGACATCAGGATAGCGCCCAAGCGCCATCTTCTTCTCGATGCCATGGAACCGGAACTTGACCCGCCAGAGCAAGGACCCGTTCGGGTTGACGAGGATATAGAGCCCCTTTCCATCCGCAACCTTGTACGGTTTTTCGCGCGGTTTCAGGGCGTTGATCTGGATCGTGGTCAGCATTGGGGGCCTCGACTCGATAGTGTCGGAAAGGCCCCCGATTCGGGGCCCCCAATTCACCTGGACGGAGGTGGACAAAGGGGGACGTCACCGGAAAGCCGATGACCAATTATGCCTGATTTCTGGGGGTTTTTGGAGCGAAAAAACGCTTGACAAGGGGGTGTCATGGTGCCGCTTACGTGACTCGAACACGTGACCCCATCATTACGAACACGAGCGATAGAACGGCAGAAATCCAAGGTTTCCGAGGCTCTTGATGCCGGAAATCGCCCAATTCTCCGGGGCGCCCAAGCGATACCCAGATTGTGCCGAAATCCGAACTGGGCGTCTTCCTACCGAAAGCACTTTGGCTCGGTGAAAGTTCGAATTTCGACCCGGGCAGAACCCGGATATGTTCCCTCGCACACACCGCTATGTAGGCCCGCTCACGCTCCTATGTGTCATTGTCCACATATGATACACCTCTCCCTTTCCCTTTGATATCAAAAGAACATCGGGGGATGGCGCTAACGATGAGCGCGTTCGAGCGCCACCATGACGAACAGGCGGGCAATTATGACGATCGACAGTATGGCTAGGACGCTGGCCAGAACCATTCCGGCAACTGCTCCGGCTTTGAAGTTCGGCTATCGCGCCAAGGAGCGCATGATCAGCAGCGCCGCTTCTGCGTGGCCCTCGTTGCTTCGCGCCAACACTGAGAAGATCACGATCGCGATCACCGCGCATTGCAATCTGCGCTGCCAAGGCTGCAAGTACGGTCGCGACTTCATGCCGGGCTCCCAACTGCCGCTGCAGACCGTTCGGGAGTTGCTGGAAGACGCCGCCGCTGCCAAGGTTCCAGCGGTGCGCCTATATGGCGGTGAGCCTCTGTTGCACCCCGACGTCGTGGAAATGGTCAAGATTTCGAAAGAGCTTGGTGTTGGCTGCTACATGACGACGAATGGCCTGATCCTCGATCGTAAGATTGAAGCGCTGCATGCCGCTGGTCTGAGGAAAGTGACCATCGGCTATTATGGCGAGAACGGGGCCTTCGACGAATATGTGCAGCGTCCAGGCCGATTTGACCGGCTGGTCGAGAGCCTGACCAACACACGAAAGAAATTTGGTCCGGACCAGTTGGATATTCAGTTCAACTTTCTGCTTAGCCGGCGGTCTGCGAATATCGAAGCCGTGGACGAAATGGTCGCCTTCGCCGATCGTTTCCAGGCCAGCATCCATGTCGATGTCGTGCATTACTCGTTGCCCTACTTCCAGGAAGGCCCTGAGCGTGAGCTTCAGTTCCGTCCCGAAGACAAGCCCGCCGTCGATCGCGTCATCACTCACCTTCTCAAGCTGAAGCGCGCACGACCAAACCTGCTGACCGAAAGCGAAGTTGCGCTGGCCTCGTTTGCCGACTGGGCGCTGGAGCAGGAGAATATGCGTATTCCTTGCGACGCCCGCAAACTACTGTGGGTCGGAGCCGATGGGTCGGTTATGCTGTGCTACGTCACCTTCCCGCTCGGCAATCTGCACGAGAAGCGGCTTAGCGAGATACTCTACACCGATCAGCACCATGAGGCCGCAAGGGATGCCTTCAAGCTGAATTGTCCTAACTGTCACTGCGAAGCGGCCTCACGCGTGGAAAAACATGCTCCTTCCTTGAGGAAGTACACCAAGGATGCGGCAAGTCGGCTTGCGGGCTAGATTCCGATCGTGCTGCGGGTTGCTCATTTGCTCCCCAACCTCATTACGGGAGGGCGGGAGCGCATGGTCGCAGATTTGTGCGGGATCAGTCCCCACCATGGGATTGAGCCCATGGTCATCGCCTACGATCCAGCCGCTCAAGGTCGGCAGATAGCACTCCCGGGTATCGCGCAGCACCACATCGACCGGCGGAGCAAAAACTTCAGCGCGGATCTGAGCAAGCTACTTTCGGACGAAAAGGTCGACGTCCTTCATGCGCAGGGGCACATTGCTGGCGCGCTGGCGGCACATGCGATGAAAGAAGTGCCGTCCATCGTCACGCTTCACATCGCACTAGGGCAAGGATGGCGGTGGCTTCCTTCGATCGTCCGAGGATTGCGGCGTGCTCAGAGTGTGACTGCCGTATCAGATGATTTGGCTCGGCGATTCCGCCCATGGTCGAACAAACCCATCATGGTCGTGCCACCCGGCATCGACTTACGCCAATATCGCCCGCCCGGGAGCCGCAACCTTTGTCAGCCAATCACCCTTGGCATAGCGGCAAGGCTGCATCCGGTGAAGCGTCATCGGGATGTTTTCGAGGCTCTAAGGCTTCTGCAAGACCGGGGAGTGCCATGCCGTCTGCTGGTCGCAGGTCAAGGCCCGGAGGAAGTAAGTCTACGAAGCGCCGCTAAAGGGTTGAACGTTGAGTTCAGTGGTGACGTCAGCGACATTGCCACATGGCTGAAACGGCTCGATGCATTCGTTCTGCCGTCCGATCATGAAGGCACACCATTAGCTCTGATCGAGGCGCTGGCGACAGGCCTTCCCTGCATCGCGACCGATGTGGGCGGGGTGCGAAATTTGCTTGGTGACGCTGGGGTTCTTATCGCCCGCCGCAACCCAGCGGCAATTGCCTCTGCGGTGGAACAGCTTATCAACCAACCGGGATTGCGATTACAGTTACGAAACGCCGCACTTGCCCGTGCCGAGCATTTCTCACTGGCCCAACGGGCACTACCATTGCTTGGCCTCTATCATAGGCTGGGAGCACCGTCCGAGGCGCGAACGGGGGTCAATGGCGGGTGACGTCCGGCAACACCTTGTCGGATTCCGCCTGAATGACCCGAGGCCAAAGCGCGGTCTTCGTGAACAGCTTCTCTGTCGGATAGGGCTCGCCGTGGCGGGTTTCGTCCAGAAGTCCCAGCCAGCACAACGGGCGCAGAATGTGGATGTAGGCCAGCGCATAGGCCCAATGATCTTCCGGCCCAGCGCCGAACAGCACCTCTGCAAAACGCTCGTAGGTCAGGCCAGTATGGGCCTCGACGTTGATGATGTTGAGGAACAGCAGCCAATCCCCGGCGAGTTCGTCGCCATACCGCGTGTATCGGGAGTGATCGAGGACGAAGAGGATATGATGGGCCAAGGCGATCCAGAGGTTGCCGGGATGCTGTAACAGATCCTTGCCCATCTTCGTGATATGGAGGAAGCCCTTGCGATGCTGAGCTAGCTTGGCACTCACCAGCAGGTCATGCAGCACCATCAGCGGCGGGAAGTCCTGTTCGTTCAGCACCTTGTTGACCCCGTAAAGGTCATCGGCGGTGTAATACGGCCAGTCGAACGTTTCGGCAGCCCACGTCACGAAATACCGCTTCAGCGCTTTGCTCTGCGTCAGACCGATAGGGCCATGCTCGACGATATAGCCGAGGGTCAGCAACGCACCGCGCAGCAGGGGTGATTGGGCAAGGGCCGAGTCTTCATGCGCCGGGGCGACGAATTCGATCATGACCGCCTCTACCGATTTTCGGACAGCGCCATTGCAACTGCGATTTCAACTCTGTTCCTGCCGTTTGCTTTCGCTTGATACAAAGCCTCGTCGGCAGCCTTTATCAGATAGTTCTGATCAGGGTGCCCCAAATGCTCGGCAATGCCGATCGATGCAGAAACCTTCAATACCTGAGGTACTTCAGCGTCAAGCTCCCTATCGCAAAGATCAGTGCGAATTCTTTCAGCTATTCCTTTAGCTTCATTGAGATGCGTTTCCGATAAAATTATCAAAAACTCCTCCCCACCATATCTGAATACGAAATCACTGGGCCTGACGTTCTCCATCACAACCTGTGCAACTTGCTTCAGAACAACGTCGCCTATCTGATGGCCGAAGCGATCATTAATGCTCTTGAAATGATCAACATCCACCATCAAAATGGTTAGGGCGCTTTTGTTCTGATTAGCAATGGTGATCTCTCGTCCCAATATGGAAGGCAAAAATCGCCTGTTAAGGGCACGTGTCAATGGATCTCGACCATTTTCCATCGAGTTCAGGACCTGAAAGAGGTCATTCATTATGAATAGTATTTCGTTAACAGCAGAATGTAATTGATGCAGAGCATCATTGTCGCCACTTCTCCCATTACCAGATTCAATCTTAGGGAGAAGTATATTGTCAATCCTACCAATTTCCGCTGTGAGGTTCTCAAAAGCAGGCGAGCGTTCAAACATTAGTCCTGCACGGTGGCGTACCCACAGCCCGAACTGAGATGTCGATAGTTTTGACAGACTCAAAGAGCCTCCCAACAATGCAAACAGCGTTTCCTGACTCCATTGCATCAGGGATGCTCGCTGCGCTTCCTTTTCAATGCCGATATCCTGGTCGAGCGAAAACAACCGATAGGCTTCGTCCAATCTGGCGCGCGCTGTTGCATCACGCATGTATGCCTTGCTCATGAGCATGATCGCCGTGTCGATGCGGTCATTGACCAGTTGCACATTGGCTATCGCTGCCGCTGCATCGTCAATGTCCACGGCGATCAGTTCAGCGAGGCGCGATTTGATAACAAGGGCTCCTTCCATCACAAGATGGACAGGAATTTTGATTCTTGCATGGGCTTCGCCGACAATCCTCTGCCTGTCCTGGATGTCCGGTGACTCGCGAATGTCGCTAGGGCCGAGCAACTCAACCAGCCATGCCCGCAAAGAAGAGGTCAGCCGCGTTTCGACGACTGAGTAATTCAGGAAATGCTTTGCTTCGTCATCCTGCAGTAGGGTTTTGTAGAAAAGGGCGACCAGATCATCGGCATTAGCCTCCACAATGTTTTTTAACGCGGTCACCAAGCCATCTCCTGAATCTTCATCTGCCTCCTTCAAAGGGGCGTTCCGTAGGTCACCGCCCATAGAGGATAAAGCGGAACATGGAAATCGGCGCTGTAGCATCGGTAAAATCACAAAAATAATAAGGGAATGCCCCAGACCTGCGCATGGCAAATCCGGGGCGGTAGGTTCAGGTGCGAGCGACGTTCCAAGCGGGCTTCTTCATGCCAAGCAAGGCTCCCTTCAGGCGCTGGGCGATTACCCCGGCGGAATAGTCGGTGCCGGTTACGATCACATCGACCTCAAGAGTTGCGCGGTGTTCGTATATCTTCTGGCCTGCATGATGCTTACGCCCGCTGTCGCTTTCCCGGCTGAAATCGAACAGGCGCTTCATCAGGCCGCCTTTGGAATATTCCCGGCCACAGCCGATGTAGACGACCTCTTTGCCAAGGCGGAGACGGAAAACACCGACTGATCCGCGTAGATCGGCATGGCGTTGACCGAGGCCGCCCTTCAGAGGCTTCCAGTCTCGGTTCCACTCGGTGCATGTCCGACCGGCGAATTGCTGCTGTGTCATATCGATTCCTTGAGAAAAGCCGCGACGATCCATGCCTAGAAAATAGGCACGCAAGGGCGTCGGCGGATGTCAGAGAAATCCCCGAACCTGCAGGCAGCAAGTCCGGGGAGAAGTGGTTACGGATTCAGATGGTAGTGGCCGTCATCGGTGCGTCGCCAAGGTCCGCCCTTGTCCCGTTCGAGCCTGATGCCGACATGCCTTCGATCGAAGCCGAGTTGATGCAGGCGATCGAGTATCTCTGGTCCAAGAATAGGCCCCGACCCAAGGCATTCCGCGATCAAGATGGTGGCGCGTTCGTTTCGGTTGACCTCGCGATCCTGGAGGACCGTGTCGAGCGCCAAAAGCTCCTGCTGCAATTCGTCCGCGTACATCAGGCGGCCTTCATCTTGGCGGCCCCGGCCTCAACGGCAGACAGCAAGGTGTCGTTTGCAAGGTGTGAGTAGCGTTGAGTCGTATCTGGGCTGGAATGCCCAAGGATGCGTCCGACAGCATACAAATCAACACCACTGTTCACCATGAAGCTCGCGGCACTATGGCGAAGGTCATGGATGCGAACATCGGGAAGCCCTGCCTTCTCGCGAGCCGAATCCCACGGGCGCTTCAAATCCGTAAAGGGCTTGCGGGTAACAGGACTTGGCACCAGCCAATCACAATTTTCCCATCGTCGCAGACCCTTGATGACTTCGACGGCATCGGCGGAAAGCGGGACATACCGTGGCTTCCCGGTCTTCGTGTCCGGCAGGTAAAGAGCACGCCGTTCAAGATCGACGTTCGACCACCGCGCAGTAAGGATTTCCGTTTTACGGGCCCCGGTAAGCAGGAGTAATTGAACGATAGAGGCAAGCTGGGTATTGGCCGATTCTTTGCAGGCAGCCACCAGCCGTTCGGCCTCTTGGGCTGTGAGAAAGCGCTCCTTCTTATTGTTAAATCTCGGCCTCGGGACGGCTCTCACCGGATTTACCTGAGCGCCGGGGATGTTCCATTTCGCAGCCAGCTCGAACGAACGGTTGAACGTCACCCGGATTTTCTCAGTTGTGGCCGGTGCGAGGGTCTTGCGCAGTTCCGCTAGCCATGACGCTATCGCCTGCGAGGTAATCTCGTTGAGGCGCAGTTTGCCCCAGCGAGGCAGCAGGTGGCATCGAATTACCCGCTCGGTGTTATGGGGCGTCTTCTGGTACGTCTCGTTGTGCTCGATGTGCTGACGGGCCACCTCGGCATATGTCGGGATTGCTTTCCTTTCGGCTTTCTTGGCGGCTGGATCACCGCCCAGCACAACCTCGGAGCGCCACCGCTGGGCAACGCGCCGGGCCTGATCGAACGTGATGTCGCCGTACATGCCGATCGTCCGCTGGCACTGCTTACCGTATTCGTTGGTGTAGCGCAGGATAAAGGCCTTGGAGCCGCTAGCACGGCATTCCAGCGTGAAGCCTGTAATCGAGGTGTCGTAGTAATCAGTGCGTTTCTTGCCCGGAACGCATCGGGCAGTGAGGCACAGGGCAGCATCAAGCTTAGCCTTTGGCATAATTCAGGATTCCTTCTGCAAGTGGTATAAATGAAGACGCCGCTGGGCACCGCAGCGCGAACGCAAGGGCGCGGGGCCGGGAGCCAGATTTCGGCTCCCAGAGTGGCTACAGCGGCAAATTTTGGGTAGTTCGGACGGTGGAGGAGGCCTGTTTTAGCCCCCTCCGGGCGGGTCAGGCTGCCAGAATTTCACTTTCGCAGCCCGGCACATCCCCCGTGGCCCCGGCGGGAGCCTGAAATCGTGAAATGCTGGAATGCTCGTCCGAGACTTCGAGCGGTTCCGGCTCTAGCACGGTAAAGGCATTCGCCCCTCGGGCCACGATCTCCAAGGTCCAGTGGTGCTGTCCAGGATCGGTCCCGGTGCCTTTCTCAAGGATACGCACGACCTGACGCGCCGAGACATTCAACCGCTTGGCCACAGTCTTCGAGAGCTTCATTTTCTGATTTACGCCTTGGCCGATCACGTCCTTGATGGCTTCGATGACTTTAGCCTCGGTCTGCTCGGCCTCATCCCGCTCGAACGCTGATTCCCACGACGCATCAAGCATCTGAACCGAAAGCATGCGCTGTTCATAGGAAATGTCGTTCTCGCGGGT
The DNA here is from genome assembly GCF_000445125.1 of Novosphingobium lindaniclasticum LE124. Taxonomy (GTDB): domain Bacteria; phylum Pseudomonadota; class Alphaproteobacteria; order Sphingomonadales; family Sphingomonadaceae; genus Novosphingobium; species Novosphingobium lindaniclasticum. The sequence continues at coordinate 25,258 of NZ_ATHL01000050.1, forward strand.
GTATCGGAAGCCGCATTCTTCCGCGCCACAGCCCCGGCGCTTTTCAGCCCTGATTCCTACAAGCCGATCGGTAGAATCTGGGGCGTCCTCGGCGGGTGTCATGACATAGACGGCGTCGAAGTCCTGAATGAGATCGGCGGTTCCAGCATAGACCAGTCTGCCCTTTACGCTGGCATTCTTGTTTGTGTGCGCCAATGCGAGAATAGAGCCGCCTGCCATGACGAAGCGCCTACACGCATCGCCAAATTCGCTGGCCTGCGCCTTGTGCATCAGGTCCACGAACTTTTTGAGCGTATCGACAACGATGAAGACCCCCTTCGCCGTAGCCGTTTCTGCCATACGCTTGAGCTGTTTAATGAGCTCGCCAGTCTCGAACCCTTGATGGCCGGGGGCAAGGGTATGCACTTTCAGTTCGTCCATCAGCGCCATCTTCGTTGCGAAACCAGCGGAGCTGTCGTCGGCGTTGATGTAGTAGACGTTCCCCGGTTGAACGCGCTTGTCCTGAACCGCCTCATTGAGCAGCGACATAACGAGCAGAGTCTTCCCGGCATTTGGCGGGGCGTACCAGACGGTAGCCTGTCCCGAGTAGCAGATGTTGCCCAGAAGCGGCTGGGGCATGACTACGTTGTCCATGAAGTCCTGGGCCTTTCCACGCAGGCTGTAGGGGGCGAGCGGGCTTGGAACGACCTCAGGCGGGACAGGCTCGATCAAATGGCAACCCTCCAGCAGCTCCGGAATGTCGGCTGGGCTTTGGACCTTGCGCTTTATGGATACATCCGGCCTTATCGGCAGGCGATCGCCAGCACGAAGGATTCGCCCATGAGGCAGCTGTGCTGTATTGATGGGCTGGAAACCGGGTGCAATCCGGTAGACATAGTAGCGACTGCCTTCCGTGTCCGTGATCAGCACTGGCGGACCGGGCAAGTGCAATGGCAGCCCTCCGTCTGTATCAGGCGGCCATTCCAGAACCAGAACACCGGCAGGAATGACGAACGCACCGGGGATGTCGGTGTCTGGCTCGAACCCGACGATTTGCATACTGGTTGCCATGTCGGTTTCGTTTGGCGTGATCGCGATCGTGGCTGTTGACGGCGCCCGGCTCGTTCCGGTGTCGCTGATTTTAGGCATGGCTTCGCCGTTCGCCGGTGAAGGGTTCATCGTCGTTAAATCCTTTAAATTAGAGTGTCTTACACTGGTTCGAAATTTGCTTCGCCAGCGAAGCCAGCCGTATCGTCAGCCAGCAAGAAACGTTAGATTGGCTGGAGTGATGCCCAAAGCTCGGTCCAATCGACTTCACGTTGGCTGAGGTCGCAAAGGGTGCGTACGATAGACACAATCTCTGGAGGCGATGCAGCCAGGACCAAGGAGAGCTCGCCTAGATCTTTCGGCGATGCCATGCATATCTTGGCAGAAAGCTTGGCAATGCCATGCGATATGATCCAGCCGAAGTCCTCTTCGTCCCAAGGCATCAAGGGCTCCCTTTGCAAGATCGCCTGCGCAGGGTTTGCTGGTTGTTCTACCGATGGACCCGTCATGTCCGAAACGCCCCAAGTTTGTCGGCGCTCGGCTCGCGCCAGTCAAACAAATCCTGAAGGAACGTTTTCCCGGCGGTCGGTGCTGCCTTCCAGACGGGTTCCAACCGAAAAGATCTGGCCAGCACTGTCGCATTTGGCGTGGCTTCGCCGTTCGCCGGTGAGTGGATCATCGTCGTTAAATCCTTGAAATGTAGTGTTATTGCCAGCTATGTTTGGTTGATGCCCATTATCTGGCGGGTAATTTGAATAAAGTGCTGAGGGCTTAGGCTGGAGCCATATTTGCCCACGCCTGAAGCCAGCCAAACTCGCCCGGTCTTAAAGCCCATATGGCCCTTATGACGCCAATGTCTTTTGGATTGCCCGTGAAAAGCTCTGCACAAAGGGATTGGAGGTCCGCTTCCGAGGCGTCATGCAAATCCTCAGCGATGTCGTAGATGGCGTTGATCGTATTCGAGCCGAACGTGTTTTGCTCCCATGCTGCCCGCTGCGCCTGAATGCGATTTTCGATTTCCCAGATTTCAATGGGCGCAATGGTACTGCTCACATCTGGAACTTCGCCCGCTGCAGGTGGCACAGCTACCCTATTCGAAGATGAATGGTTCATCGTCGTCGATTCCTTCGATTTTTTATTTTTGGAAATGCCCCTGCGTTAGGAGCAGCGCCTAGCAATGGTTGGCCGTTTGAAGTTCGGCCTGCCCTTATGTCAGGCATCCCGTAAAGGGCTGTAGAAGTAAGTCTTGCTTCCGTCGGGGCGGCATTCGATACCAAACCCTGGAGAGGCTAATTTGTCGTGGCGTTTCCGGTCAGGCCGAGAGCGGGCGGAAGTGCAGAAGGTGACATAGAGCTTAACCTTGGGCATCCGCGTAAATCCTTTCAAAGTGATGCGGTACGCCTCAGATGCTCTCATGGTTCGTCAGAGAAAAGTCGCTTGTGTGTCGCTTTTCGACAGCTCCTGCGCGTCCGCTTTATCCGGGCACGGGCGAAGGGCTGACACACCAAAGATGTCCTTTGAGATTTGAAATCAGCAGCAGTCTGAAATCACCTGCAGTGACTTTGTTTTTCATACGAAGGTAGGCCTCGAGACGATAAGGATTGACCTTGCCACTTTCCATTACAGGCAAAGAGCGGAGCGCCGCCCCCACTTCAGAATCCTTATCTAGTCTCAAGATATGGTCTATAGAGAATGGTGCACCTTCAAAGCGCTTATAACATTCCTTTAGAAACTGAAAAAATACTGCATCGTCATTTTCTGACAAAGTATAGTATGATTGCCAGCGTGGTATATTCTGTGGTATCGGTGCGGATATCGTTCGTAATTTTTCAATCCAGTCGTCTGTCAATTCTAGATGGCATTGGTGCAAGGCTGATGCCAACTTGCAGCTCAAGTATTCGATAATACGCATCGAAGATCGACGGTCTCTAGTGCGGATAGCCTCATCAAGGTCTAGAAAAATTTGAGAATCTTTATTTATTTCACTATCAGGCAATGGAGTTGTTAAAACATCCTCTGATACGCCGAGTGCTTGCGCAATCTGCTGCACAACGTAAATTCTAGACCGTACTGGATCACTCTGCTCATTTTTGACAATCGTACGTCGCTCGACATTTGCCTCTTCTGCAAGCCTGAGTTGCGACCAGCCTTTCTTCTTGCGGAGAGTTCTCAGGGTCTCCGGATTGATAAAGCGCTCCATGTCGATCTGTGTCGCCTCTTGCAGTGGAAGTGTCGGCAAGCGTTGGTAAATATTAGCCGAGGCAGCAGGTGATCTTTCTCCTCCATTGAATCAAGATGCCGCGAGAAAACTTGCAGCCGATTTTCAGCTTGCCAGGTTTTCAGCCCCTCACGCCTCCGCATCCCCGCCGCTCTCACCGCAACGCTGAAATCCTGCGCGTCCGAAATCGCCGATTACGTACTTTCGGATTTTGGTATGGCGGCCACAATGCAAAGGGCCAATATCAGCAAGGCCCCCGGCAGTGGAAAGCGGGTGACCAATCCGATGATGGCCAGCAGTGCGATCATGCCGATTGATTCACGCGGATTGACGATAAAGCCGATAATCACTCCGGCAACGGCGAGGATGACCAGCAATTTGACCGCTGCGCCGATCAGGCCGAGGATCAGGAAGCCTGCGAGCAGGTAACCGATGACTTTCATGGTGCTGCCCTTTCTGGACATGAAAAAAGCGCCCATGCGGATTGCACAGACGCGAAGAAACGGCGGCCCCAAGGCCACTATGCTGTATGTGATGTGCCCTGAGGCCGTTGACCGTCAGTGGATTGGCGTTGCTTCCGCGAAGGCCGTTTCAGTTGCAGCCATCAGTTTTACGTCGGTGTTGCTGTCGATCGGCACGAAGAGGACCAGCCCGAAGCCGTCGTCGGACAGGATGAAGGCGACTTCGAACCAGCCGGCATGTCGGTGGATGATCTCGGGCGGCTGGATGAAGGTTCCTGCGCTATCGATGAGTGACCGGCCAAGGTCATCCTCGATCCCGTCCAGGGCATCTCCGGGCATGACGATGGCGAACATGGCAAGGTCTTCGAGGTCGAAACCATCGTACTCTGCCAGCCGGTCCAGATGAGCTTCCAGCAAGGTGTGGATTTCGTTGCCTTCGAGGATAGCCGAAACATCGGACATTTCCTCATGGGTGCGGATTAGAAACATGATTCTGTTTTCCAACAAAAAAAGCCCTCCCGCGTTGATGCGGAAGAGCCCTTGGCTTTTGGGAATGTGGTGCGCTGTTAAAGGAACAGCATCGGGAGCATGAAGAGCGCTCTGCCAATGCAGAGAAGGCCCAGAATGCCGCCGCCCACCATGATGAGTGTGGCGATGATTTTGCCGATCATTCGGCTGTTTCCTCTGCTTTCTTGGCCATGAAGCCGATCACGAGGAGGCCAATCACAAGCGGGATGCCGATTGCCGGATGCTTGGACATGAGCGTGAACAGCCCACCGAGCAGCAACAGGCCGATCGTCTCCTTGGTTCGGAAGATCAGCCCGCCGATGACAAGCGCCACGATCACCATTTTGGCCACGGCGGCGACAAGGGCGAACGCCACAAGTGCTAAGAGCAAGCGGCCCATGGGCTATTCCGTTACGGTATCTTGAGCTTTCCTACACAGTGATGCGGGTATGTCGGCTATCGCAACGGTGACCCAGCCCTCCTCAGTCTTCATCACGTGCGCCTGCTGATCGCCCGTGTACCCGCCCATTTCGTTCTTGGCGTTAACCGTCAGGCAGCCCTTTTGGGTCTTCTCGTTAAATGAGAAATCGCCAAACTTAGCAGAATCAGGATCTTTGAGGCTTTCACGGACAGCATCTTCAGCTGCACTACGGTTGCTGTTGCAGGCGCTGAGCAGGGTAAGCGTCGCGAGAAGTGCGAGCTTCTTCATACTGAATTTCCTTTAACCACGAAAAACTGACCGCGCCGATGCAATTATCGGAACGTCAGCCTATTGCCAGTAAAAATGACACGTTTGGTCTACAGACCTCATCCATTGGTTGCGGGCAAATCGCCGCATGGACGTGGTTCTGCTCCTTGGCGCAAACGTCCGCCGTCATCGTAAGCTGAAGGGAATGTCCCAAGAGCAACTTGCGTTAGAGGCGGGCATGGAGCGCAGCTATGTCAGCGACTTGGAGCGCGGCACGAGGAACCCGTCTGTTCGGGCTCTTGGTCGATTGGCGGACGCACTTGGCATCGCACCACACGAATTGCTGCTCTCCATATAAGATGGCGAGAATTGCGCGGGCTGTATAACCGTCTGATTTGACAGGCTTGTAATGAGGCGGAATCTATCTTCCTTTTTGATGAGGAAGATTCGTTCTATGAAATGGGGACCCATCACAGATTCACATGCATTGAGCGAACTGGAGGCTGCGCTCCAACCGTTATGTGGCGTTACGGTGGACCACCTCAAATTGCCTTTAGAGCTAGGAGAAGAAATAGAGCCCTCCCAGATCGGCACGATCGTAGGAACGCTCACTGATTTGCTTCTTCCGCGTATCGCATTGGAAAAAGGCATCGGCTTGAAGAAAGCTGTTTCTTTCGATGGCACATTAGGCGAACGAGAAGGCTATCCCGATTTTCAGCATGACGCAGGCTATCGGGTCGAACTAAAAGGCGCATTTCGCGATAACAAAGACGTCAAAATGAAGAAGCCTCCTACGCCAAGGGAGCCCTCAGCGCGACTAACTCAAAAAGTTACTGTCAAGAACGTGAAGCCCGAGGAAGACGCGCTTCTCGTACTGATTTATCAGCTTGAGCAGAGAAAGGATGATCCTACGCTTCTGTCGCCGGTAATTGTAAATGTAGGGCTCTTTCCCGCAATTGAGTGCGTCAGAGCGCGGGATGCCCGTATGGAAGCGGCGGGCGGGCGTTGGTTCGGGGACTACCAAACGCCCACCATTCCCAGCGGCATTGGAAAGGGTAAGATCAGGGCTGGCGCAGCGCTGGATGTCACAGTCTATGGCCGCAAGAAGGAAGAAGGTAGAGACTTCAACGAAGATACGAATTTCGGGAAACTGAAGAGAATACCTTACCGACCGCTTCAAGAGTTCTTGCGCGATAATGGCTGTCAATTTGCTCCTAAGGGAGTATATCCTGAGAAGTGGTCAATGTCGAAGGATGACATTAAGCTTGCGTTGACCCTCGATGTGGCGGCGGAGGAGGCTGGCGATCTCGTTGCCGAAGTCGACGTCTAAGTAGCAATCTTCAACAGGTGCGTTGAGCAGTAAGTCAACCCCGATACGGGGGTGATGTCCGCCGGTGGCGGCACTGCTCACCATCTCTTGTATTGGCTCACTTAAAAGCCAAGCCACAATTCCAGCAATATTAGAATTTTCTTTCTTCGCCCTAAAAATGAAGAACTCCGTTGAGCAATAAAGCCTATCGACGCCCAAAAGTTCACAAGTACCTTCAGGGATAAGGGCCACTTGCCTAAGATAAGGGCGCAAGCGAGAGATTATTACATCACCATCTTGTACGATCTTTTTTGAGCTTGTGCGTCCCGAAACTGGGTTGCCTAAGACTGTCACGTCGAGCAAACCTTCGCGTGCATTGCCGGTATCTAGAACAAAGCGTGCATTTTCTGGCGGCGTCTGCTGTTGAGAAACAACGTCTACAATCTCGCTAAGCCGAGTGCCCGCGACCAGATTACTTGATGCCTGAGTAGCAATCCAATGCTCTGGTGACAGATTAAAATCCGCTCCAAGCTCGTAGAACGAGCGGGTTATGCTGCGCATATTACGCTCCTAATCTGAGGGGCAATCTCATCAAGATCATGGTCTAGCGCTATGTAGGCCGGATGATCAACGTCAGCATTATCTCTGTAAACAGGCGTTCCATTACTAGCTTTTCCAGCTGCATCCGAACGAAAGAAAGTGATTTCGCTTTCATAAGGGGAGAGTGCTGGTTGCCTTTTTACAGCAAATATGACTGCAGCTTTTTGAGAGGTGTAAGGCAGAAAGGTATATCTATGCAGGCTAACTACGGCCTTTATTTCACTATTTTTGCCCAACCAGAGGCGTACAGCTCTGAATGCCTTCCCGCTAACTTTATTATCAGGCAAAACAATCGCAAGCCGACCGCCCACTTTTAAAAGCCGAATGCACCGCTCAATAAACAGTACATCTCGTTCTAGCCTTTTACTGCTTGTTCTAGCCACGTCATAGCCGTTGGCATATCCTTCGACGGATATATCACCAGCGAACGGGGGGTTTGTAACAATAACATCAAACCCTTCGAAGCTCGGGCCCATCATGTGTTCGATGGTTTCCTGTTCCTCATCTAGAAGCGTTGGCGCTGGTAAACGCAGGCTGTCCATTTGCTCGACTTTAATCTCACCTCTTGCTCCAATTAACGATACAACCTTCGCCACTTGGCAAGCTCTATGAGAATAATCAAAACCATATAATTTGGCGGTCTCGCCATAATTCTTCAGCGTATGAGTATGTGCTGATTTCAAGAAGGCTGCGCTTCCACATGCTGGGTCGCATATTAATTCGCCTGGCTTCGGGTCGACTGCTTCGACGCACATATCTATAACATGGCGTGGTGTGAAATATTGCCCTTTTTCAGATTTGTAGGATCTCGACGTCAATTGCTCAAACGCCTGATCTAGAGCAGTAAAATCCTGCCCCGTTATGTTAGTGCTTCCAAAGATTCTTCTGACCTCTTTGAATATCGAGTCAGGTGTTTGAATTTCTAAGGCGCCATCAAGAATAAATGCAACTTCGGCACCATGCTCTCTAAGCAATAAGTCGCACTTGCGCTTATCGGGAAGGTCTTCATAGCCTTCGCCTTCGGCAAAATATTTTGCCAAAATTAGGCGAATGATCTCGTAAAATTCGTCCACCCCACTGTTTGCCATGATAATTTCCTGCAAACGCTTAATGCGGGAAACGAAATCCGCTCCAAATTGATGCCTTTTTGCCATACATATCCTGACGAGTGACGGGCTGTGTTCGTATGTCACTCGTCATAACATAGAACATACCGTGAGCAAGCTCAGCAGGAGCTTTTTGGACGAATTCCATCTGGCGCCTCGAACGCCGAGACACACAACGCCTCTTACCTCAGCTCGGAATTCAAATTTTTGAAGAGATTGAACAGGTCGAGCACCAAACACGCCCCAGCCTTGACCCAAGCGCCACCCAAGGGGAAAGCCGCTTTGGCTGGGAAACCGCCGATGTCTGGGTGGAAGTGCCTTTAGGAAGGTGGTGCCGCTTACGTGACTCGAACACGTGACCCCATCATTACGAATGATGTGCTCTACCAACTGAGCTAAAGCGGCTTGCCTAGATCGGTGCGGTTCGAGACCGGCCGGGGCAGGGGGCGCCTTTACCGAGGACTGAAGGCGCGTGCAAGGGGGTTTCTGATTCATCGGCCACTATGTCCGTCTCGCCAGCGAATACCTATGAATCATATCGTGGGTGCGGGGCAGGAATTAGCCGAAAGCATTGTGAGGGCCGCACTCTACTTTGCCAGGGACGAAGCGGCTTACGGGATTGTGATGTTGCGATGTACGGTGGCTCTTGCATCTCCTTTTCGGGCAGGACCGTGCGGAACGGCGCGGGCGGAGGCATAAGAGCCGTTTCCTAAGCGCGGCGCCGGTCTGCTCATCCGCCAACTTCCTTAAGGAAGTCACCCCCGTGCGACATCTTCCCCCCCGGGAATATCGCTCTGGGCGAATGGGAACCGGCGCCGCGATCCGGTCCAGCCGGATGTTGGAAGCGGAACAAAGCCCGGCGTGAACCGAGCGATGGCGAGAACCGCAGGTACCGAAAGGAGGCGGTTCAACCAGTATCGTCCGGACGGATGCCGCGTTATGCGAATTCACTTGCCGATCGCCCTTTCCGCGCGGTCGCATCACGGGTCGGCCGGTTCACGGCGGCGTTCAATTCGAACCAGGCGGTTATCGCAGATCCCGATCGATCGCGCTGTGAGACAGATCACGCTTCGGGCCTTTGCCGGCGTTCATTGTCGCTGCATCGGGTAATTCCACTCGGCAGGAAAATGCTCTAGCAACTCCGGCATGGATGCTCCCGAAATCGCGCAAGTGGACCCGTTCCACGCCATGGCCATCGGCCGTCTCGCATACGAACTGGCGGGCGAGGGGCGCGACGTGATCCACATGGAATACGGGCAGCCTTCCACCGGAGCCCCGGCCGCCGCGATCGCCACCGCGCACCGTGTGCTGGACAGTGATCCCGGCGGCTACTGGGAAAGCACCGCGCTGCTCGACCGTATCGCACGGCACTACTGCGAGGCCTACCAGGTCGACATCGACCGCGAGCAGGTCATCCTGACGTGCGGCGCCTCGCCGGCCTTCGTGCTGGCGCTGTCGAGTCTGTTCGTGCCGGGCGCGCGTGTGGCGCTGGCTCGCCCTGGATATGTCGCCTATCGAAACTCACTCAAGACGCTCTACCTTGAGCCCGTGGAAATCGCCTGCGGCCCGGCCGAGCGTTATCAGGTCACCGCGGCAGCGCTGGATGCGCTCGATCCGGCGCCGGATGGACTGATCCTGGCGAGCCCGGCCAATCCCACGGGAACCGTGATCGCGCCCCGGGAACTCGCGGCTATAGCCGAAGTCTGCCGGCGCAAGAACATCCGCGTGGTTTCGGACGAGATCTATCACGGCCTCACCTACGAGGGCGCGGCGCAGTCCACCTTGCAGCACTTGCCCGATGCGGTGGTCGTCAACAGCTTTTCGAAATACTATTCGATGGCGGGATGGCGGCTTGGCTGGCTGGTGGTCCCGCCCGATCGCGTCGCGGCGGCCCGCGCGCGAATGAACAATCTGTTCCTCACGCCTTCGGTGCTCGCGCAGCACGCCGGGCTTGTCGCCATGGACGAGACGGCCGAACTGGAAAGCCACGTCAGGACCTATGCCCGCAACCGTGAACGCCTGCTTGCAGCGCTGCCGAGCCTTGGGCTCGAAAGGATCGCCCCGCCGGACGGCGCTTTCTACATCTACGCCGACATCGCGCACCTGACCGACGACAGCCTGGCGTTCTGCCAGCAATTGTTGCGCGATACCGGCGTGGCCACGGCACCGGGCGTGGACTTCGATCCCGTGGACGGCCACCGCTTCATCCGTTTCAGTTTTGCGGTTTCCACCCCGCTCGTCGAGGAAGCGATTGCGCGGATGGTGCCCTGGTTCGCGGCTTGCACCGCCAAGTCTACCGAGGCAAGCGTCTGATATCGCAGTCTCCTGTCGACGCGGTGCCGATTGAAGCCGGCTTTTCACGATTGATCGCACGACTGTAACAACCTGGGACGCATGGCCGGACAGGCCGGGTTGTGCGGATTGACAGTGCGCGCCGCTTGGGGACTTTGGCGGCTATCGATCAACAGCACGGTGGCGAGTCCCTTGACCCATCTCGTATGCAGTAAGGAAGTGTGGACCGCGCGGCTGCAGGATTTCCTGCACGACTGTGCGGCCAGCGCGCCGTCCCAGGAACATGACCGCATTCGCGAGGCGTGGCTGCTGTTCGTCCATGAGCCCGGATTGCGGGACGGCCAGGCGACCCGGTGGGCGGATCTCAACTCGAGCGGCATCGAGGCGATGCTGGCCTGCGGGGCGGCCGAAAGTGCAGTTCTGGCGCTGATCGGCCCGGACGATACGTTCATGCTGTCTCGCGGTGTGAACGGCACCTGCCTTGCCACTCTGGTCATGCCGGACGGGTCGGAGGAGATGATCGAGGCGGCGACGCTCTCCCTCGCCCTGCTCGCTGCCTATGTGTCCAAACTCCTGACGGGGATCGAGCGTAGAAACCAGGAAAAGGGCGTGGTCGCGCTGCCTTCCGGCGCACGTTTGCACTGATTGCGATCTTGCGCGGCGCGAAGACGGAGGCGGCACTCCGCATGGGTCGCAGTTCCGTGCGAAGCGCCGCCAGGTCGGTTTCCGCGTGCTTCGGCCAGGAGGGGAATATGGACCGTCCGGTACAGCGCGGAGGCCGGTGCTGTTGGAGTGGCGCGCCGGCTGAAACCCTTTTGCACATCTTGACCTAATCACGGGTGGAACCGGCCCTAAGGTCATGCCCGCGGATACGCGTTGCCGAAGCGTTCCAGCTAGTTGACCAGCGCCGCCTCGATGGCGATGCGGATGGCATCGGAAGTGTGATTGGCGCCCAGCTTGTTGAGCATGTTCGCGCGGTGGATCTCCACGGTGCGCGGGCTGATGGCCAGGCGTTCGCCGATAAGGCGGTTGGAGAGGCCGCTGGCGACACCGCCCAGCACTTCCCGCTCGCGGCGGGTGAGGCGGTCGATCCGGGCGCGGGCCATGACTTCGCGCAGCTTCGCGTTGCCGACGTGCTCGGCGCGGTCGATGGCGCGGGCGAGCGTGGCGTTCAGTTCGTCGGCGACGATGGGCCAGGCGATATAGTCTATCGCGCCGTCGAGAATGGCCTGCACGATGCGGTTCGCGCTGGGATGTTCGCTGAAGGCGATGATCGGAAACCAGTCGCCATGACGCGCCATGTTGTCGATCAGATCGTCGATTGCGCCGGCTTCGTCATGGATGAGGACTACGCCCGAACGCGGCCAGGCGCTGGCTAGCTCCGAAATGTTCTCGAACGGTTCGACATGGATATGTCCTGCCGAAAGGGCATGGCTTATGGCGGCACGGCGCCGCAGGTTGTTGTCGATCAGGATGAGATTGGATATCCGTTCCATGTCTATTCTCCCTCTTCGGCTTGTGCCTAGGGAGATATTCGCATGATCGTCTGCATGCGCGCCGGACATGCTCCGAAATCGACCTTTGAACGGGAGAAACGGGCGGGGAAGTCGCCCGGCCGAGGCTTTTCGCCAACCGAAACGGCAACAATTGCTTAACCTTCCGACGCCGGGCATTCCTTAGCGATGCGCGAGCAGCGCCTGCCCGATTTCCGCGAAGTCGGCGCGCAGGGCTTCCATGGCGGCAGGATCGAAGGCGATCGCGCTGTCCAGAACCGTGCGCCGGGCGGCGTCGTAGAGCTGGTTGAGCGCGGCGGCCACGCCGCTGTCGCCGGTCACCCCGAGGTGCAGCGCGGTGATCGCGGTGAGGGCACGCGTGAGGGACCGGCTTTTCAGGCCATTGTCGCCGCTGCGGTCGGCATGGATGGCGGTGCCGAGGGCAGCGACGAGATGCTCGTAGCACAAGTGCACGAGTTCGGCCGGGCGGGCTCCACTGATCCGTGCATCGAAGTCTACCCGGCGATAGGCTTCCACCGGAGATAGCCGGCGCCGCATCTCAACGGCTCTTGTTCCACTGGGCGATCTGGTTCTGGAGCATCGTCAGCGTGGACTTCGACACGCCGATGCGCGCCTCCGATGCCGAGAACTGCGACGTCAGCCTGGCCCGCAGCTTCTCCTGCTGTTCGGCAAGGTCGGTCCTGTCTTGCGCGATCTGGCTGCGCATCTTGGTGTAGCGCGCGATCGATCCTCCCAGGGAACCGCCGTCGGTGGCGGATGTGGCCGCGCGGTAGATCCTGTCGTAGCTGGCATAGACCCCGTTGAGGCCGTTGGTGAACATGGCCGTCACGCCTTCGGGATCGGCGGCAAGGACGGCGTTCAGGCGTTCGGTGTCGAGTGCGAAACTGCCGTCCCGCTGGGTCTTGAGACCGAGGTCGGCCAGGGTCTTGGCCATGCCGGTGGCGCCCGGCATGATCGTCGAACCCGCGAGACCGGACAGGGCGCGCTTGAGCGCCCGTGCGCCGCCGTCGCTGGCGAGTTCGGCGCCGATGGCGGTGGCGGCGTTGAGAGCCGACATCACTTCGTTGAGCGCGTCGGTGAAATCCTGCATGGCGGCGGCGATGGACATGGCCGGGTTGGCGAAGCTCACCATCGTCGGCGTGCCCAGGTTGGTTGCGGAAAGCTGGAGCTTCACGCCGGGGATGGCATCGCCGATCGTGTTGGATTTCGCGGACATCGCCAGGCCGTCCACCTTGAAGGCGGCGTCCTGCGCGGCCGCCAGAAGCTGGCCGGTGCCGGACGAAGGATTCCAGGCAAGGCCGGAGAGGCCGGGCGTAGCCGGATCCTCCGCTGCTTCCAGCACGAAGCCGTTGGCCGCCCCTTCCTGGCCCTTCAGCACGAGCTGGGCACCGTCCACAGTCTGCGCGACATAGGCGCTGACACCGGCATTGGCAGCATTGATGGCCCTGGCGACATCGGCAAGCGACGAGCCCGCGACAATCGTCACATCGACCGGAGCATGAGCGACATCCGGGGAGAAGCCGGTGCCCGAAACGGTGCCGAACCGCAGCGTCAACGTGCCGGCGCCGACTTTGTCGGTAGCGGCACCGTAGGCATTGCCGGCAAGCTGCTGGCCTTTCGCGAGCTGCGTGACTTCGAGCGAATACGTGCCCTTCGGCGTCGCGCTGCCGGTAAGGCTGGCGCTGGCCACGGCGACATTGGCGACGGCAGGCTTTCGCGCCAGATCGCCGGAACGAACCAGCGTGCCCAACGAGGTGTTCAGCCCCAGCAGCATCGACCTGATGTTGGACGCCGTCGAGATCTGCGTATCGAGCTGGTCGGAGCGAGAGGTCAGCCGGTCGTTGCGGCTGGCGAACTGGGCCACCGCCAGGTTGTTGGCCAGGGCTGTCATGTCCACGCCGCTGCCGCCGCCCAGCGCGGTCACCAGCGAGGAGGTGGTCAGCAGCGAAGTCGACGCGGTCGATGTGGGGGTGATAGCCATGATGCGCAGAACGGCAGCAGCGGCGGATCGTTAAGGAGCGGTTGCCTCGGCGGCGAAAAAGGGGCGCTATCCCTCCTGCCTGGGATCGAGCCGCCCTTCCGCATCGAAGCGGACGGTCACCGGCACGGAGACTTGCGGGGCATGGCGGTTTTCGCCGCGCTTGAGCGCCAGCACGAATGCGAGGATGGCGGCGACCGCGATATAGTGATCCTCGCGGATCATCTGCTTCTCACGCGTGGTGAAGTAGACCGACCGCGCCAGGGCAGGATAGGACATCACCGGTACGGCGAACTCGGGCGCCAGTTGCCGCATGGCCAGCGCCCTGTCTCCACGCCCCTTTGCGATCACCACGGGTGCCGGAGCCTTCGCAGGATCGTAGGCCAGCGCCACCGCGAAGTGGGACGGGTTGGCGACGATGAACTGGGCTTCCTTCAGAGCCGGCACCAGCCCGCCCATGGCGATCTTGCGCTGGCGCTCCCGGATGGCGCCGTTCTTCTCGGGAGAGCCCTGGCTTTCCTTGGCCTCGTCCCGCACGTCCTGAAGCGTCATCTTCAGGCGAAGCATGCGGCGCACGAACTGCACCGGCAGGTCGGCCAAAGCGATCGCGAGCAGGCCCGCCGCCAGCCAGAACAGCAGTTCGATCAGGGCTTCCCAGCCATAAGCGAGTTCCCCGAACAGGTTGCCGCGTCCGAGGCGGGCGAAAGTCTCCAGCTGCCCATGCGCCCAGACCCAGGCGATCGTGCCCAGCAGGGCGACTTTGGCCACGCCCTTGGCCATCTCGATCAGGCCGGTCGGCCCGAACATGCGCTTGAGGCCCGCCATGGGATCGATCCGCGAGCCTTTCGGCGCAAGATTGCCGCCGAGCCAGCGCCCCTCGCCAAAGCTCAGCTGAGACAGGAGCGAGGCGAAGATCACCGCCGCGCCCAGCGCAAGGATCGGCGGCAGCACGGCCATGAGCGCCGCCATCAACAGGCGGGCGGGTGCGAAGTCGTCGAGCGCGGCCCTGTCCCAGGTGAAGCCGGCGCGCAGCATGCCGGCCAGCAGGCCGAGCATCCACGGCCCCGCCACCATGAGCCAGACCGCGCCGAGAGCCACCGACGCGGCCGTGGCGAGTTCGCGCGAGCGGATGACGTCGCCGCGCCGGGCCGCCTCGCGCTTGCGCTTCTCGGAGGGAGCGAAGCTCTTTTCGCCTTCCTGCTCGCTCATGGCAGGATAAGCTCCGCCGTCTGTTCGATGGCCTCCGCCGAGAGGCGCGCCACCAGGTCGGTCAGCACCGGCGCTCCCACCAGCAGGGCGGCGATGCCCCCCAGCACTCCGGCCGGAAGCCCCAGCGAGAACAAGTTGAGCGAGGGTGCGGAGCGGCCGAGCACGCCGGTCACGATCTGCACTATCAGCAGGATCAGGCAGGCGGGCAGAGCGATGGTCACGGCGGTCGCGAACATGCGCGCGGCGAAAGCACCGATCAGGGCGAATCGCTCCGCACCGAGCCAGGTCTGGCCCGGGGGCAGGGCGCGGTAGCTCTCGACGATCAGCGCAAACCATTGCAGGTGCGCGCCGAGCGCCAGGAACACCAGCGAGAGCACGACCGCGAAATATTGCCCGAGTGCGGGAGACTGCGCGCCGGAATTGGGATCGACGGCAGTGGCCACGTTCATGCCCATCGATCCGCCGATCAGTTCCGCGGCGAGGATCGGGGCGGCGAAGGACAGCTGCAGCACGAAACCGAGCGAAAGGCCCACCAGCACCTCGCCCATGACGGCGAGCAGGCCCGGTGGCGAGAAAAGCACGGGCGGCGCCGCCACCGGCGTCCAGGCGCAGACCAGCACGGCGATCGCTCCGGCGCCGATCACCCGGACTTGCGGCGGCACGCCCGCGATCCCGAACAGGGGGGCGGCGACGAGGGCGGCGCCGATGCGGGTCATCACGAAGACCAGCCGCCAGAACTCCTGCTCCAGCGCGCCGAAGCCGAAGTCGAGCTGAGTCAACGCGCCACCTGAGCGGCTTGCCCGGTGCGGGCGATCTGCGCGAAAACGTCCTGCGCGAACTCGCTGACCAGCATCATCATCGAACTGCCGAACACCACCAGCACCACGGCCGTCACCGCCAGCTTGGGCACGAAGGTCAGGGTCTGCTCGTTCACCGATGTGGCCGCCTGCACCACGCCTACCGCCAGGCCCACCGCCAGCGAGGCGAGGAGCACCGGCGCGGCGACGAGTGCGGTGACCCAGAGCATGCGATCGGCCAGCGCGAGCAGAGCGGTGATGTCCTCCATGGCAGGGCCTCCCTCAGCGATGTTTCACGCGAAACTTGCCGCCAGCGAGCCCATCAGCAGGGCCCAGCCGTCGACCAGGACGAACAGCAGCAGCTTGAAGGGCAGCGACACCACCATCGGGCTCATCATCATCATGCCCAGGCTCATCAGGACCGAGGAGACCACCAGGTCGATCACCAGGAAAGGCAGGAACAGCATGAAACCGATCTGGAAGGCGGTCTTGAGTTCGCTGGTGACGAAGGCGGGAAGCAGGATCGAGAACGGCACCTCGGCAGCGCTGCGGAACTTGGGCAGGTGCGCCATGTCCGCGAACATGGCGAGGTCGCGGTCGCGGGTCTGGCGGATCATGAAGGCGCGGAACGCCCGCCCGCCTGCGGCGATGCCCTGCTCGGCATTGATGCGGCCCTCGGCGTAGGGGGCGACTGCCTCGGCGTTCACCCGCTCCAGCGTGGGGGCCATGACGAAGAGCGAGAGGAACAGGGCAAGGCCGATCAGCACCTGGTTGGGCGGCGACTGCTGGAGGCCCAGGGCCTGCCGCAGGATGGCCAGCACCACCAGGATGCGCGTGAAGCTGGTCATCATCAGGATCAGGCTGGGCAGGATCGTCAGCAGCCCCATGACCAGCAGGAGTTGCAGCGATAGGCCCAACCCCGGCCCGGTCCCGCCCGCACCCGCGGAGAGCGAGCCAAGGGCCCGGTCCAGCGCGCCGGGGATCGCCGCCTGCGCCCCCGCGCCATCAGGGGCGAGCACCGCCAACAACACTGCCGACGCCAGCATGCGTTTCATGGCTCGGATGCCTTCGCGGCGACGATCGTGTCCAACGCGGGCCGCGCGGGCGCTTCGGCCAGCCGGGTCAGCCCTTGCCGGTTGGCGACGACGAGTATCTCGCGGTCGTGAAAGGCGATCACCGCCAGCCGCTGCGTAGGCGACAGCATCAGGGTCTCGACGATCCGCAGCGAGCGGCTGCCAAGGCTGAGCGTCGCCCGCTCCTGCATCTTGCGGGTCAGCACGAGGCAGGCCCAGGCCAGCAGACCGATCACCGGCAGCAGCACGAGCAGCTTGACCAGATACCACAGCATCAGGCGCGGCCTTCCTCGCCGTCGGTCAGGGTCGGCGCAAGCGCCCCGTCCTCGGCCTCTCCCTCGTGTCCGACGATCTCGACAATCCTCAAGCCGAAGCGGCCGTTGTGCGAGACGACTTCGCCGCGGGCGATCGGCTTGCCGTTTACCAGCACGTCCAGCAACTCGTCGGTCAGCCTGTCCAGCACGACCAGGCTTTCCGGGCCGAGCGAAAGCACGTCCTTCAGCTTCATCTGGGTGCGGCCGAGTTCCACGGTCAGGCGCACGTCGACGTCGCGAAAAAAGTCGAGGCCGCGGGGATGGATGCTCATCGTCGGTAGGTTTCCTGTCGCGGGGAAGGCATCAGAATGCGTGCGTGACCTGAACGGCCACCCGGTCGTCGATCTCGCCGATGGTGCCGCTGGCAAGCGTCCGTCCGTCGATCCTCAGCGGCACACTGCGGGCCACGGCCACGGGCAGGATCTCGCCGGGGCGCAGGCCCGAGAGACGCGCCATGCTGAGCGGCATGTCCACCAGCACCGCCGTCACTTCCAGCGGCATGGAGGCGAAGGGCTCCTGCTCCGGCCGGGCGGGCAAGGCCCGGCGGTGACGCGCAGGAGCGCGGCGGGGCGCGGTGATGGCGGCCAGCGTGGCGATCGGCAAGGCCAGCGTAACAGACCAGGGCCCCCCATCCGGCGCTTCGACTTGCAGCGCAAGCGCCAGCAGGTCCGCATCTGCCGGGAAGGGATCGAGATGGCGCAGGCTGGTGTCGCGGCGGACCGGGACGACGCGGCGCCGTCCGTCGTCATCATGACCGTCCAGAGCGCTCAGCGCCACCCCCAGCGCCTCGGCCAGGCCTGTTTCGAGGCGGGCGAGCAGGAGTTCGGCCGAGAGCGGGAATGTATCGGGAAGCGGCTCGGGAACGTCGCCGGGGCCGCCGAATGCGCGGTCCACCAGCCGGAACAGCGGAGCCGCATCGAACACGGCCAGCAGCGGCAAGCTGTCGGGATCGCGGTCGACGTTCATAAGACAGTAGGCCGAGAGAGCCTCTCCCTCCTCACGAAGCGAGTCCAGAGAAGCGCGCTGCGGCGGTGCCGCTTTCACCAGCGGGATGTCTCCGCCCGACAGCCTTGCCAGGCCGGCCGGCAAGGTACGGGCCAGCCGATCGCCTATCCGCGCCAGGACAGGCTCCAGCTCCGCCACCGACGGTTCGGCGCCTATCAGTTCGGGGCAGTGGCTTGCGGGGGCGCGAGGATCGGCAGGCATTGTCACGGCCGCCTCACTGGATGATGAAGGTGCGGAAGTAGACGCCGTCGACGCCGCCGAACCCCTCCTTGCGGAGCAGGACATCGTTGATCGCCTTCGTCATCCGCTTTTCGAGCCGGTCCTTGCCGGGCATCGTATAGACGTCGTTCTCGGGCGTATCGGCGAGGATTTCGAGAAGCGCGGAACGGATCGCCAGTTCGTGCTTCTTCATCCAGATCAGTACGCGCCCGTCGCGCCGGGTCGAGCAGGCCAGGCTGAGCTGGACCAGGGCGTCGGAATCCTTGAGGTTCGAGGTGAAGTCGTCGCTGAACGTGAAATAGGCGGTGCGGTAGGGGTCGCCGCCCTCGCCCTCCACGTCCGGCGCAGCTTCTTCGCCTTCGCCCTCGGCGACGGGCATGTAGGGATCTTCCTCTCCCTTGCGCACGAGCTTGGGCTGGTTGTCCTCGCGGCTGGAGGCATGGCTGCCGCCGATCAGCCCGCTCATCACCAGCGCCGCCACTGCGCCGCCGCCGACCAGGAGCAATCCCGCCACCGCGAGCACGAGGCCCAGCTTGCCTTTCTTTTTCCCGCCGGCGCCGTCGTCCGGTGCTGCCTTTTCGCTCACGCGCGTTCCCCCATGGATTTCGGATCAGGCGTAGATGTCGCTGCGCCCGGCGCCGCGCGTACTCAGTCCTCGGTCCTCGGCGTCCTCCTGCTTCTGGCCCTGCCCTTGCCATCCGCTCGGCGCCGGCCGATCGCTTCCGGCACTATGCTGGCGCTGATCGGTCCCGGCACTGCCCCCGAAGTTCCCCGAGGGCGTCTGCTGATGAGCCGATGCTTGATGGCCGCCCTCGCGCGGCAAATCGCCATTTTGGGAAGCATTGGCCAAAGTGGCGGCGATGGCGGTCTGCACCGATCCACCGAATCCAGGCGCGGCGGCCGCCATTGTCACCGCCAGGCCGCGTTCCTCGTGGCGAAACTCCAGTGACACCGGGCCGAACTGTCCGTGGTGCAGCGCCGTGCGGACGAGGTGAGGGCTGGCTTCCTCACGTGCTTGGGAAAGTCGGCCGACAAGGGCGGCGAAGTCCTGCGGCAATTCGGCCGGAGTGTTTCCGGGACGGGGGGATAGGGCGACGCCGATGGGAGCCGTCGCGGCGACGAAGGGTTGCAAGAGCGGCGTCTGGCCGAGCAGCGCCGGCGCTATCGCGGCGGGCGAAGGCAGGGCCGTTTCGCCGGGAGCTTTCAAGGTTGGACCTGGCTTGAGGCTGGGTCGAGGACTTGGCGCGCCGGATCCTGGGGCCGCGCGTTCCGAGGGCGTGCGCGTGAGCGGGAGAAGCTCCAGCTTGGTCGGAGCGACATCGTGCCGCGAGGCAGTTACCGGCAGCGCCGGAGGCAGGTTCGTCGGCAGAACCTGCGACTTCTCGCTTGGGCCGGCGAGCATGCTGTCGGTCGGTTCTGCGCCCTGCTGGATGGCGGGCGGAGCTTGGGCTGTGTCGATCACTTCGACGCGCGCCAAGGCAAGTTGCATCACTCCCGTCGGCAGAGCGGGAGCGGACCATGGGCCGGCACGAACGGTGGGACCGGGCGGCGGCGCGGGATGTCCGGTTGTTTGGCTCGTGACATGGCCTGCTGCGGCGGGCGCGGTCGGCTCCAGGGCGCGTGTGGCAGCGGGGACGGGCATCATCACAAGTCCGGCCAGAGGCATCGGGTCGATCAGAAGTAGCGCCAAGGCCGCTTCGGCCTCACCGCCTTCACTCTCTACGGCCGGTTCGGGTGCGTCATCCTGAAGCGCCGCTTCGACAGGTTCGAGCGGCAGGATCTTGCCGGATAGCTTGCCGATGTTGCCGCTTGGCAGCCTGCCTTCAGCAGCAGGAAGCCCAAGGCTGGCAAGTGTGTCGAGGAGCGCGGCGAAGCCGTCGGCGACGGCCCTGTCTGCAGGGTTAGCGGCGCCTCCGGCCGGAATGGAGGCTGCGGCGATCACCGGAGCGGCTGGCGACGCGACAGGACTTGCAGGGGCTGGGGCGGAAAACGGGATCATGCCTGGCGTGTCCTCGTGGCGATCATGTCCGGCAGGCTATTCAAGACCCGTGCCAGACCGTTTGCGGCCGCTAAGCGACGGCATTTCGGCGGCTCTGGCGATCGCGCGCTCCTGGCGGTCGGCGCGATCCTCGATGGCGGCGCGGCGCCGCTCGGCTTCGGCCAGGATCTTTTGCTTGGCGTCGGCGATGGATCGGGCGCGCGAGGCGTCCCCTTCGGCCGTGCGATGGATCGCCCGCAGCCCATCGAGGAAGCGGCCGACCTGATGGAGCGCGGCGGCATCGTTCATCCCGCGGCGGCTGCCGTAGTCCTGAGTCATGCGGTGCGTGCGTTCGGACACGTCGCGAAGCTTCGATAGAGTGCTCTCGGCCTGTGCGGCCTCCACGGCGGCCGTCTGGCGCGCGATGGCGCGAATCTTTTCCAGGCGGCGCAACCGGACCAGACGCTGGCGTTCCTGCTTCATCGGTCAGGCCGCCAGCAGGGCGGCAAGCTGCGCGGCGCTGGCTTCGAGGTTCACGATCTCGTCCTGGGGCTGGCTGAGGAAGGACGTCAGATGCTCGTGCATGGCGATGGCACGGTCGAGCTGCGGATCGGCGCCGGCGCGGTAGGCGCCCATCAGCACCAGGTCGCGGTTGGCTTCATAGCTCGCGGCGAGGGCGCGGAATTGCCGGGCGGCCTGCTGGTGCTCGGCCGGGACGATGTCGTTCATCACCCGGCTGAGTGAGGCCGCGATGTCCACGGCGGGATATTGCCCGCGCTGCGCCAGTTCGCGCGAAAGCACGACGTGCCCGTCGAGGATCGAGCGGGCCGTGTCGACGACCGGGTCGTCCTGGTTGTCGCCATCCGCGAGCACGGTGTAGAGGCCGGTGATCGATCCGCCGCTTTCCGCCGAATTGCCCGCGCGTTCGACCAGCTTGGTGATCGTGGCCAGCGCGGACGGGGGGTAGCCGCGCGCGGAACCCGGCTCGCCCAGCAGCAGGCCGATCTCGCGCGCGGCATGGGCGACACGGGTGAGGCTGTCCAGGATCAGCAGAACCCGTTGCCCGCGCGCACGGAAATGCTCGGCCATCGCGGTCGCCAGCATCGCGCCGCGCAGGCGCAGGTTGGGGGCATGGTCGGCGGGAACGGCGACGACGATCGTCCTGTCCTTCTTTTCGGCCTGCATATGCCGCTCGACGAAGTCGGAGACTTCGCGTGCGCGCTCGCCGATGAGGCCGACCACCACGACATCGGTGCCCATAGTCTCGGTCGCCCCGCGCGCGATCATGTCGATCAGGACCGACTTGCCGACGCCCGAGCCCGCCATCACGCCGATCCGCTGGCCGACGCCGAAGGTCGTCAGTGCATTGAGCGCCTGCACGCCGGTATCGAAGGGCAGGCGTACCGGGCTGCGGTCCAGCGCGGCGGTTCGCACGCCGCCGGAGGGCCATTCCCGGCGGCTGTGGATCGGAAAGCCGCCGTCTATGGGAAGACCCTCGCCGTCGATCGCGCGGCCCAGGAACGGTTCTCCCACCGGCAGCAGTCCGGGGCGACCCTCGGCCCAAACCCGGGCGCCCGGGCGCAGCAGGATCATGTCGCCCAAGAGCATCGTCATCGTGCGGCCGTTGCGAAAGCCGATCACTTCGGCGGCCAGCGACTTGCCCGGTGCGTGCGAGACCCGGCACATGGCCCCGACCGGCACCGACAGGCCGCTGACCTCCAGCAATCCGCCATCGCAGGCGGCGACAAGA
This sequence comes from Novosphingobium lindaniclasticum LE124, assembly GCF_000445125.1. Classification (GTDB taxonomy): domain Bacteria; phylum Pseudomonadota; class Alphaproteobacteria; order Sphingomonadales; family Sphingomonadaceae; genus Novosphingobium; species Novosphingobium lindaniclasticum. The sequence goes on from NZ_ATHL01000050.1 coordinate 47,302, forward strand.
CCGAAGCGGCGCGGGGCAAGATCCAGCGGCTGCGCCGCGAGATCGGCCAGGATCGGCTCCCAGAGCTTCAGCAACGCTGGAGCGCCTCGGCGATCGCACGTCGCCAATTGGCAGGGCCGTCCTCGACGCCGCCGGTCGCGGTCTCGATGCGGACGGTCCCGCGTTCGAGCGTGGTATCGGGCTGGACCTGCCATTCGGCGCTGAGCCGAGGCGATACCAGCCGCAAGTCTTCGGGATGGAGCCGGATCAGCCGCTCGTCCTCTGCACGCCTGAGCATCGCGACCGCTACACTGATGCGGCGGAGCAGCGCGTCCGGTTCGATCGCCAAGGGCATGATCGCGGACTCGCACAAGGCCGACACGGTGTCGCGCAGGCGCAGCCGCAATTCTTCCTCGCGGACTTCGTCGAGCTTGGAAAAGGCCAGGGTCAGCTTTCGGTAGGTCGCCGCTTCGGTATCGGCGTGGATCCGCGCTTCGTGCGCGGCCTGTTCGTGGCCCATGGCGAAGCCGTGGCCAAACGCTTCGGCAATGGGATCGCCGGCTTCACTTTCGGGCGCGGCTGGCGCGGCGGGATCCGGCAAGGGGGCGCGCGCTTCGGCCTGGTCGCCAGGAGGCGGTGCGATGAACCGCGCATCCGGCTGGAAACAGGAAGGCTGGGCCAGCCTGTCGAGTAGGCCCCCTTCCGTCCTGCCCGTGAAATCCGGGCTTGCCAAAGGCTCCCTGGTCCTGCGCCGCGAGAAACCGAGGTCAGACATAGTCGTCGTCTCCCGAGCCGAAAGCGATCGTGCCGTCGGCGGCAAGGCGGCGGGCAATTCCCACGACCTCCTTCTGGGCTGCAAGGGCATCGGCCAGGCGGGTGCGGCCACGCGCCAGGATCTCATCCTTCACGCCATCCGCAGCCCGGCTCGACATGGCGCGGAAGAAGGGCTCGCGCTCGTCCTCGCTCACGCCCTTGAGCGCATCGATCAGCGTGTCGTTGGGAACGTCGCGCAGCAGCGAGCCCATCGACTTGGGATCGAGTGTGAAGAGATGCTCGAACTTGAACATCTCGTCCTCGATGCGGCGGGCCAGAACCTTGTCGCGGCGGGTCAGTTCGCCCAGCACGCGCTTTTCAACGACTTTGCCGGCGCCGTTGATGATCTCGGCCGCCTCGCGGGCGCCGCCGATCAGGAGCGGTCGCTGGCCATGGCACTCGGTGATGCGGCGTGCGAGCAGTTCCTCCAGCATCATGATGGCCTCCGGGGCGACCGGACCGAGCGTGGCGACGCGGTGGACGATGCCCGGCTGCTCCTCGGCGGGAAGGGCATGGAGCACGGCGGCGGCCACTTCGGGATCGAGTTGCACGAGCAGCACCGCGATGGCCTGCGGATGCTCGCCGCGCACCAGGGGCGCCAGCGAATCCGGCGTGAGCCAGCGGGCGAGTTCCAGCGCCCGATGCTGCGGAGCAGCGGGCAGGATGCGGCGCATCATGTTGTCGGCCTTCACCTCGCCCACAGCGCGCGCGAACATCCCCCGGACCTGTCCGGGGCGGTCGTGCGCGACGAGGCCGAGCGCTTCTGTGCGGGCGACGAATCCGGCGATGGCGTCCGCGATCACGTCTGGGCCGATTTCACCCAGAGCGCACATCTTCTCGCCCAGGCGGCGCAGTTCCTCGGGTTCCAGTTCCGAGAGGATGCGGCTGGTCTGCTCCTCGTCGAGCAGCATCATCATGATTGCGGCATTGTCGCCGCCGGGAAGGGGGGTGGGCGGCGGGGGGGAAGCTACCTCGTTCATCATGCGGCCCTCACCTTGTCCGGCTCGCCGTCCTGCGGATCGTTGATCATCTGGCGCAGTGCCGCGACGGCGCTGTCGGGCTTTTCCGAGACGAGGCGCTGGGCGAGACTGACCTGACGCGAGAGCAGATCGGCGCGGCGCAAGTCGATGTCGAGGCCATCGGCGCCCGGAATGTCCGGCCGATGGGGCAAGGCGCCCGCCGGCGACGGCGCCGCGAGCACATGCCCGGAGGTGCTTTCCAGCGCGCGTTCGAGGGCGATCTGGAGGGGATCGTCATTTGCTCCGCCGCGGCCCTTGCTGCCCTTCGAAGCGCTCCTTTCGCCGCGCACCATCTTGATCAGCGGCCGCACCGCCAGCAGCAGGACCAGAAGCACCGCCATCAGCGCGGCGCCATTGCGCACGGCCATCGCGAACCACGGCGTTTCGTAGAAGGGGAGGGCGTTGTCGTTGACCGGCTCGAACTTGCGCACGACGACGTTCACCTGGTCTCCGCGCCCCGGATCGGCGCCGACGGCGGCGCTCACCAGCGACTGGATGTCCGCGACGGCCTGCGCCTTCGCGCCTTTCACGCTATCCGCCTTGATCGCCACCGCTACCGAGACGCGCCTGATCCCGCCGGGGCGCGTGTTGGCCACCGAGACCTGGCGGCCCAGCTCATAGGTGCGGCTCGACGAGGATTCGCCATTGCTCGGCGGGGTGCCGCCGGGGGCGGGCTGAGTACCCTGTGGCGAGCCCGGGCGTGCCTGTGCGGCCGGTGGCGGCGTGTTGGACAGCACGCCCGGAACGCCGGCAGCCGGGCCGGTACCGGTCGATTGCGACTGTTCCTGCGTCTCGCTGCGCACGACGCCGTCCTTGTCGTAGCTTTCGCGCGCGGAAGTCACTTCGTCCATGTCGAGCGCGACCTGGGCTTGGGTGGTGAAGTTGTCGGGGCCGAGCACGGGGGTGAGCAGGCTGGAGACCTGATCGCGGATCTTGGCTTCCAGCCGCGATTGCAGGTCGAGCCGGTCCGCCTCCGCCCCGCCGAGCGGCGAGAGCAGACGGCCGTGCTGGTCCACCACTTTCACGGCATCCGGTGCAAGGCCCGGCACCGAGCCGGCGACGAGGTTGACCACCGCCGAGACCTGGCTTTCGGAAAGCTGGCGCCCGGCCTTGAGCCGGACCATGACCGACGCCGTGGGCGGCACGTCTTCGCGCACGAAGACCGACTTCTCGCCCTCGGCAATGTGCACGCGGACGGCGTCGACCCCGTCGATCTCCGCTATGGTCATTTGCAGGTCGTGCTCGCGGGCCGAGCGCAGCCGTTCTCCTTCCAGCGTGCGGCTGGCGCCCATCGGCAGTTTGTCGAGCATCTGGTCGCCGCTTTCGGGGCTTGCCAGGGCGCCGTCGGACGCCACCAGCATGCGGGCCTTGTAGAAGTCGCCTTCCGCCACGGTGAGAGCGCCGCTGCCGCTGTCGATGCGGTAGGCTATGCCGGCCTGGTCGAGCGCGGCGACCACCCCGGCGCGCTCCGCGTCGTCAAGCTGGGCATAGAGCACGCGCTGGGGTGAGGGGGCGAGCGTGGCCCAGGCCAGCAGCGCCCCGCCCACGGCGGCGAGCCCGACGAAGGCAGGCAGCATTTTGCGGACTGCGGGCTGGGCCGTGAAGGCACGTAGCCGCGTCAGCACAGGCGCGCCGGAACGATCGGTAAGAGGCGCGAAGAGCGAGGGCCTGGGGAACGGCGCGGTGCCATCGGCATGGGCGGGAACGAGATCGGCCATTTAGCTCAGACTCCCATCCGCATGATGTCTTGGTAGGCGGCCAGCAGCTTGTTGCGGACTTGCAGAGTCGCCTCGAAGGCGATGCCGGCTTCCTGCCGGGCGAGCATGACTTTGGCGACGTCGGTGACTTCGCCTTTCTGGTAGGCTTGGGTAAGGCCTTCGGCCCGGGCCTGCACGGCGTTGACGCCGTGCAGCGCCGACTGGAGCGTATCGGCGAAATCCGGGCGGGGCGGCTGAACGCCGATGCCGTCCCTGGCACTGTCCTGCGCCGCGTGGATTTGCTGGAGCAGGTCGCTGCGCTGGATGATCTGCTGGCGCATGGCCATGATCTGCTGGATGCCGCCCGGATTGCCTGCAAGGCTTGCTGGCGCGCTCATCGCAGACCTCCCATCGCGCCGCGCGGTGGGCCGATGGGAATACCGGCCTCGCGCATGGAGGCGAGGCGATAGCGCAGGGTGCGTTCCGAGATGCCGAGTTCGCGCGCGGCACGCAGGCGATTGCCGCCGCAGGCCTCCAGGGTTTCGACGATCGCGCGGGCCTCGGAGTTCTGGACGATGCTCGACAGCTTGCGGGTGCCTTCGACGTCGAACGGGGCGGCGGGGTCCAGCGGAGGAAAGCGGCCGCTCGGCAGGGTCGCGGGGATCAGCCGCGCCGGGCTGTCGAAAACGATATGTTCGGGCGTGATGATCGCCTTTGCCTGAGCCAGCAGCAGCGCGCGGCGCAGGACGTTCTCCAGTTCGCGCACGTTGCCGGGCCAGGCGTGAAGCTTGAGCATGGCCAGCGCGGCATTGCCGAGGCAGGGGACGTCCGACGGATCCGGCGCGTGACGCAGAGCCATGGCAAACGCGAGAGGCGCGATATCGTCGGCGCGTTCGCGCAGCGGGCGCAGGGTAAGCGGAAAGACGTTGAGCCGATAATAGAGGTCGGCACGGAAACGGCCCTGGGCGACTTCGATAGGCAGGTCGCGATTGGCGCAGGCGATGACGCGCAAGTCCACCTTGATCGACCGGGACGCGCCGATCGGTACGACTTCCTGCTCCTGCAGCGCGCGCAGCAGCTTGGCCTGGAGCGCCAGGGGAAGCTCCGCGATTTCATCCAGCAGGAGCGTGCCGCCATCGGCCGCGCGCATGAAGCCTTCGCTCGCCTGGGTCGCGCCGGTGAAGGCGCCCTTCTGATGGCCGAACAGCATGGCTTCCAGCATGGTTTCCGGCATGGCGGCGCAATTGACGGCGATGAACGGACCATCGCGGCGGGGACTGCGCGCGTGGATGAACCGGCTGAGCACTTCCTTGCCGGTGCCGGTAGGCCCATTGATCAGCACCGGAATGTCGCTTTTGGCCAGCCGATCCGCCAGAGCGAAGACCGAGAGGCTCTCGGGATCGGCGGCAATGGGTTCGTCCGGCCCGGCCATCGCCGCCAGCAGCATCGCCAGCGAGGCTTCCGAGACCGGATCGGCGTAAGTCACGTCGATGGTCCCGGAAGCGCTGCGAACAAGAGCCGGCTGCGTTCCGCGAGCGAGCCGCACGATGCGCTTGAGGACTCGTGAAGTGGAAGCGGTTCCCGTGAATGGGGCGTCGGCATCGTGCAATTCCATCGCCGAACAATCGAACAGCGATCCTGCAATGGCGGCGGCGCGGTGGGCGATCGGCCCGTGCCGGCGGTTGAATTCCGTTTCGAAAACCAGTTCGGCCATACCTTGCGTCCCCAGTGGAATTAACGGTTCCAGGGGCTCGATATGGATGCCTAACGGCGAATCTTTGGAAAATTTAAGGCCACGTAGCGACCCTTAGTAGTATCTGAATTTCCTGGGATCTGCGCCCGCTTGACGGGAAGAGCAATGGCAGCGGCGGGCTTAATTTCGCTTCCGACCTGCCGGTCTTGGCTTCGACAGCAGCGCCGGATGAGCCGGCAAGAGCTGTTTCCTCATCGATACACCTAACGGGAGCCAAAGATGTCCGTCATCAACACCAATATCAGCGCGATTCGTGCTTCGAACGCATCGAATTCGGCCAACAAGCTGCTGGGCACCGCCATGGAGCGCCTGTCGACCGGCAAGCGCATCAATTCCGCCAAGGACGACGCGGCGGGCCTTGCCATCTCCACCTCGATGACCGCCCAGGTCCGCGGCATGAGCCAGGGCATCCGCAATGCCAACGACGGCATCTCGCTCGCCCAGACCGCCGAAGGTGCGCTTTCGGAAGTGTCGAACATGCTCCAGCGCGTTCGCGAACTGGCGATCCAGTCCTCCTCGGGCACCTATCAGGACACCGACCGCGATGCGATGCAGCTCGAAGTGACGGCGCTGACCGGCCAGATCGACGACATCCTTTCGCAGACCACCTTCAACGGAAACACCCTGTTCGCCACCACCGGCAGCGACGTGACCTTCGACATCCAGACCGGCGCGAATTCGGGCGAGACGGTCACGCTGACCTCGAAGACGATCGACGGCGCCAACCTCAATGCCTCTGCCCTCGACGTCTCGACGGCTTCGGCGGCGTCCGACACGCTCGACAGCATCGACGACGCGCTGGAAGACGTGAACCAGGCCCGCGCCTCGCTCGGCGCCGGTCAGAATCGGCTCGAATCGGCGATCAACAACCTGACCAACAACGTGACGAACCTGTCGGACGCGCGCTCACGGATCGAGGATGCCGACTATTCGGCCGAAACCACCCAGATGGCCAAGGCGCAGATCCTCAGCCAGGCCTCGACGGCGATGCTCGCCCAGGCGAACCAGAGCCAGCAGAACGTGCTGTCGCTGCTGCGCTAAAACCACGCGCGATCGGCAGCCGATCGGCTGTCGTCCGGGCCCGGCGCTATCCCCCAGAGCGCCGGGCCCGTTCTTGTATTCCTCAATACTCGGTCATCAGCGAATACAAGCAAGACATGCTGCAGAAACGGGCGGTTCATAATGGAGCCGGATCTTTCCTCATCCCGGACAATCGCATGCGCCGCGCCTTAGCCTGCTGTATCGCCTACGCCCTTGTTCTCGTCGCTGCTTCGCCGGCTGCGGCCGAAACCCGCGAAGATGAGCAGGTCTGGGTGAACCTCACCGCGATGGGGGCGATTGCGGGCGATGTCGTCTATTTCGCGGAGATCCAGCCGCGCATGGGTGACGGGGTGTCGCGGCTCGACCAGCTTCTCCTGCGCGGCGCGGTGGGCCTGAAGCTTTCGCCTTCGGTGACGGTCTATCAGGGCTATGCCCATGTCGTCGTTCCCACCGAGGGCGGCAAGGACGTGAATGAAGAGCGTAGCTTCCAGCAGCTCAACTGGGCGATGGGCAAGCCCTGGGGCGGCGAACTGACCTCGCGCACGCGTCTGGAACAGCGCTGGCGTTCGGACGGCGGCGACACGGGCTGGCGCCTGCGCGAGATGCTGCGTTATGAAAAGCCGCTGAAGCCCGGCACCAACACGGTCAACGCGCTCGTCTATGCGGAAGGTTTCCTGGCGCTCAACGATACCGATTGGGGCGCGCGAGGCGGCTTCGATCAATTGCGCTCTTTCGTCGGCTTGGAACTCGGGGTCAAGGACGCGACGACGGTGGAACTGGGCTATCTCAACCAGGTGATCGATCAGACGCGAGGGCGGACGCGGGTGAACCACGTCGCTTCGGTCTCGCTGTTCTTCCGGCATTGAGCGCGGGGTTTCGCGGCCGTTCTGTCTGTAATCGCCGTCTCGACGCGCATCGTCATCCTGAAACAAGTTCAGGATGACGATGTCGGCAAACGGAAGCTGCATGCAGGTTTGCGGGCCGAAATGGCGTATGATGAACGGGCGGGAGCCTCGCGACTCCCGCCCATGTCCATTCCGAGGGCGTTTCGATCAGGCGGTTTACGCAGCCTCGGCGATCTCTTCGGGGGCGGTGTTGCGGATCAGGTAGTCGAAGGCCGACAGCGCCGCCTTCGAGCCTTCGCCCATGGCGATGATGATCTGCTTGTAGGGCACCGTGGTCACGTCCCCCGCGGCGAAAATGCCGGGCAGGTTGGTGGCTGCCTTGTCGTCGATCACGATCTCGCCGCGGCCCGTGAGTTCCACGCCGGAGTCCTTGAGCCACTCGGTATTGGGCACCAGACCGATCTGGACGAAAACGCCTTCCAGTTCGACCTTGTGCTCCTGGCCGGTCTCGCGATCCTTGTAGACCAGGGCGTTGACCTTCTCGCCATCGCCTTCGACCTCCGTGGTCTGGGCGCTGGTGAGGATCACCACATTCTTCATCGACTTCAGCTTGTCGACCAGGACCTGGTCGGCGCGCAGCTGCGAGTCGAATTCGATCAGGGTGACATGGCCGACGATATTGGCCAGGTCGATGGCCGCTTCCACGCCGGAGTTGCCGCCGCCGATCACCGCCACGCGCTTGCCCTTGAACAGCGGGCCGTCGCAGTGCGGGCAGTAGGCCACGCCCTTGTTCTTGTACTCGGCCTCGCCCGGCACGCCGAGGTTCCGCCAGCGGGCACCGGTGGTCAGCACCAGCGAACGCGCCTTGAGCGAAGCGCCGTTGGCGAAGACGACCTCGTGATAGCCGCCCAGCTCCTTGGCCGGGATCAGCTTCTCGGCACGCTGGAGGTTCATCACGTCGATGTCGTATTCGCCGACATGCGATTCCAGCGCGGCGGCCAGCTTGGGGCCTTCGGTATAGGGAACCGAGATGAAGTTCTCGATGCCCATGGTGTCCTGCACCTGGCCGCCGAAGCGTTCAGCAACCAGGCCGGTGGAGAAGCCCTTGCGCGCGGTATAGATCGCGGCCGAGGCACCGGCGGGTCCGCCGCCGACGACGAGCACTTCGAACGGCTTCTTGCCTGCCAGCACGGCGGCGGCCTTCTCATCGGCGCCGGTGTCGAGCTTGGCGAGGATCTCCTCGATGCTCATCTTGCCCGAACCCCACATCTTCCCGTTCAGGAAGACGGCGGGAACGGCCATGACGCCGCGTTCCTCGACTTCCGCCTGGAAGGTGCCGCCCTCGATCAGGGTGGCGTTCACATGCGGATTGTTGAGCGCGAGCAGGGTCAGCGCCTGCACCACGTCGGGGCAGTTGTGGCAGGAGAGCGAGAAATACATCTCGAACTCGTGCTCGCCCTCGATGGCGCGGGCGATTTCGAGCGCCTCTTCGGAAACCTTGGGCGGATGGCCGCCGGCCCAGAGCAGGGCGAGAACCAGCGAGGTGAATTCATGGCCGAGCGGCAGCCCCGCGAAGCGCACCCATGCGCTGGCGTCGCTCGCGCGGCGGATGATGAAACTGGGGCGGCGCTTATCGTCGCCGTCGAACGTTGCGGTGACCTTGTCCGAGAGCGAGGCGATCACGGTCAGCAGCTCGCGGGTCTCGGTGGACTTGGCATCGTCACCAAGCGAGGCGACGAGCTCGATCGGCTCGCGCAGCATGCCGAGATATTGCGAGAGCTGTTGCTTCAGGTTGGCGTCGAGCATGGTCTTTGCGTCCTTTGGAATATCTTTGGTAAAGGGGCGGCCGGGGATTTCTGTTCCGCGTGAGGGCGCGGCTCGGGACGAGGGAAATCCCCGAGCCGCGCACCTTCAGCACGCGACCCGGAAGATCGCGTTGGTCTTAAAGCTTGCCGACGAGGTCGAGCGAGGGAGCGAGGGTTTCGCTGCCTTCTTCCCACTTGGCCGGGCAGACCTGGCCGGGGTGCTCGCGCCAGTACTTGGCGGCCTTGATCTTGCGGACGAGTTCGGCGGCGTTGCGGCCCACGCCCTCGGGGGTGATTTCGACCAGCTGGATCACGCCGTCCGGATCAACCACGAAGGTGGCGCGGTCGGCCAGGCCAACGCCTTCGCGCAGGACGCCGAAGTTGTTGGTCAGGGCGTGGTTCTGGTCACCGAGGAACGCGTACTTGATCTTGCCGATCTTGTCCGAGGTGTCGTGCCAGGCCTTGTGGCTGAAGTGCGTGTCGGTCGAAACGCCGTAGACTTCGACGCCGAGGCCCTGGAGGGTTTCGTACTGCTCGCCGAGGTCTTCGAGTTCGGTGGGGCAGACGAAGGTGAAGTCAGCGGGGTAGAAGAAGAACACGGCCCACTTGCCGGCGATGTCCGCTTCGGTGACGTCGAAGAAGTCCTTGCCTGCCTGGAAGGCGGTGTTCTTGAACGGCTTGATCTGGCTGCCGACGATACCCATGGATATGATCTCCCTCGATTGGGTGTTGAAGTTCGAGGAGGGAGATAGGCTGACACTGTGACGATGTGTAGGGCGTTGATCCGATTGAGTTGATCGGTTCGCTCGATAAGTCGCGATGGACTGAGCGTTTCTGTCGATAAAATGCCGTCCACAACCTTTAGGCGCGAAAAACCGTGCGACGGCGGGGCGGATCGGGCAACATCGGCGGATGAGAAAGATAACACTTGTCATGCTTCTAGCGGCCTGCACGGCGCTCGGCGCTTGCGACAGCTGGCCGACATCGCTGGACAATCGGGCGGCGGGCGATGTGCGATTTCGCTATCATCACCGGCTTTACGACGAATGGTCGGCGTGGTCGCCTGTTGCCCGAAGCCGCGCGGTCCGCCTCGCTCATGAGCACCGGATGCGGGACATCTCCGAACTGGAAGTGACCGAGGCGGGGCTGACCTATCGCTATGGCGCCCGCGCGATGGCGCCGGTGCAGCGTTTCTGCGGCGGGAGTTCGAGCTGCGCGCTCGTCTATCGCGGTGGCGGGCGGCTGGAAGCGCGCACGTCGGCGCTGCCGGATGCAAAGGTGCAGTAGGGAAGCAGAGCCCCTGATCGCGGCACAACAAGCGTTCGTTGTCGTGGATCCCTGGCGATTTGCCCGCACCCTCTTCAATCCGCCAGCGTGATAGAGATGCGCCGGTTGCGGGGGTCGTGGGGGTCGGCAGGGATCAGCAGTTCGATGTCGGCCACGCCTTCGATGCGCTTGAACCGGGCGCCGTCCACGGCATCGCGAATCAATTGCTGGCGGGTTGCTTCCGCGCGCCCGGCTGAAAGCGACCAGTTGTTGCCGGCGATGCCCTGTTTGTAGGGCAAGGCGTCGGTATGCCCTCTGATCGTCAGCGGGCCTCCCGTGGGACCGATGGCCTGTGCGATCGCCGAGAGCAGCTCCACCGCTTGCGGGGTCAGGATCGTGGTGCCCAGGCGGAACATCGAGAAGTCCGCATCGTCGACCATGTCGATCCGCACCCCTTGCGTGGTGTCCACCATGCGCACCTGCCGGGCAAGACGACGCAGGCGTTCGGACGAGGCGAGCTTCTTCTCGAGCGCTTCCTTGGCACGCGAACTGCGCTTGATCCTGGAGCCGCCTTCCTTGGGGCCGCCGGTGGCGTCGCGCGGGATGGTGAGGGTCTTGGTGCCGGTCTGCCCGGCCTTGAACGGATAGTTGTCCACTTGCGTCAAGGATGCCCCGCCGAGCACGCCCTGTCCCGACCCGGCGCTGCCCTGCTTGGTCTTGACCAGTGTAGGCGTGAAGTAGTCGGCAATGCCGCGCCGCTGTTTCTCGGTCGTCGCGCCCAGGATCCAGAGCAGCAGGAAGAACGCCATCATAGCCGTCACGAAGTCGGCATAGGCCACCTTCCAGGCGCCGCCATGGTGTCCGGCCGCGGCGGCTCGGGCGTCTTCTTCGTGGCCATGTCAGCGGCCTCTCATGGCGTCGAGCAGTTCGGAAAGCCCGGGGCGAAAGGCATGGCCCAGCCCGGAGCGGGCCGATTCCACCACCAGCGGCTGCGGCCAGCCGTGCAGGCTGGCGATGATCACCTGCTTAACCGCCTGGAAGATCTGCTCGTCCTGCTCCAGCACCTGTTTCAGCCTTCCGGCCAGCGGCGAGACGATCCCGTAGGCCAGCAGCACGCCCATGAAGGTGCCGACCAGCGCCGAGCCGATCATCGCGCCCAGGATCGAGGGCGGCTTGTCGATCGAACCCATGGTCTTCACCACGCCCAGCACGGCGGCGACGATACCCAGCGCCGGAAGGGCGTCGGCAAGGCCCTGGAGGGCATGCTGCGGTTCGTGGCTCTCGTGGAAATGGGTCTTCATCGCATTGTCCATCACGTCCTCCACCGCGTGGACCTCCAGCGTGCCGGAGGAGACGACGATCAGGGTCAGGGTGTCGCAGATCAGGTGGACCAGCGGCTTGTTGGCGAGCAGGCGCGGAAACTCCGCGAAGAGTGCGGAGGTCTCCGGTTCGTTGACATGGCTTTCCAGCGCCACCGGCCCTTCCGAACGCAGGATCTTCATCAGCCGGGTGGTCAGGATGATGGCGTCGATGTGGTCCTGCCGGTTGTGGCGCGGCCCCTTGAACACTTTGCCCAGCCCACCGCCCAGCGCCTTGATCTCGTGCATCGAATTGCCGGTGACGATGGCCCCGATCGCGGCGCCGCCGATGATCAGCATCTCGTGCGGGATCGCTTCCATGACCGGGCCGAGCGCCCCGCCGGTCATCGCAAAGCCGCCGAAGACCATCACCAGCAGGATGACGACGCCGATGATCACGAACATGCAGGCAGTCCCCCGGATTCAGTCGCAGTGGCAGGCTGGAGGCGAAACGCGGTTCAGCCCATCCTGTCGAACAGGCTGAGCGAGGCGAGTCGGGTGAAGCTGGCCTGGCTGGCTTCCAGCACCGTCATCGTTTCCTGAAGCTGCGCCAGCGCCGTGGCGAGATCGACGCCGCCGAGGTCCGCCTCTTCCGAGGAGCGCAATTCCGACAAGTTGACGCGCCGATCGTCGGTCACGTCGATCCAGGCGAGGCGGGTGCCGATCACCGTCTGCCCGGTTGAGAGGGTGTCCAGCCCGGTCCTGAGATCGGCCAGCGCATTGCCCGCCGCCCCGGCCGGATCGGCCGAGCCGCCCTTCAGGGCCTGGGCCAGGGTATGAACCACGGTCAGAAGATCGGTTACGCTGCCGTCGGCGGCGCCGAACGACAGGAACGTCGGGCCGGTCAGCGAGGGGGTGACGCTCTGGCCATCGCCCAGGGGCAGTTCGCGGGAACCGGTCGTGCCGACGTAGACCGCCTTGCCCGAGGCCTCGAGCGCATAGGCATCCCCTGCGCTCTCGCCACCGAACAGGGCATGCCCGCTCGAATCCCGCGCATTGGCGAGCGAGAGCAGGTTGTTGAAGATCTGGTCCAATTCCTCGCCGATGGAGGCACGCTGGATGTCGGTGAGGGTGGAGCTGGAGGCGCGCATCGCCAGTTCCTGCGCGTGGATCAGCGCGTCCGCCATGTCCGACATCGCGGCATCGGCCAGCGACAGATCGGCATTGGCGCGCCGGGCGCTGGTCTGGTCGATCCCGGACAGCTTCTCCTGCCGGGCCAGCGCCCGCAGGCGCGAGGCGGCGACGGGATTGTCCGAGGAGCGTTCCAGCTTGCTGCCGCTCGACATCTGCGCCTGGTAGTTCTCGGCCTGCGTGCGCAAGTCCTTCATGTCGCGGCGGGCGCGTTCGAAGAAGGCGCTGGTGCTGGTGGATACGATCGGCATGGCGCGGGTTACCTGATGGCGAGGATGGAATCGAAGATGTCGGAAGCGACCTGCATGATCCGGCCGGATGCCTGGAACGCCTGCTGGAAGCGGGTAAGATTGAGCGCTTCCTCGTCGAGATCGACACCGGCCTGGGCCTGAAGCGCGACTTTGGCGGTGCCGGCGATCGATTCGAGCGCATTGCGGGTGACGGTGCGCCCGGCGACGGCACTGGAAATGCCGAAGAGCAGGGCGTCCATGGCCCCGGCCGGGTCGGCGCTTTCAAGCGCGGCGCGCATGGCGACGAGGTTCGAGGTGTCGCGGCTGTTGGCGCCGGACCCGGCGGGCGCGGTGGCGATCTGGCTGCCGCTGGTGAGGGCCAGCGCGATGTCGGCGGCGGCGCTGCCCGAGAGCAACGGCTGTCCGGCCGCGCCGGTGAGGTCGGCTCCCGCGACCTGCGCGGTATTGAGCGTGGAGATCACGCCCGCGGCGATCGCATCGAGCTGCTCACGGACGCCCGCCAGTTCGGTGAGGGCCTGTCCCTTGCCCGCGAGCGCGCCGGAAGACAGGGTCGCCGCCGCACCGCCAAGGGTGAAGGCGATGGTGCCGTCGGCGTCGACGGTCATGGCCAGCGTCGCGGCGCTGCCGCCGTTCACCAGGCTCGGCCCGCCCGATCCGCCGATCCGCACCTGCACCGAGCCGTCGGCTGCGAATGTGGTCGAGATATCGACTTGCCCGCTCAGCTTTTCCAGCAGCGAGTCGCGTTGGTCGAGCAGGCTGGTCTGGTCGCTCGATGCGTCCGATGCGCGGCCCAGGCGCAAGTTGACGCGGGCCAGTTCGGCAGCGGTGGTATTGACCGAACCGACCGCGTCCTGCGCCTCGAAGCGCAGGCCCTCGCCCACGGCATCGAGGCTGGAGGCGGCGGTGTTGAAGGTCTGTGCAAGAGTGCGGGCCTGTTCAAGGGCCGAGGCACGCAGCGAGCCGTCGGTCGGGTCCGACAGGAGCTGCTTCAGCGCGGCTTCGAAATCGACGATGGCATCGTAGACGCCGGTCTGCTCAACCGCGCTCTCGATGTTTTGCAGGCCCTGCACTTCGGCCCCGGCCCGTGCGGCGTCGGAGCCGGTGCGGCGCACTTCGGACTGGCGGAACATGTCGGCATTGCGAACGATCCCGGCGATGCGCACGCCTGCCAGGTTGATCGCGCCGGGCTGGGAAAGGACAGAGTTGACGCCCAGTTCCGCCAGCGAGACGCTTCGGCGGACATAGCCCGCCGAAGAGGCATTGGTGATGTTCTGCGCCGTCACATCCAGTGCGGCCTTGGCCGCGCGCGTGCCGGAGCGGGCGATGGTGAGGAGGTCGGCGGCCATGGCTTAGTCCCTGTCCTTTTGCGCGGGCAGGAATCGCGTCATCTGCTCCTCGATGATCTTCGCGAGACCCAGCACGCCGCTCTGGGCGGTCGCGTCGGCGAAGTGCTCGTCCTGCATCTGGTTGAAGGTATCCAGCGCCTGGCTGGAGAAGAGCCGCTCGCCTCCGAAATGGGTCTTGCGGGCTTCGGCCAGCATCTGGCGCACGAAGATCGCTTCGAACTGCCGGGCGGTGGCGGCCAACTTCTCGCGGTCGGTGGCTCCGGGCGCGACGGTCATGCCGGGGAGATGGGAGGGGATTGCGCTCATATCACCACCATCTCCGCTTTCAGGGCGCCGGCCTGCTTGAGCGCTTCGAGGATCGCCACGAGGTCAGAAGGCGTGACGCCCAGCAGATTGAGCGCATCGACCACGCGGGAGAGCGAGGCACCGCCCTTGAACAGGGCGACCGACCGCCTCTCCTCCTCGGTGTCGATGGCGGAATGCTGTTCCACTTCGGTCCGGCCCCGGCTGAACGGCGCGGGCTGGACGACCATGGGGTTTTCCTGGATGCGCACGGTGAGCTTGCCGTGGCTGATCGCGGCCGGCGACAGGCGCACGGCCGAGTTGATCACGACCGTCCCGGTGCGGCTGTTGACGATGACGCGGGCGGGAGTCTCGGCGGGATCGACGTCGATCATCTCGATCGCCGCCATCATCGAGGCGCGGGTATCGGGATCGCCCGGCAGGCGCAGGGCGACCGTGACGCCGTCCTCCACCGTGGCCGTGCCCGGCAGGCGGGTATTGATGGCGTCGCGCACGCGGGCGGCGGTGAGAAAGTCCGAATTGAACAGGTTCCAGCGCAGGGCTTCTCCGCCCTCGAAGCCGGTCGAGACGGCGCGCTCCACGCTGCCGCCTTCGGCGATGCGGCCGACGGTCGGGATGTTGATGGTGACGTTGGAGCCGTCCCGCGCCGAAACGCCCAGGCCGCCCACCGCGAGGTTGCCTTGCGCCATGGCATAGATCTGGCCGTCCGCCCCGTAGAGCGGGGTGAGGATCAACGCGCCGCCGCGCAGGCTCTTGGCCTTGCCGATGGTGGAGACGGTCACGTCGATGCGCTGGCCGGGCTTGGCGAAGGCGGGAAGGTCCGCCGTGATCATGACGGCGGCGGCGTTCTTCAGGCCGGGCGAGATGCCGGGCGGCAGGGTCAGGCCCATGCGACCGGAGACGCCTTTCATGGCCTGGGTCGTATATTCGAGATTGTCGTCCCCGGTGCCGGGCAGGCCGACCACCACGCCGTAGCCGGTGAGCTGGTTGGAGCGCACGCCCTGGAACTGGCCGAGATCGCGTAGCCGCTCGGCATGGGCGTCGAGCGGGGCGAGGAACACGATCAGCGATGCCAACAGCGCCGCGAGCAGCGCGGGCAGCCAGCGTTCCCGCCTGGAGAGCATGGGCGGCGGCATCAGAACGGCGAAATTCGGTTGAAGAACTGGCCAAGCCAGCCCTGCCGTCCGCTGCGCATGATGGCGCCTTTGCCGGCATATTCGATGCGGGCGTCGGCGACGCGGGTGGAGGCGAGGGTATTGTCCTCGTCGATGTCGGCAAGGCGGACGATGCCGGAGAACCGCACCCATTCGTTTCCCTGGCTGACGAGCATCTTCTTCTCTCCTTTTACGAGCGCGGTTCCGTTGGGCCGCACTTCGGCGATGGTCACGGACAGGACCGAATTCAGCGAACTGGTCTGCGTCGCGCTGCCCTGACCATTGAACGTCGAGGAGGAGCTGGCGTTAAGGGCATCGGGCTTGAGAAAGGACAGCGGCCCCGAAGGCGGCGGCACGATCGCGGCGCCGCCGCTCTTCTGGCTCCGGGAGCCGGCGGTCTTGGCGGCGGTGGTCGATTCCACGAGCAGGATGGTCAGTGAATCCCCGACGCGGGCGGCGCGAGTGCCGCCGTGGAGCGGGGCATAGCCGAGAGAGACGCTGAAGATGCCGCCGGTCGCGGGTTGGGCTTGCGGGGGCGCCGGTTCCGGCAGGCTGGGCTCGAAGCCGGAGGGCCTCGGCGGCTTTTTCGCAAGTGCAGGCGTGGCGAGCACTGCCAGCGCGGCCCCGGCCAGTACGATCCTGCGCGCGACCATCGTCACAGCGTCTGGTTCGCGTTGCGCAGCATCTCGTCCACCGAGGAGATCATCTTCGAGTTGATCTCGTAGGCGCGCTGCGTCTCGATCATGTCGACCAGTTCCTCGACGATGTTGACGTTCGAGCCTTCGAGCATCCCCTGCCGCAGAAATCCGCGTCCTTCCTCTCCGGCCACGCCCAGCTGGACCGGGCCGCTGCCCGCGGTCTCGCGCAGGAAGTTGTCCGAAGCGGCCTGAAGCGCCGCCGGGTTGGTGAAATTGGCGATGGTGATCTGGCCCAGTTCGGTGGGGTCGCTCTGCCCGTCGATCTGGGCGGAGACAGTGCCGTTCTGGGCGACCGTGATCGCCGTCGCGCCTTCGGGCACGGTGATCGCTGGCTGGAGCAGATAGCCTTGCGAAGTCACTAGCTCGCCCTGCGGCGAGCGGGTGAAATTGCCCGCGCGGGTATAGGCCAACTCGCCGCCCGGCAGGGCGATCTGGAAATAGCCCTGTCCGTCCAGCGCGAGATCGAAGGTATTGCCGGTGGTCTGGAGCGAGCCCTGCGTCTCCATGCGGCTGGTGGACTGCACGGCGACCCCGGTGCCCAGATTGAGCCCGGTGGCATAAGTCGTTTCGCTGGACGATTGCGCCCCCGCCACGCGCGCATCCTGATAGGCCAGGGTCGCGAAGTTGGCGCGGTCCCGCTTGAAGGCGGTGGTGCTGACATTCGCCAGGTTGTTGGCAATCACGCGCATGCGCGTGTCCTGCGCCTCGAGCCCGGTGCGGGCGACCTGTAGAGCGGACGTGGGCATCTTCGTGGATCCTCAGCTATCGATGCGCATCAGGCGCACGCTGCCCTCGTCGAGTTCGCGGGCGGTCTCGACGAGCTTGGTTCGCATTTCGAACAGGCGCTGGGCGGAGATCATCTCGGTCAGCACTTGCGAGGGAGAGACGTTCGATCCTTCGAGCGCGCCGGGGATGACGCTGGCGTTTTCGTCTTCGGGCAGGACGCCGGGTGGTCCGCCCTGGGCCATGACCCGGAACACTCCGGTCAGATCCTTGGCGATGCGCGATCCGGTGGGATCCACCAGCTTGAGCCGATCCACCCGCTGCGGCGGCTGGCCAGGCGTGGCGGGATCGGTGACGAGGATGCCGCCGTCCTGCGCGATGGTGGGGATGGATCCCGGCGGAAGCGTGATCGGCCCGCTCTCGCCCAGCACCGGCAGGCCCTCGCCGTTCTGGAGCACGCCGGTTGGGGTAATCGAGAGGTCGCCGCGCCGGGTATATGCCTCGCCGCCGTCCTCCCCCTGCACCGCGAGCATGGTATCGCCCTGCATGGCGACGTCGAGCGGCTGGCCGGTGCGGTTGACCGTGCCGGATGTCATCGAGGCGCCGGTCACTTCGGTGCCGGAAAGCGCGCGAACCTCGATCTGCGGCCCCTCCAGGGTATTCGGCGTGGCCTGGAGGATCTCCGCACGGAAGCCGATGGTGTGGGCATTGGCCATGTTGCTGGCGATGACCCGCTCATGGTTGAGCGAGGCGTTCATGCCCGAAACGGCGGTGTAGATCAGACGGTCCATGGCGGGGAACTCGTCAGGTCCGCAGGTTGATGATCGTCTGCGAGATCTGCGTCTCGGTATCGACTGCCTTGGCATTGGCCTGGAAATAGCGCTGCGCGGTGATCAGGCTGACCAGTTCCTCGGAAAGATCGACATTGGAGCGTTCGATATTGCCCGACAGCAGGCTGCCGTAGAGGCCGGAATCGGGCTGCCCGTAAGTGGCCGCGCCGGAGCGGCCGGTGGCCGACCACGAGGCGTTGCCGAGCTGCTTCAGGCCGTTCGGCGCAATGAAGGAAGCCAGTGCGACGATCCCGATCGTGACGTTCGAGGCATCGGCATACGTCGCCACGACGTCGCCGGTGGGCTCGATGGTGATGCCGGCATACTCCGCGCCGGCGGCATTGGTCTGCGGGATCTGCGCCGATTGCGGCGTGGTCCCGGCGATCCCGCCGCTGGCATTGACGGGAAAGACCTGCAGCCGCGATCCCTGGGTATTGTGGATATAGCCCTGGCCGTCCACCGCGAAGGCTCCGGCGCGGGTATACTCGATGGCGCCGGAGAGCGGCGAGGCGAGAGTGAAGAAACCCTCGCCGTTGATCGCTACGTCGAGCGCCGATCCGGTCTGCTCCATGGCGCCGAGGCCGAAGTTCTGCTGGATCGACGCGACACGGGCGCCGATGCCGGTGGTGAGCGAGGGATCGGTGAGGATCGAGGAGGAAACGATGTCGGCGAAGGCGGTGTTGCTCTTCTTGAAACCCGCCGTCTCGGCATTGGCGATATTGTTCGAGATGACGTTGAGGTCGGTCTGGGCGCTCTTGAGCCCGGTGAGCGAGGTGTAGAAGGACATGCGCGTCTCCTGGGGTAGGGCTTAGTCGCGAGCAGTCAGAGCAGCGATCGCCGCCTGCGCGGCGGTCTGGGCGCTGACGAGAGTGTCGAGCTTCGAGGAGATGGTCTTGAGCGTGCCCGCCATCTCCGTCGTGCCGGCGAGCGCCGAGAATTGCGCCATCTGTGCCAGCATCTCGGTCTGATCCATCGGGCTGAACGGATCCTGCTGCTTCATCTGCGCCAGCATCAGCTTCAGGAAATCGCCCTGGTCGAGGTCTCCCAGTGAGGTCTTGCCGCTGGACGTGGCGCTCTTGGCCGCTGAACTCGCAGCGGTGGTGGTGATAACGGTCATTTCATCCTCATCGTGTCGAGCATCAGCTGCTTGGCAGTGGCGAGGGCCTCGACCAGGTTCTGGTACTGGCGCGAGGCTTCGAGCATCTCGACCATCTCGGCGTTCTCGTCGACGGGAGCGGTCCAGACGTCGCCATCGGCATTGGCGAGCGGGTGGTCGGGGCTGTGCTGCCGCACGGCGGCGGCGCCTTCGCGCAGGACGCCCTGCACGCTGACCGACGCGAGGCCGCTCGCCCGGTCCATGTCTTCGGCGAAGACGGGACGGATCGGCTTGTAGGCCAGGTCCTCGCTGGCCGAGACGGTACCGGCATTCGCGAGGTTCGAGGCCGCCGCGTTCATCCGCACGAGCTGCGCGGACATGCCGCGCTGGGCCAGGGTGAACAGGGTCATGGGTTGGCGGGTGCCCGGCATCGTCACTCGCCTTTCAGCGCGCGGGTAAGGGTCTCCGCCCGCCCCCGGATGAACTGGAGCGTGGCCGAATAGCCGACGGCGTTCTCGGAAAAGGCGAGCTGCTCGTTCTGAAGTTCCGCCGTGTTGCCGTCGAGGGAGGGCATCACCGGCATGCGGTAGAGCGCGGCACTTTTGGCAGCGTCGGCAAGGCCGATGCCGCGCTCCGCCGAGCGCAGGGCGGCGGTGAAGTCGATGTCGCGCGCCTTGTATCCGGGCGTCGCGGCATTGGCGATGTTCGAGGCGATCAGGCCCATGCGCTGCGAGCGAAGCTCCAGCGCGGCGGCGTGTATCCCGAACAGGTCTCGTGACATGGCGTTGCGGCTCCAGCTAGGGGTGCCGCGATCGTCGCAAACAGCGTGCCAATCTTGCGAAGCCTTTGCATCGGCACGTTTCCGGGTTCGCAGCGGACAGCACTCGGCAGTGCGGGCGGCAAGCGTTTGCCGCTATCCGGCAAGGTGCAACCGGGGCTGAAAAGCCATCGAACCTGCCGTTCTCCGGGTGATAAGGAGAACAGTCCGCCATGCAGCCCGAACATCTTCTGGACCCTGTCAGTGCCCTGATCGTCGTGGGCGGTACGTGTCTTGCAACGGTCCTGCGCTGCGGCCTCGGGGACTGCGTCACGGCCTTGGGAGCGGTAGGCGCCCTGTTCCACCGCCCTTTCGATCCCGAGCGCGCGCGGGCGGATCTGGCGGTGCAGGTCCAGGAGATCCGGCAGGACGGGGTGATCCGGTCGCGTCCTGCCCACACCGGCGATGCCGAGTTCGACGAGGCGACGGAGATGCTGATCGGCAGCCGCTCGCTCGGCGCGCTCCAGCTTGCCCACTGCGCACACAAGCGCAGCCGTGTTGAGCGCAGTCAGCGTGCCGTCCGCACGTTCATCCAGGCCGGCGACCTGGCTCCCGTGTTCGGTCTGGCGGGGACGCTGGTGGCGCTCAACCAGCTCCCGCCGCTCGACCGGCCGGGCGGCGACTTCTCGGTGGCGATTTCGATGGCGGTGCTGACGACGCTCTACGGCCTGCTGCTCGGCAACCTGTTCTTCACGCCGCTCGGACGGGTCGTGGCCCGCCGCGCCGCCGACGAGGAGCGAGACCGGCAGGCCGTGATCGACTGGATCGAGGCGCAAGTGGCCGACGCACTGCCCCGTGCCGAGCCTCACTTGCGCGGGGTCGCGGAAGCGAGGCCATGAGCGCAAGGGTCGCGGCCAGTTGGCAAACCTCGCTGGCCGACCTGTCGCTCATCCTGTTCATGATAGCCGCGGCGGCCCTGAGCCGGCAGGAGGGCGAGCGGCGCGCGATGACCCCGGCGCCCTCGTCGAGGGACGCTGCGGCATCCCCGCCGGGAACGCCGCTGGCCGTCTACCTTGCCTTGCCCGGAGCGCCGCCGCTCGGCCCCTGGCTGTCGCAGCAGGCGGCTGATCCGCGGCAGCGGCTGACGATAACCGCGTTTTACGGTCCCGCCCCGGAAACTCCTGCCGCCGCGCTTGCCGAAGCCGCCAGTCTCGCGCGGCAGGCGGGCTCCCACGGGATCCGGGCAAGGATCGTCGTCGAGCCGGGGCGCGGACCGGCGCGCGCGGTTCTGGCCTTCGACGATCCCGCTCCCGCCGACGCGGTGGCACGGAGCTTGCTGGAACGTGGCGACCGTTCCAGCGAAGGGATACCAGGGCCATGAACGCTGCGATGCCGATCCTCGGCCTTGTCTTGCTGGCCAGCACGCCGGCGCACGCATACAGCGGTTTCGCCGATCTCGACGCGATCGACCGGCAGGTCGCGGCTTTCACGGGCGTGCCGATCGGCGGCGAGGGCGGCGCTACCCTGCCTGTGGATCGGCGGCTGCGGCTGCGGCCCTGCGGTGCGGGCCTGACACTCTCCTGGCGCTCCGCGATGCGGGACAGCGTGGTGGTCCAGTGCGGCGACCTCGGAGGCTGGCGGCTTTTCGTGCCGGTACGGCGTGCGCCGACCGAGGCCCCCGGACAACCCGCACCTCAGGCCGTTCGGCGCGGCGATGCCGTGGCGATCACGATCCGGGGAGACGGCTTCGCGGTTTCGCAGCCGGGTGAAGCGTTGGAAGGCGGCGCCATCGGCGCCTGGATACGGGTACGCCCGCTGTCGCCGGGCAAGGGGCGGGCCGAGGAGATGCGGGCGCAAGTCGTCCGGCCGGGACTCGTTTCGTTTCCGCTGCCTTAACCTCGTTCGGCGGCCGACGAACACGCATTCGCGCAAATTCGTGTTCGAGAGCCTTAACGCCCTCCGTTCCCCGTCGTCCTTGAGGGAAACCTTATCTTGAGGAGCCAGACAATGCCCCCCATCGAAGTGGGATCGACCAGCGCCACCGGCGCGATCAACGGCCGCTTGGCACGGCCGACCGGGCCGTCCGAGGCGAAGCCTACCGGCGCGAAACCGGGCGCGCCCAGCCTCTCGGCCTGGGCGGAAAGTCCGGTGGTCGATGGCTCCTCCGCGCTCGATCCCGGAGCGGCCCCGATCGACGCCGAGCGCGTAGCGGAGATCCGGCGTGCGGTGGCAAACGGAACCTATCCGGTGATCCCCACGCAGATCGCGGACGCCATGATCGCGGCCGGCGTGCTTCTGGCGAGCCACCGGGAATGACAGCGCCCGCCGCCGCAGGTGAACTGCACGAGACCTTGCGGCAGATGCTTGCCGTTCTGGAAGCGGAGCGGCAAGCGCTTGCCGGTCTGGACCTTGCCGCCATCCTGGGCACGGCGCGCGACAAGGATCGCCTCTGCGCCGTACTGGATCGCGGTGCAGGAGTCGGCGGCGATGGCTTCCCGCTCGACGAGGAATGTCGGGGCATGCTGGAAACCGCACGGCGGCTCAACGAGACAAACCGGCAGGTTCGCAACATCATAGCCGCCAATGTCGCCCGCCGGCTTGGCGCTCTGACCGGGGCGCCGCAACTTTATCGCGCCGGGACAAAGTACGCTCTGGTGGCGGCGGGCGGCGCAGCGGCTCGGCGCGGAGGCAGCATCTGAGACTTTGAGCGCTCCGGGGAACGGGGCTGGCACGGTGCTTGCTCAGTCTTCTGCCGAAGCAATTGGATCGGAACATCGATTTGAGCGAGGCACGAAGCACCGGTATCGCCATGAGTGCTCCTTCCGCGCCCGGCGGCGCGGTACAGGCGGCCATCGCAAGGGCGGCCTTGGCCACCGGCATCGATTTCCAGTATCTCATGGCCCAGGCAAGCCTGGAGTCGAATTTCGACCCCGCAGCCCGAGCAGCCACCTCCAGCGCGGCAGGACTCTTCCAGTTCACCAAGGGTACCTGGCTCGGCACGCTGGGTCGCCACGCTGCCGACCACGGCATGGCCTGGGTCCAGCAGGTGGTCAGCGGCGGCGGGCTTGCCGATCCTGGCCTGCGGGCGCGCATCATGGACTTGCGCTACGATGCCCAGGCTTCCGCACTCATGGCGGCGGAGCTCGCCAACGACAATCGGGCGGAACTGACCGCCCGGCTCGGGCGAGAGCCGGACGCGACCGAGCTCTATCTGGCACACTTCCTGGGGGCTGCCGGAGCGGGCGAGTTCCTGTCCGCCCTTGCCGCCGATCCCCTGCGGTCCGCGTCTTCGATCCTTCCGGCTGCGGCTGCGGCGAACCCCTTGATCTTCTACCAGGGCGGCGCACCCCGGAGCCTCGGCGGCGTGATGGACCTGATGCGGTCGAAAATGGCAGGTGCCATGGAGAGGGCCGCCTCGTCGGATCACGCCTACCGGAGCCGGAGCGGGGAAGATCCGATCGGCCCCGTCGCCCATGAATTTCGCGCGGCGGCCCGCTCGTCGCCGCAGGTCGTTGCTGCGCCGCCGCGTCACTCCATGGCCGAAACCTTGCGCGGCCTCTACGATGCGGGGGGCGCCGGCGGCCCCGCGCATGTCCGCAAGGCCTATGCCCGGCTTGCAGAGCTGGGCCTGTGAACCGGCTGCTGCACCGCTTCGGCGACCTCGGCAACATGGCTCTGCCGGCGGGCATCCTCGCGCTGATCGTGCTGATGATCGTGCCCGTTCCGGCCTTCGTGCTGGACGTGTCGTTCGTGCTCAACATCGCGCTTTCGCTGGCGATCCTGATGGCGGCGATGAACGCGGAGAAGCCGCTGGACTTCTCCTCCTTCCCCTCGGTCCTGCTGTTCGCGACCTTGCTGCGCCTCGCGCTCAACGTCGCATCCACCCGCGTCGTCCTGGTCCATGGACACGAAGGCGAGGCGGCGGCCGGCGTCGTCATCGAATCCTTCGGCAAGTTCCTGATCGGCGGCAACTTCGCGGTTGGGATCTTCGTTTTCCTGATCCTGGTCATCATCAATCTGGTGGTCGTGACGAAAGGCGCGGGCCGGGTCTCCGAAGTCTCGGCGCGCTTCACGCTCGATGCGCTGCCGGGCAAGCAGATGGCCATCGATGCCGACCTCGCGGCCGGGCTGATGACTGCCGCCGAGGCCAAGGCCCGCCGCCGCGAGGTGTCGACCGAGGCCGATTTCTACGGTTCGATGGACGGCTCCAGCAAGTTCGTGAAGGGCGACGCGATCGCTGCCCTGCTGATCCTGGGCGTCAACATCGTCGCGGGCTTCTGCCTGGGCATGATCAGCCACGGCCTCTCGGCAAGCGAAGCCGCGCAGACCTACATCACGCTGGCCATCGGCGACGCACTGGTAGCCCAGGTACCGGCATTGCTGCTGTCGATCGCGGCGGCGGTGATCGTCACCCGCGTCTCCGACAGCAGGGATCTGGCAGGGCAGATCGGCGGCCAGTTCGCCGACGCCCGCACATGGCTGCCGGTCGGCGTGGTGCTGACGGCGATCGGGCTGATCCCGGCGATGCCGCAGACTGTGTTCCTGCCCGCCGCCGCGCTGGCGTTCTGGATCTGGCACCTGCTGCGTGGCCGCCGCATCCTGCCCGAGCCCGTACCCGAAGCGCCGCAGGTCGCCGACCCCTCGCGCATCGCGCTGGAGGAGGTCTCCGATCATACCCTGATCACCATCGAGCTCGGCTACGGCCTTGTGCAACTGGTGGATGAGCGCCGAGGGGCCCCGCTGGTCAGCCGGGTGACGGGCGTGCGCAAGCAGCTCAGCCAGTCGTTTGGCTTCATCGTGCCGCAGTTCCGCGTCCGCGACGCGCTGGACATGCCGCCCTACGACTATCGGGTAGTGCTGGGCGGCGTCACCCTGGGCAGCGCCACGATCCGCGCCGATCGGGTGCTTGCCATCGATACCGGAGAAGCGCGGGCCCATCACGGCCTGCGGGGAGAAGCCACGCATGATCCCAGCTTCGGCTGCCCGGCCCTGTGGATCGACCCCGCCGCGCGCGACCATGCCACGGCCGAGGGCTTCCTGACGGTGGATGCCGGCACGGTGATCGCGACCCATCTCCATCAACTCCTGTCCGAGCGCGCCCACGAACTGCTGGGGCCGGACGAGGTCAAGGCACTGCTCGAAGGGATCCGGGAGCACGCGGCGGGCCTGGTGGAGACGGTCCATCCCCAACCGCTCTCGCTGGCGGCGATGACCTGGCTGCTGCGCGCCTTGCTGGAGGATGGCATATCCATCGCCCACCCCCTGCCGATCCTGGCGAGTCTCAGCCGCGCGGTGCAGCAGACGGTCGATCACGATCGCCTGGTCGAACTCATGCGCGCGGATCTGGGCGCCTTGATCGTCGGGCGTGTGTGCCCGCCTTACGAGCGGCTGCCGGTGCTCACGCTGGACGCGGGGCTGGAAGCGGCCATCGTGCAGGGAATGGCCGATCCGGTTACCGGCCAGCCGGTGATCGAGCCGGATCTCGCCCGCATGATCGGAGAGCGGATCGCCATGCTCTGCGATGCGCGGGGTTCGGACGACGTGCCCCTGGCGCTGGTCGTCCAGCCGCGCGCCCGCCGCGCCTTGTCCGGTTTGCTGCGCCTCCGGGCTCCGTCGTGCCTGGTGCTTTCCATCGCGGAACTGCCGCCGACCCAGCCCATCCAAGTCGTCGACGTCATCGGCGCGGCTCCGCCGGGGCCATCGGTTCCCGGGCTGCCCCACCCTGACCAAGCCGAAAGCATGGCAGCATGAAACAGGATCAGCGTGGTTTCGGCGTTCCGGCGCATCGCGTCGCCGGTGCTTACCAGGGCGAGGTAGCCGATCGGGTGCGGCGCTTCCTGCCCATGGTGCGGCGGCTCGCCTGGCATGTTCATGGCAGCGGCAGGCCGGGCATGGAGTTGGAGGACCTGATCCAGGCAGGTCTCGTGGCGCTGACCGAATGCGCGCAGAAGCATCGGGGGCCGAGCGAAGACGGATTTGCGGCCTATGCCAAGATGCGGGTGAGGGGGGCGATGGTCGACCTGATCCGCCGCACCGTGCCGATGTCGCGCGGGGCGAGCGAGCGACGGCGGCAGCTTGCAGCCAAGGAAACCGAGCTGCGCGGAACGCTGGGGCGCGAGCCGCTGCCGCACGAACTGGCCGAAGCGCTGGGTATCGGCGAAAGCGAACTCGCGGCTCTGCGCGGCACGAGCCAGCCGCTGCATTTCGAGCCGATCGACGAAGCCTATTCGGATCAGAGCATGGCTTTTGCCGACCACCGACCGGACAGCCATGCTTTGCTGGCCGACGAGGAAGTGCGCGGCGCGGTGGTGGAAGCAGTCACGGCATTGCCGGAGCGATTGAGGCTGGTCGTCCAGCTCTACTTCGTGGAGGAGCTTAACCTCGCGGAAATCGCGCAAGTGCTTCAGGTCTCGATCCCGCGTGTTCACCAGTTGAAGGCGCAGGCGTTGGCGAAGCTGCGCGAGAGGCTGGAGGGCGTGGCCGATATCCTGTGACGGGGTAATCTGATGCGCCGTTCCACTCGCTCACACCACTCCGTTCGTCATTGTGAGGAAGCGGAGCCGACGCGGCAACCCAGGCGGTTTGCGCCGCTCTGGATTGCTTCGCCGCGCTCGCAATGACGAACGGGGGCGGGGGAGACGGCCCCGTGCGTTATCCGAGGTAGATGCCGGCCGGATTGCCGGTGACGCCGGAGTCGACCTCGAACAGCGCGCCGTCGAATTCGGATTCGGGCAGGCCGGTCGCCGCCGAGGTCACGAACATGCGATCCAGCTTCTCGCCGGCGAAGGCGATGTTGGTGATGCGCTTTGCCGGCAGTTCGATCGAGCGTTCGCGCGTGCCGTCGGGGGCGAAGCGGCTGATCTTGCCGCCGTCCCAGTGGGCGGTCCAGAGGTAGCCCTCGGCGTCCGTGGTCATGCCGTCAGGGTAGCCGTCTTCCTCGGAGAAGCGGATGAATTCCTCGCGGTCGCGCGCACCGTTTTCGTCAACGGCGAAGCGGTAGATCACGCGGCGGCCCGAATCGGCGTGGTACATCCAGTTGCCGCAGGGTGAGAAGGCCGGGCCGTTGGGCACCGTATAGTCGGTGTCGATCACCTGCCATTCGCCCGAAGGAGCGAGGCGGTAGAGCGAGCCGGTTACTTCCTCCTCGGCCATGTCCATCGTGCCGCACCAGATCGCGCCGTGACGGTCGGCCTTGCCGTCGTTCATGCGGTTGCCGGGCAGGTGCGGCTCGGGATCGTTGCGCTCGGAAATCGTCAGGGGATCGAGGGTGATGTTGGCGACGCCGTCCTGGAAGCCGCCGATCAGGCCGCCTTCCGCGCGCGGCGCGACCCAGCCGAGACGTGCGGGCATGTCCCAGCGGGTCACGGTGTTGTCGGCCAGGCTGAGGCGGTTGAGGGCGGGGGCGAGGATATCGACCCAGTAGAAGGCATTGTCGCGCGCGCTCCAGAGCGCGCCTTCGCCGAGGGTATCGCGCACGTCGCGATCGATCTTGCGCCAAAGCGTCATGAAACTTTCCCTATAAGTAAATCGGCCCTCGCCCCGTCCTTTCCCTTGTGGGGACAGGAAGGGACGAGGGCCGAAAGGTCATCCGACGGCTAGGTCGGACAGGATGTCGATCTTAGTGGTTATCGCCCTTAGTGGTTGTCCCTGGGCAGACCCATGGTCTGGGCGATGCGCTGGTACTTCTCGGCGCCTTCGAGGATCGCGCCGGTGTCCATCTGGCCGACGACCGAGCGCTGGATCTCCTGCCACGGCGTCTGCGAGGCCGGGTAGGAATAGCCGCCCTTGGCTTCGAGAGCGGCACGGCGCGCGGCCAGTTCCTCGTCGGAGATCAGCACGTCCACGCGGCCCTTCTTGAGGTCCATGCGCACGCGGTCACCCGATTCCAGCAGGGCAAGGCCGCCCATGGCTGCCGCTTCAGGGGAAGCGTTGAGGATCGAGGGGCTGCCCGAAGTGCCCGACTGGCGGCCGTCACCGATGCACGGCAGCGAGTGGACCCCTTCGGTGATGAGGTACGAAGGCGGACGCATGTTGACGACTTCCGCCGCGCCCGGATAGCCGATCGGACCGGCGCCGCGCATGAACAGCAGGGTGTCGGGGGTGATGCCGGTGGCCGGATCGTCGATGCGGTGGTGATAGTCCTCGGGACCGTCGAACACCACGGCATTGCCTTCGAAGGCGTCCGGGTCGGCGGGGTTCGAGAGATAGCGGTCGCGGAACTCCTTGGAGATCACGCTCGTCTTCATGATCGCGGCGTCGAACAGGTTGCCCGACAGGACCAGGAAGCCGGCTTCTTCCACCAGCGGCTGATCGAAAGGCTTGATGACCTTCTCGTCCTCGATCACGGCATCGCGGCAGTTGTCGCCCATGGTCTTGCCGTTGACCGTCATCGCGCCCTCGTGGATGAGGCCCTGCTTGATCAGCTGCGCGACCACGGCGGGGACGCCGCCTGCACGGTAGTAGTCCTCGCCCAGGTATTCGCCGGCGGGCTGGAGATTCACCAGCAGCGGGATCTTGTGGCCGATGCGCTCCCAGTCCTTCAGCGGCAGGTCGACGCCGATGTGGCGGGCGATCGCGGCAAGGTGGATCGGGGCATTGGTCGAACCGCCGATGGCGGCGTTGACGGCAATGGCGTTATGGAAGGCGTCGAGCGTCATGATGTCCGAGGGCTTGAGGTCCTCGTGAACCATGTCGACGATGCGCTTGCCGGTGCGCCATGCGCATTCCTGGCGATCGCGGTAAGGCGCGGGGATCGCGGCCGAGCCCGGCAGCATCATGCCCAGCGCTTCGGCGAGCGAGTTCATCGTCGTCGCCGTGCCCATGGTGTTGCAGTAGCCGGTAGACGGGGCCGACGAGGCGACGAGCTTGATGAAGCCGTCGGCGTCGAGTTCGCCTGCCGCCATCATCTCGCGGCCCTTCCACACGATCGTGCCCGAACCGGTGCGCTCGCCCTTGTGCCAGCCGTTGAGCATCGGGCCGACCGAAAGCGCGATCGCCGGGATGTTCACGGTAGCGGCCGCCATCAGCAGCGCCGGGGTGGTCTTGTCGCAGCCGGTGGTCAGCACCACGCCGTCGAGCGGATAGC
Organism: Novosphingobium lindaniclasticum LE124; assembly: GCF_000445125.1. Lineage (GTDB taxonomy): Bacteria > Pseudomonadota > Alphaproteobacteria > Sphingomonadales > Sphingomonadaceae > Novosphingobium > Novosphingobium lindaniclasticum. The sequence continues at coordinate 76,252 of NZ_ATHL01000050.1, forward strand.
CGTAGATCGCTTCGACCAGGCCGAGGTAGGCCAGGTTGCGGTCAAGACCTGCGGTCGGACGCTTGCCGGTTTCCTGGATCGGGTGGACCGGGAATTCCAGCGCGATGCCGCCGGCTTCGCGAATGCCCTCGCGAATGCGCTCGGCCAGCACGATGTGGTGGCGATTGCAGGGCGACAGGTCGCTGCCGGTCTGGGCGATACCGATGATCGGCTTGCCCGAGCGAAGCTCTTCAAGGCTGATGCCGAAGTTCAGGTAACGCTCCAGGTAGAGCGAGGTCATGTCGATGTTGTCGGGATTGTCGAACCAGGCGCGTGAACGCAGCTTGGGGGGAGTCTTGTTGTCGGTCATGGTCGATCGTTTCTTTTCAGGTCAGCGCGAAGACGTGGAAACGCGGTAGATCATGACATGCTTGTAGGGCTTGCCCGGATCGACGCGGGTGGACGGGAAATTCGAGTGGTTCGGCGAGTCCGGGAACTTCTGCGGTTCCAGCGCGATCCCGTCGCCCATGCGGTAGAGGTGGCCGTTCTTGCCGATGAACGTGCCGTCCAGGAAGTTGCCTGCGTAGAACTGCACGCCGGGTTCGGTCGTCAGCAGTTCCAGCACGCGGCCGGAGACGGGGTCTTCGAGGCGGGCGGCCAGTTCGGGGGTCTTGGTGACGCCCTTGTCGAGCGCGAAGTTGTGGTCGTAGCCGCGGCCCATGACGATCTGCTCGTCCTTGCCGTCGCGGATGCCTTCGCCGACCAGGCGGCCCTTGCGGAAGTCGAACACGGTGCCGGTGACGTCGCGCAGTTCGCCGGTGGGGATCAGCTTGTCGTTGACCGGGGTGTAGTGGCCGGCGGGGATCGTCAGCACTTCCTGCATGGCGTCGCGCGGGCTGCCTTCACCGGCCATGTTGAAGATGGCGTGGTTGGTCATGTTGAGCACGGTCGGCTTGTCGGTGGTCGCGTCGAACACGATCTGGAGGTTGCCCTTCTCGTCCAGCGAGTAGGTGACCTTGGTCTTCACGGTGCCGGGGTAGCCCGAAGCGCCGTCGGGGCTGACGAGCGAGAACACCGCTGTCGCCACCGGGCCGGACTTGATCGATTCGACCTTCCAGTTCTGCACGTCGAAGCCCTTGCCGCCGCCGTGCAGCGACTGGCCGTGGTCGTTCTGGGGGAGCTGGTAGGTCTTGCCGTCGAGCGTGAACTTGCCGTCGGCGATACGGTTTCCGTAGCGGCCGATGGTGGCGCCCCAGTAGTTCGGGCGCTTTTCATAGCTGGCGACATCGTCGTAGCCGAGCAGGATGTCGGCCGTCTTGCCGTCGCGGTCGGGGGCCATCATCTTCCACAGCGTGGCGCCATAGGTGAGAATCGTCGCGGAAACGCCATTGGCGGCCTTCAGCGTGACCGCCGTCACCTGGGTTCCGTCGGAAAGCGCGCCTGCCGCAGTCTGCGAGGCATCGGCGGCGAGTGCCGGATTGGAAAGGGCCAAGGCCGAGGCGGATATCGCCGTTGCTACAAATGCCTTGCGCAGTTTCCTCATTGCCCTAGCTCCCATATCTGTCCTGTAATAAGTCGTTTCCGCAACGTGGATGGGAACGCAGCCCATCGACGACGCCCATTGACGATATTGCTTCCCGCATATAGTCCGACAAATAGAAAGAGCGCAAGCCGGTTTGCCGCAGGGCACGGCGCGGTTCACTGGTTTAGAGAGGATAGTCATGCCCCCAGTGGTTTCATCTGGAGATGCCCCGGTGCTTCACGCGCAGCCAGCCGGAGTCCGCTACGGACCGGCGCTGACGCTGCTGGCCAGCCTGTTTTTCATGTGGGGCTTCATCACCGTCATCAACAACACGCTGCTGCCGCACCTGCGCAGCGTGTTCGACCTGAGCTACACCCAGACGACGCTGATCGAATCGGTGTGGTTCATCGCCTATTTCGTCGCTTCGATTCCCTCGGCCAAGCTGATCGAGCGCGTCGGCTACCAGAAGTCGCTGGTCGTCGGCCTGCTGATCATGGCGGCGGGCGCGCTGGGCATGATGCTGGCTGCCAGCATTCCGTCCTACGGCGTCACGCTGCTCATGCTCTTCGTGATCGCCAGCGGCATCACCCTGCTTCAGGTTGCGGCCAACCCCTATGTCGCCGTCGTCGGCAAGCCCGAGACCGCGTCCTCGCGCCTCAACCTGGTGCAGGCGCTCAACTCGGCCGGAACCATGCTCGCCCCGCTTTTCGGCGCTTACCTGATCCTCGGTCGTTCCAAGGGCGGTACGTCGGCCGCCGGCACCGTGCTGACCGATGCCGAGCGTCTGGCTGATGCGCATTCGGTGATCCTGCCCTATGGCCTGGTCGCCGTGGTGCTGGTGATCCTCGCCGTGGTGATCGCCAAGTTCCCCCTGCCCGCCATGGGTTCGGCCAACTCACGCCTCGCCAAGGAACAGCGCAAGAACCTCTCGCTGTGGAACCACCGCAACCTCGTGTTCGGCATTCCGGCGATCTTCATCTACCTGATCGCCGAGATCGGCGTGGCGAACCTCTTCGTGAACTTCGTCAGCCAGCCGGACATCGCCAACCTGACGCACGAGCAGGCGGGTAAGTACCTCACGTTCCTGTGGGGCGGCATGATGATCGGCCGTTTCGCCGGTTCCGCGATCATGCAGCGTTTCGACGCCGGCAAGGTCCTGGCGTTCTTCTCGGTCGGCGCGTTCATCGTGATGATCGTGACGGTCTTCGCCAGCGGCCCGGTCGCCATGTGGTCGCTGATCCTGGTCGGCCTGTTCCACTCGATCATGTTCCCGACCATCTTCACCCTCGGCATCAAGGGCCTCGGCCCGCTGACCGAGGAAGGCTCGGGCCTGCTGGTCATGGCGATTGCCGGTGGCGCGCTTGTGATCGTGCAGGGGTGGCTGGCCGATAATTTCGGCCTCCAGAATTCCTTCATCCTGACGGCGGTATGCGAACTCTACGTGCTGTTCTACGCACTGTGGGGCAGCAAGGTGACCAACGCCGAGCCGGATCTGGTTCCCGAGCCTGCCGAGTAATCGGACGGTCCAGCGTCAACAAAAAAGCCCCGGCGAGCGATCGCCGGGGCTTTTTCTTTTGGAGCGGTAAGGAAAGCCGTCGACCCGGATCAAGTCCGGGAAGACGGTCTCCCTATTACTTCTTCTCCATCGCGCTGCGGGTATCCTCCAGCGCCAGGTCCACAAGGACGTTCATCGCTTCGGCTGCTGCCGCCGCATCTCCGGCGGCAATGGCATCATAGACGCGCACATGGTCGGGGATCGGGTTGCGGGGCAGGGCGCGGGCGCGTTGCTTGAACTGGGTGGTCCAGTTCACCGCCGCACCGATCGAGGCGCTGAGCACCAGCAAGGCGTCGTTGCGCGTCGCCTGGAGGATCGCATTGTGGAAATCGCGGTCCGCCGCGCGCCCGGCCTCGGTGGTGAGGGTATGGCGGCGCATGGCCGCCAGCGCGTCCTTCATCGCCTTGAGGTCGTTCTTGTCGCGGCGCTGTGCGGCAAGGCGTGCGGCGGCCGGCTCGACGATGGCACGCAGTTCGAACAGGCTGCGCACGAATTCGATGTCCGGCTCTCCGGCGAAGGCCCAGCCGAGCACTTCGGGATCGAGCAGGTTCCAGCGCTCACGCGGGAGCACTCGCGTTCCGGCCTTGGGGCGGCTCGCCACCAGACCCTTCGCACTCAGGACTTGAATGGCCTCGCGATAGGCGCTGCGCGAGACTTGCAGCTCCTCCGCGAAGGCCACTTCGCCAGAAAGAATGTCTCCGGGTGCATATTTGCCGGACAAGATGGCCGTTCCCAGTTTATGGGCGATAGCGCCGTGCAGGCGTCGTCCGGGACCCCGGGCCTCGTCCGCGGGCCTTGCACTTTCTTCATCGTTCACGAAATTGGCTTCTGACACTGTTATTGGCACCTCTCGCAGGAAACGTAACAGCCCTTCCCACATGAAGGAACGACAAACATTGCGTTTCTGATGCGCTGGGAATATGTCGGAGTAAATAGGGAGATCCCAAATGACCGAATTCCGTTCCATCGTGGCCGAAACCGGCGAACCGCACGGTGAACCGCTGGCCGTGAACGGCCCGGCCGACGTCGCTGCCGCCTGCGCCGCAGCTGCCGCCGCCTTCGATACCTATCGTGCAACCGATCGTGAAACCCGCGCCGCTTTCCTGGAGCGAATCGCGGACGAGATCATGGCCATCGGTGATTCGCTGATCGAAGCCTACATGGCCGAGAGCGGCCTGCCCCGTGGTCGCGGCGAAGGCGAGCGTGGCCGTACCGTTGGCCAGCTGCGTCTCTTCGCGGACGTCGTCCGCAAGGGCCAGTGGCAGCAGCTGCGCATCGATCCGGCCCTGCCGGACCGCGCCCCGCTGCCCCGTCCCGACTTGCGCCTGCGCATGATCCCGGTCGGCCCGGTCGCCGTGTTCGGCGCCTCGAACTTCCCGCTGGCCTTCTCGACCGCCGGTGGTGACACCGCTTCGGCGCTCGCCGCCGGTTGCCCGGTCGTCGTCAAGGGCCACCCGGCCCACCCGATCACCGGCAGCCTGATTGCCGCCGCGATCACCAAGGCCGTCAAGGATGCCGGTCTTCCCGAGGGCGTGTTCCAGCACCTCGTCGGCCCCTCGAACGAACTCGGCGCCGCCCTCGTGCAGGACCCGCGTATCATGGCGGTCGGCTTCACCGGCTCGCGCGGTGGCGGTCTCGCTCTCGCCAAGCTGGCCCAGGAACGCGAAGTGCCGATCCCGGTCTATGCCGAAATGTCGAGCATCAACCCGGTTCTGCTGCTTCCCGAGGCGCTCAAGGCGCGCGGCGAAGCGCTCGGCACCGCTTTCGTCGGTTCGCTGACGATGGGCGCCGGCCAGTTCTGCACCAACCCTGGCCTGATCCTGGCCGTCGAGGGTGAAGGCCTGGACGCCTTCGTCGCCGCCGCCACCGGCAGCGTCTCGGAAGCCAAGCCGCAGACCATGCTCACCACCGGCATCGCCGCCGCCTATGCCAAGGGCGTGGAAGCGCTCGAAGGCAATGCGGGTGTCGAAATCCTCGCCAAGGGCGAAGCAGGCAGCAAGACCACCGGCGGTGCGATCCTGTTCCAGACCACGGCGGCCCAGTTCCTGGCGGACAAGGCGATCGGCCACGAAGTGTTCGGCGCTGCCTCTATCGTCGTGCGCTGCAAGGACGAAGCCGAACTCGCCAGCCTGCTCGAAGGCCTGGAAGGCCAGCTGACCGCCACCCTGCACATGGACGATGCCGACGAAGCCGCCGCTTCGCGTCTTCTCCCGGTGCTGGAACGCAAGGTCGGCCGCATCCTCGTCAACGGCTGGCCCACCGGCGTCGAAGTGTGCCACGCGATGGTTCACGGCGGCCCGTTCCCGTCGACCTCCGACCCGCGCACCACGTCGGTCGGCAGCATGGCGATCGACCGCTTCCTGCGTCCGGTCAGCTACCAGAACTTCGCACAGGGCCTGCTTCCGGCAGAACTGCGCGACGCAGCCTACGGTGACGGCGCGCCCCGCCTGATCGACGGCGCGCTTACCCTCTAACCAGTCCAACCCAATCCCCGCGGCGCGCTCCCCCAAGAAGGCGCGCCGCGGTTAGGGCCAAGTCCCTTCCGGGAGAGATCCATGACCTACCTTCGCCTGCTCCAGCATCGCGCGCCGAACGGCGTGCGCTCCGTCATCCTTGCCGAGGGCGACGCCGCCCACTTCCTCAAGGGCGTCACCACCACGCGTGAACTCGCCCAGCGCGCCATCGCCGAAGGCGTGACGCTGGCCGATGCCGCCAAGGCTGCCGGGCAGGGCGAAGCGGTCGACATCAAGGCCGAACTCGCGGCGGGCAACCTGCTCGCCCCGATCGACCACGACGACAGCGCTCACCTGCTGATGACCGGCACGGGCCTGACGCACCTCGGTTCGGCCGAAGGCCGCAACAAGATGCACGCTGCCGCCGCCTCGGGTGAGCACGTCACCGATTCCATGCGCATGTTCCTCGAAGGCCTCGAAGGCGGCAAGCCCGCCGCCGGCACCGAAGGCCAGCAGCCGGAATGGTTCTACAAGGGCGACGGCCAGCTGCTTGTCGGCCCCGGCGAAGCGCTCACCATGCCTGCCTTCGCCAAGGATGGCGGCGAAGAGCCCGAACTCGCGGGCATCTACCTCGTCGGCGAAGACGGTAACGTTTATCGCCTCGGCCTCGCGCTCGCCAACGAGTTCTCGGACCACATCACCGAGCGCCACAACTACCTCTGGCTCGCCCACTCGAAGCTGCGCCAGGCCGCTCTCGGCCCGGAACTGCTGCTCGGCACCCCGCCGGAGAAGATCGAAGGCACCAGCAAGATCGTCCGCAATGGCGAAACGATCTGGGAAAAGCCGTTCCTCTCGGGCGAAGGCAACATGTCGCACACTTTTGCGAACCTGGAACATCACCACTTCAAGTACGATCTGTTCCGCCGCTCGGGCGACGTGCACGTCCACTTCTTCGGCACTGCCACGCTCTCGTTCAGCGACGGCGTGACGACGCAGGAAGGCGACGTGTTCGAGATCGACGCCGCGCCCTTCACCCTGCCGGTTTCCAACCCGCTCGCCCGCGCTGCCGCTTCGGCAGAGGCGACCACGACCGTCAAGGCGCTCTGAGCCATGGATCCGATCCGCATCGCCATCGTCGGCGTGGGCAAGATCGCCCGCGACCAGCACATCCCCGCGATCGAGGGCAATCCGAACTTCAGCATCGGCGCCACGGTCAGCCCGAATCATCGCGGCCCTGAAGGCATCCCGCACTTCAGCAGCCTTGAAGAGCTGATCGAGAGCGGTCCGGCGATCGACGCCGTGGCCCTCTGCACCCCGCCGCAGGTCCGCTACGATCTTGCCGCACTCGCGCTGTCGAAGGGCATGCACGTGTTCCTCGAAAAGCCGCCGGGCGCCACGCTGGCCGAAGTGGCCGCGCTGGAAAGCCGCGCCGACAAGGTGGGCGTGACCCTGTTCGCCTCGTGGCACTCGCGCTACGCCGCCGGCGTCGCTCCGGCGCGTGCCTGGCTGGCCGAGCGCACCATCCGCAGCGCCAAGATCGTCTGGCGCGAGGACGTGCGCGTCTGGCATCCGGGCCAGGACTGGATCTGGGAGCCGGGCGGCCTTGGCGTGTTCGATCCGGGCATCAATGCCCTCTCGATCGCCACCCACATCATGCCGCGCCCGTTCTTCCTCAAGGAAGCGACGCTCAGCCTGCCCGCCAACCGCGCCGCGCCGATCGCCGCCGATATCGAGTTCCGCGACACTGCCGGGGCCGAGATCCACATGGACCTCGACTGGCGCCAGACCGGCCCGCAATCGTGGGATATCATCGTCGAGACCGATGCGGGCACGCTGAAGCTTTCGAACGGCGGCGCCGTGCTCACCCTGCCTACCGGCACCGAGCACAATGAAGACCTGGAATATCCGGGCCTTTATTCGCGCTTCGCCAACCTGATCCGCGGCGGCCGCAGCGATGTGGACATCGCGCCGCTGCGCCTCGTGGCCGACGCATTCCTGCGCGGCAAGCGCGAGCTCGTCGAAGAATTCCACGACTGATTTTCCCAAGGGAGGGGACTGAGTTATGATCAAGGCAATCCGCCTTACCGCCGCTGCCGTCCTGCTGAGCGCCACCGCGCTCGCAGGCACGGCACACGCCGACACCGACGGCCAGCCGACCACGGCAACGATCGACGCCGCCAAGCCCGGCCCGGTCTACCACAAGGAAGTCTTCACCCAGTTCGCCGAGCACCTCGGCACGGGCATCTACGGCGGCCTCTGGGTCGGCAAGAACAGCAAGATCCCGAACACCAACGGCTTCCGCAACGACGTGATCGGCGCGCTGCGTAATCTCTCGGTGCCGGTGATCCGCTGGCCCGGCGGTTGCTTCGCCGACGAGTACAACTGGCGCGAAGGCATCGGTCCGCAGAACAAGCGTCCGGTCAAGATCAACACCCACTGGGGCGGCGTGACCGAGCCCAACACCGTAGGCACGCACGAGTTCTTCGAACTGATCCGCCAGGTCGGCGCGGAAGCCTATGTCGCCGGCAACGTCGGCAACGGCACCCCGCGCGAAATGGCCGAGTGGGTCGAATACATGACCTCTCCCGCCGGCTCGCTGGCGGACGAACGCGCCCGCAACGGCCACAAGGAACCCTGGAAGGTCGCCTACTTCGGCGTGGGTAACGAGCTTTGGGGTTGCGGTGGCAACATGCGTCCCGAATTCGCGGCCGACGAGACCCGTCGCTACGCCACCTTCGTCAAGGCGCCCGCCGGCACCAAGATCCTGAAGGTCGCCGCCGGCGCCAATGTCGACGACTACAACTGGACGGAGACGATGATGCGCGTCGCGGCGCCGCAGCTCGACGGCGTTTCGCTGCACTACTACGTCCACCCCGCCGGCGGCTGGCCGCCGCGTGCGCCCGCCGTCGATTTCGACGAGAACGGCTGGGCCGATGCGCTGAACGGCGCCCGCAAGATGGACGAGCTGATCACCAAGCACTCGGCGATCATGGACAAGTACGACCCCGAGAAGCGGGTCTTCCTGGCCGTGGACGAATGGGGCTCGTGGTACGCTCAGGATCCGGGCACGCATCCGGGCTTCCTGCGCCAGCAGAACACCCTGCGTGACGCCCTGATCGCTTCGATCCACCTGGATATCTTCGCCAAGCACGCCGACCGCGTGCGCATGACCGCCATCGCCCAGATGGTGAACGTGCTCCAGGCGATGATCTTCACCGAAGGCAACAAGATGGTGCTCACGCCCACCTACCATGTCTTCGAGATGTACAAGCCCTGGCAGGACGCGACCGTGCTGCCGCTCGACATCAAGACGCCCTGGTACAACAAGGACCAGTACTCGATGCCGGCGGTGAGCGGTTCGGCGGTGAAGGCGAAGGACGGCAAGATCCATGTCGGCCTGTCCAACCTCGATCCGAACCAATCGAACACGGTGACGATCAAGCTCGACGGCGTGAACGCTGCGGCGGTCACCGGTCGAATCCTGACGGCACCGGCGATCAACTCGCACAACACCTTCGACACCCCGAACGCGGTCAAGCCCGAGGCCTTCTCCGGCGCCACTGTGCAGGGCGGCAACCTCGTCGTCACCCTGCCGGCCAAGTCGGTCGTGGTGCTCGAACTGCAATGAGCGTGAACCATGTCCCCGCCGCTCCTTTTGTTTTGGGAGATTGGGGGACCACCCGGCTTCGGCTGTTCCGCCTTGACGGCGAGGACGTGGTCGCCCGGCTCAGCGGGCCGGGCGCGCTCGAAGGCGATGCCGAAGCGGCCCTTGCCGAGAGGCTCGACCTCTGGAAGGCCGAGGGGCCGCTGTCCGAAGTCGTGCTTTGCGGCATGGCCGGGGCGCCCGGTGCGCTCGTCGCGGCAGGCTATGCGGCCTGCCCGGCGGACGCGGCCCAGTGGCTGTCCTCGCGGGCGCGGCTGGAAGTTGCGGGCATTCCGGTCTCGGTCCTGCCGGGGCTGAGCTGCAAGGATTCCGAGGGCGTGCCCGAAGTGATGCGGGGCGAGGAGGCACAAGTCTTCGGCGCCCTGGCGCTCCACCCCGAACTCGGTTCCGGCGAACACCTGATCGCGCTGCCGGGCACCCACTGCAAGTGGGTCTCGGTGGTGAACGGCACGATCGTCGGCTTCCGTACCCATCCGACCGGCGAACTCTTCGCCTTGCTGGCGGGCCAGTCTACGCTGACCGGACCGGAAAAACTCCCTGATGGTACGGCGGGTGAGGGCACTTTCGACGAGGGCTTCGCACGCGGTCTGGACCGCTGCGAGGATTCGCTGACCGGCGCCCTGTTCGAGGCCCGGGCCGCGCGCATGCTCGACGGACGCTCGAAAGACTGGTCGCGCGGGTATATCTCGGGACTGCTGATCGGCGGCGAGGTCTCCGCGCAAGTGCCGACCGGCATTCCGGTCGTGCTGATCGGCGACCCGGCGCTTTCCGCGCTCTATGATCGCGCGCTGGCGGCCCGTGGCTGCACCTCGCGCAAGATCGATGGCGATGCGGCGGTTCTCGCCGGACTGGCGATCGCGAAAGGACAGAAGGCATGAAGATCGAACAGGTTCTGGCAGAAGGCGCTGCCCCGGTCGTCGCGATCCTGCGCGGCATCCAGACCCACGAAGCGGTCGAGATCGGCCATGCGCTGGTCGAGGCCGGCGTGCGCATCATCGAAGTGCCGTTCAATTCGCCGGATCCGGCCGGCTCGATCGGCGCCATGGCGAAGGCCCTGGGCGATCGCGCGGCCATCGGCGGCGGCACCGTGATCGGCACCGATCTGGCCGAGACGCTGGCGGGCGTCGGCGGCACCTTCATGGTCTCGCCCAATGTCGATCCGGTAGTCATCAGGCGCTCGATCGAACTCGGCATGGACGTGCTCCCCGGCTTCCTGACCCCGACTGAGGCTTTCGCCGCCGTCGCGGCAGGCGCCAGCGACCTCAAGCTGTTCCCCGGCTCGGTGCTGGGCAGCAGCTACATCAAGGCGATCCGCGAAGTCCTGCCCAAGCACAGCCGCGTCTGGGCCGTGGGCGGCGTCGGCGCCGCCAATGTCGCGGAATACCGCGCGGCGGGCGTCTTCGGCATCGGCGTGGGAGGCAGTGTCTACAAGCCCGGCTTCGATGCCGCGACGGTCGGCGCCAAGGCGGCCGAGATCGTTGCCGCGTGGAATGCCTGCGCAGCATAAAAACGAATTTTGGAGAGTTAACGTGTTCAGGAAATTCCTCGCCGCTGCCAGCCTTGCCGTTCTGGCCGTAGCCGGAACGGCGGATGCGCAAGTGCAGGTGGGTGAAAAGGGGGCGGGCACGCTCAATTCCCAGCTGACCGGCGACCTTACGGTGCACGATCCGGTGATCATCCGGGAAGGCGATACCTACTATGTCTTCAGCACCGTGGGCCGCTATATCGGCATCAAGACCTCCAAGGATCTGAAGACCTGGAAGGACGCCGGTTCGGTCTTCGCCGAGATTCCGGCCTGGGCCAAGCAGGCGATCCCCGGCACCGACGGCATCTGGGCGCCCGACATCTCCTATGTAAACGGCGAATACCGGCTCTACTATTCGATCTCGACGTTCGGCTCCAACCGCTCGGCCATCGGCCTGGCAACCAGCAAGACGCTGGACCCGAAGGCCAAGGGCTACGGCTGGAAGGACCAGGGCCTCGTCGTGATGTCGACCCATGACGACGACTTCAACGCCATCGACCCCAACTATGTCGAGGACGCGCAGGGCCGCCAGTGGCTCTCGCTCGGCAGCTTCTGGACCGGCCTGAAGCTGTTCCCGCTCGACGCCAAGACCGGCAAGGTCGCCCCCGGCACCGAGCCCTATTCGATCGCCCGGCGCCTCGCCCCCGCAGGCGGTCCGGCCCCGGTCGAGGCGCCGTTCATCATCCCGCATGGCGGCTACTACTACCTGCTCGCCAGCTACGACTACTGCTGCAAGGGCGTGAACAGCACTTATTACACCGTGGTCGGCCGCTCGAAGAAGATCACCGGGCCCTACCTCGGCAAGGACGGCAGTTCGCTGATGGACGGCCGCGGCACGATCTTCCTGCGCGCCGACCTCGAAGAGCAGCAGCGCTTCCGCGGCCCCGGCCATGCAGGCGCCTTCACCGACAAGGACGGCACCACCTACGTCGTCTACCATGCCTACGACAAGCAGGCGAACGGAGCGCCCACCTTGCGCATCGCGCCGATCCGCTGGGATGCGGACGGCTGGCCCGTCGCCCAATACTGAACCCACCTGACGGCACCCCGGTCCCCCGACCGGGGTGCCCTTTTTTCCTATCGCCGGCCAGAATACCGGCGCCACGAATCAGGAAACTCGGAGAGGATGACATGAACTTTTCCCTTTCGCGCCGCGCCTTCGCGGCCAGTGCCGCCCTCCTTCCCATCGCCTGTTCCAAGGCTGGAGACAGCGCCATCGGCGGTGATGACAAGGCGGCGGTATCGAATCCGCTCAAGGGCCCGATCAACCCGCTGGTGAAGAACCGCGCCGATTCCCAGGTCTTCCGGCACGAGGACGGCAACTACTACCTTACCGGATCGGTCCCCGAGTACGACCGCCTGATCCTGCGCCGCTCGAAGACGCTGGCAGGCCTCGCCACCGCCGAGGAGCGCGTGCTCTGGCGTCACGAAAAGACCGGCCCCATGTCCGGCTTCCTCTGGGCGCCCGAACTGCACCTGGTCGACGGCAAGTGGGTCATGTATTTCGCGGCCGGCCCCAGCGGCGGCGGCGAGGACGTGTTCCGCATCCGCACCTATGCGATCGTCTGCGACAGCGCTGACCCGATGACCGGCAAGTGGTCGGTCCTCGGCGAGTTCAAGCTGCCGTGGGACAGCTTCAACCTCGATTCGACCGTGTTCATGCACAAGGGTACGCGGTACTTCGCCTGGGCCCAGCGCGAAGAGGGAATCGACACCAATTCGAACCTCTATCTCGCGCCGATGAAGGACGCTCTGAGCCTTGCGGCAGAGCCCGTTCGCCTGACCGTGCCGACGCTGGACTGGGAAACCCGCGCCTACAAGGTGGCCGAAGCTCCGGCGGTGCTGGCGCGTAACGGCCGCCTGTTCATGACCTATTCGGCCAGCGGCACCGGCGCCGTCTATTGCCTGGGCATGCTGACGATCGACGAGAACGCCAACCTCATGGATCCGAAGGCCTGGACCAAGTCGCAGAAGCCGGTATTCGCGACCAATGTCGAAACGTCGGTCTACGGCCCCGGCCATAACAGCTTCACCGTGGACGAGCACGGCAACGACATCCTCGTCTACCACGGCCGCGACTACGAGAAGATCGAAGGCGACCCGCTGCTCAACCCCGATCGCCATACTCGCGTCCAGCGGATCTACTACAACGCCGATGGCACGCCGGACTTCGGCGTTCCGGTCGGCAACGGCGCGCTGCCCGAGCGGTTAACCCCGGCCGTGCGCCGCGACGTGATGCTCGGTCATGACGGCACGAAGCTGGTGCTCGCCAAGAACAGGCCGCTGCCGCAGACCCAGTTCCGCCAAGTCCCCGGTGCGGACGGCGCAGTGCAGCTCTCTCCGATTCTCAAGCGCGACCAGGGCTTCAAGCTCGGCCAGGACGGCGCAGTCGCACTCTCGGCCCTGGGCAGCGCCGACCTGTTCCTGCGCGAGGCGGGCGAGGCCAAGGACACCGTACGCTTCGTCTCCAAAGCCGACTCGTCGAAGGCGCTGGCTTTCTCCGGCGACACGATCAAGCTGGCCGACAAGAGCGATCCGGCAACGAGCTGGCTGGCTGACTGATACGCAACAAGTCTGACCAAAACACCGATGAACCGGCCGGAAAGCTTGCTTTTCGGCCGGTTCTGCGTCCAATCGGCCACACCTCCTGCAGCTTTTTAACACAAGCTCCGCTTTTCCCCTTGCAACGCAATAGTCAGACTAATAATTAGTCCGAGTAATTGAAGGGGCATGGTATGGGCCAGCCCCAACGGGAGGGTTGATCCATGGCACTCAAGCCATTCGCTTTCTGCACAGCATCCGTATTCGCGCTTAGCCTTGCCTCCGTCGCGCAGGCTCAGGAAGCCGTTCCGCAGGCCGCCGACGACACGGAGGCGACTGCCGAGGACATCATCGTCACGGGCGTGCGTGCATCGATCGTCGGCGCCATCAACAGCCGCAAGGACAACATCCAGATCGTCGACTCGATCGTGGCTGAAGACGTCGGCAAGCTGCCCGACAACAATGTGGTCGAAGCGCTCCAGCGCGTCACCGGTATCCAGATCACCGACCGCGCCGGCGGCGAAGCCGGCACGATCTCGATCCGTGGCCTCACCGATCCGCTGACCACGCTGAACGGCCGCAATATCTTTACCGCTGCGGGTACATCGTTCGCGCTGCAGGATATCTCGGCCAACCTCGTCAAGAAGGTCGACGTCTACAAGACCCGCTCGGCCGACCAGATCGAGACCGGCCTTGCCGGCCAGATCGACGTGGCGACCCGCCGTCCGCTCGACTTCGACGGCTTCACGATCTCGGGCCTGGCGCGCGGCATCTATTCGGAGCTGGCCGACAAGTTCAATCCGAACGTCGCCCTGCTCGTCAGCAATCGCTGGGAAACCGGCATCGGTGACATCGGCTTCCTGGTCAACGCCAGCTATACCCGCGCGCAGTATCGCAACCAGAACCTTCAGGCCGGCGCGATGGTGCCCTTCGCCACGGAAACGCCCCCGGCAGGTTCGGGACTCACGCCGCTCGAGCGCATCTTCCCAGGCGACCGCAATCAGAACTGGACGCCCGGCCTCGACGCGGGCCTGCCGATCGCCCCGGGCTCGACGCTCAATATCAACGGTGTCGACACTCCCTATTACCTCTCGCGCGATGCCGTCATCGCCTCGGACCTCTACGGCAAGCGTACTCGTCCTTCGGTCAATGCCGCTCTTCAGTGGGCACCGAACGATCGCTCGGTCTACACGGCTGAAGTGTTCTACACCGGTTTCCGCGGCAAGACCTTCAACAGCCTGAACTTCAGCTTCGTCGACTGGTGGGGCAACTTGCCCGCAGACGTGGCGAACAGCTTCGAACTCTACGACGGCACCAACATCATCAAGTCTCGCCAGGCCGGCGCAGTCGCGGGCTTCAACAGCGGCGATACGGCCACCAGCAAGACCGACAGCTATGTCTACGCCTTCAATGCCAAGTGGGACGTGGCCGATCGCGGCAAGATTTCGGCAGATGTCGCATATCAGGACAGCAAGAACGAAACTTCGTTCTTCGCAATCCGCACCGATCGTGGTCCGCTGGACATCGACGTCGACTTCAATGCCGGGGGCGGTCTTCCTTCCTACAGCTTCGGCAATCAGGGCGTCCTGACCGATCCTGCGGCATGGACGGTCGGCAACCTGTTCGACAGCGGTACGAAGAACACCGGCAGCGCACTGACTGTCATGCTCGACGGTGAGTACGAATGGGACGAAGGCTTCCTGCGCCGTATCAAGGCGGGCTTCCGCTATGACAATCGCAAGGCCGACAGCTACGTTCGCGACCAGGGCGCGGGCGGCTTGCCTGGCGTGACGCTCGACCAGTTCGGCGAAGGTACGCCGTTCACCAACAGCGGCTTCTTCGATGGCCGTGCCGACATTCCGACCAGCTGGGTTCTGGCTGATCCGCGCACCATGAACAGGGATGCGGTTCGCTCGCTGTACCGCGCGGTCAACCCAAGCCTGCTGCTTTCGGATCAGCTGAGCTTCGGGCACGTCTTCGGCATCAACGAGATCAACACCGCGGCCTACATCATGGCCGATGGTGAGATCGAACTGTTCGGCCGTCCGCTGCAGGTCCAGGGCGGTGTCCGTTTCGTCGCGATCGATACCGATTACGATTATTTCGATCGAGGCGCTAATTTTGCGCAGACGTCGGTCTCGACCGGCTCGTCCAGGTTCCTGCCGTCGTTCACCTTGCGCTACGGCATCACGGACAACCTGCGCGTTCGTTTCAACTACGGCGAGACTCTGCGCCGTCCGGCTTTCGGCGATCTCAACCCGAACGTAACGCTCACCGGCGACCTTTCGCGGATCGGCTTTGGCACGGGTAGCGCAGGTAACGCGAGCCTGGGTGCGACGCATTCGAAGAACTTCGACCTTGCTCTGGAGTGGTACTTCGAACGCAACAGCGCGATCTACGCGACGGCCTTCCGCCGCGAGATCAATGGTCTGGTCGTTCCGCTCACGGCTCGTGAGATCATCCCGAACAACTACCTGCCGCGCAACGAGACCTACACCGAGACCTTCAACATCACGCGTCCGGTCAACGCCTCGAATGGCGTGCTGAAGGGCCTGGAACTGGGCCTGACCTACTTCCCGACCTATCTGCCTGGCATCCTCAACGGCCTTGGCTTCACCGGTAGCGCGACGATCCTCGACTCCGAGCAGACGATCCCGGTCGTCAACACGGCGGGCGAGATCACCGGCAGCACCAAGTCGGCGTTCTTCGGCGTTTCGAAGCTTTCGTACAACGCCACGCTGGCTTACGACAACGGCCCGATCGGTGCCCGCCTGTCGTACATCTGGCGCAAGGGCTTCCTCCAGAGCAACGAGGGCCGCTCCTTCGCGAACCCGATCGGCTTCTGGCGCGCCCCTGAAAAGAGCCTCGACCTCCAGCTGACCTGGAACGTCAACGACGATATCGGCGTGACCTTCGATGCGGTGAACCTCACCAAGGCGAAGCAGCAGAACTACTACAAGTTCGGCGACGTCGGTAACCCGACCCAGTTCAACTCCAGCACGCTGCTGATCGACCGCACTTTCGCAGTCGGCGTCCGCTTCAAGTTCGACTGATAGACTGACTAAGGCAACCCGCGACACACGCCATTCCGTGTCGAGGGTTGCCATGGGCGGCCGTTTCTTGCCGGGTTCCTCTCCCAACACAGTCCCGGCAGGGACGGCCGCCTCTTTATTTTCCTGCCTTTACTGACGCTCGCCAGACCATGAAGGGGTAACGATGCGCGGATATATCCGGACGATTCTCGCCTCCGCGGCACTTCTTGCGGGCGGCGCCAGTCCGCTCACCGCCGCGTCATCCCATTCTGCCCAGTCCGCCCCGTCTGCGGCGGCGGCCTTGCCCCGGCTTGACACGACGGCCATCGCCAAGGCCCGCTACGGCAACGATGCCGCCTGGTACCAACAGCGCATTCCTTTCTTCGAGAGCGCCGATCCGCAGATCGATGCGGTCTACTACTACCGCTGGGGCCTGTTCCGCGCCCACCAGCGCGACCTCGGCACGCAAGGCTACATCACCACCGAATTCGCCGATGACGTCGGTTGGCAGCGCCATCCTTTCGCCAGCCTCAACGACGCCAGCGGCTTCCATATCGCCGAAGGACGCTGGCTGAACGATCGCCGCTTCACCGACGACTACATCAATTTCATGTACGAGGGCGGCAATGACCGTCACTTCACCGATCACATGGCGGACTCGGTCTGGGGTCGCTACCTCGTCGACGGCGACCGCGACGCGGTGCTCGCACATCTGGGGACGATGCGCCACGTCTACCGTTTGTGGGACGAGAAGTTCGACTTCGCCAAAGGCCTTTACTTCGTGGAGCCGTTGCTCGATGCCACCGAATACACCGTGTCCTCGATCGACGCCTCGGGCGGCAAGGACGGGTTCCGGGGCGGGGATTCCTTCCGGCCCTCGGTCAACAGCTACATGTTCGCCAATGCCCGCGCGCTCTCGCGCATGGCGGAGATGGCCGGCGATTTCGCCATGGCGAAGGAATATGCCGACCGCGCCGAGGCGCTGCGCACACGCGTGCTCGAGGACCTGTGGAGCCCGAAGCTCGGGCACTTCGTCGATCGCTACCAGGTGTCGAACGAGCATGTGAAATACTGGGACCAGATCCGCAATCGCGAGCTGGTCGGCTATCTGCCATGGATGTTCGACCTCGTCCCCGACGAGGCGCAGTATGCGGGCGCCTGGGCGCACCTGCTCGATCCGAACTCGCTGGCGGGCAAGGCCGGGATGCGGACCGTCGAGCAGAGCTACGAATACTACATGCGCCAGTACCGCTATCTCGGCACGGCGCCCGAATGCCAGTGGAACGGCCCGATCTGGCCTTACCAGACCACCCAGGTCCTCACCGGCATGGCCAACCTGCTCGATCACTACGACCGCAAGGGGCCGGTGACGCGCAGCGACTACATGCGCCTGCTGCGCCAGTATACGACGATGCATTATCAGGGTGAGGGCAGGACCGCGCGCCTCGACCTGGAAGAGGATTATCATCCCGAGACCGGCAAGCCGATCGTCGGGCTGGATCGCAGCCATCACTACTTCCACTCCGGCTACCTCGACCTGGTCCTGACCGGCCTCGTCGGCATTCGCCCGCGCGCGGACGACGTGCTGGAAGTGAACCCGCTGCTCCCGGCGGCAGGCGATCCGCAGGCACTGGGCTGGTTCCACATCGAGCGCGTACCGTACCATGGGCACGCGGTTTCGGTGACCTGGGACGCGGACGGCAAGCGCTATGGCCGCAAGGGACTGACGATCGCCGTGGACGGCCGAGACGTCGCGCACCGCGACGATCTGGGCCGTATCGAGGTGCCCCTGGCCCGCAAGGCCAATGCGCCGGTCATCCGCGAGACGAACCTCGCCGTGCAGCTCGTGCGCGGCAACTTCCCGAAGGCCAGCGCTTCGTCCGGAACCGAGGCGGAAAACCTCCACGACGGCATCGACGGCCGCGCCTGGTTCTATCCCGAACTGCCGAACGGCTGGGACTCGGCATCCGGCCGTGCCGAGCAGTGGTACGCCGTCGACTTCGGAAAGACGGTCGCGCTGGGCGCCGCCGAACTGGCGTTCTTCGCGGACGGCGGCAAGTTCGCCGCACCGCGCAAGGTTCGGGTCGAGGCATGGCGCGATGGTGGTTGGCACGTCGTGGCCACACCTGCGGCTGCGCCGCTTGCCAATGGTGTGACGCGGCTGCGCTGGACGCCGGTTCAGGCCGAGCGCATTCGCGTGGTCATGACGCCCGCAGGCAGGAAGGCGATCCGCTTGGCCGAACTCAAGGCGTTTGCCCGCTGAGCGACTGGGGAAGGGGCGCTAAGTCTCTTGCCCTCCGCTTCCTTCCGTCATTGCTTCGCTGCGCTTGCAATGACGGAAGTGAGAGGGTTGGGCCGGGCTGAACTCAGCCTGCGGCCTTACCCGCCAGCAGTTCGGGCGTGAGCACTTGCGGCAATTGCTCGGCCTTTCCCGAACTGCCTGCATACCACACATAGAGCGGCACCCCGGCGGCACCCTGGGCCGTGAGGTAGCGCGTGATCTCGGGATCGCGCCGCGTCCAGTCGCCGCGAAGCACCACGACGCCGGCTTTCTCGAAAGCGGCGCGGGTGTCCTCGCGCTCGATGGCGACCTGTTCGTTGACCTTGCAGGTGAGGCACCAGTCGGCCGTCATCCATACGAATACCGGCTTGCCCGCAGCGCGCGCCTCGGCCAGCGCTTTCTCGCTGAAAGGCTTGGCGGCGAGCAGAGATCCCGTGCTGGCGGCAGGCGGCGTCGGTTCCGGCAGCAGGACGAGCGCGAGGACCGCGAAGGCGGCGGCGATCAGCGCGGCTGGCGCGGCGGATTTGCCCCTGCGCTGCGCCATGCCGGCTACGAGAAGCGCGGAGAGGACCAGCAGCAGTCCGGCCAGGGCGACGAGCGCAAATCCGGTTCCACCGACCTTCCACGTCAGCCATGCGAGGGCGAGGGCGGTGAGGCCCATGGGCAGCGCCATCCAGTGGCGGAAGATGACCATCCAGCGGCCCGGCCTGGGCAGGCGCTTCCTCAGCGCGGGAACGAAGGCGACCGCCAGGAATGGCAGGGCGATCCCCAGCCCCAGCGCCGCGAACAGGCTCATCGCGGGCAAGACGGGCAGCAGCAGGGCGGCGCCCATGGCGCTCGCCATGAAGGGGCCGGTGCAGGGTGTCGCCACGAAGGCCGCGAGCAGCCCGGTGGCGAAAGCGCCTCGCGTGAAGCTGGAAGGCGAGTTGCCCGCTGCGAAGCCCGGCACGGCGAATTCGAACAGGCCCAGCAGGTTGGCGGTGATCGCACTCGCCAGGAACAGCAGGCCGACGACGACAAGCGGTTCCTGCAACTGGAAAGCCCAGCCGACCTGCTCGCCGCCCGCGCGCAAGGCGAGCAGTACGCCGCCGAGGATCAGGCAGGCGAGGATGACACCCGCTGCATAGGCCAGGCCTTCGATCCGCGCGTGGCGCTCGCTCTCGCCGGCGCGGGCGAGGCTCAGCGCCTTGAGGCTGAGGATCGGGAAGACGCAGGGCATGATGTTGAGCAACAGCCCGCCCGCCAGGGCGGCCAGCACGAGCAGGGGCAGCGAGGGCAGCTCGGGCGCTGTCCCGCCATCCGCGATCGGCGTTGCTCCTGCCGGAACCGTGCCGGGACGGGCGGAGAAGGCGATGCCGTCTCCGGCTCCGTTCAGGCGCAGCACGCCGGTCAGGCTGTCCGACCCGCGCGGATCCAGTTTGACGCGGGGCAGGGTGACGATCAGCATGTCCCCCTTCCAGGCGAACTGCTGGGCTCCGACGTAGTCTATCAGCTTGTCCTCGCCCACGAAGACATGCGGTGCGTCTAGCGGCGTGGTGGCGGGCAGGGGGATGGCGAGGCGCACCGTGCGGTCGTCGAGGCTGAAGGTTCCCACCGCGTCGAGCGGGGCGGGCAGGCGGCGCTGCCATTCCGCGAAGCGCGGATCGCGATCGGTAGCGGCGGTGGCCGCTACCGGCACTTCCACGGCCAGATCGGCCTGCTCCGGCACGCAGATCTGCTCGGTACAGGCCAGCCATTGCGCGCGCAGGTGAACCGGCACCCGCGTTCCCGGTGCGGCATCTGCAGGAACCGTGAAAGGCACCAGCACGGCATAGTCGCTCTCGTAGACGTGGTTCATCAGCCCGGAGACGACCAGCGTCTGCGGCACGGGATAGCGCGGCGTGCCCGCCTTCGCACCCTCCGGCAGAGTCCAGTCCAGTTGCATGCCGAGGCCCGCGTCGCCCGGATTGGACCAGTACCCGTGCCACCCCTTTTCGGGCGTCATATGGATGGCGATCGTGGTCTCGCCACCGGGCCTGGTCGCAGGACCGGCCACGAGCTCGGCGGCAACATGCGGAGCGCCTCGGCCTACCTGCGCCGTGGCCCCTGCGGGGGCCAGCACGAGCGCCAGCAATTGACACATGAGTGCCATAAACAGACGATACCGGCGCTTTTCCATGAGACTCCCGTGCGTTGGGTGGCGCTTGCGTCACACGCGCATTCCAGACATCGCTGCATCTGCGCCGATTGTACCCAGATTTCAAGGAAGACCCCCGATGCGCCTTCGCTCCCTGTCGCTTGCTCCGCTGGCCCTGATCGCGGCGCTGGCCGTTTCGGCTCCCGCCCTGGCGCAGGAAGTACCAGCGCCCTCAGCCGCTCCGGCGCCCCAGGGCGAACCCAGGCTGATCGTGGCGATCTCGGTGGACCAGTTCTCCGCCGATCTCTTCGCGCAGTACCGTCAGCACTTCACCAAGGGGTTCACCCGGTTGCTGCAAGGCGCGGTCTTCCCCTCGGGCTTCCAGTCGCACGCGGCGACCGAGACTTGCCCCGGCCACTCCACCTTGCTGACCGGGGTTCACCCTGCGCGCACCGGCATCACTGCCAACTCGTGGTATCAGCCCGGCATCGCCCGCGCCGACAAGGAAGTCTACTGCGTCGAGGACGAGACCAACCCGAAGTCCACGCCCGACAATCCCGTGGTCAGCCCGGTGCATCTCAAGGCGCCGACGCTGGGCGATCTCATGAAGAAGCGTAATCCGAAGACCATCAACGCTGCCGTCTCCGCCAAGGACCGCGCCGCCGTGATGATGAGCGGGCACGATACCGATGCCGTCTACTGGATCGGCGCCAAGGGCTTCACCACTTTCGAGAATCGCAGGATCAGCAAGGCGGCCGAGGCGCAGAACGCGGTCATGGCCAGGCGGGTCGCTGCTGGCGACGGCGATCTGCCGGTGCCGGGCTGGTGCGGCAGGGTCGATCGGGCGACGCCGATCAAGGATTTCACCATCGGCACCTACCGCTTCCCGCAGGCCGCCGGTGACTTCAAGTCCTATGCCAATGGCCCGCGCATCGACACCGCCACCGCCGAGATGGCCGTGCGCATGGTGGACGAACTGGGCATGGGCAAGGATGCCGTGCCCGACGTGCTCTCGGTCAGCTTCTCCGCCACCGACAAGGTCGGCCATGCCTTCGGCACCGAGGGCGTGGAAATGTGCATCCAGATGAACGTGCTGGACGAGGCGCTGGCCACCCTGTTCGACGGGCTCGACGCGCGCGGGATCGACTACGAGGTCGTGCTCAGCGCCGACCACGGCGGCTTCGACGCGCCCGAGCGCCAGCAGCTCCGCGGCAATCCCGAAGCGATGCGCATCGATCCCGCGCTTTCGGCCGATAAGCTCGCCGCCGCCGTCTCGCAGGATACCGGCGTGACCGTGAAGAACGGGCCGCTGTTCTACGGCGCGGGCGAGGCGGGCAGCGTCTGGTTCTCGTCCGAACTGACGCCCGACCAGAAGCAGAAGGTCATGGCGGCGCTCGTCGCCCGCCTGAAGGCCAACCCGCAGATCGCGGCGGTCTACACCCAGGACCAGATCATGCAGTGGCCCGAGCCGAAGGGCAATCCGCAGGACTGGACGATGGAGCAGAAGGTCCGCGCCTCCTTCGTACCGGGCCGCTCGGGCGAAGTGCAGATGCTGACGGTGCGCGGCGTCGTTCCCGGCACGGCCAGGCCGTTCAAGGTCGCCTCGCACGGCAGCCCGTGGGACTATGACCGCCGCGTCCCGATGCTGTTCTGGCGCAAGGGCATGGTCGGCTTCGAGCAGCCGACCCCGGTGGAGACGGTGGATATCGCACCGACCCTGGCCGCGACGGTCGGCTTGACCGCGCCTGTCGGCACCTGGGACGGAAGGTGTCTCGACATCCAGGCCGGAGAGGCCGATAGCTGCGGTCGATGAACGACTCTGTAGCGACGCAAGACCAAAAGGCGGAATACCGCGATCTCATCATCCTGGGCGGTGGCCTCGTCGGCATGACGCTGGCGCTCGCCGCGGCCCGGGCCGGGATCACCAGCCATGTCATCGATCGCGCCGATCCGGCCGATCTGACGGCCGAGGGCGCGGACGGCCGCGCCTCGGCCATCTCGACGGCGAGCTGGAACCTGTTCACCAACATCGGCCTGGCGCCCGCGCTCAAGGATCTCGGCTGCCCGATTGATTCGATCGCCGTCACCGATTCGATGAAGCCGGGCCGGATCGACTTCACGCCCAAGCCCGAGGAAGGTTCGCTGGGCCGCATGTTTGCCAACCGCGACTTGCGCCTCGCCCTCTTCGCGGCGGCCCGTGAGGAAAAGAACATCGCCTGGCACGTCCGCACCGAGGCGGTGCGCCGCGATCGCGGGCCGCACGGCGTGGAGGTGGAGCTGTTCGATGGGCGCGTGCTCAAGGCGAGCCTGCTGGTCGCCGCCGAGGGGCGCCAGTCGCCTACCCGCGACGAGGCCCGCTTTGCCCTCGCCAAGTGGGACTACAAGCACCGCGCCATGGTGACGGGCCTGTTCCACGAGAAATCGCACGACAACACCGCCTGGGAAATCTTCTACCCGGCCGGCCCTTTCGCGCTGCTGCCACTGCGCGACGACGATCAGGGCCGCCACCGCAGCGCGCTCGTCTGGACCGTCGCGGAAAAGGACGCGGCGGGGATCATCGCCATGCCGGATGCGATGTTCCTGCACGAAGTCGAGAGCCGGATGCACGGCGTGCTCGGCAGGATCACTCTTTCCGCGCCGCGCATGAGCTATCCGCTGCGCTTCCATCACGCCGGTCACGTCATCGACGAACGCCTCGCGGTGATCGGAGACGCAGCCCATGGCATGCATCCGATCGCCGGGCAGGGGCTCAACCTGGGGCTGCGCGATGTCGGCGCCCTGGTGGAAGTGCTCACCGAAGGCATGCGCCTGGGGCTGGAGCCGGGCGATGCGCAGCTTCTGGCGCGCTATGAGAAATGGCGCAGCCTCGATACGTTCATGGTCATGTCGGTGACGGACGGGCTCACCCGCCTGTTCGGCATCCCCGGTCGCCTGCCCAGCGCCGCGCGCCGCCTCGGCATGGGCGCGGTACAGCGCCTGCCCAGCCTGAAGCGCTTCTTCATGGATGAAGCGCGGGGGATGTCAGGCAAGCTGCCCGAGTTGTTGCAGGCGTAAGGGGGCGTCCCTGCACCGATGCAGACGCTAGCGAAGCCGCGCCGGGTAAATGGTTGATAGTCCGGGCGCGCGAGGGTGCTGACCCTCGCGCTCACCCTTGAACTTTACTCCGAAGGCACCGCTTCCGAAGCATCCGCAGAGGGAAGGTCGGTCGGCAGGACGCCAGGCGTTGCCAGGGGGCTCGGTTGATCGACGACATGTCCTTCCGCATCCGTCAGGCGGCGCGGTTCGAGCATGGCCGTGGTTTCCAGCAGGTTCAGCGCTTCCTGTACGTCCTGGAAGCGACGCGCGTCGGCGATCCAGGTCTGCGCCGCCTGGGCATTGGGCAGGCGCTCGACTTCGCTGATGGCATTGCCGATGCGGCGCGCGGTCAGCATCAGGCGGGCCCGGTCGATGCGCGCGGAGGGCGTCAGCAGAGTCGAGGATTCGCGGCGCACCACGAAGAGGCTGGAGAGTTCGCGGCGGGCCTTCTGCCACAGGCTCTCGTCGCTTTGGTTTTCGCTGAGTTCGGGTGAAAGCGCTTCGAGGCGCGCGGAAAGTTCGTCGATGGTGACGGGGTTCTTCGAGAAATCGATCACCGTCTGTACCGCGCGCGGCTGGGCATTGGTGAAGCGCAGGCGCAGCTGGTCGGCGACGTAGCTCAGCGGCTCGCCGCGATCGACCATGCGGCGGGCGGCAAAGGCGATCAGCAGGCCCTCGGCGCGGGCGGCATTGCCCGAAGCGGCATCGGTCTGGAAGTCGATCCGCGAGAGACGGTCTTCCAGCAGCGCCAGTCGTCCTTCGACCGAACTGAGCGACGACAGTTGCTCGGGAGAGGCGGGCGCCGTGGCGGCAGCGAGGGCAGGTTGCGGCGTTGGTGCAGGCGCGTCTTGCGGCTGTTCCTGATTCTGGGCCTGTTCCTCGACGCGCTGGGGCAGGAGCTTGGCCAGCAGCCCGTCCTGCGCCGCCCAGACGACGAGAGCGCCGCCGAGCAGGAAGGCGATGAAGGCGACGAAGAACAGCCCCCCGCGTGAACGCGTGCCGATCGTGGAAGGATTTTGCGGCGAGGTGAAGTCCTGCATCAAGTCTGGTTCTGTCAATTTAGGATCCGGAAGGGAAGCCTTGGCCCGAGGGGAAGTCTTTGCACATCTCCGCCGCCAAGGCCAGCAGCGCGATGTCGTCGGGTGTCTGGGCGCTGCGTATCGTAAGCCAATGATTCCCGGCCCGCTCCGCGACGCGCGGGCCGATGCAGGCCAATGCGATTCGGCGCCGGTCGATCTGAAGCCGCGCGCACTCGGCAGCTAGGTGCGCGGCGGCTTCGCCCGAATGTAACAGCACGATCGCGGGGCACTCGACCAGAGTGGCCAGCGCGGGCGGCATGGGGCGCGCGGTGCTGGCGTAGACCTCGCGGGTGGTCATGCCGTAGCCGGCGGGCAGGGCAAGATCGATCCGCTCGCGACCGGCCAGGCGCAGGAGGCGGCGATGATCCGGGGCGAGATGCGCCAGAACCGACTGCAACCCGCCGCTTGCGATTTGCACGACCTCGAACCCGGCCTGGCGCGCGGCCTCGGCGGTCCGGGTGCCCACCACATAGGCCGGAAGGCCGCGATAGCGCGCAAGGCCTTCGCCGCCATGCCGCAAGGCATTGGCGCTGCCGAGCAGCACGGCGTCGATCTCTTCGCGCGCGACGGGCTCCCATGCCAGCGGCGCCACTCCGAACAGCGGAAAGCCCAAGGCGCGAAGCCCCAGCTTCTCCGCCGCCGCGACCGTGGCCGAAGTGCCGGGTTCGGGACGGATGACGATGACCGGCGGCATTCTAGGACTCAAGCGGGGCCTGAGAAATGCACGGCGATGGCCGGAACCGCACGGGCGAGGAGGTCTGCGGCGAGGCGGGCAGGGCCTTCGGGATCGTCGGTGGCGAAGCGGGCCTCGCCTTCGACGCGCTCGGCGCCGTCGGGGCTGTAGAGCGCGGCGCGCATGGTGAGCGTCGCATCCATGTGGCGGGTGAGCACTGCGATCGGGCTGTGGCAATTGCCGCCAAGCCCGGCCAGCAGCGCGCGTTCGGCAAGCACCGAGGCGCGGCTTTCCGCGTGATCGACGGCGGCAAGGAAAGCCAGCGTGCGCGCGTCGCCGGCGCGGCATTCCACCATGATCGCGGCCTGGGCAGGGGCGGGCAGCCATTCCTGCTCGTCCAGCGGATGGCCGGTCCCGGTCTCGCCCAGGCGCTTCAGCCCGGCAGCCGCGAGGAAGGTGGCGTCGGCCTCTCCGGCGGCGAGCTTGGCGAGGCGGGTGGCGACATTGCCTCGGAAGGTCACGACCTTGCAGTCCGGCCGGGCATAGAGCAGCTGCGCCGCGCGGCGCGGCGCGCTGGTGCCGACCACGGCACCCTGCGGCAGCGCGCGGATGCTGTCGGCCCCGACCAGCACGTCGCGAACGTCCTCGCGCGGGAGGATCGCGCCGATCGCGAAGCTCTCGGGACGAGTCGTCTCCACGTCCTTGGCGGAATGGACCGCAAAGTCGATCTCCCCGCTCGCCAGCCAGGCGTCGAGTTCCTTCGTCCACAGCGCCTTTCCGCCGATTTCCGCCAAAGCGCGATCCTGGATGCGATCGCCGCTGGCGGTGACGGCCACGATCTCTATATGCGCCGGATCGATTCCGTGTGCGGCGGCCAGCCGGTCGCGCGTTTCCTCGGCCTGAGCCATCGCCAGCGGCGAACGGCGGGTACCGAGGCGGAAGCCTTGTTTTTGCGTGTCTGTTTGCGTCGTCATCGGCGGGTTGTGCTACCCGGCAATGTCGTCCAGTGGAAGGGTCGTTCAGGGAAAGAAAGAATGCGGACGGTACTGGGCATCGAAAGCTCGTGCGACGAGACGGCAGCGGCGCTGGTCACCAGCGAGCGCGTGATCCTTGCCCAGCGCATCGCTTCGCAGGATGAGGCGCATCGCCCTTATGGTGGAGTCGTGCCCGAAATCGCCGCCCGCGCCCATGCCGAGCGGATCGCGCCGCTGATCGAGGCGACCCTTGCGGACGCCGGGATGACGCTGGACGAAGTCGACGCCATCGCCGCGACGGCGGGGCCTGGATTGATCGGCGGGGTGATGGTCGGTCTCGTCACCGCGAAGGCGCTGGCCATGGCGACCGGCAAACCGCTGATCGCCGTGAATCACCTCGAAGGCCACGCACTGTCACCGCGCCTGGCCGATGGCGATCTGCAATATCCCTATCTCCTGTTGCTGGTTTCCGGCGGCCACTGCCAGATCCTGCTGGTGGAAGGCGTCGGCAAGTTCCGTCGCCTGGCTACCACCATCGACGACGCGCTGGGCGAAGCGTTCGACAAGTCGGCCAAGCTGCTGGGCCTCGGCTATCCGGGCGGCCCGGCGATGGAGCGGCTGGCGTTGGAGGGCGATCCCAAGGCCGTGCCGCTGCCTCGTCCCCTCAAGGGCTCGGACGAGCCGCATTTCTCCTTCGCCGGGCTAAAGAGCGCGGTCATGCGCGCCAAGCAATCCGGACAATATGCCGATGCCGATATCGCCGCCTCGTTCCAGCAGGCCGCGATCGATTGCCTGATCGACCGCGCCCGGCGGGCGCTTGATTCGGTCGGCAAGGTCAACGCCCTGGTCGTGGCCGGGGGTGTCGCGGCCAACAAGGCGATCCGCGGCGCGCTGGAAGCGCTTGCCGCAGACTACGAGCTCGATTTCGTGGCGCCGCCGCTGGATCTTTGCACCGACAATGCGGCGATGATCGCCTGGGCGGGCGTGGAGCGCTTCGCCATGGGCCAGTCCGACCCCCTCGATGTCGCCGCGCGCCCGCGCTGGCCGCTGGATCCCGACGCCGAGACCGTGCGCGGGGCGGGGGTAAAAGCATGAGCGCTCAGGTTGGCGTCATCGGTGCGGGTGCCTGGGGCACTGCGCTGGCGCAGTCGCTTGCGGTGGGCGGCAGCGAAGTCCTGCTCTGGGCGCGCGAGCCGGAACTGGTGGAGCGCATCAATGCCGAGCGCCGCAATGCGACCTATCTGCCCAGCGCCGTGCTCGCCGAGACGGTGCGGGCGACGACCCAGCTTGCCGAACTCGCTGCTCTGCCGGTGCTGCTGGCCGTCGTCCCGGCCCAGTTCCTCGGCGGCGTGCTTGCGCAGCTTCCCGGCCTCGGCTTCGCGGGCGATCTGGTGCTCTGCGCCAAGGGTATCGAAGCGGGCAGCGGCCGGCTTATGGCCGAAGTCGCGGCGAGCGCCGTGCCCGGTGCGGCCATTGGCGTGCTGTCCGGCCCGACTTTCGCCCATGAAGTAGCGGCGGGTCTGCCGACAGCCGTGACGCTGGCCTGTTCGGGCGGTGAGGCGCAGTGGCGGCGCCTTTCGCCGGTGGTAGCGCGGCCATCGCTGCGTCCTTATTATTCCGACGACGTGATCGGGGCCGAGATCGGCGGCGCGGTGAAGAACGTGCTGGCCATCGCCTGCGGTGTCGTCGATGGCCTCCAGCTCGGCCAGAACGCCCGCGCGGCGCTGATCGCGCGCGGCTATGCCGAAATGCTGCGCTTCGGCCTCGCGCGCGGCGCGCGGGCGGAAACGCTATCCGGCCTTTGCGGTCTTGGAGACCTTGTGCTTACCTGTTCCTCAACATCCAGCCGCAACTTCTCGCTCGGCCTCGCGCTGGGGCAGGGGCTGACCGCCGCCGAGGCGCTCTCGGGCAAGAATTCCGTGGCCGAAGGTGCCGCGACCGCGCCGGTTCTGGCCGAGATCGGCCGCCGCGATGGCATCGAGATGCCCATCGCCGAAGCCGTCTGCCGCCTGCTGGAAGGCAAGGCACCGGCCGGTGAGGTCGTCGCACAGATCCTCGCCCGCCCCTTGCGCGCCGAGCAGGAGCCGCTTTCTTGACCGACGGCACCGTGAGCCGCACCGCCGCGGAGCAGGCCAAGAAGGAACACGACGATATCGCGGCGCTCGCCAAGGGCGGCCGCACCAATCTCTTCGGGTTCTTCCTGCGACTTGCCGCGCGCATCCCGTTCCTGTTCATCGCCGGCCGGGCCTCGGTCTACGGGCCGGCGGCGCTCGGGCGCTTCGCTTCGGCGCTGGTAGTGATCGAGCTGACCTCGATGATCTGCACCATGGGCGAAAAGCGCGGTCTTGCGCAGCGCCTGTCCGATACCGAAGGGCAAGTCCACCCCGCCAACGTGATCGCGGACGGCATGATCATCGCCGTGATCGCCTCTTGCGCGGCATCGCTGTTCTTCTGGTTCGTGCCGGCCCCGATGTTCCCGGGCGGCCACTACACGCAGATCGACCGGCTGATGGTGATCGCCATCCTGCCGCTGACCATGACCGAGATCTGGCTGGCGGCACTCGCCTATCGTCTTCGTGTGACGCCGACCGTGTGGTCGCGCGCGATCGTCGAGCCCTGGGTCATTTCGATCCTTGCCGCAGCGATGATCTGGGTTGCGCCCGAGAGCGGGCTTTCGATCGCCTACATGGGTTCGGTGCTTGCGGCGTCGATCACAGCTTTCATCCCCTTCTTTCGCGAGTACGGCTTTCCGCAAGGCTGGCGGCCGCGACCGCGCGACATGCGCAAGCTCGCGCTTCGCTCCACCCCGATCGCGCTGGCCGATACGATCGAGTGGGCGACCCGCCGCGTCGACATCTTCCTGCTGGGCTTCCTGGCGCCGTCATCGGCGGTCGGCGTCTACTACGCCGCGCAACAGGTCGCGAGCCTGCCGCAGAAACTCAAGACCAGTTTCGAACCGGTGCTGGGGCCGGTCATCACCCGCAACCTGAAGCAGAAGGACTATACCGCCATCGCGCGGCAGGTCTGCCAGGTCGGCTTCTGGATCACTGCCGCGCAGGCGGGTATCGCCCTGGCGCTGGCCATTCCCGGCGAGGGCGTGATGGGCCTTGTCGGCCGCGAATTCGTGGGCGGCACCGGGGCTCTCGTGTTCCTGCTGGCCGCGGAAGTCGTCGCGGCCACCGCCGTCGTGAGCGAGGCCGCACTCGTCTATGTGGCCCGCATGCGCAACCTGGTCGTATCGGTGCTGACCATCGCGCTTCAGGCGGTGCTGACGCTGGGCGGC
Organism: Novosphingobium lindaniclasticum LE124; assembly: GCF_000445125.1. Taxonomy (GTDB): domain Bacteria; phylum Pseudomonadota; class Alphaproteobacteria; order Sphingomonadales; family Sphingomonadaceae; genus Novosphingobium; species Novosphingobium lindaniclasticum. The sequence goes on from NZ_ATHL01000050.1 coordinate 106,004, forward strand.
ATCCTGGTGATGCAGAAGCTGGGTTACAACTCGCTGTACCAGGCCGCCACGGCGGCGGCCGCGCTGATGCTGGCGCTGGGCTTCGCTTCGCTGGTCAAGTCGAAGATGTTGGCCCGCTTCCTCAAGCAGCCGATCAATAACTGGCGCTGGGCCCTGGTCTGGGCAGCCGCCCCGGCGGTCGTGCTGGGGTATCTGGCGACGCAGTTCCTTCCCGAATGGGCGGAGCTGGCTTTCGGTATTCCGGCGATCCTGGGCGCCTATTTCCTCGTCATCTGGAAGAAGGCCTTCGGCCCCGAGGACCGCAAGCTGTTCCAGAAGACCAAGGCAGCGTGAGCGCCAAAATCCCTTTTTCGTCGATTTCGCTCCTGCGACGGACCTGCGGAGGTTTCCGCGCGGCCACGAAATGCCCTAGGCAGATGTCATGAACCCCCGCCGCGCCTCCATCGTTGCCGCCGGCGCCGCCCTGTGCCTGGCGCTGTCTTTCGTCACCACCCGCGTTCAGGGCCCAGTATTCATCGGGCAGTTGGAAAGGCAGGCCGAAAGCGTTCGCGACCGGGCCGGCGGCAAGGGCGTCCATCTCGCCTTCCAGGATCGCTATGGCTGGTTGACCCGCCACCCGGTCCTGTCCGGCGGCGAGGCGCTCGATTCCGAGACACGCAAGCGTGTGGCTGCGGCCGTCGCGGGGGTTCCCGGAATCGGTGGCATTACCTGGTCCAGCGAAGGCGACGGCGATAGCGGCAAGCTGCGCTGCCAGGACGATGTCGAGGCGATTCTCGCCAGCCGCACCATCCGCTTCACCGAGGCGAGCGCGCGCATCGATCCGGTCAGCGAGCGTCTGCTGGACGAAGTGGCCAAGGCACTGCGTCCCTGCGTCGGCAGTATCATCGCCGTGACCGGTCATACGGATGCCACCGGCAATCCCGCCGCCAACAAGGCGCTCTCGCTGGCCCGGGCGGAATCCGTGCGCTGGGCGCTGATCGGTCGCGGCATTCCCGCCGATGGCTTGCGCGCGGCCGGACTCGGGTCGAAGACACCGATCGAGGGGCTCGACCCGCTCGATCCCGCGAACCGCCGTATCGAGTTCTCGGTGATCGCCACCGCGCCGGTCAAGCCGACGCCGATCGACACGCCGGGGCCGGAATGATGGCGGGCCGATCTCTGGTATCGCCTATCGAGAGGCGCGCGAGGGTGCTCGGCCCGATTACGATGAAAGGAGTCGCCGATGCCGCTATGGCTTGAAATGGCCGTCTCGGTCCTGCTGACCTACATGGCCGGCTTCGGTATCGGCTGGCTGGTGTGGAACCGGAAGGGATAAGTTGTGGTGGAAATGATTTCGGCCAATTGGCTGATATTCGTCGTCGCGTTGCTGGTCGGCATCGCGATTGCCTATTGGCTGTTCGGGCGCGCTTCGAAGCCGGCGCCGCGCCAGCACCGTCCCGACGTGTTGGACGAAGGCGCCGCACCGGCTCAGCGCAATCAGGCGCTGATAGACGATGCCCCGCCGGCGGCTCAATTCGCGGCGCCCTCTGTCATCGATCCGCCCACCACGGCCGGAGCGATGGCCGGAATCGGCGAAGCGATCGCGGCTGCCGCTCAGGAGGAAGGAGACGCGGCCGGGACGCCGCCGCAAACGATCGCAGCCGAACCTGCCGAAGCCGAGACGGCTGCACCGGCCCCGATTGCTTCTGCTCCTGCCGAGGCAGCGGGTGACGACTTGCGGAAGATCAAGGGTCTCGGCCCCAAGATGCTGACGCTGCTTCACGCGCTTGGAATAAACCGGTTCGAGCAGATCGCCGCCTGGACCGAAGCGGATCTCGACGAACTGGACGGAAAGCTGGGTGCCTTTGCGGGCCGCCCCCGCCGTGACAGCTGGGTGGAGCAGGCGCGCCTGCTTTCGGGCGGCGATACCGGCGCTTACGAGGCCAAGTTCGGCAAGCTGTAGACCCGGCTTTCGATCGGATATGAAAAGGGGCGGGAAGTGTGAACTTCC
>NZ_ATHL01000051.1 GCF_000445125.1 Novosphingobium lindaniclasticum LE124
GGGGGGAGCGGCGGCGGGCTCGGTGCTGCCTCCGGCGCGCGCGGACTATGCCGAGCGGGCGGGGGCCTTGATGCAGGACGAGGCGGAGCGGGCGTGGTGCGAGGCGGTGGAGGAAGGCGCGGCGGGGCTGGAGGAAGAGCCGGTGCCTTACGTCACGTTCTGGCGCGGGGCGGCGGCGCGGGACTGGGACGGCTGGCGTCGCCGGGCCGAGCGGGCGGTGGATACGCTGGTGGGCGAGGATGTCGGCCGGGGTGCGGAGGCGGAGGAGCCGCCGATGGAGTTCAAGTCGCTATCGGGACGGGGCGCGGTGGGAGGCGGGGGCGGCTTTTTTCGCTCTGGACCGTGTAAGGCGTGTCAAGCGGTCGGGGGCGATGTCGGCAATCTGCCCGGCAATCTGAAACCCGGCCGGGAACTCGATGCGGGGTGCGATGTTATCGTCCATGAAGGTCGGCGCGGTGCTTCCCCCACCCCCTCCGTTACCGCGTCGACCTCACCTTTTTCAGGATTTTACGCGGATTACTCGTCGCTGGCGCCGTCGTTGAGGACGGCGAGTTCGACTTTGCCGGAGCCCATGCGGGCGATGCCGATTTCCTTGGCGGCGGCCTCGGAGAGGTCGATCACGCGGTTGGAGTGGAACGGGCCGCGATCGTTGACGCGGACCATGACCGAGTCTCCCGTGCGCGGGTTGGTGACTCGCAGCATGGTGCCGAAGGGCAGCGAGGGATGGGCGGCGGTGAGGTCGTCCGGGTTGAAGCGCTCGCCGCTGGCGGTGCGGTTACCGCGCAGTTCGCGGCCGTAGAAGCTGGCGGTGCCGCCCTTGATCTCGGCGTAATTCTGCGCGTCCTGGTCGAGCGACTGGGGCAGGGCGGCGACGGGCGTGGCGGCTGCCGGCGCGGCGATGATTGCTGCGGGTGCCGAGGTGGTTGCCTCTGCGACTGCCTTCGCGGGCGCCAGCTTGGCCTCGGCAATGGCCGAGGATGCAGGCGCTACCAGCATGGCAGCGGTGGCGAGAGCAAAGCCGATGCGCGCAAGTCGCTGGGCTTTATGCGGTTGGTTGTGCTTCCCCGTCATGGCGAGGAGTCCTACAGGCAGTTCGTCGCGAGGGGCACCCACGCAAAAGCGGCCCGTCGCACTTTGGCAACGGGCCGCCCTATGTCGTTAAGACGTTGAAAGGATTCGGATGGCCGAATCCGGTGCCTGTTACTTCGCGTCGCGCTGGGCGAGCAGTCGGAGTCGCAGGGCGTTCAGCTTGATGAAACCGGCGGCGTCCTTCTGGTCGTAGGCGCCGGCATCGTCCTCGAACGTGACGTGGCGTTCGGAGTAGAGCGAGTCCGGCGACTTGCGGCCGACGACCGAGGCGTTGCCCTTGTAGAGCTTGAGGCGGACGGTGCCGTTCACCCTCTGCTGGCTGTGGTCGATGGCGGCCTGGAGCATCTCGCGCTCGGGGGCGAACCAGAAGCCGTTGTAGATGAGCTCCGCGTACTTCGGCATCAGCTCGTCCTTGAGGTGAGCGGCGCCGCGGTCGAGCGTGATCTGCTCGATGCCGCGATGGGCGCGGGCGTAGATTTCGCCGCCGGGCGTCTCGTACATGCCGCGCGACTTCATGCCGACGAAGCGGTTCTCGACCAGGTCGAGGCGGCCGATGCCGTGCTTGCGGCCAAGTTCGTTGAGCGCGGTGAGGAGCGAGGCGGGGCTCATCGCCACGCCGTTGAGGGCGACGCCGTCACCCTTTTCGAAGTCGATCGTGATGTATTCCGGTGCGTCCGGCGCGTCTTCCGGATTGACGGTGCGCGAGTAGACGTAGTCGGGGGTCTCTTCCCACGGATCTTCCAGAACCTTGCCTTCGGACGAGGTGTGGAGGAGGTTCGCGTCGGTAGAGAACGGGCTTTCGCCGCGCTTGTCCTTGGGGACGGGGATCTGGTGCTGCTCGGCCCAGGCGATCAGGGCGGTGCGGCTGGTCAGATCCCATTCACGCCAGGGGGCGATGACCTTGATGCTCGGATCGAGGGCGTAGGCCGAGAGTTCGAAGCGGACCTGGTCGTTGCCCTTGCCGGTGGCGCCGTGCGCCACGGCATCGGCGCCGGTTTCGTGCGCGATCTCGATCAGGCGCTTGGAGATCAGCGGGCGGGCGATCGAGGTGCCGAGTAGATAGTCGCCTTCGTAGCGGGCGTTGGCGCGCATCATCGGAAAAACGAAGTCGCGCACGAATTCCTCGCGCAGGTCGTCGATGTAGATGTTTTCGTCCGGCAGGCCCATCAGCTTGGCCTTGGCGCGCGCGGGTTCGAGTTCCTCGCCCTGGCCGAGGTCGGCCGTGAAGGTCACGACTTCGCAATTGTAGGTGACCTGGAGCCACTTGAGAATGACGCTGGTGTCGAGGCCGCCAGAATAGGCGAGGACGACCTTCTTGATGCTGTCGGACATGGGCGCGGGCTCCGCAGAAAGGGCAGTGGATTCGGGACGCGCGCCTATCAGCACGCGCCCCCTTGCGCAATGAAGGAAAGCGGCAGGCCTATTCGGTCAGCAGCGCCTTTTCCGCAGCGCTCATATAGTCGCGGCTGAGCGGCAGCGCGTGACGGCTTCTGGCGTACTGGATCTGGTAGTTGCACATGCCGCCGCTTTCGAACGCGGCCGTGGCACCGGCGAGGTAGAAGATCCACATGCGATAGAACCGCTCGTCCATGAGATTGACGATGGCTTCCTTGTTGGCCACGCAGCGCTTGTACCATTCCCGCAAGGTGAAGGCATAGTGGAGGCGCAGGTTCTCGACGTCGGTAGCGATCAGGCGGAACTTCTCGCTGGCGGCTACCGTCTCGCTGAGCGCGGGGATGTAGCCGCCGGGGAAGATGTACTTGCGGGTGAAGGCGTCGGTCGAGCCGGGGCCACCCATGCGGCCGATCGTGTGCAGCAGCATGACGCCATCGTCGGTCAGCAGGTTGCCGACGGCCTTGAAGAACTGGCCGAACTGCGCCTGGCCGACATGTTCGAACATGCCGACCGAGACGATCCGGTCGAACTTGGCACCGCGCGCGGCAAGGTCGCGGTAATCGACAAGTTCGAACGTGACTTTGTCCGCCACACCGGCGGCTTCGGCGCGCTCGCGGGCGAGAGCGAGCTGTTCCTCGCTGAGAGTGATGCCCAGAACGGAGGCTCCGGCATGCTTGGCCAGATAGATCGCCATGCCGCCCCAGCCGCAACCGATGTCGAGGACGCGCTGGCCGGGTTCTAGGGCCAGCTTGGCGGCGATATGCGCGAGCTTGGCGGTCTGCGCCTGTTCCAGCGTCATATTGGCCGGATCGGGCCAGTAGGCGCAGGAATACTGCATATGCTCGATATCGAGGAACAGGTTATAGAGTTCGTTGCCGATATCGTAGTGGTGGGCGATGTTCTTCTTGGCGCTGGCGGCCTTGTTGATGCCGTCCACCAACGTGACGACCTTGCCCTTCAGCTTCTTGAAGGCGGTATGTTCGTGTAGTTCGCCGCCCTTGTCCCACTTGGCGTTGGCCCGGATCAGTTCGACCATCTCCATGATGTCGCCCTGTTCGATGACCAACTGGCCATCCATGAACGCTTCCGCCGCGCCGAGGCGCGGGTCGGTAAGGATGCGTCGTTCGCCGGCCTTGTCGGTGAAGCGGATGCGCACTTCGGGGAAGCCGGGGGTGGAAGTGCCGAAGCGCTTGACGCTACCATCGGGGCGGACAACCTCCAGGACGCCCTGACGGACGCCGCGCTGGAGGAAGTGATCAAGAATTCCCATTGCCATCAACCATTTGTGAAGGGCGCCAAGGCCCGGTGCAAGAGGTTTCGCATGCGATCTGCGCAAGCGAGAGCGAGCTGAATTTCACTGACGTGCCGAGAATTTCACTGGCGTGCGAGGAACAGGACATCGCGCGGCTGCGCGAGGAGGTGCTGGCCGGAATCGACGTAGAGGGTTTCTCCGCTTTCCAGCCAGCCTTGCGAGAGGAACAGGGCTGCAGAGGCGACATCTTCCGGCGTCGTCTTGCGGCCCAGCAGGTTCATGCGGTGAGAGACTTCGGTTTCCGCCTCGGTCTGGTCGTGGCTGGCCAGGATCGCTCCGGGCGCGAGACCGTAGATACGGTCCTCCGCGCGGGGACGTGCCATCGACAGCATGGGAATCGTGGCCGCCGCCGCATGCTTGCTCATCGTGTAGGAGAAGAAGTCCGGGTTCGGATTGAGCAGCTTCTGATCGGTGACCTGGATGACGCAGCGCCCTGCCGCTGCTCTGGCGCGGGCCAGGAACGTCTGCGCCAGCCGGGCCGGGGTTCCGGCATTGACGCGCATCGCTTTCTCGAACGTCGATGGACCTAGCGCTCTTGCGGTATCGAGGTCGAACATGCCGGCGCAGTTCACCAGGAGGCGCCAGTCCGGCAGCCGCGCCGCGAGATCCTCCACCATGGCGGGGCCCGCTGCCCAGTCGTCAAGTTCGCAGCCGACGATCTCGGCCGAAGGCAGTCGTTCGGCCAGCGCTTGCGCCTGGTCCCGCGAATGGCCGTAGTGGATGACGACGTGCCAACCGGCCGCACCGAATTCGCGGGCGATGGCCGCACCGATGCGTTTGGCGCCGCCGGTCACCAGCATGGCCGGGCGCGCGTCTACCATGCCGGTGTCACGCCGACTGCTTGACACACTTTACACGGTCCTGGCGAAAAATCTTCGGGGCCTGCGATGCCCGGCCCTATGGCGGAATGAAGGCAATGGGGCGCGGGAGGCAGGCGGACGATCATCGGACCGCTATAGGAGCACAGACCGGCGCTGTAGGAAAGGCTCTAAGCGCCTGTTTGCGAATTCGTTGGAGGCTGCCGAAGCGCTTCGGGCTGCGGCCATGATGCCGCGAGCGCGTGGAGTCTTGGGTCGGTCTTTAACGGCAGCGATAAAGCGAAAGCAGAGAACGACGTCCCCGGTGCCTTCCAAGATTGTTCGGCCGAGGCAAACCGGCGACGCGCCGCCCGGCGGACGGCGCGTCGTGGTTCGCGGCCGATCAGCGGCAGCGCGGGCGCGAGTTGTTGCGGTCGATCTCGCGGCCGAGCAGGGCACCGCCGGCAGCGCCCAGGAGAGTGCCGGTGGCACGGTCGCCGCGGGTGTCGATGGCGCGGCCGGCCAGAGCACCGGCGACGCCGCCGATCAGCAGGCCGGTGGTGCCGTTCGACTTCTTGCAGCGGTAGCGACCGTCGTTACCGCGCCAGTAGCGGATGCCGTTGTCGGTGCGCTTGTAGCGGTGGCCGTGGTTGCGCGCTTCGGCAACTTCGGTGACGGCGAAAGTCGCGGGAATGGTGAGAGCGGCCAAGGCGGCGGCTGCGATGGCTTTGCGCATCTGAAATCCTTCTTTGTTGAAAGTCTTGTACGACCGGGCTTCCGAATTCCAGCGCCCGCCAGAACCTGCGATGAACAATACTGCACGCAGCCCCAGACGCGGCGAAGCGTGGGCGGGGCGCGATGAGAAGAGAGGGTCGATCGGCTGGGAAGCACTGCCTGCATAAAGCCGATGCGGCAGCGTTGTTCCGGCCGGGAAAGCGGCGTCGCGGGATGTGTCCCGGTCTGGGAAAGCCTTATTACGAAACGGCGAAATGCCGGACGATCTGGGTGTCCAGCGGTTCGGCGAAGCGCACGGCCAGGCTACGCGAATCCTTCCTGATCGCGGTGGCCGCGAAAGGCCCCACGGCACCGATCCACAAGGAGAGTTCCCCCTCGATTCCGGCGCCGGGCGCATCCACTTCCACCGCGCAGCCAAGGCGCGCCAGGTCGGAGATGCGTACCGGCGTGGAACCGCCGGGGCTGACGCATTCGCCATAGAGAGGAGTCGTATTCATGATCTTACCAATGCCTGTCTAATCGGACCGGTTCCCCGGTTCCTGTCTGGTCATCCTCCAGCCCGCAGCTTTGCCGCGTGACTTTGCGGAGTCGCCTCCGCTTTTTCCTTCTTTAGTGTGGTTAAAGGTCAGATTGGTGGCAGGCGAGTAACCTTTTGCAAATGACGGGCGTTGTCACGGTGAAGGCTTGCGCCGCCGCGATGGGCGGAGCAGGCGGTTCGTATGGCGCCATGGATCATGCCGCTTCGTTGTGCTCGGTCGTTCCGGTGCGCACGGCGTTCTTGCCGACCAGGGCTTTCACGAAGTCCTCGCGCCAGCGCTGAACGTCGTTCTCGCGTACCGAAGCGAGCAGCTTGGCGTGCCGGTCACGGCGCTCCGCAAGGGGCATGTCGAGCGCCTTGCGGATGGTCTCGGCGACATGCTCGGTGGAATGGGGATTGACCTGAAGCGCGTCCTTGAGCTGATGCGCCGCCCCGGCGAATTGCGAGAGGATCAGCACGCCCGGATTTTCCGGATCCTGCGCCGCGATATATTCCTTCGCCACCAGGTTCATGCCGTCTCGCAAAGGCGTGACGAGGCCGATATCGGCGGCGCGGTAGAACCCGGCAAGCTGGGCACGCGGATAGCCCTGGTTGACATAGCGGATGGGCACGAAGGCGACATCGGCGTGCGCGCCGTTGATGTGGCCGGTCTTGCGTTCCAGATCCTCGCGAATCTGCTGGTAGCTGGCGACGTCGCCGCGTGAGGGCGGGGCGATCTGGAGCAGGACGGCCTTGCCGGCATCCTGGGGATTGTCGGCCAGGAAACGTCCGAAGGCCTCGAAGCGTTCGCCGAGACCCTTGGAATAGTCGAGCCGGTCCACCCCGATCAGGATCTTGCGACCGCGCACGCTGGACTTCAGCCGGTCGTGCGCCTCCCGCGCTTCGGCGCCCTGCGCGGCTTCGGTGAATTCCCGGAAGTCGATGCCGATCGGAAAGGCGCGGGCGATCACCCGGCGGCCCTGGTACTCGATGGAATTGTCGAGATTGACCTTCAGGCCCATCTCTTTCTGCACATAGTGCAGGAAGCTCTCGAGCCATTCGGTGTTCTGGAAGCCGAGCACGTCGTATTCCAGCATGGAGGCCACCAGCCGCTCGTGGAACGGCAGCGACACCAGCAGGCGCGTCGGCGGCCAGGGGGTATGGAGGAACAGCCCCATGCGGTTCTTCACGCCCTTTTCGCGAAGCTGCGAGCCGAGCGGAAGCAAGTGATAGTCGTGGACCCAGACGAGGTCTTCTTCCTCGATCAACGGCAGCACCGAGTCGGCGAAGCGCGCGTTGACCCGCTCGTAGCCCTCACCGAAATTGCGGTCGTATTCGGTCAGATCGATGCGGTAGTGGAACAGCGGCCAGAGCGTGCGGTTGGCGTAGCCGTTGTAGTATTCCTCGATATCCTGCGGTTCGAGGTCGATCGTGGCAGTGGTGATGCCGTCGTTGCGCTGCATGTCGAGGTGGCCGGTGAACTCCTCGGTTTCCTGCCCGGACCAGCCGAACCAGATGCCGCCATGTTCGCGCAGGGCGGAGTTGAGCGCCACGGCGAGCCCCCCTTGCGCCCCGGCGGCGCCTGCCGCCTTGGGGACGGAGACCCGGTTCGAGACGACGATCAATCTACTCATTACAAATCCCCTGCGGCGCGCCCGCTTGCATAAGGGCGGGCACGCATGGCGGGACCGGCGAGAGCCGCTTGGAAAATGCCCGGAAGAAGGCATTTTCTGATCGGCACCGGCCCTGTCCCCCACCGGCCTGGCCACGAGTGTACCCTGATGGGAGGCCGGGTGGGGGAGAGGGCCGGTGCCGCGCAATTCGCGTATCGCGAATTTCAAACGGACATTCAGCGCCAGTCTCGCCAGGACCGGGACAATTGCCCGGCACAATTGATGATACCTACTAGCGAATAGGTCTGCGGAAAGTTCCCCCACAGCTCGCCGGTCTCGAAATCCATATCCTCGGACAAGAGCCCCGACTGCGTGCGGTGATCGAGCATGGCTTCGAAGAGGCGGCGGGCCTCCTCGTCCTCGCCGCTGCGGTGAAGCGCCTCGATCAGCCAGAACGTGCAGATGTTGAAGGCGGTTTCGGGCAGGCCGAAATCGTCCTCGCTATCGTAGCGCAGCATGTGCTCACCCCGGCGCAGTGCCTTCTGTACGGCCTGGAGTGTGGCGCGAGAGCGTGGATCGTCTGCTTCGAGATAGCGCAGCTCGACCATCTGCAGGAGACTGGCATCGAGCTGCGAGCCGCCGAAAGTGGCGGCGTAGTGCCCACCCGCGCCGCCATCGTCGAAGTCAGGCCCGTCCACCTCGTGCCACGCGTGCTCGTCGATGTTCTTGCGCACCGTGGCGGCGCGCTCGCGCCAGATCGCGGCGCGATCTTCCAGCCCCAGGAACTCGGCGGCATTGGCCAGGCGGTCGCAAGCGGCCCAACTCATGACGCTGGAGTAGGTGTGCACCGCCGTGCGGGTGCGCAGTTCCCAAAGGCCGGCGTCGGGCTGGTCGTGGGTTTTCCAGGCCATCTCGCCCACTTGCTCGAGACTGGCGAAATCCTCCTTCGTGGCGATCCGCAGCAGGCGCTGGTCGGAGAAAGCCTGGATGGCAGGCAGCACGATCTGGCCGTAGCAGTCGTTCTGGACCTGATAGTAGGCGGCGTTGCCGATCCGCACCGGACCCATGCCGCGATAACCGGCAAGGTCGGGGACTTCCCACTCGATGATCTCGCGCCCGCCGCTGACGGCGTAGAGCGGCTGGATCGCCCCGCCTTCGGCATCGTCGACGATGTTGCGAAGGTAGGCGAGGTACTTTTCCAGCACGTCGAGTGCGCCGAGGTGGTTGAGCGCCTGCACCGTGTAATAGGCGTCGCGAATCCAGCAGTAGCGATAGTCCCAGTTGCGCTGGCTGCCGGGCGCCTCGGGGATCGAGGTGGTGAGCGCGGCGACGATCGCGCCGGTTTCTTCGTGCTGGCAGAGCTTGAGGGTGATGGCGGCGCGGATCACCGCGTCCTGCCAGTCCAGCGGAGTCGCCAGGCCGCGCACCCACAGGCGCCAGTAGTCCCCGGTATGGCGCAGCATCGATTCCAGCTGATGCTCGATGTCGCCGTCGAACGCCTCGTCCGGGCCGAGGAAGAAGTGCTGGGCACCCTCCAGCCGGTAGTAGCGCTCGTCCAGCACGTAGCCGACCGGAGCATTGGTGGTCAGCCGCAGAGTGTTGCGCTCGACCAGATAGCGGATGTGGTTGGAGCCGCGCGTCGTCGGTGCCAGTTGCGCGCCGTAGCCGCTCATCGGCGTCAGCACCGTGCGGATGCGCGGCGAGCCCGCCACCGGTCGCACGATGCGGGCATAGGCCACCGGCCGGTAAGTCCGGTTCGAGCGCTGGAAGCGGGGGCAGAAATCGATCACTTCCACGGCGCCGCCGCGCTCATCTTCCAGGCGGGTTATCAGGATCGGCGTATTGCGCGAATAGCGCTGCGTCACCGAGACCTGGTTCTCCAGCTCGAAGCGCCAGGTGCCGGCGTCCTGCCCTTCCGGTCCGCGCAAGAGGGCGCAGAACGTAGGATCGCCGTCGACGCGGGGCACGCAGCCCCAAACGAGGGCGCCGCTGGTGTCGATCAGGCCGGAGACCTGACAATTGCCGATGGGCCAGAGTTCGAGCGCGCTCATGCCGGGCTGTTCTCCTTGTGCAAATCCGGGTCGGGAGTGAGGGCGGCCGCGAGCCAGGCGTGGACCTGTGTCACGCCGCCGAGCCGCCACTGCGCCCGCGTCTGGCGCAGCGTGCCGACGAGTATGCCGGCGCCGCCGAGCGCGGTGACGGCCGCGAAGGCGTCCTCGTCGGTCACGTCGTCACCCACGAACAGCGGGCGGGCAGCGGCGAAAGGCGGCATCTGCATGAAACGTTCGACGGCGCTGCCTTTGTCGGAGCCGGGCATCGAGAGTTCGATGACCTGCTTGCCGTGCTTCATCTTCAGCCCGAACGCCTCGCCGGTTTCGCTTGCGCAGGCGAGCAGGGCGGGCAAGGCATCGGGATGGCGGCGATAGTGCACCGCGATGCTGAACGGTTTGGGCTCGACCAGCAGCCCGCCGTGGACTTCGGCGAAAGCGGTGAGGCGCGTGGTCACCGCCTCGGGAAGCGGGGCGGCGAGGGCGTGGACCTCGCGGCTCCCGGCCGGGCGGAACTCGCCGCCGTGGGAGCCGGCCACGGCCACGTCCAGCGGGCCGAGCATGGCTTCGAGCGCGCCGAGCGAGCGGCCGGTGACGACGGCGAAGCGCCCGCCGAGCCGATCGGAAAGGCGGGCTAGCAGCGCTGGCAGGCCGGGCGGAACGACGACGCCGTCGGGGTGGTCGGCGATCTCGACGAGAGTGCCGTCGAAATCGAGGAACAGCGCGTCGGCAGCAGGCGCTAGAGGGGAAGGGGGCGGCAGATCGCGCGGAATCGCGCCATGTTCCGCCAGCGATGGGGCTTCGCGTGGATCGGTCATTGCGTTCAGTCTTGCACCTTCGAAGGAGGATGGCCACCCCTCTTGCGGCGAAACTTGCGCCGGATCGGCCGAATGATGCAGTGCAACGAACGGTCGCCCCGCCGGTTCCGAACCGTAAGTTCGCGCGAGCTCCGTTTCGGAGGCAACTCTTTGCAGTCTGTAGTATTTTTAGCAGGTTTCACGGATTTTGTCATCGTATTGGCGCAGGAACACGATTTCCTTCCAAGGCCGATGATGGCAGGGCCGTCCCACATGCAAATGCGAAAAGGCAGGAAATGAAGCAGATCGTAGCCTTCGACCTCGATGGAACCCTGGCGCTGAGCAAGCAGCCGCTGACCGATGAGATGGCGCAGCTCATGGCCGACCTCCTGCAAGTGGCGCAAGTGGCCGTGATCTCCGGCGGCGATTGGCCGCAGTTCGACAAGCAGGTGGCCAGCCGCCTGCCGGCTGGCGCCGACCGTTCCCGGCTCTGGCTGATGCCCACAAGTGGCGCCAAGCTCTACGTCCACAAGAACGAGGCCTGGACCCCGGTCTATGCCGAACTGTTCACGGACGAGCAGAAGCGCGAGATCCTGGAAGCCTTCGATGCCTCGCTGGCCGCCACCGGCTTCACTCCGGAAGAGACCTGGGGCGAGCGGATCGAGGATCGCGGCAGCCAGATCACCTTCTCCGCGCTCGGCCAGCAGGCTCCGCTCGAGGCCAAGGAAGTCTGGGATCCGGACTTCGCCAAGCGCAAGGTGATCCAGGCCGATCTGGTGAAGCGCCTGCCCGGCGTCTCGGTGAACCTGGGCGGCGCAACCTCGGTGGACGTCACCCAGCCGGGCGTCGACAAAGCCTGGGGCCTCAAGCGTCTTGCCGAGCACAGCGGCGTGGCCGAGGCGGACATGCTGTTCATCGGCGACGCCATCTTCCCCGGCGGCAACGACTATCCGGCCAAGGCCATGGGTCTCGACACGATCTGCGTGCGCGATCCCGCCGATACCGCGAACGTCATTGCGGCCATCGTCGCCTGCCAGAAAGCGGGCTGATCGCGCGGGCGCGGCGCCGGTGCCCGCGTTCTATCTCACGCTCATCACGGTCCTGCTCGCCGGTTTCGGCGCGCGGGACCAGATGACGATCGCCGGTCTTTCGGCAAGACAGGGGCAGCGGCCCGGCGTGCTGCTGGTCGCGCTCCTGAGCGCTGTCTCGACCGCCGCTCTCGCCGCCTGGCTGGCGGGGCTTATGCTGGGTCAGCTGCCACCGCCGGCGCGCGCGATCTTCGCAGCCATCGCGCTGGGGCTGGCCGGCCTCGAATCCCTGATCGTGGTGCCGCGCCGCCGTCCTGCCGAGCCGACCAATTCGCTGGGCGCGCTGCTGCTGGTGCTGCTGGCGAGCCAGATCACCGATGCGGCGCGGTTCCTGATCTTCGGCATGGGCGTGGGCATGGCGGCGCCGCTCGCGGCCGGCGCGGCGGGG
>NZ_ATHL01000052.1 GCF_000445125.1 Novosphingobium lindaniclasticum LE124
GCCGCAGGCGCGGAAGGGTGGGGAGACCGCCCCGATCGCCAAGCGGAGCGCGCCCGCGCGGAGACGGTCCAGCCCTTGTCCAGAGGGGGGCGGCGCCCCCTTCATCCCAAGCGCCGCTAAAGCGGCGCTCGAATAACGTGGTTGGCCGCCCCCTAGCGCAATTAGCGCAACTGGCTGTCCTTGCTGCCCCGGCGATTGATGCCGGTGAAGGTCGGGCGCTTATCGCGTTCGCTTTGACAGGCGACACAGGTTCTTACGCCGGGTATGGCCGTGCGGCGTTTCGCCGGGATTTCGTCGCCGCACACCTCGCAGTCGGTGCTACCCTCGCCGGAAGGCAGACGCGATCGGGCGGCGAAAACCGCGTCCATGATCGTTGCATCAATCTGGTCCTGCACCGCACTATCGGGTGCCCATCCATTTGCCATCGCCACAAGCTCCTCGATTTTGACCTTGGGGGTCAGATAGTCGGGGGCGCATGGGCCAAGCACGCGACTATCCAGCACAGCACCCGAATATAGGGTACTCCCTACCAGTATCAAGGAGTGTGCAAATTTAGCTCAGGACAGATTTATGGGGTTCCAGTGGCGGGGGTAGATCCTCTTCGCCAAGCAGCGACAACATATCCCGCTCGATTGTCCGCTTCATCGCATACAGCGGCAGACAGTTTGGCTCGACGCCGAACGGGTCTTCCAGCTCGTGACCCAGCGCATCGAGGCCGAAAAAGGTATAGGCGGTGAGGAGCACCGGCAGGAGCGTCCACCAGTCGAGTGATCCTGCGAGCGCGAAGGGAAGCATCACGCAAAAGATAAGTGCGGTGCGATGGAGCAGCAGAGAATAGGCGAACGGCACGGGCGTCGTGGATATCCGCTCACAAGCGCCCTGAACCTTGCCGAAGGATCGCATGTCTTCTGCCACGACGGCATAGTGAATCGGCGTAATGACGCCAGTCTGCTTTAGCTCGAGCAGCCTGCGCCCCATACGATCGAGCACGAGGTTCGTGACGTTCGGGCTCTTTGTCGCCGGGCCGATATCGACCCACGGCGCAATGGCGGCGATTTCATCCTCGCCGCGAAGGCGTGCGGTGAGGCCGCAGGCAAAGCCACATATGCTATGGAGCAACGCGCGCCGATCCTCGTCAGGGAGAAGCGATGTCTCGCGCGCGAACGAACGGGCCGAGATAATTAGCTCGCCCCAAAGCTGCCGCCCCTCCCACCATCGCGCATAGCAGGCATTGTTGCGGAAGCTCATGAAGATCGAGAGCGCGATACCGATCAGGGTGAAAGGGATCGTCGAAATCCGCGCGAAAATGCCGGGATGGGCTTGGGCGGCCAGGATGGCGATCACACTGACGACCGCGATCGCCGCCAGCCTCCGTGCGATGCGCGGCAGGATCGAGCCATGCACGGTGAAAATGATATCTTGGAAGCTCGGTTGCGATCGAACGATCATATTCCGTGGAATGTCCTTCGCCTGTTTGCCAGCATTTCCATCGGCAGCTCGTCGAAACGAGCTGCCGTCAGGGTTTGAGGATGAAGCGAATGACCTGCGCGACAGCCCCCAGCGCCAAAACGCTGGCCGCCCAGATTAAGACCATCCAGGCGAGCCGTCGACCGAGAGGTTTAGGCTCGTCCATCAATGATACCCATGCGTGCCGACCTTACCGCGGAACACCCAATAGGCCCACGCGGTATAGCCGAGAATGATCGGAATGATGACGGCCGCACCCGCCAGCATGAAGAGCTGGCTTTGCGGGGGAGCGGCTGCATCCCAGATCGTGACGGCGCGGGGAACAACATAGGGGTAGATACTGATCCCCAGCCCAACGAAACCGAGAAAGAACAGGCCAAGCGCCATAATGAAGGGCAGGCGCTCCGCGCCGCGCTTCAGGCTCCAGAAGAAGGTTGCAGCGCAGATCGCCACCAGCAGAGGAACCTGCGCGGTGAGAAGCACGCCGGGCATCGCAAACCAGCGTCGCCAATAGTCATAGGTCAGGAACGGCGTCGCCGCACTGACGGCGAAAAGCGCGAGTAGCGTCGCCCCGCCGAGCCAAAATGCCAGTCGACGGGCGCGTTCCTGGCCCGGCCCTTCGGTTTTCCAGACCAGCCAGGCCGCGCCTAGAAGCGCATATCCGATCACGACTGCCGCGCCGGTCAAGAGGCTGAACGCGCTCAACCAATCCAGCCATCCCCCTGCATAGGCATCGGCCTCGACCCGCACGCCTTGCAGGATCGCGCCCAGCGTGATCCCCTGCGAGAACGCCGCGAGAACGGACCCAAAGCTGAAGGCGACATCCCAGAAGGGACGATGGCGCGGATCTCGCCAGCGAAACTCGAATGCGACCCCGCGAAACACGAGACCGAGCAACATCGCGATGATGAGCGGGTAGGTCGCGGGAAGGATGATGGCGTAGGCAAGAGGAAAGGCCGCGAAGAGACCGCCTCCGCCCAGCACGAGCCATGTTTCATTGCCATCCCAGACCGGCGCGATCGAGTTCATTGCCTGATCGCGCTCTCCTCCGACCGAAAGGTTCGGAAAGAGGATGCCGATCCCCAGATCGAACCCGTCCATCACGACATAGGCGAAGACAGCAAAGCCGATGATACCGGCCCAGATTATGGTGAGATCGAGGTGCTCCACGTTCATGCCTCCCGTCCGGTTGATGCCACGACGCCGCTTGCCGGCGTGATGCCCGCCGCGCGTTGCGGCACCTTGGACGGTTCCGGTTCACCGGCTGCGGGCGGCTTTGCCATCATCCGGAGCAAATAATAGGTGCCGGCCCCGAACGCGCCGAAATAGACGAGGATGAAAGCGACGAGGGACGCCGCGACAGCCGGAGCGGCCAGGGGGGAGTGGGACTCCGCGGTTCGCAGCAGGCCGTATACGGTGAAGGGCTGTCGGCCTACTTCCGTCGTCACCCATCCTGCTATGACCGCGACAAAGCCTGACGGACCAAGCGCGAGAGCGGCGCGGTGCAGCCAGCGCCAGTCATAGAGCTTGCCGCGCCAGCGGGCGAGCAGGCTCCAGAGGCCCAACCCAAGCATGGCGAGGCCCATCGCCACCATGATCCGAAACGACCAGAAGACGATCGGCGTGGGCGGCCAGCGATCGCGCGGGAAGTCGTTGAGGCCGGGGAGGGGCGCTTTGGGATCGTGCTTGAGGATCAGCGATCCCAGATAGGGGATTTCGATCTTGCCGTGGACCACCGCATCCTTGTTGCTCGGGAGGCCGAAAAGGATGAGCGAAGCGCCCTCGGGGCTGGCCTCATAATGACCTTCCATCGCGAGAACTTTTGTCGGCTGATGCTCAAGCGTGTTGAGGCCGTGCTGATCGCCCGCGAGAATCTGGATCGGCGCCACAAGCGCCGCCATCCACATCGCCATGGAGAACATCTTGCGCGCGCCGGGATTCGCGCGGTCGCGCAGAAGGTGCCATGCTCCTACGGCCCCGACGACCATTGCCGTGGTCAGGTAGGCGCCGATGACGGTATGGACGAGGCGATAGGGAAAGCTCGCGTTGAAGATGATCGGAAGCCACGAACCTGCGGGCACGAACTGGCCCTTGGCATTGATCGCATAGCCTGCCGGCGTCTGCATCCAGCTATTCACGGAAATGATCCAGGTCGCCGAGATGAGCGTCCCGACGGCGACCATGCAGGTCGCGAAAAAATGCGGGCCCCTGCCTACCTTGTTGATGCCGAACAGCATCACGCCAAGGAAACCGGCTTCAAGGAAGAACGCGGTCAGAACCTCATAGGCCATGAGCGGGCCGATGACCGGACCGGCCTTGGCCGAAAATACCGACCAGTTCGTCCCGAACTGGTAGGACATCACCACGCCCGAGACCACACCCATGCCGAACGCGACGGCGAAGATCTTGAGCCAGTAGCGATAGAGGTTCGCATACACACCGCTGCCGGTCTTCAACCACAACCCTTCAAGCACCATGAGATAGCTTGCCGTGCCGATGGAGAAGGCCGGGAAGATGAAGTGGAATGAGACCGTGAACGCGAATTGCGCCCGGGCCAGGATTACCGGATCGAGATTCTCAATCACCAACATTCCTCCCTGTTTTGTCCCGCCGATGTTCGTCCGATTGTCCTCTGCAGAGGCTTTGCGATTCGAACACAGGGCTTGGGGGCCGGACGCGCGCCATTTCCTTTGGTGCAGCGATCCGATCGGGCCGGCAATATATCATACTCCCCACCAGTATCAAGGGGGTAGGAACCCAGGTCTGGCGTTCGATGTTTCTGGAGGCGTAGGGGAAGGTTCAGGCTCGCTTCGGCCGAAATTTGAGGTGTCAGCGCGGCGCAAGGCACAGGATAGGGTTGAAACTCCCCCCCTGTATAGTATGTGCATATCAACAGTCAGGAAAGCGCGATGCCACATTCACCAGAAGAGAAGAAGCGGGCCATAACACGCCTGCGTCGCATCAAGGGGCAGGCGGAAGCGCTTGAACGCGCGATCGAGGCCGGAACGGATTGCGCCCCTTTGCTCCAACAGATTGTGGCGATGCGGGGCGCCACCAACGGGTTGATGGCAGAAGTGATGGAAGGCCATCTCCGTGAGACCTTCGGCCCCGCCAACGGCGCGCATGGGGAAAATGGAGCCAGCCCATTCGACGACGACATGGAGGGTATAATGCGGATATTGCGAACCTATCTTAAGTAGGTCTTAGAAACCGCAGTACCTGTATATAGATTTATAAGAACAATTTTTTACCGATCGGCAATATAATGACGGTGCGCCCAATTTTCGCGTGGTACGACTTATGGGTTGGTATTTTCATAGATCGCCCTAAGCGGCGTATCTACATTTTTCCAGTTCCATGCTTTGGTATTTTCATTCAGCTTCGCGTGCCACCGGCATCATAACTTGATTGCGGGACTGCAATTTGTGGTTCCACTGGAAAATCGCAACTGGATGAGAACACGTTATGATCGTCAAGAATTTCGGATATCTGATTGCGCTCGATCAGGAAGGCCATTTCGGTAGGGCAGCCAAGAGCTGCAACGTGTCGCAGCCCACGCTTTCCGCCGGCATCAAGCAGCTCGAACAGGACTTGGGTGTGGAGATCGTGCGGCATGGCCGGCGTTATGACGGACTCACATCGGAAGGTGAGACTGTGCTGGCCTGGGCGAAGAAGATCGAGAGCAACTGCGAGGGGCTGGAGCGCGACCTTTCGGCCCAGAAACGTGGGCTGGAAGGTCAAATTCGCCTGGGCGTGCTGTCGGCCACGTCGATCATGGCATCGATCCTCAGCCTTGCCCTCGCTGAAAGGATGCCGCTCCTCGAACAGTGCATTTGCACAGCGCAAACCTCGTCGCTGACCAAAGCCTTGCTGACGCATGAAATGGACATGGCGCTGGTCTATCTCGAAGACATATCTGAGGAGGACTTTGACACGCACCTTCTCTACCGGGAGCGGATCGTCGTTTTCCAGGCATCCGGCGACCCGCTCCCGCGACAGGTTTCATGGGATCATGTCGCCGAGCTGCCTTTGTGCATCTTGGACTGCGCGCTACCCAAAGCCGCGCGTTCTAGACTCGGGCACCGTGCCGCAAAGTCGATCAGGACCAACAATGTCGATGTTCTCGCTGCCCATATCGCAAGTGGGCGATATGCCACCGTCCTTCCGCAATCTCTCGCAACCTATTTTGCTCGGATTTCCGACATTCGGGCGGTTGAAGTCGCAGGTGAGGGCGCAGATGCCGCTGTTGGATTGGCCATGCCCAGAAATGGGGTGAAATCGACACCCACAGCCGCGCTGTTCGAAATAGTCCGCGCACCCGAGACAATGGCCTCGATAGAGGCCGCTCTGGACCTGTACCGCCAGTTCCAACCCGAAGGGGGCTGACCGTTCATGCCGTGCTATCGCAGCATGAACGGTCGCGCGACCCACTATTCGACGTAGATCATTTTCTTGGTCATCCCGCCGTCGACCACAAGCGTTTGCCCGGTAACAAAGCCGGCGGACGCCAGATATAGCACGGCCTCGGCAATGTCCTGGGGGCGACCGACCCGGCCAACCGGATGCTGCGCCTCGTCCTCGGCGCGCAGATTCGTGTCATTGGTGATCCAACCAGGTGCGATTGTATTGACCCGGATTTTGGCGCCAAGTTGCACCGCCAGCGCCTGCGCGAGTGCCACCATGCCACCTTTCGCAGCGGCATAGGCAAAGTCGATGCCTTGGGACATCAACGCGCGGGTGGAAGCCATCATGACAATCGAACTGCCATCGGTGAGCAGGGGCAATGCCGCTCGCGACATCAGAAAGGCCCCGGTCAGATGGCTGCCAATGGTGCTGTTCCACTGGTCGAGCGAGGTGTCACCGAGCTGCATGAATGTGTCGTAAACAAGCCCACCATTGTTGACGAGCAAGTCCAGTCGATCCCAGCCAAGGGCACGAAAAGCCTCGGCTACGGACTCTTCGCTGGCAAGATCGCAATGGATCTGTTGACCGATCGCTCCTTCCTTCAAATCGAAGGATGCCACCTCCCAACCTTCATCCAATAAGGCGGAACATATAGCCTGACCGATTAGCCCCGATCCTCCTGTTACAATAGCGCGTTTCATAAGAACTCCTTTCTGTCAGAGGATGATAGAGAGACCGGCACCATTGCGCCAACACAACTCAAGTCCAGAGAACGGGCGCATAGGGCGTCACCCTGATAGACTTCAACTGCGCCTTGTCTTCCAGAAACATTATGCTTGCTGCAATGGAATATGATATATCATCTTGTTGCATTGCGGCAGTCATTCTCCTGTAGCTTGGTCATAGGAATTTCCGATCTTGGGATAGAATCTTCGAGTTTGCTCCGAAGGAGAAGCGCCGCCATTCTGCCAAGACGGTAATGATGAGACTGGCAACGACACTACTATGCTGCGCTGAATTAATTCGGTGCGGCATGTTGATCCGTGTCAAGTCCTACTCTCGTCAATACTTGGGGGGGCGTGAAAAAACGCAGGAGATATCTGATGGCTACAGGCAACCGGATCGTAACCTTCGAGAAACCGATGGAAATGAAGGTCAACACCTTCAAATTCCCGGAGCTGATTACTCCACAGGGCAAAAAAGCTCCCCACGGCGCCATTCTCAAGATCGTCACCACGAACATCTGCGGCAGCGACCTTCACATCTACCGAGGTTCGTTTGAAGTCCCCAAGGGGATGACGATGGGCCACGAAATGACCGGCGAGGTGATCGAGGTCGGCTCCGACGTCGAATATATCAAGGTCGGCGATATCGTGTCCGTTCCCTTTAACGTCGGCTGCGGACGCTGCTACAACTGCAAGCACATGCGCTCGGACGTGTGCGAGCACACCAACCCCGAAGTCGACTGCGGCGCCTATGGCTTTAACCTGGGTGGATGGACCGGGGGGCAGGGGGATTACCTGTTCGTGCCCTATGCAGACTTCAATCTGCTGGCTTTCCCCGACAAGGACGCGGCCATGGCGAAGATCCGTGATCTGACGCTCCTTTCGGACGTGTTGCCGACCGCGTTCCACGGGTTCGCCGCTCCCGACTGGCCGGCGCAACCGGCCTATATCGTCGGCGAGAATGTGCTGATCTTCGGCGCGGGGCCTGTCGGCCGCGCGGGCGCCGCCTGTGCGAAGCTCCTCGGTGCCGGCGCCATCATCGTCGCCGACTTCATTCAGGAGCGGCTCGATCTGCTCAAGCCGCACGGCGTCGAGACCATCAACCTGTCGGACGGCATTCCGATCGAAGATCATCTGGAGCGGATCACCGGCAAGCGCGAGGCCGATCGCGTCATCGACTATGTGGGCCTCGACTGTCGCGGGTTCGGGGCGGAGTCCGACCAGATCGTCGAGAACGCCGTCACCAACGCCCTGCTGAAATATGTCCGCTTCGGCGGGATGACCAGCACGGTCGGCGTATATTGCCCCAATCCGATCTCCAAGAATCGGGACAACAAGAAGGGCAGCATGGAAGTCGATTGGGCCAGTGGCTGGATCAAGTCGCCGCGGATGTCGGCAGGCCAGTCGCCGACGGCCAATTACAACCACGCCCTCATGCGGGCCATCCTGAACGATCGGATGCCCTATCTGACTCCGATGATGAACACGAAGATCATCAAGCTGGAGGACGCGCCGGCGGCCTACAAGGAGTTCGATGACGGATCGGCGTTCAAGTACGTCATCGATCCGCACGGCTCTGTGGCGGCCTGACCATCTAACCCGGAATGCCCCCCGGTCATGTCGGGGGGCATTCTGAGCCGTTGGGGGCGGACTGCTTGCCGCACGCACACCCCCTTCCGGCTTGTCGATCTAACACCCCCCCGGATCGGCAAGCCGCCCCCTTCTGGAACGCAGCATCAGCCATGGCGCTGCGCTTTTCCGAAGCCGTAACGCCCTGTCGGGCGCTTTCACCACCCTCAGACATTATCCCTCTTGCATACTGGCTAGGAGTATCTTATACATACTCCCAGCCAGTATGCTTGGCTCCGAATCGAGATATCGAAACGGGGACTCGCAACCGGCGGTCCGGTTCTAGAAAAGAGGGAGATCCAAACATGAAATCTCGCGCCGCCGTAGCCTTCGAGGCAGGCAAGCCGCTCGAAATCGTCGAGATCGATGTCGCACCGCCCCAGAAAGGTGAAGTGCTCATCAAAGTCACGCATACCGGGGTATGCCACACCGACGCTTTCACGCTGTCCGGCAACGATCCGGAGGGCATTTTCCCGGTCGTTCTCGGCCATGAGGGCGCGGGCATCGTCGTCGAGGTCGGCGAGGGCGTCACCAGCGTCAAGCCGGGCGATCACGTCATTCCGCTCTACACCGCCGAGTGCGGCAAGTGCGAGTTCTGCCTGTCCGGCAAGACCAACCTGTGCGTCGCGGTTCGCGAAACGCAGGGCAAGGGCCTGATGCCCGACGGCACCACGCGCTTCTCCTACAACGGCCAGCCCCTCTATCACTATATGGGCTGCTCGACGTTCAGCGAATACACCGTCGTCGCCGAAGTCTCGCTCGCCAAGATCAACCCCGAAGCGAACCCCGAGCATGTCTGCCTTCTGGGCTGCGGCGTCACCACCGGCATCGGCGCGGTCCACAACACCGCCAAGGTGCAGCCGGGTGACTCGGTTGCCGTGTTCGGTCTGGGCGGCATCGGTCTCGCCGCGATCCAGGGCGCGCGTCAGGCCAAGGCAGGACGCATCATCGCGATCGACACCAACCCGACGAAGTTCGAGCTGGCGCGTCAGTTCGGCGCGACCGACTGCATCAACCCCAAGGACTATGACAAGCCGATCCAGCAAGTGCTGATCGAGATGACCGGGTGGGGCATCGACCACACGTTCGAGTGCATCGGTAACGTCCATGTCATGCGGGCCGCGCTGGAATCCGCGCATCGTGGCTGGGGCCAGTCGATCGTCATCGGCGTCGCTGGCGCGGGCCAGGAAATCTCCACCCGTCCGTTCCAGCTCGTCACGGGCCGGGTCTGGAAGGGGTCGGCCTTTGGCGGTGTCAAGGGACGGACCCAGCTTCCCGGCATGGTCGAGGACGCCATGAAGGGTGAAATCGATCTGGCGCCCTTCGTCACCCACACCATGGGTCTCGATGAGATCAACGAAGCCTTCGATCTGATGCACGAAGGCAAGTCGATCCGCACCGTGATCCACTACTGATCCCTCAACTCTAACCTTCAATTTCAATAGTTAACCTCAAGGAAGAATATCATGGCTGATCCCGTTATCTCCGGCAACGGCGTGTTCTCGCACGTCTTCATCGGCGCGGCCGATGTCGAGCAGTCGGCAGCGTTCTACGACGCCGCTCTGGGCGCCCTGGGCGTCAAGAACCTCGGCCCCTTCGGCAATGGTTGGGTGCTCTACGGCCGCGAAAAGCCTGCTTTCATCATTGCCCGTCCCGGCAATGGCGAAGCGCCCTCCAGCAACGGCGTGACGGTCGGCTTCGCCGCCGCGACGCCCGCCGAAGTGGACGCTTTCCACGCGGCCGGCCTCGCCGCTGGTGGCACCGACGAGGGCCAGCCCGGCCCGCGGGGCCACCTGCCGGGTGCCTATGCGGCCTATCTGCGCGATCCGGCGGGCAACAAGGTCTGCTCGTACACCTTCATCTAAAGCCGGAAGGTGAGGGCGATACCGGCAACCCTATGACTGGCTGTCGCCGGCGCTGGAACAGGCGCCGGCGCTTCCCCCCGCACCACAGCCAGGAAAAGGGCGCCTATCACCACACCGTCCACCAACCGTCGAAGCAAGGAAACAAAAATGGAACGTGTCGAACATCACGCCAGCTTCGGCGGTTGGCAGGACGTCTATCAGCATGACTCGATCAGCCTGGGTTGCCCGATGAAGGTCGGCGTCTATCTGCCTCCCCAGGTGAAGGACGGTCGCGTGCCGGTGCTGTATTGGCTGTCCGGCCTGACTTGCACCGAACAGAATTTCATTACGAAGGCTGTCGCGCAGCGTTTCGCTGCCGAGCACGGGATCATCCTCGTCGCGCCGGACACGAGCCCGCGAGGCGAAGGCGTGGCCGACGATCCCAGCTATGATCTGGGACAGGGCGCCGGCTTCTACGTCAACGCGACTGAGGAACCTTGGGCTGCCCACTACCGCATGTACGATTATGTCGTCGAGGAATTGCCGGCGCTGATCGAAGCCACATTTCCGGCCGATGATCGCCGGGCGATTGCCGGTCATTCGATGGGCGGGCACGGCGCACTCGTTGCCGCTCTGCGCAATCCGGGGCGCTATCGCAGCGTATCGGCCTTTTCGCCGATCGTCGCGCCGAGCCAGGTGCCTTGGGGCGAGCGCGCTCTGACGGCCTATCTCGGAGACGATCGCGCCGGGTGGAAGCATTACGACACCATCGAACTCATCAAGTCCGCCAGCGAGCGCCTGCCGTTGCTCGTCGATCAGGGCATGGATGATGAGTTTCTGGATCGCGAGCTGCGCCCGGATCTGCTGAAGGCGGCCTGCGAGGCTGCGGGGCACCCGCTGATCCTCAACCTGCGACCCGGCTACGATCACAGCTATTATTTCATCGCTAGCTTCATCGGCGAGCATATCGGCCATCATGCCAAGGCGCTGTTCCAATGAGCGCGGCGGCATCCTCGGCCATGCGCGAAATCGCGTCCAGCAATGACCCCGCCTCCGGTCGCCATCGCGTGGTGGTCGTGGGCGCGGGCTTCGGCGGCCTCGAAACCGTCCAGCGGCTCGCGGGGAGCGGCGTTGACATCACCCTTGTCGATCGCCGCAACCACCATCTTTTTCAGCCGCTGCTCTATCAGGTCGCGGGCGCGTCGCTGTCGCCATCGGAGATCGCCTGGCCGATCCGCTCGCTCTTCGCCAAGCGCAAGGACGTTCGGACTCTGCTCGGTGAGGTCGAAGGCGTGGACACGGGCAACCGGCGCGTCGTTCTCGAAGACGGCTCGACGCTTGGCTATGACACACTCGTCATCGCGACGGGCGCGCGGCATTCCTATTTCGGGCATGACCAATGGGAGCCTTATGCTCCGGGCCTCAAATCGCTCGAAGATGCGACCACCATTCGCCGGCGCCTTCTCGTCGCGTTCGAAGAAGCCGAGCGCGAGAGCGATCCCGCGCGCCGTGCGGCCTTGCAGACCTTCGTTATCATCGGCGGCGGGCCTACCGGCGTCGAACTGGCCGGCACGATCGCGGAGCTTGCCCGTCTGACACTGGTGCGCGATTTCCGGTCGATCGATCCGCGCGCGACGCGGGTGGTGCTGGTCGAAGCCGGGCAGCGGCTCCTGCAGGTCTTCCCGGAAGATCTGTCGGCCTATACCGCTCAGGCGCTTGAAAAGCTCGGTGTCGAAATCAAGCTCGGCAAGCCGGTCACGGAATGTTCCGAGCATGGGGTCGTGGTCGACGGTGTGCCTATTCCCGCTGAAACGATTTTGTGGGCAGCAGGCGTTCAGGCCTCGCCCGCCGCGCGCTGGCTGAACGCTGAAGCCGATCGCGCGGGCCGCGTGGTCGTCGGGCCGGACCTGACAGTGCCAGGACACCCCGACATTTTCGTGATCGGCGATACCGCAGCCTCGAACGGGTATGACGGCAAGCCGGTGCCCGGTCTCGCGCCGGCTGCAAAGCAGGCCGGACAATATGTGGCCCGGCTGATCCGCCAGCGCTTTAAGGGGCAGAATGCTTCGGAACCGTTCCGTTACCGGCATCAAGGCAATCTGGCGACGATCGGCCGCAGCCTTGCGGTCGTCGATATGGGCGGGTTCAAATTGCGCGGTGTTCTGGCGTGGTGGATGTGGAAACTGATCCACATCTACTTCCTGATCGGGACGCAAAATCGGATGAGTGTTGCACTAAGCTGGATGTGGACCCACGGCATAGGATATCGTGGCTCGCGTCTGATTACTTACAGCGATCTCGCTCAGCACGATGCCGGGCAGGACCATGACAAGGGGAGGGAAGGCGATTGAGTGAAGAGGGCAGCGCCGAGAACAGCGGTTCAACTGTCTATGGAATGCCCACCTATGAGAATAGGCGGGTTGCCATCGACGAGGTTCATGCGCGCCCTTATTTGCTGATAGATGCGCCGCGTGCCCTGGTGCAGCTCGCCTTCATGAACGAGGGCAATCTGACGAAGGACAAGGCGACCCTCGCGGAAATATCGAGCCGGATGGGCGCCCCGCTGCCGGATCAGGACACACCTCTTCATGGCCTGACCTGGGATCAGGGTAAATTGCACTGTGAGAAGCACACCGAGTTCTCGACCTACTTGTGGAGTGCGCCCCTCGATCCGGGCACCGGGGAGCTGGCGGGTGAAGATCCGTTCAAGCACGGCTTTACGCCGCCCGGGCCGGTCATTTGCGGCGTCCGCCTGGACGTTGTTACGTGGACCGAAGAGACCGCGACCTATATCGATCGCTTCGACCCGATCAGCCGGTGTCATTCGCTCGTCGAGGATGGCATGGCCGATATCGTCACCGATTTCCGTCAGGACGCCGATGGGCTAACCCGCATCCTCATCCTCGATCGCGGTTTGACGCCGATCCGGCTTGGCGCGCTGGCACAGCGGCTCCTCGAAATCGAGACCTATCGGACGCTGGCCCTGCTCGGCATCCCACTGACCCAATCGCTGGGGCCGCATCTGCGCAGCATAGAGAAGCGCCTTGCCGCCATCACCAACGAGATGCGCAAATCTGCACGCCGCGACAGCGAGGGGCTACTTTCCCGGCTGACCGACCTTTCGGCCGAGCTGGAGGCGGACACGGCGTCCAGCCTCTACCGCTTCGGTGCGAGCCGTGCCTATTATGAAATCGTCGAGGAGCGGCTTGCAGCGCTCGGCGAAACCTTCGTCCCGGGCTGCTATCGCTGGCGCAACTTCCTCCATCGCAGGATCGCGCCCGCCATGCGGACCTGTCGCGTGATCGAGGAACGGCAAGCCAATCTCTCCGACAAGCTGGCGCGCGCGACCACGCTGCTGCGGTCGTGGATCGATGTGCAACTCGAACGCCAGAACAGCGATCTGCTGGCCTCGATGGACAATCGGGCGAAGCTGCAATTGCAGCTTCAACAGACCGTGGAAGGCCTGTCTGTCGCGGCGATCTCCTATTATGTGATCGGCCTGCTCTCCTATCTCATCAAGGGCATACCGGGGATTCACGACATGGTGGCGCCCGAGCTGGTGATCGCCGCTCTGGTTCCCCTTGCCGTCCTTGGTGTCTGGTGGACCGTTCGACAGATCAGGAACGCGCACAGCGACCATGGACCGCCGCCCGCAAAAAAGCAGATATGATCCCTTTATCGCCTCCGTGCGTCTAGCGCGCGCCGGGGGCGAAACCGGCAGGAGGATTTCCAGTGTCGACCGATGTTTTCATACTGCACTCGCAATACACGCCGGCAGGCGATCAGCCCGAAGCGATCGCGCGCCTGATCGCCGGCGTCGAAGAGGGGGCACATCACCAGACCCTCAAGGGCATCACGGGCTCGGGCAAGACCTTCACGATGGCGAACATCATCCATCGTCTGAAGCGCCCCACCTTGATCCTTGCCCCCAACAAGACGCTGACATCGCAGCTCTATGACGAGATGCGGCGATTTTTCCCTGAAAACGCCGTGGAGTATTTCGTCTCCTATTACGACTATTTCCAACCGGAAGTGTATCTGCCGGGCCGCGATGAGTTCATTCCGAAGGATTCCTCGATCAACGAGCATCTGGAACGGTTGCGCCTGTCGACGACAAAATCGCTGATCGAGCGCCGCGATACGATCGTCGTCGCCTCGGTATCGTCGATCTACGGCATGGGCGATCCCGACAATTATCGCGCGCTCCAGGTTCCGCTGACCGAGGGCGCGCGGTTGGGACAGGAAGAGCTTTTCCGCAGCCTGGCGCGCCTGCAATATGATCGGGCCGAGCATAAGCTGAAGCGCGGCACTTATCGCGCTGATGGCGACGCTGTTGAGATTTACCCGGCGGATTCGGAATATAAGGCGCTGCGCGTCGGTTTGGCAAACGGCGTGATCGCGTCGCTCCAATGGTTCGATGCGGCGACCGGCAAGCCGATGGAAAGCGCCGATCACTATCTTGTCTCGCCCAAGACTGTTCTGGCGGCGACCGCAGATCAGGCCCGCAAGGCCGCCACGGCGATCCTCGAAGAGTTGGAAACGCAGGTCGAACGGCTGACCAGCGAAAACCGCCTGACGGAAGCGGCGCGCCTCTATGATCGCATCACCAACGATGCCGAGATGTTGCGCGAGGTCGGATATTGCTCGGGCATGGAAAATTACGCCTGCTATCTGAGCGGTCGTGACCCTGCGCTCCCGCCCATAACCCTGCTCGACTATCTGCCCAAGGACGGGCTGCTGTTCGTCGACGAATCGCATGTGATGATCCCACAGATCTCGGCGATGTTCCGGGGCGACCAGGCCCGCAAGGATACGCTGATCGATTATGGCTTCCGCCTGCCGTCTTCGAAGGACAGCCACCCCCTGAGCTTCCACGAGTTCGAACAGGTCAAGCCGCAGACGATCTTCGTGTCCGCCACCCCCGGCGCTTATGAGGTAAAGGCCTCGCAAGGCAGGGTGGTTGAACAGATCGTGCGGCCGACCGGCCTGCTCGATCCGAAGGTGGAAGTCCGCCCGTCCCAAGGCGCGCGTGACGATTTGCTACGCGAGATCGCGCAGCGCACGCAGCGCGATGAGCGCGTGCTGGTTACGACGCTGACCAAGGTTGCGACCGAGGAGCTGCACGCTTTCCTCGAAAGCGAAGGCATTCGCGCGCGTTACATGCACTCTGACATCAAGGTCGAGGATAGGGTCGCGATCATCGAGGGCCTGCGCGTGGGCGAGTTCGACGTGCTGATCGGGATCAGTTTGCTGCGCGAAGGGCTCGACATCCCAGAAGCGTCGCTGATTGCGATCTTCGATGCAGACCGCGCGGGCTTCCTGCGCTCGGCCCAGGCGCTGATCCAGATGATCGGCCGCGTCGCGCGCAATGTGAACGGCACCGCTGTCCTCTACGCCGATATGGTGACGCCGGCGATGCGGGCCGCGATCGATGAGACCGAGAGCCGGCGACAGCGCCAGATCGCCTTCAACGAGGAGAACGACGTCACACCGCTCTCGTCGGTTCGCGGCCTGGCGTCGGCGCAGCCCTACGGGCAAGAGCCGTCGGTCCATTCGGAAGCCTTCTGCGAGAACCTGTACGAGCTTTGCGACCGGATCACGGAGAAGGAACAGGCGCTGCTCGCGGCGGTGGATCACGGCCAAGAGGATCGGGCCGAGACGATCCGGGGCGAGCTGGACGGCCTCTACCGTCAGTTCATTTATCTGTGACGCGCCGGGTGAAAGTGACCGAATGAGCAAGGATCAGGAGCCTCAAACCACCCCCGGCAAGGAACGCGCGCCGCGATCCGGCTTCGTACAAGTGCGCGGCGCGCGGCAGAACAACCTCAAGAATGTTGATGTGGACGTTCCGCGCGATGCCTTCGTGGTGTTCACCGGCATATCGGGATCGGGCAAGTCGAGCCTCGCCTTCGGCACCCTCTATGCCGAGGCACAGCGCCGCTATCTGGAATCGGTCGCGCCCTACGCCCGCCGCCTGATCGATCAGGCCGGCGTGCCGGAGGTTGACGCCATCGACGGGTTGCCGCCCGCGGTCGCGTTGCAGCAGCAGCGCGGCTCGGCCAATGCGCGGTCTTCGGTTG
This sequence comes from Novosphingobium lindaniclasticum LE124, assembly GCF_000445125.1. Taxonomy (GTDB): domain Bacteria; phylum Pseudomonadota; class Alphaproteobacteria; order Sphingomonadales; family Sphingomonadaceae; genus Novosphingobium; species Novosphingobium lindaniclasticum. Next base: position 16,150 of record NZ_ATHL01000052.1, read on the forward strand.
GCAGCGTGACGACGCTCTCCAGCCTGGTGCGGATGCTCTATTCGCGCGTCGGAGAATATCCGCGCAATCAGCCGATGCTCTATGCGGAGGACTTCTCCCCCAACACCGTGGCCGGGGCCTGCCCGACCTGCCACGGCATCGGGCGCGTCTATGACGCGACCGAAGAGACGATGGTGCCCGACGACAGTCTCACCATTCGCGATCGGGCGATCGCGGCATGGCCGCCGGCGTGGCACGGCCAGAACCTGCGCGATATCCTTGTGTCGCTCGGCTATGATGTCGACACGCCATGGCGCGATCTTCCGAAGAAGGATCGTGACTGGATACTCTTCACCGACGAGACGCCGACGGTGCCGGTCTATGCGGGTCTGACGCCCGAACAGACGCGCGTTGCCCTCAAGCGTCGTATGGAGCCGAGCTATCAGGGCACCTTCACCGGCGCCCGTCGCTACGTGCTGGAGACCTTCGCCAACACCAAAAGCGCGCTGATGAAGAAGCGTGTCTCGCAATATATCATCGGCCGCGATTGCCCGACCTGCGACGGCAAGCGCCTGAAGCGCGAGGCCCTGTCGGTGAAGTTTGCCGGCCTGGACATCGCCGAGTTTGGCGACCTGACGGTGCTGAAGCTCCGGGACTTGCTCACGCCCGTCGCCCATGGCGAGTATGGTAGCGCCTCGACGACCCTGAAGGGCCATGTTCTCGGCAAGGCGGCCCGCGATGCGGCGGTTGAACGTAGGGTCGCGGCGGGAGGCTCGGCACACAAGGCAGCGCCTGACGTGCGCCGCACGCCCAATCTTTCCGATGAGAAGCGGGTCGCCGCGCAGCGTCTCGCATCCGAGCTGCTCGAACGGCTAGGCCCGCTGATCGACCTTGGCCTTGGCTACATCTCGCTCGACCGCAGCACGCCGACGCTTTCCTCCGGCGAGCTGCAACGCCTGCGCCTTGCCACTCAATTGTCGTCACAGCTTTTCGGCGTGGTCTATGTGCTGGACGAGCCATCGGCGGGGCTGCACCCGGCAGACGGCGAAGCGTTGCTGACCATCCTTGAGCGGCTGAAGGCGGCGGGCAACTCGCTGTTCGTTGTCGAGCATGATCTTGACGTGATCCGCCATGCCGAATGGCTGGTCGATGTGGGGCCAGGTGCCGGCGAAAAGGGCGGCGAAGTGCTCTACAGCGGCCCGATCGCAGGGCTTGCCGGCGTCGAGGCGTCGATCACCCGTCGCTATCTGTTCGCAGAACCTGACGCCCATGACCGGACCCCGCGCGAAGCAAAAGCATGGCTCCGTCTTGAAGGTGTGACCCGCAACAATCTTCACGGGCTCGACGTCGCGCTACCGATTGGCTGCTTCACCGCCGTCACCGGGGTTTCAGGATCGGGCAAGTCCAGTCTTGTCAGCCAGGCACTTCCGGAGCTTGTGACGGAACAACTCGGCGGCACGCCGGCTGCCGAGGAGGAGGATACCGATCCGCTGCTCGATGTTGCGCGGGAAGAGACCGAAGGCCGCATCGTTGCGGGCATGGAGCATGTGCGCAGGCTGGTGCGGGTCGATCAGAAGCCGATCGGCCGCACTCCACGCTCGAACCTCTCCACCTACAGCGGCCTGTTCGATCATGTGCGCAAGATCTTCGCGAACACCCCACTGGCGCGCCGGCGCCACTACAGCCCGGGCAGGTTCTCCTTCAACGTCGCACAGGGCCGCTGCCCGGTGTGCGAGGGTGAGGGCTTCGTCATGGTGGAGCTGTTGTTCCTGCCCAGCGTCTATGCGCCCTGCTCGACCTGCCATGGCAGCCGCTACAATCCGCAGACGCTCGAAGTCGAATGGAACGGCCGCAACATCGCCCAGGTGCTTGAGCTGACGGTGGACGAGGCGTGCGACTTCTTCGCGAGCGAACCGTCCGTCATGCGCTCGCTCGATGTGCTGCGGGAGATTGGCCTCGGCTATCTGAGGCTTGGACAGCCGGCGACGGAACTGTCGGGCGGCGAGGCCCAGCGCATCAAGCTCGCGACCGAGCTGCAACGCGCCCAGCGTGGCAACACCATCTACATCCTCGACGAGCCGACTTCGGGGCTTCACCCTTCCGACGCTGATCGGCTGATGCGGCACCTGCAGGGCCTTGTCGATGTCGGCAATACGGTCGTCGTCGTCGAGCATGACATGCGAGCTATTTCACAGGTGGATTGGGTGATCGATCTGGGGCCTGGCGCTGGCGAAGATGGTGGCCGGATCATCGCGAGCGGCGTCCCTCACGATGTTGCCGAAGCGCAAGGCAGCCTGACCGCGCCTTATCTAAAGGCGGCGCTTTAGCCGCTTGGACGCCGGCGACAGGGGGGAGTGGGACTATGGTGAGTCTTGTCGATTGGGGTGTGGCGATCCCGATGATCGAGCACCGGCCATGTCTTGCTGGGATGTGATAGCGATGGTCCTGCCCGACCATTCAGGGAGTTGAACGTGCCTTCTACCGTCTCTCAAGATGTTACCGCTCGTTCCCAGGCCGTCGATGCCCGGCTTACCCGCGCTGCGATCTTTCTGGTCGTCTCGATGGGCGCCGGGGAGAAGCCGGAAGCGGGGGTGCGGGGTCTTTGCGCCATCCTGTCGTCGCTGGTTCGTGGCGTGGGCTTCCGGGCGGCAGACGGCGGACTTTCCTGCATCATGGGGATCGGCTCCGATGCTTGGGACCGGCTATTCGGAGCGCCGCGGCCGAAGGAACTGCATCCGTTCCGGGAAATCCGCGGCGTCCATCATGCGCCTTCGACGCCCGGCGACCTGCTGTTTCACATTCGCGCCGCGCGTCAGGATTTGTGTTTCGAGATGGCGGCGCAGATCGTGAAGCGTCTCGCCGGCTTCGCCTCGGTGACGGACGAGGTGCATGGCTTCCGCTACTTCGACGATCGCGACCTGCTGGGATTTGTCGACGGGACGGAAAACCCCGTCGAGCAGGGAGCCAGAGATGCCACGGTGATCGGGGCGGCGGACGATCCGGTCTTCGCTGGCGGCAGCTATGTGATCGTCCAGAAATACCTCCACGACCTCGACAAGTGGAACGCGATTCCCGTGGAGCAGCAGGAGAAGATCGTAGGGCGCGAGAAGCTGTCGGACATCGAGCTGGACGAGGCGGCCAAGCCGAGCTTCGCGCATAACGTGCTCACCAACATCGAGGAGGACGGCGAGCAACTCCAGATCCTGCGCGATAACATGCCGTTCGGCGATGTTGGTAAGGGCGAGTTCGGCACCTATTTCATCGGTTACGCCCGCTCGCCGACCCGCATCGAGCGGATGCTCGACAATATGTTCATCGGTTTGCCACCCGGCAATTACGATCGCTTGCTCGATGTTAGCCGGGCCGTGACCGGCTCGCTTTATTTCGTGCCGTCGGCTGATTTTCTGGACGAGGTAACGCCGGAGCCAGCCACGGCCGATGGCGATGAGGCGGTAGCCGAGGCGCCCGCATCCACGGCGCCGGCACCGGAGCCCTCGTCAGCATCGGATGGATCGCTGCGCATTGGATCACTCAAAGATGAGGCAGGACATGAATAACCTCCATCGCGAACTCGCCCCCATCTCCGACGCCGCTTGGGCGCAAATCGACCAAGAAGCGACCCGAACTCTCAAGCGCTATCTGGCCGCGCGCCGCGTCGTGGACGTGCCGGAACCGAAGGGGGCCACGCTCGCGGCCGTGGGAACGGGCCACACCAAGCCGATCGATGCGCCCAGCGATGGCGTCCAAGCCGTGCGGCGTGCGGTCAACGCCGTGGTCGAACTGCGCGTGCCCTTCACGCTGACCCGCGCGGCGATCGACGATGTGGAGCGCGGCTCCGAGGATTCGGACTGGCAACCGCTCAAGGAAGCCGCCCGCACGATCGCCTTTGCCGAAAATCGCGCGATCTTTGATGGCTATGCCGCTGCCGATATCGGCGGCATCCGTCCCGGCGCGAGCAACGAGCCGGTGCCGCTGCCCACGGCCGTCGCCGGATATCCCGCCATCGTCGCCCAAGCCGTCGATCGGTTGCGCCTTGCCGGGGTCGAGGGGCCTTATCGACTGGTGCTGGGCGATGATCCGTTCACCGCGATCAGCGGCGGCAGCGAGGAGGGCTATCCGGTGCTCCAGCACATCAATCGTCTGGTGGACGGCGATATCATCTGGGCGCCGGGCATCATGGGCGGCGTCGTCCTGACAACGCGGGGCGGCGATTTCGAACTCGATCTCGGACAGGATTTGTCGATCGGCTATCTCAGCCACACCGCCGAGGCGGTCGAGCTGTACCTGCAAGAGAGCTTCACCTTCCGGCTGTTGACGAGCGAGGCGGCTGTTTCGCTCCCGACAACGGAAGCGTCGGCGCAGCCGGCGTGAAGGCGTTGCCGGTTGCGCCGCCCGCACGCGGGCCGCAGCGAGGGGTGGGACAATGATAAGTCTCGTCGGTTGGATCGCCACGATCGCGACGATGATCGCGGCGATGATGACGGCTTCCAACCTGGGCGCGCGCGTGACGGGCTGGGGCTTCGTGGTGTTCAGCATCAGCTCGGTTTGCTGGACCACATTGGGCTACGCCACAGGACAGACAGCCTTGGTTGCCACCAATGGATTCCTGATGCTGACGAACCTAGTTGGTATCTGGCGATGGTTGGGGCAGCAGACCAAATATGAGGATGGCGGCCGATCGGCCGAAACAGCCAGCCAAAGATCCGATACGCCGAACCTGTTCACCGCGACCGGCCTGATCGGCATGGCGGTTGATGACAAGAGCGGGATGAATCTGGGCCGGGTTGTCGAGGCCCTTATCGAATGTTCGACCGGCAGGATAAACTATGTGGTGATCTCGGACGAGCGATATGCCGGTCTTGAAGAGACATTGCGAGCGGTGCCGCTCGAATCCCTCAGGATCGGCTACACGCGCATGACGCTGTTGCTGGACGGCCCGAGCTTCCTGTCACAGCCCGGCCTCAAAAGTCGTGACTGGCCCGCCTTCGCTCCGATCAATCCCTAGCAAGCGATCGCTCACACCAATTGGAGCGCGCGATCATGATCTTGACCGGGGCCAAGAAAGCGCAGGATCAGGATACGGTGGGCTTCTGGCCGGTAGAGGATGCCATAGCGGCGATAGGAACGGCGACGGATACCGTAGCGCTCATAGCGAGGCACCAGAGGATAGCCTTGGGGCAGATCGGCAAGGCGACGGGCCGCCTCACGCAATTCCTCAACAAAGCTGATGGCTCTCGCGGGATTGTCCTTTTCGATATGCTCGGCGATGTGATCGAGGTCGGCCAGCGCATCCGGCGTCAGGATGACTTTCATTGCGGCTGAGCGCTTGCCCGTGTCCGAATCCTGTCGATGATAGCATCGCAGGCGTCGTCGAGGTCGTGGGTGCGCCCCGCCTCGGCATCGGCAAGGCCGCGTTCGATCGAGGCGTCAAGATCATGCAGCCACCGTTCGACATCCTGCGTCTCGCCCTGATCGCGCCGAATGAGATCGCGAACATAATCACTCACGCTGGCATAATGCCCGCTGTCGATGCGGCGCTGGACGTAATCCCGCATAGGGTCCGGAAGGGAGACGTTCATCGAAGCCATAAATCACCTCACTACCATTATGGCAAAAACTGCCATCGGTTTCAAGGCGCCTGCCTCTCTTGTGCAGCCGATCCGCCTTCGCGTCACCGCACCGACGAGGGTAAGATCACATAACGCTAAGCGACCTTTGGCTCGCCTACCATGACAATATGTTGGAAAAGCTTGCTGGTGCGTTCCCCGGCAGGCGCGGCCATGGCGGCGGCGATCGCGGCTTGGTTCAAGCGATGGTGGGTCGGGGCCGTGCCTCCGCCTCCGGATTGCGGCCCAGGACCATGAGCAGGCGGGGCCGAGCCAAGGGCGCCATTATCATCCGCCTCGGCCGCGGCGATCACCCGCAGGCTGTTTATCGGTGCGGTGGGATCGGGTCGAATGTTCGGCATTTGCGGTGCGGGGATCTTGGTCAGCGCGACCATGGCCTTCTCCGTATAATAGCGGATTTTCTTGCCATAGACGGGCGGGATGCCGAGGCGCAGGACGATCATGTCCTTTTCGGGGAGCTGCATCAGCTCTTGAGGAAGCATCAGGGGCCGGCGCTGATCGGATTCCGATACCGAGCCGCCCCCACGGCCCCACATGCCGAAGGAGCGCGACTTGGCGCGAAACGTATAAGTGCCAAGCCGTTCGGAAATATCCTTCGCATCATCGTTGGTCGCGGGGCGCATGACCATTTGGACGCCGCAGTTGGATTCAATCTCCGTGGCGACTTTCGGCCCATAGACGTTCTCGAGCTGCGCTCCGCTCTGGATGACGGGGAGGAGGCGAATGCCATAGCCGGCGACATAGCTGAAGCCATTGGCGATCACCGACGCGCGGCCGAGGCGCGAGAACTCGTCGAGCAAGAGCAGCAAGCGAACCTGGTGCTTGTTGCCCGAGGGCAGCTCGCGGACATTGAGGTCAATGAGCTGCTGGAAAAGCAGGCCATAGATCGGTGCCACGCGATCCAGATCATCCGGCGAGACGCCGAGATAGAGCGAGATCCGCTTGTCGCGGAACTCGCGCAGATCGAAATCGCTGACAGCCGTTGCCGCATCGACATAGGGGTTCAGCCACAGATTGATCTTGGCGGTGACGGACTGGCGGGTTGACGTGAAGGTATTGGCCGAGGCCATGATCCAATCCCGCAGCGCCGACACGCACGCCCCTGATAGCGGTTTGCCCTCCCGCTCGCGCTGCGAGATGATTTTGGGAAATCGCTTTTGTGCATCGCCGGCGGCGAATTGGCGGTAGATTTCGCCGATGGTGAAGGGGAGCGCATCGTCGCCATCATCCACCGTGGCGGCGACATAGGCCGCGACACCGAGAAACGCCGTCCTTGCGCTTTCCGCCCAAAACGTCTCGCCCTGCAGGGGCAGGGGAAAAAGCATGACGCTGATTTTTTGCAGCTCGTTGACGACTTCGACCTGATCGCGTCGGTTGATGTACGCGAGCGGGTTGTAGCGGCATGTGCGACCGTGGGCATCGAGCGGGTTGAACAAGAGTGTTTGCTGGCGAAGGTTCGTCATCCGAAAGCCTGCTGTCGCCGCCCAATTCTCTTGCTTCACATCGAGGACGACAACCGAATCCGGCCATTGGAGAAGGTTCGGGATCACGACGCCGACGCCCTTGCCGGCGCGGGTGGGTGCTTCGAGCAAGACATGCTCGGTTCCCCCAAAGCGCATGAACTTGCCATTGATGCGGCCGAGGAGAATGCCGGCATCCTCCAAGAGCTTGGCCTTGCGGACCTCGCCGATCCGCGCCCAGCGGGCTTCGCCGTGGAGCTTCTGGCCCGTGAAAAGCGACGACACGATACCGATCAGGCAGACCGCGAAGGCGATGAAGAAACCGGCGAGAAACGGCTTCCACACGATCGGCAAGTGGCGCATCGACCATAATGCACCCGGAACGCGCGCCCAGGGCGTGTGCGCCGAGAGGAGATGCGCCTTCCAAAGGACCACCACGGCGCCGATCGCGGCGCTTATCATCAAGCCTATGATGACGAGGAACGCGATGGCGGCCGGCTCGGACGCCCCTTGGTTGCGAACCATTTTGCCGCTCATAATGCGATCCTCCGCTCGAATCTAATCGCGAGGCTTGCCCGCAGGATCGAACCACACTTCCGTCATACGATAGCGCGCCGGCTTCCCGTCACCTGGGGGAAGGCGGTGCATCTGCACGACGATATCAACCAGCGAGCGCAACAGGGCGCGGATGTCGTGCCGATCGAGATCGTTGCCGCCTTCCGATTCCTTGACCAGCAGCGTAAGCTGTTCCAGCGCACCTTCGGCCGTATTGGCATGGACCGTGGTTATCGAGCCTGGATGGCCGCTATTGACGTTGCGCAGATAGAAGAAGGCGGTGCCGTCGCGTAGCTCTTGGAGCAGGATGCGATCGGGTCGCATACGCAACGCCGATTCCAGCAATTCCTTTGCGCCAGCTTTTTGAAGGCCCTTTCCGTCCTTAGAATACATCATGTGGACGTGGTTGCGCTGTGGCACCACCAGCTCGCGGGTGTCTTCGATCGTCAGGATGCGCTCGTAATCGGGAATGAGCCTAATCAGGCCCTTGGAGAAGCTCGTCTTGCCGGAACCCGTGGCGCCGGAGATCAGGATATTTTTGCGGGATTCGACCGCGAGCCGGAAGAAGCCCTTCCAGTCGCCGGCCTCGCGAAATCGCATCAGCGCGGAGTCGACCTCTTCATGCAGGCCATGAGCGCGGACCTCACTGAAAAGCCCGGCGCGGTCGAAATCGTCGATGTCCATAGAGACGCCCGACGCTTTCCGGATCGTGATCGAGACGAAGCCCCGCTCCACGGCAGGGGGGACGACGACCTGCGCGCGCTCGCCTCCCGGAAGAACCGAGGAGACGATCGGATATTCGGCGGTGACATCCTGTTTGGTCAGACCTGCGATGAGCTTCGCGAGCGTCATGAGGGCCGCATTGTCCAATGCCGGCTCCTTATGCCATTCCCAACCGTTGCGCGTCTCCAAGCCGATCAGGCCCGGCTCATTGATGACCAGCTCCGTCACGTCCTCGCGGGCTAGGTGACGCTCTATCGGCGCCGCATTGTGCTGGTATATCGACGACGCCACAAATCAGCGCCTCAGTCGCACGTCATAGACGGACCGGAAATCGAAATCCTTGGCGACGAAGATTGCAGCCGTATCGCCCTGATTCTTCTTCAGGATCGGCTTGATCTGCATGGTTTGGTTGAGGACCGTCTGTGCAGTATTGCCCGGAACCTGTGTCGAGTAGGTGCCTTCGCCGGCGACGGCGCGACTGGCGATGTTCGACGCATCTTCCAGCACCGAGATCACAAGCCCCATGCCGAAGCGCGCCCAAAACTGCGTATCGACGCCTCCCGGCAGGCCGGCGCGGCCAAGGCTATCAGCCGCAGGCGATCCCAAGTCGATCGCCACACCGCGCGGCGTGAGTGCGCGCGTCCATAGGACGAACAAGCGAGCCTGCCCCTGTGTGATGCCGCCCGAATATTGCCCCAGCACCTTCGTCCCTTTGTCGAGCAGGACGATGCGACCATTTTCCGAATAGACGTCATGATTGATGACGCAGTTCACGAAGCCCGCCTGCGTCGAGTTGATGGCCGTCTGCAGAGTGCAGGGTATGACCGTGCCAGCGCTCAACAGAAGGCTCCGATCGGGGATCACGCTCGCCCGTACTGTCTGGATCGCCGCATGGTTGAGCTGATCGCTGAAATCGGTCGATCCCTTACCCGACGGGCCGGCATCATCATTCTGCCCGAAGCCGCTGGCCCCGAAGTTGCGCGGGCCGCCTGGCTGGCCTTGCCCTTGGCCCTGCCCATCGCCTTGAGGCTGGCCATTCCCTTGCGGTTGCTCGGCCGAGACGAGGCTTGTCCCCGGTGATCCGGCGGATGCGATACCCGTGCTGCCGAACGCCATGATCGGCGATCGGCGCGCAGCATCCGCCATCGAGCGTGCCTGTTCGGCTCGCTTCTGCTCTGGCGTCTCCTGACCATTCGCCGACACCGGCGCCGGATTCCCGTTCGCATCGGTAGCCTGGTTAGGCGTCGCCGCGATCGGGCGGCCGAACATATCGGTTTGCGGGGCATTGGGTTGGCCGAGCTGGCCGGCGAGCTGCGCGCGCTGCGCGTTCGGTGATCCCATCACATCGGCCACGGCCCGATCGCTGGCTTTTGCCGGCTGCTCGGCGGGCTTTGCGGAGCCGGAATGGTGGAATGCACCATAGCCGATCGCAATGCCGCCCATGGTGCCGATCAGTGCGAGGCCGGCGCCGAGGAAAGCGATATTTCCCCAACCGCCGCTGCGCGCAATGGGGCTGCTCTGCTCGCTGGGGGGGACGGTATCGGCGCCGACTTCGCCGCCGCGGTCAATGAGGTTATCGGCCATCTTACTGCCCCTTCACTTTACGTTCGACGATGTTGGAGACGGTCCCCGTCCGATCGCCGCGATCGTTGCGAGGGGGCGCTTCATTGTAGATGCACAGCACCACGTTGCCGCGACGGAGCCGAAGCTGCCGATAGACCGCATGGATCACGACAAAATCCTCGCGCACGTCGTAGGGAACGATCGTCTCGGTCCCGTCCACGTCAACGGCAAAAATTGAAGGTATGTCGGCGTGGCCTGGGTAGCGCAGCACCGTGAACTCGCCATTGTCGGAGATCTCGGTGGGCTGGAGCGAGGAGTCGCCCTGCACCGTGTAATTCATGTTTCGCGTTCCTTCGATCACGGCATGATCGAGCGCGGCTGTGGTGATGTTGTTTTCGACCGCGCGCGCGGCCTGTACCTCGGCGAGCTGGGTCTGAAGCGTCGCCATAGCTCGCTCCTCGCGCGGGTAATGGAACCGGATGCCATACATTGCCTCGCCGGCGCCGAGAGTGAGATTGAAATGATAGGTGCGCGGCGCGCCGTTGACGTTGGTGACGACGATCAGGTTGGTTCCGCCAGCCTTCTCGCGCGGCTTGAGGAACACGATGTTGCCGACGGGCGCGATTTGCCATGAGATCGTGTCGCCCAACGCCGCCTGCGTCACGGTTTCATTGGGGCCGAACTGGATTTCGATCGCATGGCGAAAACTGCCCACGATCGTCACGACCTGATCGGGATCGTAGTTGACGTTGCGGACCCGCGCATCCTTTGGGCCAGGAACGGGCGTCTCGGATGCGATAGCCGGATGCGGAGCGAGCGTGACGGCCACGGCCCCAACGACCGAGAAGACGACGAGCCGGTGCCACACCGCCCCGACACCACGCCAGAAACGGCTTTTGGCGCCGCTATCCGTCACCACCAGCTTGCTTGCCGGAGGCGAGAGGCGCTCGCCCAGCTTCTTGCGGAGCGCGGGGAGGAAGGGGATCACGACGCGATCGGCGCCGTCCATGGTCTTCGGCTGTTCGGTCATGTCACGCCTCCGGGTCAGAGCGATAATTCACGACCTGGAAGCCGAGAGGATTCAGGTTGCGATCCTTCTCATGCTCGGGGGCCGTGGTGAACTTGAAGGTCATGATCGCGTTCCAGTTCTGCGCGACCGGCGTGTTCTGCCCCATCGTGATGATCTTCGTGTAGCGGACTTGCGCCACGGTCGGGCTCAGGAAGCTGATCGTGCGGATTGCGATCGAGACGAAGCCTTTGTCGCCGTAGATGTTCGACGGGGCATTGCTGTTGCCAGATTGAACGCCGTTGAGATAACGGCCGCCTTCAGCCTGGTCGCTCATTAGCATCACCGTATAGGCGTTCTCACGAGCTGCATCGTTCAACCAGCCCTCGCGCAGCCGCACATATTGCGAAATGAAATAGCGATTGACCGCATCGTCGTAGGTGCGGGGCTGAGGCCCCTTGAGGGCCGTCACGATCTCTGCCTCGCCCGAGGTCTTATCAACCCGGATCACATAGGGCTGTACGGTCTTGAGAGGTGTGAGCATGACGACAGCCGCCACAGACGCGACCGCGAGCGCACATGCCCCTCCCGCGACGGTCCACGCCACGCGCCGGGACTGGATCGCCGCGCGCATTCGGTCGTATTCCCACGTCCTCGCGCTTTCGAGGTATTTTTCCTTATCTTCTGCCTTCACCGTAGCCATGGCGTCGATCCCTTCGTCAGCAGGGGAGGTAGGACAGCGCAACGGCCCGCTGGGACGTCCCCGGCGCTGACGGTAGAGTGTTCATGGCGCCTCGCTTCGGAGGCGTGGCGGGTTCCTGGCCGGCGTCGGGGGCTGATGCTGGCGGCGCCGGCAGCGGCGCCGGGCCGGGGACATCAGGTGCGGGCGAGGCTGCCGGTGGAGCCACCATGGACTGTCCGCCTCCACCTTGCGATGCGGGCAGCGGGACAGGGAGTGTCGGCAGAATCGTGCCGTAGAGATTGGCGGGGCGGCGATGCTTGCCGTCGCATACCGGAGCGGGCTTGATGTGAGTCCCGGTGCATCCGCTAAGTGCGAGGGCACCTAACGCCACGATAGTCAGCCTTTTCATAGAATCTCCGTCCGTCTTTTCCGCGATGTTCCCAAGGTTCATGAGTGGAGAGCGGTCAGCCGCCCCCGGAAGCAGATCGAGCGACGGAGCCGCCAGTCGCGGGGGCTCCACCAGCGCGGGGCGTGTTCGCGGCCAAGCGTCGGAACATCAGGCGATTGGCCGCCATGTTCATGCCGGTTTGCAGGAAGCCATGGCCACCCGAGGACGCTCCGCCCGCGATGCCCGAAGCGATCGAAGGCGCTTGGAAGAAGAAGATCGTGCCGACGATGTAAATCGCGCAGCACGCGACGGTCGCCACAATCATCAGGTCGGTGTTGAGGACCGCGTAGGTATCCTCCATCTGGACAAAGTTGGACGCATCGCCGATCGACCCCATGATGCCGTCCATGGAGGCTTCCTGAAGGCCGGTGATGAACTTCGTCATGATCGCCATGACGACCATCAGGAGGATGTAATTCGCGGTCTGTTTGAGCCAGCCATCAAAGAGCCAGCGCGAGGAGTTGAATAAGAGGCAGGCGAGCGCGAGCGGCGCGAGCGCAACGCAGATCGACACAGCCAGCTTCGCGAAGATGACGATGCAGAACCCGACGGCGGCCGACAGGAAGGCGAACACATAGAGGACGCCGATGCAACCATAGGTCACAAGCGCGGACTGCAACTGGATCAGCGGCGTGCGGAAATCGGTGATTCCCTGTGAAGGCATCTGCTGGATGGTCGCGTTCGCCTGTTCCATCCGCGACGCCAATTTGCCGGTATCGGAGACGTAGGTATCGAAAGTGGTGCCGGGGTTAGTGACAGGCGTTCCCGATCCCGCCGAAATGATGTCGGACGGGAGCTGCGTGGCGACGTTCACGACGAGCGCCGAGTAGCCGACGGCGCTGGCTGCTGCTATCGCGAAGCCGACCTTGCCGGCTTGGAATACCAGCTCGCGCAAGGGGGCCTGGATTGCGCCGCGAAGAACCGCGAAACCCAGAAGCAGGAAGTAGATTGTCGCGGCGACGCCGAGTGGCGCAGCCACGAAGCTGACAAGACCGGACCCGAAGCTCGCCACGGCCGATGTAATTGCGCTTTCTACATAGCCATACATGGTCGTGAAAAGGACCATGAGATTGGGCGAACTTCCTGCCATCGGTTTATACCTTGTTCAAAGTGGCTGGATCATTTCGAGTTGATCTTTTGCATGGCGATCGAGCGCCGCGCTTCTCGCGTCGTGAAACAAAGATTATCCTTCTGATCGGCAGGGAGATTGCTGTATTCCCCGCTGTCACATTTCGTTTTCCATTCCGCGAGAAGCTGCGGATTCTTTATCAGCTCGTCCGTTGTCGGGACCGCAGGGGGTTGTTGTTGACAGCCGGCAGCGGCCAGGGCGAAGCACAAGACGAGCAGCTTTCGCATGGGTTACTTCCTGAGAGTGTTGGCGTCGTAGAATGAGGCCGCATTGCGGGCAGCCGAGGTTTGCGCCGTCGCGATCGCAAGGTTCGCGTGTCCAAACTGAGCCGTCTGGATCGCCTGCAACTTCAGCATGTCGTTCTGGAGCTGCGCCTGCTCGACCGAGATACGGGCGTTCAGGTCCATCACGTCCTTGGGGTCTTTGGCGCTCGACAGTTGCTCGCGGAGCTGATCGAGGAGCTGCATCCGCTGCTGCGTCACGTTCAACGTGTTCTCGCCGAAGGCGGCCGTAGCAGCGGCAGAGCCGGTCGCATCCTTGAGCGCCTGGTTGTAGGCGGTGTCCGCGTCCGACCCGGAGGACGAAATCGTGTAGCGGGACTGGATGCTGCTGGCGAGCGAGCCCAGCGAGCCGATCTTGGTCAGATCGCCGCCTAACAGCGTTTGTGCGTCGATGGTCGTGTTTGGCAGGAGGTTGCGCGTCTGAGAATTGAAGAGACTCGATGCGATGCTGTTCACGTTCGTCAGCTTTTGCAGCGAGTTGAGCGTGTTGGTGGCGGTCGAGATTTGCTGCTCGCCCTGTTCGATCATCTTGATCGTGTTCTGAACGGTCGCGAGGGCTTGTATGTAGCCCGTGGAATCGAAAACCGGGATACCCTGCGCCGAGGCCGGGGCGGCGGTCGCAGCGAGCGCCAAGGGCGCCGCTGCGAACATGATGATGTGCTTGAGCGACATATCAGCTTCTCCTTTCATGTGCGTAGAAGAGCGGCAGCCACGCCGCAGGATCGTTGCCCGCTCGGGCAATGGCATCTTCCATGACCGCCAGAGTTTCGGCGCGGCCAGAAAGCACGGATAATTCATCGCCCATTCCGCCGAGATCGAGCTTCGCAACGATGGACGTGTGGCCCTGCTTGACGAGGAAGCAGCGGCTCTCCGGTGTCAGATCCTCGCGGATCAGGCGGTATTCCGCTTCCGTTAGGCCCAAACCGTCGCAATAGTCGGATTTCTTGGCATCGGAATTGGGCAGGAGGATCTTCGTCGCGGTCTGTTCGATGATCGAATGCGCAATCGGCGAGCGCAGGGCGTCAGCCGGGGATTGGGTGCCGAAGACCATGAACGCATTGCGCTTGCGGAAGGTCTTGAGACCGTCCTGTGCGAAGGCCCGGAAAGCGTCGTCCTGTAATGCCTTCCAGAACTCGTCGATGTCCACCACGACACGCTGGCCGTCCAGCAGCTCGTCGACCCGATGGAAAAGGTAGAGCATCATCGGCGTGCGGATTTCCGGGTTTTCGAGGAAGTCCGTCATGTCAAAACCGACGAAGCGGGCCGCCAGCGACACTTCATCGACCGGGCCATCGAACGCCCAGCCCAATGGGCCGCCCGAACACCAGCGTTCGAGCCGCGCACCGATGCCCTCCGCGTCCGAGTAGCTTAGCAACTCACGCAGATCGTGGAATGATCGCTTCTCGGCAGGGAGCTTCATCACCGCATCAAGGCCATCGTCGATCAGCTTCTCTTCGCCGACCGTGAGCGGCCGCCCTTCGCGCCGCACCAGCACGCGGATGAACTGGCGGAGAAACGCCATGTTTTCGTGTGTCGGCGAGAGACCCTTCAACGGGGCAAAACCCGTCGGTTCGCCGTTCCTCAAGGCCAGATAGGTGCCGCCACAGGCACGCACGAAGATCTCCGCGCCCCGGTCCTTGTCGAAAAAGACCTGCTTGGCCCCTGTCTTTTCAAGCTGTGCTTGCAGGAAGTTTTGCAGCACCGTCTTGCCTGCGCCGGTGGGGCCGATGATAAGCGTGTGGCCGATGTCCTGCCGGTGGAAATTAAACCAGAAGGACGAGCCGGCGCGCGTCTTGAGAAGCGTCACCGCCTCGCCCCAATGGTTCCCCGACTTGCGACCCGCAGGGAAGGTGTAGAACGGGCTGAGGGCTGCGAAATTGCGGCTGTTGATGACCGCAGGCCGCGCCCGCATTTTGAAATTGCCGGGAAGCTGCGCCCAAAACGCCGCTTCCAGCGCCACGTCCTCGCGGGCCATCACCATGCCGGTATCGGCCGCGGCGGAACGCGCAATGGAGAGTCGATCGAGCAGGCGCCGCTTGTCATCGTCCATCACCGCGATCGACAAATGATGCTCGCCCAGGACGAAGCGGTTCGCCATCAGATCATCGACGCCATCCAGCAGCTCCATGGCCTGACTGACGCCGGCATCGTCGGACGACACCATTTGCTTGTATTTTTTCGTGAAGCGCTCGCTCGCCACGGACTTTACCAGCGGCGCGAAGCTCTGCGTCAGCACGAACGGGAAATCGAGCGTCAGCAGGCTATTGAACTGCCCCGTCCGCGTCGTGGCGACATATTCGCGGACGCCGAACATACCGAGCCAGTGCGACTTGTCGGGGAGCCGAATTTCAGCGGCCTCGCGCCCGAAGATCACCCGCGACGTATAGAGGGCCTGCCCGAGCCGCCCGTTCAACAGCGGCACGCGGATGCGGTCGCCGGTCAGGATGAAGTGCAGCACCTCCATGGGTTGCGAGAAAAGGTTGCCGTTATGCTCGTAGAGCGAGAGCGGCGTCGGGCTTGTGTCCGCCAGCAGCGATTCAAAATCGCGGCATTTGTCTGCCATGATCGCGAGAGCGCGATCGTCAATCTCCGCACCGGGTTGGCGCTTGGCGAAAAGGCGTGTCACCTGGTCGCCGGCCATGTTCGAGGGCCGCACGATGATCGTGACGTAAAACTCGTTGTGGTAGAGAACCTTTTCCTTCAGCCGCTCCGCGTAACGCTCCTGTAGCGTGCGGGCGAAATCGGAATGGAACTCGCCTTCAAGGATAGGGTCCGTCGCCGTGCGGACGAGGTGCGTCCAGAGGGCAACCCGATCGTCACCGATCGAGCGCCACGCGATGTTGAGCTTGTTATGCCATGTGTTGAGATCGGCGATGTCGCTCGTCTCGAACGGCCGCCCGTCGACGCGATACATCCGCATGAGTGAGCCGTCTTCCAGCGCGACGATCGTGTCATCGACATGCCGCGTGTAGGGGATGAATTTGATGTCATCCGCTTCGCGAAGGGCGACCTGTTTGTGCTTCAGGGTGAATTTAGCCATTGCCGAATTGCTTCCGCTTCACGCCTTGGGACAGGCGGACGGGAGAGTAGCTCCCGCCCCCCCAGAATTTGCGGTTTTTGGAGAGAAATACGGTCTGAAACCAAAGGCCCCACAGCCGAAACGCATTGTAGTCGTAGTGGACTATCATGCGGGCCGGGAAGTAGAGCGCTCCGAACATGGCCAGGGGGAAGAAGGGATTGTGCATGATCCCCCAAAAAACCATGCAGACCATGATGATCGGCAGGATCGCCTCCAGCGGCAATCCCATGAACACCGATGGCCTGGTCAGGGCGAGAAAGACCTTATCCTCGGCCAGCTTGTCCATGTTAGCTGCCCGATCCGCCCATCCAGCCCACGATGGTCGCGGCCGAGAAGATGATGCCGATCCCGATCAGCACGGTGACGGCCCGCCCCCAATCCATGCGGCCGGTCAGCTTTGCATAGCCGACGGCCATCACGGCGATGATGCCGACCACGGACGCGATCGTGGTCATCCATGTCTTGATGGTCGTAAGGCCGCTCTCGATGGCGGTGCCGTCCGCAAGGGCCGGCTGCGCGATCGAGATGAGGGCCAGGGCGCCGGCGAAGCCGACGAGTTGGCGGGCGCGGCGATCGGACATCATCCGGCCCAACTTCGATGTGAATTTCATACGGTACTCCATGGCTGGAATTACCTCTCCAATGTTGGGGAGGACTGGACCGGCTCTATTCGCCGAACGGGAGCCGGTTCGCGGACCGACACATCAAGGCCGCGCCGAAGCACGTCCGAGATCATCTGCCGACTGTCACGGGTCTCCGACGCAACCTGCATCGCATCCCCTTTGAAGACCTCGGCGATATGCTGTTCCATGGCCGCCTGCGCCTGGAGCGCGTTGGCAAGGCGCGGTTCGGCCGCGATCGTGTCGGCAGCACCGTGGAGAAATAAGTCAGCCAGTTCCTCGCTATCGCGATGCCGCTTGGCCTCTTCTGATCGCTGGCGCTCCTCGCGAACGACCTGGGCGTCCCGCTCGGGCTGGGGCTGGCGATCCTGATCGCGTGTCGAACGCGCGACCGCCCGCTCCTCCTGAGCCCCATAGATCTGATCGACCAGCGCCGATGCCGTCTCGCGGACCGCGCGCGCACGCGGATCGCCGCTCGTCTCCAGCTCCCGGATTCCCCGCTCGAACACGCGCTCGACGATCGCCCGCTCGTCGAGCGCGGCCCTCTCGCCGGCTTCGCGAGCTGCGGCCGGAGAAGGTCTGCGCTGGGCGCTCGCATCGACTTCCGGGGAGCCGACGGCGCCATCGCTTTCCGATGCGGCGCTCGCGACCGTTTCCATGGCCTGCACGGCCCGCTCGGCGGTTTGGGCGGCGTTGGCCGGCGCTCCACGCGTCGCCGCTTCCTGCCTGCGCTCCTCTTCCCGGCTCCGCAGGCCCGCCATCCGCTCGGCTTCGGCGAACGACGGCTCGTAACCTTTGACCGTCAAACCGGCGCGGGAGCCGGCCTCCCATACCGCCTTGGTAAACTCGGGCGTCCCATGAACGTCAATCGTTTCCCAGCCATTATGCTGCGCGAGTCTGACCAGCGCAGCTATCGTTTCGGGATCTTCGTCGCGGGCGATGATCCGGTCATCGATGATTTCGAGCGACGGGTTCAACCGATCCCCGGCAAAGAACACGCCGAGGCGTCGATTGCCACCATCGGGGGATTCGACAACCCGCATGGAGTACCGCTTCGCCATATCGGGCGGGATCTCGAACGTGGACCGTTCGGGAGCGGCCTGCGCAAGCGCCGATTGGATGGACGCGCTTTGGGCGAGGCTTTCGGCAAGGTCTTTGCCGTGATCGGCCCCATGTTCGGCAATCACCACATCGGGAGCGCCTTCCGAACCGGGCCGGCTCAGCGCTGACATTTGCTCGGGCAGGCGAACGCCGCCCTGTCCGTCTATATGCGTGCCGACGCCCAGAGCCTCTTTGGCTTCCGGCGCCCTCGATTCCACCAGACGCTTGAAATCCGGGTCCGCCACCAGCTTCCGGGCGCGATCTTCGGCGAGCGGATCGCGGCTGTTGCCCGTGGTGGCAATCAAAGTCGCATCCTTCCCAGCATAGATCGCGACTTGCTCTTGGTCGCGATAGTCGGCGCTGGGAGAAAAGCTGCTGACCACGAGCCGCGTATCGGCGCGCGTGCTGGGCGCGATGGAATTGGTCTCGCTCATTTGAAGACCTCGATATCGTTGGAAGCAATTTGGCCGACCACCCAGCTATCGCGATCGTTCGCTGGCCCGTTATTCGAGGCCGGCGTGTCGCTCGCGGGCGTGGAAGGAACGGGGAGAGCTGGCGGCGCCTGGACGGAACCCAGCGCGGCCGCGGCCGACCACACGCGGCCGACATAGCCGTTGCGAAATCCCCGCGTCAGCGTTCCGGTATTGTAGAGCGAATAGGTCGCGGAGATCGCATCGAGGCCCGTGTAATGCCGGGTTGCCAGACCATAGCCTTCTTGCAGCACAGCGGAAGCGAGCCGCAGATTGGTGCAAGGATCGAACACCTCTTCGACCGAGACCCCGAGGCGCGCGAAATTGGCCGAATTGACCTGGGCCAAGCCGACATCGACGGTGTAGCCAGCAGCGACATAGCGACGGACGATCGCTGCGCCTTCAGCGACGGAGCCGGCACGAACGCGCGGCCCCTTGTTGACGTTGATCTTGAGGGAGTCGCCGCTACTCTCCGTCATGACGAGCGGCACAACCGCTTCGGTCGCGATTTCCGGCGCGCATTGCTGCGCCAGCGTGGCAATGGCGGCGACCGCGTAGATCATTGCTGTGTCACCGTCTGGTATCGCGTGTCGAGCGCGTAGCTCGACACGGCACCGTCTGACTGCGTGACCGTCAGATTATAGCCGTGCTTCACCTTCTTGGTGCGAATGCCGACGCCCGTGCATGTCGGGAACGAGCCGCCCATGGCGAGGACATTCCAGAGCTTCGTGATAGGCGGGACGCACTGCGCATATTTCGTGGGGGAGCCGGGGGTGGCGAGGCAGAGAACCACCTGGCAACCCCAATCCGACGCATAGGCCGGTTGCGGCGCGGCGACCGCCACAATCCCAGCGCCGCACAAGGAAAGCGCCCCCGAGGCGCCCCCCAGCTTGTTCAACAATCGCCCGATCATGAACCACCTCCATGAGATACGCGCCACTCTTCCGCCGCGAATACGTCCCATCGGGGCGGCGCTTTCTCGGTGGGTTGCAGGGCCGACACGGGCGCGGAGGGCGCATCGGTTCCAGAGATTGCAGATGGACGGCGAACGTCGGCACTGGCGACATTGACGATCCAGTCCTCGTCCTCTTCGACGGGCCGGATGCGGTCGATGACCTGTCCAGGGCGCGCGAACGCGATATGCCAATGATTGGAGTGACCCCGATCCCCCGGCCCAAGCAGCTCTATGAGCCGGATGCCGCTTTGCCCCATAAGGGCGCGGATTTGGTCGCGCGTGATCGAGTTGACGCCGGCAGCAGGGACGAAATCCACGGCTTGCCCGAATTTGTGCCAGCTATAACGCGCCCCGTATGTCGCGTTCATGGGCCTGATTGTGTCGGTGATGCGGGCGGCAAACGCCCGCCGTAGCAGCGCTGTTACCCCCGATACCGTAGCCGTGGTGGGGATGGAGGCCCGTTGCGAACCATCATCGACCTGCGCCAGCGCGCACGGGTCGAACACGGATGCCGGAGTGATGCCGTATGTCGCGAAGTCCCGGCCCTTGATCGCAAGCGGTCCGGCATCGAAGTCCGCGCCGAGCGCAAGCAGATCACGCACTGTCGCTTCTGCGTCGGCCTCATTGTCGGGCTGACGGGTCAGCGAGGCGCCCGTGTGAACGATGATCGCGTAGGGCGGTGCCGGGGTGGTCACGGCAGCGCCCAACCCTGCTGCGCAGAGCTGAATCGCCTTTGCCGTAAGCACCGCTGGAAGCATGAACGCCTGCTCCGTCAGATACAGTCCATAAAAAATAGTGGACGATACTGACGATCATGGCAACACTCAATCGCATCCGGGGAATTGGATTTTGAGCCGTTACGAAGGTGTGTTCATCTCCCCTCCCCTCGTTCACCATGTTGCCGAGACAGCAAGCCTAGCATAGAAAACATGGCTTTTAGGGGAGCCGGAGCCTTTGGGCTGACGGCCCCTTTCGGTGAGGCGTATCGCGCAAAGGGCAGAAGATTGAGAACAACCGTCGCTTTCCTTGCGGAAACACCCGGTTCGGCGACCCTGGAAGATCAAAAGGCGGTCCTAAGCCCTGATGACATCGTTGTGGAGGCGGGGAAAAAGAGTTTCAACCAGCTCGGCGAACTGCTCGCACGCAACGGCATCAAGCTCGCCTCTGGAGATCGGATCAAGGTCTTCGACCTATCATGCCTGGCGCTTTCAACGAACATGCTCATTCGCGTGCTGGCTAAGACGTTGCGTGCCGGCATCAGCGTTGAGATCGTGTCACAAAAGCTTGTCATCGAACCCGGTGCGACAAGCGAGATGCACGTTTTGCTTGATACCCTGGACGGCCATTACAGGCATATCCATGGTATCAAGACCCACCCGGCAGACACCGCGCCCCAGGGTCGCAAACGCCTTCTCGATCCCGACAAACTTCCCGAGATAAGGGCAAAGCTCGACAAGCCGGGAGCGACCGCGACCGACGTGGCGCAGGAGCTAGGAGTCGCGAGATCCACGCTTTTCAACTACCTCGAACGATACGACAGGGAGCGGCGCATCAGTCGGGGCAAGAAGGTTGTAAAGGGGGGTGTTGAGGGCCGCGGCGATGATGCTCATGTCCCGAAGCGTGATGCGGATAAAAGACCCGTTTAGCATATTCTGGATACGCTTGGCCGGGATTGCGCTACGCTCGGCCAGTTCTTCAGTCGAAATCCCGGTCTCATTAAGCAACACTTTCACACGATCCCCGAATCGGGACCGCAAAACGACGCCTTTAGCCACACAAACTCCCTCGGTTCCCCCCCGATAGGCCCCTGTGGTTCGGTCGCGACCTCTTCTTCCGTGGCGTCTCGTGAGGTGGCGCCGATTGATCTATGTGTGTCTAATTCATGTCGCGACCGCAGTGCAATGATATTCCGTCGCAATAAGTATGTTCATTTTGGAGGGTTTTTGGCGCTTTCCTCGTCACATGGGCGGATCATATCCCATGCCTCAGCGCCTACGGCTTCCGCCAGCTTGACCATCATGTCGAGGGTAGGATTGGCTCTTCCGCGCTCGATGAAGGAAATATATGCAGCCGTGATGCCGGTCTGCTCGAACAGTTGCGCTTGCGTATAGCCGAGCGAGAGTCGGCGTTCCTTCAGCCGCTTCCCGAAAAGCTGCGCAGCAGGTGTTCCAACCTCCTCCAGTTGGAGATACTTCGGCATCCAAAAGGTCTCTATCGGTGCGACATCACGGCCGATTGGCCGTGTTCTCAATGCTACAGCTTATATCGGGAACGGTTCGTCGCGCGAGAAAAATTAATTTACAGCATCGCGTGCGGGAGCGTTTGACAGAATCGTCATTCGCTCATTAATTGGACTCATGGCACGCCCGCGCACCAAGACTCGGAGAATGACCGTAAAGGAGCTTGTCCGGCAACAGCGGGGCGAGCTTTATGCGACAGGGCACCAGAATCTCAACATGGCGCTGCCTTCGGGGCTGATCGACGAGATCGACACCTTGAAGAAGCGGTATCGGCTGCGCTCTCGCGATGCCGTCGTCGCCCGGATCATCCGCAAGTGCATGGCGACCGTCAGTCCCGACGACTTCGTGCAGCGTGCGGCCGATGGCGATGCGACGCTGCGCCGCATTTCGCCGATCGTCGCGAACGAACTGGCTGACTATGTGCAGCAGGTTCAACGCCGCTTTCGGAATATGCCTTATGGCCCTGTCTTCGAAATGATTTTCGCCGAGATTGGCAGCGACCTTTCCAACCCTGCTGTCCAGCTTGAACTCATCCAAGGCGGTGAGCAGTGATGGTGAGCCGCTCGGCCTCGATCGCGGCCGAGCGCGTGCAGTTAGAGTCGGCCGGAATGGTTCTCGAAAGCACGAAGATCGCCTCCCCGTTCGTGCTTTCGGGGACCATTAGAAAGGCGGCGCCGGCATGACGACGCTCCCTACGACTCAGGGCGAGCTTTTCAGCCTTGATAGCCCGTTGCTCACCGAGGTCCGCGGCGAGCGATCATTGATGGCCTATCCATTCTTTGCGCTGACTAAAACGGCGTGGATGAAGCCGCTGGCCTATAGGACGGACGCCGTTTCCATCGAGATTGGGCCGGGTCCGCGCGGTGTCGCGACTATCTACGACAAGGAAGTCCTGCTTTATATTGCGAGTCTGCTTGTAGCAAAGCTCGACTCGGGCGAGAAAGTCTCGCAGGACTTCTACTTTACCGCGCACGACCTGTTTCGCGTAACCGGGGTCAACAGCTCAGCCCGATCCTACGCCCGCCTATCGGACGCGCTTGAGCGTCTGCAAGGCACGCAGATCAAGACCAACATCGAGGCTGGTGGCGAGGGCGAGGCGGGTTTCTTCTCCTGGCTCTCCGAAGCGCGGTTGACCTATACCAAGACGCGCACCGGCGATCGGCGTCTCAAGGCGGTCCGCGTCCGGCTCTGCGACTGGCTCTATCGCGCGATCTTGCGTGACCGGGAAGTTCTCGATTACTCGCCGAATTACTTTCAGATCGGGCCTGTTGAACGCCGTCTTTATGAAGTCGCGCGCGCTTCGTGCGCAAATGGCGCTATTGACGTCGATATCGAAGACCTACGTCTGCAAATTGGGTATCAAAATCCCGTAAAGAATTTTCGCCATGCTTTGAAGGGCATAGCGGAAGAGGACTCTATACCCGATTATCGCATCGTATTAGGTGATAATACCAACGAGGACGTTAAGAGAAAGCGCGGCCCTCGCGCCGGCTCCGCCAAGGTGACGATCATCCCGAGGACCACCGCACCCCCATGCTGATCGCGGTGCGCCTGGCTAGTGATTCGGTCAAACCCGATAGCCGCGCACAGAATGGTTCTCGAAAGCACGAACAAACGGTTCTCGAAAGCACGAAGGGGGCGCCTTTCGGTTTCCGAAAGCACGAGTTTTTGTGCCTTCGGTTCTCGAAAGCACGAGTTTCCGATGCTTCCGCGCTCCCGCGCGGGCTGTCATTCATTGTCATGAAATTGCGGGGCCGAAGGGCGGCCCCCGCCAATCCAAGGGGTATGTGGGCCGTGAGCACATAAACGAATGCCCGGCACGAAGGCCGGGCACCCGATGAACTAGGAGCATCGTCGCCAAACGATGCCAAGGGCCATCAGACAGCCCCTCTCCTAGAGCATTTCGAGCGCAGGCTCAAGGGATGCGCGATTCGCGCCACGCATCTGCTTTGTTCGCTGACGGCCCCTTGCACGAGGGGACGAACGATGGACTTTACCCTGCGACAATCGACGGTGCCGGCTGACTCCGTGGTGGACGAGCTGCGCGCCGAAGGGATTTCCTACGAAGACATTCGCACCGCACTGGACTTGCAGGCTACCCAGCGGCAGTCCGGCGTGCCGGTTCTGCCCCTGCGCGTGATATGTGGGCTTGAGCAGCACAAGAGCACCAGCAGCAATGTCCTCCTCAACGCGACCCGCGCGATCGTCGGCACCCCCAAGGGGGGGCGGCCGACTGGCGGGCTCCACATCACGCGCCGCAAAATATGGGCGAACAGCGTCCGGACCGAAAGCGCCGAGGAGGCCGACTTCGCCCAGCGCCTCGGGAACGATCTTCGCAAGCGGCTCTATGTCGCCGGCGAGCTGACCTTCAACCTTGGTCGCAAGCTGGCGAGCGAAGCCCGCGCTGGCCTGCGTACCCTTACGGAGAGGGAGGAGGCCCTGGTTCAATTCACGCAGTCGTGTCAGCGCGTCCTCACGGCCATGCTGCGGCGTGAGCAGGGCCGAAAAGGCTGGCTGACCCCCGATTATGAGGCGATCATGTCGTGGACCGGCCTCTCGCGTTCGACCGTGCATCGCTCGCTCGGCATCCTGAAGGCGATCGGCCTGGTCGACTGGATCAGGCGCTTCATCTACTCGCGTGACGACACGAACGGCGCGCGCTCCGAGCAGACCTCCAACCTTTATCGCTTCGCGCTTCCCCAATGGCTGGCGAAGCTGATCGGCCTTCACGTCCCCATCCCTGACGACGAGGAGGTGCGCCGCGAAACCGTTCTGGAGGATCATGCGGCGATGCTCGCCAATACGTCGGGCGGCGAACGGCGTCGGCTGATGCCTGAAGATCCCAAGGCCCGCACCGACCTCGCCAATGCCGCCTTCCGGCTCGATCAGCGTCAACGTCTCGAACTCGCAGCCCGTGAGTGTCAGAAAAACACTGCTCCTCTTAGGAAGTCTATATATTCTAAGAAGGGAGAAGCGGAATCGGCCTGGACGGCCGATACGTTTAGCCCTGACGGGCCCCGCCTAGCCTAACCGCATCGCCAAAACCGCAACCTCACCGACTGGATCAACTGTCGGACCGTCGCCTGGGGCGCCGGAATGCTCCCCAGCGGGAGCAAGCGGCTTGACCTGCGCTCAAATGGCGACCGTCGTGGCTCCCGATCGTCGAAATCGGGATCGAAGGCGACGAGATCGCGCGTTTGATAGGCCAGAGGGAAATACTGGCGCTCAATTTCGCGCTCGGACGCGCCTCGGCGGATCGCCATCCCATCACCCGTCGGCGAAAAATCTCTGTCCATTTTCGTCCTATATTGTTATTTGGACACCATGACGCACACGCCGGAAACAGCAGCGCGTAAGATCGTCGCGGACCTGAAGGGCACATGGCATCGCAAGCATGGCATGGTCCGGTGCCCCGCGCACGCTGACAAGACGGCTTCGCTGTCCGTCACGCCGGGCCGCAAGGCAGTCCTTTTCCATTGTTTCGCCGGCTGCACCCAGGACGAGATCATCTCGGCGCTGCGCGACCAGCGTATCAATCCGGCGATCGACGCGCCCAGCTCGGCGCCGGAAGCCCCCGCGCGCGACCTCACTCCGCTCGCCGAGGATATTTGGACCCGCGCCATGCCGATCGCCGGCACCCCGGCCCAGCTCTACGCGGACGGGCGCGGCATCGGCCACACCACGATCGCCCGATATTCGCCAAGCGTCATGACCTATGAGCGAGGCCGCAGATTGCTCCTGCCGGCGCTGCTCGTACCGATGCACGAGGGCCGGAGATTTCGGGCGCTCCTGCGCATATTCATCGATCGCGATGGCCAGAAGGCCCGCGCCCTGGAGGAGCCCAAGCGCACGCTCGCCGACCCGCGCGGCAGTGTCGTCCAGATCGGCGCCCCGCCCGATGATACGATGAACCTGGCCGAAGGCTATGAGGACGCCGAATCCGCGATCGTGCTCAACGACCTTTCCGGCTGCGCGGCCGTGTGCGGCGTCGAACGCTATCGCGAGATCTACATTCCCGACCATGTGCGTCGCATCGTGATTTACTCGCAGCACGGAAAGGCCGCGGCCGAGGGGATCGAGCGCGGCCGGGAAAACCTCACCCGCAATGGCCGATCGGTGGTCATCGTCCCCCCTCCCCCCCGTTGCGACTGGAACGACGCCTTGATGGCGAAGCTGGCTGCCCGCGCTTGAGAGCGCGGGCGCTTCTCGGCGGCTTCGCGATACTCGTGGCCGTTATGCTTTGGCACCGGCCTTCGGCCGATCACCGTGCCCCACGGCCGAACGATCCGACCGGCTGCGCCGCGACAGGAGCGACGCAATTTTGTGATGCCGTCGCCGGCTTCTCAAAATCGCTCCGCAGTCCGATCTTGCCCTTCAATCGCGCGAGCATCCTTCCGCCCCCCGAAGTCACCGGCGCCGTCGATCCGGCCATCAATCAGGCCAATATCGACGCCACGATTTGCCGGCCCGGATATGCGAAAGCGGCGCGGCCTCCCTATTCGATCACCGGGCCGATGAAGCGCCGCCTTATGGATCAGCAGCATCCTGGCGAAAGCATGGCTAACTATGAGCTTGACCACCTGATCCCCATTTCCATCGGCGGCGCTCCGCTCGACATGAAGGATTTGTGGCTGCAACCGCGTCTCGGGCAGGCGAACGCGGCGGACAAGAACGTCCTGGCGTATGTGCTTTGGCGGTTGGTCTGCACGCATCAGGTGCCACTCGAAACCGCGCAACAGGCAATTAGCCGGGATTGGACGAAGGCGTATCAGACCTACGCAACGCCGGAAAACATCGCGAAATACCATTTCCGTCATGATGAACAGCGAGCGGATTAGCTCAATTATTTCCCGTTTTCTTCGTGTCATTTGTTGAAGGAGGAGAAGACTATGCCGAGGAACATCGCAGAATTTCGGGTTATCGGGAATGTGGGCAATAAGCGCGAGCGCGACAAGGTGACGTATGTAAGCGTCGGCGCGACCTACAATCGCCGGGATGGTGAGGAGTGGAAGAGCGAGACGCTCTGGAATAGCGTGGTGTGCTTCTCAAATGTCGCCCAGCAGGCCGCAAATGCGGAGAAGGGAGACCTGGTGCATGTGACGGGCCGCGTGCGCGAAAGCAGCCATGGTGAGCCCGACAATCTGCAATATCGGACGGAATTGATCGCCGATACCTTCTCGATCCTGGCAAAGTCCGACAAGCAGGATCAGGATCAGCAATAAGATGCAAGGGCGGGGGCGGCCTTCGGCACGGCTCTATCTACGCTGCGCTCCGACCGAACCCGCAAGCGGTTTCGTCCCATCCGGGTGACGATCCTCGCCTGAAACGGACGGCAAGCCTTCGGGCTTGCCGGCTCCCTATTCCCGCCTGCCCA
Source organism: Novosphingobium lindaniclasticum LE124 (assembly GCF_000445125.1). GTDB lineage: Bacteria > Pseudomonadota > Alphaproteobacteria > Sphingomonadales > Sphingomonadaceae > Novosphingobium > Novosphingobium lindaniclasticum. The sequence continues at coordinate 43,442 of NZ_ATHL01000052.1, forward strand.
GAGAGTGCAGCGGTTCTCGAAAGCACGAACGAGGTGAAGCGAGATCCGCGTCGCGGATCGCGGCGCTGATGTGCGCGGCCCCAAGTTGGCCGCGGCCGTGACGCTGCGCGGCAGAATGCCGCAATACCGACGGCACCGCTTTGGCGGCGCTGAGGATGAAGGGGGCGCCGCCCCCCTCTGTGCAAGGGCTGGACCGTCTCCGCGCGT
>NZ_ATHL01000053.1 GCF_000445125.1 Novosphingobium lindaniclasticum LE124
CGGCACCCGCCGGCAGGGCCGTTCTTGTGCGGCGGCGGGGGGGAGGCAGATCGGACAGCGGTGACGGCTATGACCGGGACGGCCTCCGACACTCACGCACCAACGGACAGTTCGGGATAAGCGCCCAGCGCCGGGCGGTCATGGTCCGCCCATTCTCGCCTAGCCGGACCGTCCGGCGGCGTGCTACTTGCGCTCGGTCCTCAGCGCGAATTCGCGGCTGGAACGGACCGGCACCTTGAGGCGGCATTCGACGCCCTCCGGCTTGAACTGCAGATCGACTTCGGACTTAAGCTCATGCGCGACGATCTTCTCGATCAGATCGCGTCCGAAACCGCGCTTGGCCGGCTCCTGCACCGGCGGGCCGCCCTCTTCACGCCAGTCGAGTTCCGCAAGATCGGGACGAATGAGCGTCCAGTTCACGTGGATACGCCCGCCGCTGCTGCTGAGCGCGCCGTACTTGGCGGCATTGGTCGCCAGTTCGTGGATCGCCAGACCCAGCGACATGGCATCGTTCGGCGCGAGCCGGATCTCCGGCCCGGACAGTTCGACGTGGCTTTCGTTGCCCTCCATGTAGGGCGCCAGTTCGGAACGGACTACATCGCTGAGGATCGCATGGGTCCAGTCGGACTGGGAAAGCAGGTCGTGCGTCGCGGAAAGCGCGCGGATGCGGGCCGTGAGGCTGTCGGTGAAGTCGTCGATGTCGGAAGCGCGCCGCCGGGTGAGCGCGGCGATCGACAGCACGTTGGCAAGTGTGTTCTTGACGCGGTGGTTCAGTTCGCGCGTCAGCGAGTTGCGGATCGCCGCCTGGCTCTGCAGCCATTCCAGCACCATGCGATCCTCGGCGGCGCGCCGGGTGATCAATCGGCCGATCGCCATGACCATCAGCGAGGCCAACGCTCCGAAGAACAGGGTGATGCGCGAGGCGGTTGACAGCATGCCGCTCTTGCGATCGCTGATGACGACTACCCAGGTATGGCTGCCCAGGTCGATGCGCCGCTCCATCGTCGGGCCGGACGATCCTTCCGTCCGGCGCTCGGCCAGCAGGGTTTCAGGGGAGACCCGGCCATCATACACGCCGAGATCGATATTGTTGTTCCGGTAGAGCTCGCTGGCCGATTCCAGGAACGTCTCGGCGCGGAAGGGGCTGAACACGAAACCCTTGACCAGTCCGCCGGAGCGCGGTGCGATCACCGGCATGTAGATCAGGAAGCCAGGTGTCGGCTTCTTCTCGTGCACGTCCTGGACCAGGTGGACCTTGCCGGAGGCCACCGGCTTGCCCAGTTTCATCGCCCGTTCCATGGCGGTGCGGCGAATGCTCTCGGAGAACATGTCGTAGCCTACGGCCGCCCGGTTCACACCGACGCCCGGCTCGAGATAGACGATCGGCGCGAGATGGCGCTGTGCCGCCTCGGGCCGGGGGCGGACCAGGAAATCGGGTCGCTCGGTTCGCTGGATGGAGAGTTCCAGATTCGAGAGGCGATCGGCCGGGACCAGTGGCGCCCAGCCCATGCCGAGCGAGCCGTAAAGGTCGCCCTTGCCCTGCAGATCCTCGGCAAAGGCGCGAAACTGATCGGCACTGACCTGCTCCTGCGTGGCGAACAGCGCGGCGCCGGCGCGCAGGAGCGCGATGTTCTCGGTAGCGCGACGCTGCAGTGCGGAAGCGACTTCGGTCAGGTTGCGGTCCAGCTCAACCTGCCGCGTCTGACGGTCGGCCCGCTCGATCGCCATGACCGAAACCGCCGTTGTGATCGAAGCGATGACGAACAGAAGGAAGGGCCAGCCGCGCGGGTACTTGTGAAACCAAGCCTGCTTCTGGACCCTGTCTAGCAGAGCCTGGTCAATCACCGGAAATCCCCGCCATCAGAGCCGAGCCGCACCGTTCCTCAAGAGCATTGCCGTACTGTGGACATTGGCAAGCCAGCCCAGGACAAGACTTCATAGCAAAGGGAACCAAGACCAGCCTCGATTGTTCCAACGAAAACGACGTTCGGTTGCCTTGCCGGCGATAGGACAGCGGTCTGGTGCGCCATCGACGGCTCTGCAACGCGGTTGCAGCATGACACTTGACCCGCTCCCGCTCAGCAAGCAAGTGTTCAAGTTGCGATGGAGTCTAAGTTGAATCAATCCGAAGGACATGGCGCCGACCGCCGAATCGCCCTGGAAGGGGGCGAATCCGCGAACTCGGGGCTGCCGCCGGAAGCCCGCAGGGACGGCGAACCGGGCTGGGCCGGTGGATTGAGGAAGCTTTACAACTCCGTGGTGGACGAACCTCTCCCGGACAGCTTCAAGGATCTTCTCAAGAAGCTGGACGGGGCGGACGATGCCTGACGCGACCGCTTCTTCCGCCAACCCCGCCGGCGAGCGCCCGGACCCCAGCATTCCCCGCCCGGAAGACGAGGCGTTCCGCCGAGAGCTTCTGACCGTGCTGCCGCACTTGCGCGCTTTCGCGCGCGGTCTTTCCGGCCGCCCGGACTTCGCGGACGATCTGGTGCAGGAGGCCGCGATCAAGGCCTGGACGGCACGTGATCGCTACACCGCCGGCACCAATATGCGCGCCTGGACATTCGCCATCCTGCGCAATCACTACTTGTCCGAACTGCGCAAGAGCAAGCGGCAGACCGACCTCGACGAGGGCGCGGTGGAGCGCATGCTGGTGATGGAAGCGGACCAGGAAGGGCCGCTCCATCTGGGCGACATGGAGACGGCCTTGCAGAAGCTCGCGCCCGAGCGGCGCGAAGCCGTCCTGCTCGTCGGCGCCTCCGGCTTCAGCTACGAGGAAGCGGCCGAGATCGCCGGTTGTCCCATCGGCACCATGAAAAGCCGCGTGGCCCGTGCCCGCGCCGATCTGGCCCGCATGCTCAACGGCGAGGCGGAACTGCTCGACGTCACCGATAGACGCGGGTCCTGAATTCACGGGTGGGAAGACCGCCGTTACCCGCGCCGGTTCTTCCCTCGACCGGGTCCGTTCGCCTCGAAGCTTCAGCCCTTTGCCGTGTCGATGGTGTACTCCGCCATGACGCCCCAGTCGCGGTCGGCAAGCCCCGCAGCGATCGCCTCGCCCATGCGCGCGTGGACGGCATCGAGCATCGGCAGGCGGCCCTGGGTTCCGGTCGCCGTTTCCGCCGCGAGTTCGCGCGCCAGGCGCAGGTCCTTGAGGCCTAGAGAGGCCTTGAAGCCGGGCTCGTAGCGGCGCTCCGCGATGATGCCCGAATAGTTCTGATAGACGCGGCTGCCGAACAGCGTACCCAGCATCAGGTCGAAGAACTTCTCGCGCGGCAGCCCCTTGCCTTCGGTCAGCACCACCGCTTCGGCCATGCCTTCGATCGCCATGGTGATCATCATGTTGCAGGCGATCTTCGCCGCGTTGGCCACCGTGGCATCCTCGCCCATGTCCCAGACTTTGCCGGCGATGGCGGCGAACAGCGGCTCCACGCGCGCGGCATGTTCGGCAGGGCCGCCCAGGATCACATTGAGCTGGCCTGCCGCCGCGACATCCGGACGGCCGAGTACCGGCGCCGAGAGGTAGCCCAGGCCCACGGCCACATGCCGCTCCACCAGTTCGCGCGCGAAGGCGACCGATATCGTCGAGCAGACCAGATGGACCATGCCCTTGGGAGCCGCGTCCACCACGCCGCTGTCCAGCAGGACCTCGCGGATCGCGTCGTCTTCCGAAAGCATCGTCAGAACGGCATCGCCGGTGAAGGCCTGCGCGGGAGTGGCGACCATCTCCACGCCCTCCACCACGCCGCCGGAACGGTTCCATGCACGCACCCGGTGCCCGGCCGCCGCGAGGTTGCGCGCCATGGCGCTGCCCATCGCGCCAAGACCGATGAAGCCGATGTCCATTCCTGAATTCCCTGAAAATGAGGATGCCGAAAATGCTGCGGGCCGGATCGGCGCTTGGCAGCGACGATCCGGCCCGGTTCAGCGTGTCATCACGGCCTTTCGACCGCTGGAAATCAGCCCGGATAGGTCCAGGCGGTGCCGCGATCGAAGTTGTCCGACGCGAACTTCCAGTTGATCAGGTTCTCCAGCACGGCCTTCACGTAGGCCGGGCGCTTGTTCATCTGGTCGATGTAGTAGGCATGCTCCCAGACATCGACGGTCAGCAGCGGGTTGACGTCCTTGACCAGCGCGCTGTCGGCGTCATGGGTCGAGATGACCTTGAGCTTGCCGCCTTCAACCACCAGCCATGCCCAGCCGTTGGAGAAGTGGTTCACGGCTTCGTTCGAAAGCGCTTCGAGCACGGCGTCGAGCGAACCGAAGTCGTTGGTGATCGCGGCCAGCAGGCTTTCGCTCGGCGCGGTCTTTTCCGGGCTCATCGAATGCCAGTAGAAGCCGTGGTTCCAGGTCTGCGCGGCGTTGTTGAACAGCGGGCCCGATGCCGACTTGGTGATTTCCTCGACCGACTTGCCCGCATTGTCGGTGCCGTCGATGGCGGCGTTCAGCTTGTCGACGTAAGCCTTGTGATGGGCGCCGTGATGGATTTCGAGAGTCTTGGCCGAGACATGGGGTTCCAGCGCGTCCTGCGCATAGGGCAGCGGCATCAGCGAAATGGTCATGGCTGTCTTCCTGTTTCAGGTTATCGAAGGCTTGAGCATCGACGCCTCCCCTGGAGCCGTCGGCACCCGAACGGCGCCGCGAGCGACGCCGAACTTGCGGGGGCTATGTCTGCCCTCCGGCCCGACAATTCAAGCATGTAATGGCGCATTTTCGCTGCCGCGCGCGAAAGAGCCGCCCCGCAGCGTTCGAGAACCGCAGGCCCCAAACGAAAGAAGGATGGCGAAACCGCCATCCTTCCTGTTCATTGCGAGGGGATCGCAAATGAGATCAGTTCTGCTTTCTGATCTGGTCGGCCTTGTCTTCCAACGCGTCCGACTTGGCTTCGCCTGCAGCTTCGACGGCATCGGCCTTTTCTTCCACGGCTTCGGAAGCTGCACCGGTCATCGTATCTGCCTGGTTCTCCAGCGCATCGGCTGCGGCATCTGACGATTGCTCGACGGCGTCCGCCTGCTGCTCGGTAGCGTCGTCGGCCTTGTTGTTGCAGGCGGCAAGGCCCAGCGAACCGGCGGCGACGACAGCGATCATGGCAAGACGCGAAGTGGTGATGGCTTTCATGTCAGGCTTCCTTATCCCTGTTGAAAAGGGCGCGTTTTGCTGTTGGAGGACGCGCCACCCTCCTTGGCAGCGCGAGAACACCCGCGCCGCGACAGCCCTTTTAGCGGATCGAACCGCGACGGAAAAGGTTCACGATGGCCAGCAGGACCACGGCACCCAGGAACGAAGCGAACAGCGACATGATGTCGAAGTTGCCGCTGGTGATGGGCGCGCCGCCGATCAGCGGAGTGATGATGAGGCCTGCGATCAGCGCGCCGACGACACCGACCACGATGTTGAGGAAAATGCCCTGCTGCGCATCGGTGCGCATGAGGATCGAAGCGAGCCAGCCGATGACGCCGCCGACCAGGAGAATAAGAAGTAGTGTCATGTTGCTTCTCCGAAATTGTCTCGTTGGCGGAATAACGACGTTGCGACGGCAAGGTTCCAGAAACATGCTGCGATCTGGTTCGAAGAGCTTCACCGGCCCGCCCGCAGTCGAAACCGGGACCTTTCATGCCTGCCACTTGTTTTTTGGCAGTACCTTCCGGGGGTGCCGGAAGAGGGCGTGAAAGGAGATCGGCTTGAAGGCACTGCGAGGCGACAAGTTGCTTGCGGCGCTGGGATCCGCAGCGATCGTCGGCGGCGGGCTTGCCGCATTGGCGCTGGGTCTTGGCGTCAATCTGCCTTCGTTGCCGGAACGGGGAGCATTGACGGCGATCTTCACGTTTCCCGATCGCGCCCCGCCGCCGCCCCCGCCACTGCCACCGCCTCCCC
>NZ_ATHL01000054.1 GCF_000445125.1 Novosphingobium lindaniclasticum LE124
GCTGACCTCCTGCATGCCATGCAGGCGCTCTCCCAGCTGAGCTAAGGCCCCGATCATTTCAGCGGACCGATCCCGGGAGGTTCGGTCCGTTTCCCACACTTCAGCCCGTCATTGATGACTTGCCTCCGCTTGGGAGGCCGCCCTCTAGATGGGCTTCCCCGGGCTGGCAAGTGGAAATTTCATGCACCTGTCATTTTCCGATGAAGCCGCGACGAGCGCCGTGCCCTCAACCCACACCCTCCCCTTCGCAAGCTGCCGAACGAGAAAGGGCGCGGTCGCCGAAGCGCCGCGCCCTTTTCCGAACGCCGAAGAGTCCGCGCTTTACTCGTCGCGATCGCCGTCGTCGTCACCGCCGCCGATGCCGAGATCGTCGTCGCCGCCGAGGTCGACATCGTTGTCCGGCGAATCGCCGTCGTCATCGATGTCCAGATCGTCTTCAGCGAGATCCGAATCCTCGTCCTCGACAACTTCTTTCTTCTGGATTTCCTCATAGGGAATCGGCTGCTTGGACTTCAGCACCGGCTCCGGGTGCCACGAATGGCCGCACTCGATGCAGGTGACCGGGTCGTCCTTGCCCAGGTCGTAGAAGCGGGTGCCGCATTTCGGGCAGCCGTGCTTGGCGCCCCACTCAGGCTTTGCCATGAAATGTCCTCATACTGCGCGCCCGTAGAGTACGGGCGAGAATTCCGTGTCTTGATGGGAGGGCCGGCGCGCAAAATCAAGCGTCCCGGCTGCATCAGGGCGCGCGCCTTGCCATAGGCCGCCCCCGCTGTCAAAAGCCCCGCGATTTTGCGCCCCTCCAGTATCGAGAGAAGCACCCGTGAGCCACGACACCGCCACCCCCATGCGCCCCCGCCGTTTCCTGCCCGCCGGGCCGCTCACGGGCAGGATCCGCGTGCCGGGCGACAAGTCGATCAGCCACCGCTCGATCATGCTGGGCGCGCTGGCGGTGGGCGAGACCCGCGTGACCGGCCTGCTGGAAGGCGAGGACGTGCTGTCTACCGCCGCCGCCATGCGGGCAATGGGCGCGACGGTCGAGCGTGTCGGAGAGGGCGAGTGGCGGGTGCACGGCGTGGGCGTCGGCGCCCTGCTCCAGCCCGGAGGCCCGCTGGACATGGGCAATTCCGGCACCTCCACCCGCCTGCTCATGGGCCTCGTCGCCAGTCATCCGATCCAGGTCAGCTTCACCGGCGACGCTTCACTCTCGAAACGCCCGATGGGCCGGGTGATCGATCCGCTGTCGGAGATGGGGGCGAGCTTCGAGGCCAGTGAAGGTGGCCGTCTTCCGCTGATCGTGCGCGGTGCGTCGCCCGCCGTACCGATCACCTACCGCCTGCCGGTCGCCTCCGCGCAAGTGAAGAGCGCCATCCTGCTCGCCGCCCTAAACACGCCCGGCGAGACCACCGTGATCGAGCCGGTGCCGACGCGCGACCATTCGGAACGCATGCTCAAGGGCTTCGGCGCCGACCTCACCGTCAACGTGGAAGCCGACGGCACCCGCGTCATTACGATCAAGGGAGAGGCCGAACTCAAGCCCCAGGTGATCGACGTGCCGGGCGACCCCTCCTCGGCCGCCTTCTTCATCGTCGCAGCACTCCTGGTGCCGGGCAGCGAGGTCGTGATCGAGAACGTCGGCCTCAACCCCACCCGCGCCGGTTTGGTCGAAGTGCTGCGCCAGATGGGCGGCCGGATCGACTTCCTTGACGAACGCGAAGTCGGCGGTGAGCCGGTGGCGGATCTCAGGGTCAAGCACTCGCGCCTCAAGGGCGTCGCAGTCGACCCGGCCATCGCGCCGGCCATGATCGACGAATTCCCCGTGCTCTTCGTCGCCGCCGCGCTGGCCGAAGGCGTCACCGTCGCCAGCGGTCTCGACGAGCTGCGCGTGAAGGAATCGGACCGCCTCACCGCCATGGCCGTCGCTCTCACGCTCGCTGGAGCGCAAATCGAGGAGCGCGAGGACGGCCTCGTCATCACCGGCACCGGCGGCGCGCCGCTGCCCGGCATGGCCGAGGGTGCACGGGTCACCACCCATCTCGACCACCGCATCGCCATGTCGATGGCGGTTGCCGGTCTGGCCAGCAGTAGCGGCGTGGGAGTGGACGACATCCGGCCGATCGCCACCAGCTTTCCGAACTTCGAAGACCTGCTGGCCAGCCTCGCGGGATAAGGGTATCGTGCAAGCCAACACCGGACCGGGCAGCACGCGCCCCCATCCCATGCGGGGGCCGACATTGCCTTCCCCGACCTTGCACTGACCGCACTGAACAGCCATGAGCCTGCGATGATCATCGCCGTAGACGGACCCACCGCTTCGGGCAAAGGCACCATAGCCAAGGCCCTCGCCCACCATTTCGGACTGCCTCACCTCGACACCGGCCTGCTCTACCGCGCGGTCGGCCGCCAGTGCTTCCTCGACGGCGGCGACCCGGACGACCCCGTGGATGCCCTTGCCGCCTGCGCGTTTCCCGAGGGCCTGCTGGAAGACCCCGAACTGCGCTCCGAGGCGAGTGGCGGCCTCGCCAGTCGCGTTTCGATCCACCCCACGGTTCGCAAGGCGCTCTACGAACGGCAGCGCACTTTCGCGACGCAGCCGGCCGGCGCGGTGCTGGACGGGCGCGACATCGGCACGGTGATTGCACCCGAGGCCCAGGCCAAGCTATTCGTCGTCGCTTCTGTCGAAGCGCGCGCCCAGCGTCGCTTCCTCGAAATGCACGCCCAGGGCCGGGACATCTCGCTGGAAGCCATCACCGCCGACCTCGCCGCGCGCGACGAACGCGACCGTGGCCGCAAGGACGCCCCCCTCGTGGCCGCCGCCGACGCGCTGGTAATCGACACCTCCGACCTCAAGCGCGAGGAAGCCATCGCCGCCGCCATCGCTGCCGTGGACGCCCTGCGGGTTACCTGACCCGCTGAACCAAAGCCGCCGGGTGACCGAACCGGCCCGGATCGACCGGCCGGATAATGCGACGGAACCGCGCCGAGCCCGCCTATTTCCTTGCATTTCGCCCCTCATGCGCGTAGGGCCCGCCGGTCTGAAGAACCGCAAGGTTCCAAGGCGCCGCGGACGGCATTCGGCCCCCGTGGCGGTTCGGCCCTTTTGGCCCGGGCCTCGCATGGTGCGAAGCGCGGAGGAAAGACCGGCGGATCAAACCGCCTGGCCGGAAAGAACTAAACAGGATCAAACCTTTAATGGCTACTTCTGCCAATCCGACCCGCGACGACTTCGCGAAGATGCTTGACGATCAGCTCGGCGGCGTCGCCGACGACGGCTTCGAAGGCCGCGTCGTCAAGGGTACCGTCACTGCCATCGAAAACGACAAGGCCGTCATCGACGTGGGCCTGAAGAGCGAGGGCCGCGTTGCCCTGCGCGAATTCGCCCGCGGTGAAGGCGAGCACGGTCTCAAGGTCGGTGACGAAGTCGAAGTTTACGTCGACCGCGTCGAAAACGCCGACGGCGAAGCAATGCTGTCGCGCGACCGCGCACGCCGCGAAGCCGCATGGGACAAGCTCGAAAACGAATTCGGTGAAGGCAAGCGCGTCGAAGGCGTGATCTTCGGCCGCGTCAAGGGCGGCTTCACCGTCGACCTCGACGGCGCCGTTGCATTCCTCCCCGGCTCGCAGGTCGACATCCGCCCCGTGCGCGACGTCACCCCGCTGATGGACGTGCCGCAGCCCTTCCAGATCCTGAAGATGGACCGTCGCCGCGGCAATATCGTCGTGTCGCGCCGTGCCGTCCTCGAAGAAACGCGCGCCGAACAGCGCAGCGAGCTGATCGACAAGCTGAGCGAAGGCCAGGTCATCGAGGGCGTCGTCAAGAACATCACCGACTACGGTGCGTTCGTTGACCTCGGCGGCATCGACGGCCTGCTCCATGTCACCGACATGAGCTACAAGCGCGTCAACCACCCGAGCGAAGTGATCGCCATCGGCGACACCGTGAAGGTCCAGATCATCCGCATCAACCAGGACACCCAGCGCATCAGCCTCGGCATGAAGCAGCTGGAAAGCGATCCGTGGGAAGGCGCAGCCGTCAAGTACCCGGTCGGCGCCAAGCTGTCGGGCACCGTCACGAACATCACCGAATACGGTGCCTTCGTGGAACTGGAAGCCGGCATCGAGGGCCTCGTCCACGTTTCGGAAATGTCCTGGACCAAGAAGAACGTCCACCCCGGCAAGATCGTCTCGACCTCGCAGGAAGTCGAAGTGGTCGTTCTCGAAGTCGATTCGGACAAGCGCCGCATCTCGCTCGGCCTCAAGCAGGCTCAGCAGAACCCCTGGGAAGCGTTCGCCGAGAAGCACCCCGTCGGTTCGCAGGTTGAAGGCGAAGTCAAGAACGCCACCGAATTCGGCCTGTTCATCGGTCTCGACGGCGACGTCGACGGCATGGTTCACATGTCGGACATCGCCTGGGGCATCTCGGGCGAAGACGCGCTGGCTCTGCACCGCAAGGGCGAGCAGGTTTCGGCCGTGGTTCTCGACGTCGATGTCGAGAAGGAACGCATCAGCCTCGGCATGAAGCAGCTTGAGCGTGGCGCTCCGGCCGCTGGCGGCGTTGCCGCGACCGGCGGCAGCTCGCTGCGTCGCAACGAAGTCGTCACCGTCACCGTTCTCGAAGTTCGCGACGGCGGCCTGGAAGTCCAGGCTGGGGACGATGGCGCCACCGGCTTCATCAAGCGTTCGGACCTCGGTCGCGACCGCGACGAGCAGCGCCCCGACCGCTTCCAGGTCGGCCAGAAGCTCGACGCCATGGTCACCGGCTTCGATCGTTCGAAGAAGCCGAACTTCTCGGTCAAGGCCCGCCAGCTGGCCGAAGAGAAGGAAGCCGTGGAGCAGTACGGTTCGTCGGATTCGGGCGCTTCGCTCGGCGACATCCTCGGCGAAGCCCTCAAGAACCGTTCGTAAGAACGTTTCCAGGCTTCACCGCAAGGTGAACCGTCAAAGGCCCGTCCGGAGAAATCCGGGCGGGCTTTTGCTTTTCCGGGTTCCACGCGAAGGCGCGGATGTGCCGATGCCGCCGTCTCACCATCGCCGCCCAAGCCGTAGTCTCGACTGGACCGGGGCCTTCCGCCAAGCCGCATCTCCGCGTGCGATCCTTCATGCTTCTACGCGGCTGCGCGCGAACCCCAAGCCCAGCGCCTCTTCCCCCAAAAGCACCAAGCGCCTACATCGCTCCGCAAGGAGAGGTCCCATGCTCGAAGTCCACCAGTTCCCCTGCCTCAGCGACAATTACGGTTATCTGCTACACGACCCGGTGAGCGGCGAAACCGCCTGCATCGACACCCCGGACGCTGACGAATACTTGCGCCAGGCAGGGCACAAGGGCTGGCAGATCACCCAGATCTGGAACACCCATTGGCACCCCGACCATGCCGGCGGCAACGGTGCCATCAAGGGGGTGACCGGCTGCAAGGTGACGGCTCCGACGGGCGATGCCGGCAAGATCGCCGGCGTGGATCGCACGGTGGATCAGGGCGATGTGGTCATGCTGGGAGACTGGCAGGCCCGGGTCATCGACGTCGGCGGGCACACGCTGGGGCACTGCGCCTACCACCTTCCCGAGGCGCGGATCGCTTTCGTCGGCGATTCGGTCTTCGCGCTCGGCTGCGGCCGCATGTTCGAGGGCCAGCCCGCACAATTCTGGGCGAGCTTGCAGCGCATCAAGGCGCTACCTGGCGATACCATGCTCTATTGCGCGCACGAATATACGGCGGCCAATGCAAGATTCGCCGTCCACGCCGATCCGGACAATGCGGAACTCGCCGCCTATGCTGCGGATGTCGACCGCGCCGGCGCCGCCGGCCTGCCGACGGTGCCGACGAAACTCGGCCGCGAACTGCTGACCAACCCGTTCCTGCGCGCAGACGATCCCGCGCTTCAGGCCCGCTGGGGCGGCGGCGATGCCGTAGCGACATTCGCCGCGCTGCGCGAAGCCAAGAACAGTTTCTGAAGTAGTTTGTCATCGCGCGACGCAGCGCAACCCACGGCGGCGTAAATCGCCCTGGATTGCTTCGCTTCGCTGGCAATGACGGACTACGGCATCCTCAGTAGACGATGCGGACCTTGCCTGCCGCTTCCGCCGCCACCCGGCGCGCGGTGTCGGTGTCCTCCGCCAGCGCCAGGGCAACCCCCATGCGCCGGTAGGGCCGCGTCACCGGCTTGGCGAAGATGCGCAAGTCCACTTGCGCACCCGGCGTCGCCAGAGCCTCGGCCTGGCCTTCGTAAGCGAAGGAACCGCTCTCCCGGTCGGCGAGAATCACCGCCGAAGCGCTCGCCCCATGCAGCACCACTTCGGGAACGGGCAGCCCGAGGATCGCCCGCGCATGGAGATCGAACTCGGAGAGGTTCTGCGAAATCAGCGTGACCATCCCGGTATCGTGCGGACGCGGCGAGAGTTCGGAGAAGATCACCTCCTCGCCTTTCACGAAGAATTCGACGCCGAACAGGCCGTAGCCGCCGAGATCGTCGACGACCTTGCGCGCCATGTCCTGTGCGGCGGCAATGGCGGCGGGAGCCATCGGCGTCGGCTGCCAGGACTCCTGATAGTCGCCGCGCTCCTGCCGATGACCGATCGGCGGACAGAAGGACACGCCCTCGCGGCTGCGGATCGTCAGCAAGGTGATCTCGTAGTCGAAGGCGACGAATTCCTCGACGATCACCCGCTTGCGATCGCCGCGCATGTTGGCGACGGCGTAGTCCCAGGCCTTCTCCAGATCGGTGGCATCGCGCACCGTGCTCTGGCCCTTGCCCGAGGAGGACATGACCGGCTTGATGACGCAGGGCAGGCCCGTGTGCTCGGCGCCCGCCAGCACTTCGTCGAGGCTTTCGGCATAGCGATAGCGCGAAGTGCGCAGGCCGAGTTCGACAGCGGCGACTTCGCGGATGGCGTCGCGGTTCATGGTCATCTGCGTCGCGCGGGCCGAAGGAACGACGCAGAAACCTTCCGCCTCGACTTCGGCCAGCACTTCGGTGCGGATGGCTTCGACCTCGGGCACGATGAAGTCGGGCCGGTGCTTCTCGATGGCCGCGCGCAGGCGTTCGCCATCGAGCATCGAGAAGACCTCGAACCCGTCCGCCACCTGCATGGCCGGCGCCCCCTCGTAGGCATCGCAAGCGATCACCTGGCAGCCGAGTCGCTTGGCCGAAATCACGAATTCACGCCCCAATTCGCCCGAACCGAGCAACAGGATCTTCGCGGTGAATGCCATGGGGCGGTCCTTTCGTTTAATTGCGCGGCCCTAGAGCAACGTTCCGGAGAGAATGGCAAGGGCAATGGTGAAGTAGATCACCAGACCTGTGACATCCACGAGCGTCGCGACGAACGGTGCCGAGGCGCTGGCCGGGTCGAAACCCAGCTTCTGGAGCAGGAACGGCAGCATCGAGCCAGCCAGCGAGCCAAAGGTCACGATCCCCACCAAACCCGCCGAAACGGTCGTGGCGATCAGCACCCAGTGGCTGCCGTAATCGTAGAGGCCCAGCGCCTGCCATGCGGTGATCCGGATGAACCCCACGGTGCCGAGCATCGCGCCCAGAACCATGCCTGCGGGCAGTTCGCGCAGTGCCACGCGCCACCAGTCCCGCAGGCGCACCTGCCCCATCGCCAGGGCCCGGATGATGAGCGATGTCGCCTGGCTGCCGCTGTTGCCGCCCGAACTCATGATAAGCGGGATGAATAGCGTCAGCACCACCGCGCGGGCGAGTTCGTCCTCGTAATGCTGCATGGCGCTGGCGGTCAGCATTTCCGAGAGGAACAGCACGCTGAGCCACCCTGCCCGTTTGCGGATCATTTCGAAGAAGCCGGTTTCGAGATAGGGCCGGCCCAGCGCCTCGACGCCGCCGAACTTCTGGACGTCCTCGGTGTGTTCGGCCACCAGTGCATCGAGCACGTCGTCGACGGTCACGATGCCGAGCGGACGGCCTGCATCGTCTACCACCGGCAATGCCAGCAGGTCGTGACGGCGGATCAGGTCGGCCACTACCTCGCGATCGGTCGCGGGCGTCACCGTGACGGGCGTGCGGTCGCGAGCGAGATCGATGGCCGGCGAATCGGGCGCGGCGGCGATCAGGCGGCGCAGCGAGATCGTCGCATCGAGACAGCCGCGTTCGTCGAGCAGGAACACCGAGTAGACGGTCTCGCGGCTGCGTTCGACGGTGCGAAGGAGGTCCAACACATCGGCGACACTGGCCGAGACCCGCGCGGCAACGAACTCGGTGGTCATCATGCCGCCGGCGCTGTCCTCCGGCCAGGCCAGGAGACGGCGCAACGAGGTGCGCACCTCGGGGGAGAGAGCACCGAAGATCCGGCCGGCCACATCCTCATCCATTTCGGCAAGAACATCGGCAGCGCGATCCTCGGCCATCTGGGCGACCAGATGCACCGCGCGGGGCAGTGGCAGCAGCGCCAGCACTTCCGCTGCTGCCGTGAACTCGGGGCGGTCGAGCACGGCCACGGCGCGCACGTCCGCCATGCGGCCGAGCTTGGCGGCAGCCGCCTCGGGCGTCAGCGCCTGGAGCATCTCGACGATATCGGCAATGTAGAGCCCGCGCTTGCCGGGCCGGGCACCGGCGTTCACGCCGGCGAGCAGGTCGTTCACCATCTTCAAACCTTTCGTCCGCACGACCCGGGCGGACGATGGCCAGCGAGAACTAGCCAGCGCCCTTGGGGCGTGCGGTCCTACTGGAACTGTCGCTGGACATGTCCTCGCTTCCTGAAACACCGCAGCAACAAAGGCTGCGCGGGCGGCGCTGTGATCCCGAACGCGGCCAAGGTCAACATCCGATTGCAGCTGCCCCTTTCCGGCACACAAAAAAGCCCCCGTGCAGAGCACGGAGGCCTTGTTGCTTCGCAGCCGATCCGAAAGGATCAGATGCCGGCGATCGCCTGATCGACCAGAGCCTTGTCGGCACCGGCGGAGTGATTGGCGCGGATCAGCCCACTGGCAGCAGCGGCAGCGGCAGCGGCGGCCTGCTGGCGCAGTTCGGTCACAGCAGCGCGCTCGACGGCGCCGATCTTGTCCTGCGCCATCTTCTCGCGACGGGCGATGACGTCGGTCGTGTCGGCCTGGGCCTTGGCGACGATCGTCTCCGCTTCGTGGCGGGCGTGCTCGATCAGAGCGGCGGCGTCCTTTTCGGCACCGGCGATCTTGTCGGCATATTCCTTGCGCAGGGCTTCCGCCTCGGTGCGCAGGATCTTCGCCTCTTCGAGCTGGGCCTTGATCTCGGCGATCTTGCTGTCGAGGCCGCCGGAGATCATCTTCGGCAGACCCTTCCAGACCATGATTGCGAGAAGCACCAGCATCGAGGCGCTGACCACCGCCACCGGCGGGGCGACGCCCAGCAGCAGCGGTTCGGCGTGATGCTCGATGCCGGCCTGCGTTCCGGCCATCTCGGCCGCTTCGTGCGAAGTGCCTTCAGCGACGACGGTATCCGTGGTGGACAGTTCCGTGTTCTCAGCCATGGACCAGGTTCTCCTTCACGGCGGAACGAACCGCGCCGTCGTCGAGAGTCAGGCCGGCAATGCGGCTGACGATCTCGCGGGCGGCGTCGGCGGCGACGTCCTCGATCTCGGCGGCTGCCGAACGGCGAGCCTGCGAGATACGGGTTTCGGCTTCGGCGAGCGTGGCGTCGATGGCCACCTGTGCGGTCGCGAGACGCTCGGTCGTGACGGCAGCGGCCTTGGCGCGGGCTTCCGCGATAAGGGCCTGCGCCTCGGCGCGGTTGGCGTTCTCACGCGTGCGCCAGGCTTCCTCTTCCGCATCGGCCTGGGCGCGAGCGCGCTCGGCGGCGGCGAGGTCGTCGGCAATCTGCTTGTCGCGCTGCGCAACCGTATCCATGACCTTGGGAACCATTCCCCGTCCAACGACGAAGAAGGTGAAGCCGAAGAAGATCAGCATCCAGAAGATCTGGCTGGAATAGGTCGCGGCTAGCTGTGCGATCTGAGGCATGGGTCAGCCCTGTCTCGAAGTGGCCGGTAGAATTCTTGCGTCCTCTCCGGCCGCCCAACCAAAGGGTTCGGGTAGCCGGAGGGGATCAGTGCGCGCGATCAGGCGAAGATCAGCAGCGCGGCAACGACGAACGACAGCAGGCCGAGAAGTTCGGCGCCGGCGAAGCCGATGAAGAGGCGGCCCTGCTGGGCGTCAGCGGCGCCCGGGTTGCGCAGCGCGCCTTCGAGGAACTTGGCGAAAACGCTACCCACGCCGATCGAGGCGAGGCCGCAACCGATAGCAGCGAGACCGGCACCAAGCAGCTTTGCAGCTTCTGCGTCCATTTCAAAAACTCCCTTTGGAAAACTCGAGTGAGACTGAAAATCAGTGAAGGTTCTCTGCGTCGTTCAGATAGACGCAAGTGAGAAGAGCGAAAACATAGGCCTGGATACCGGCGACGAGCAGCTCGAGAGCGCAGATGCCGACCATCAGGATGAAGCTGGGCAGACCGGCGATGGCGAAGAGGCCGATGCCGGCATTGCCGGAGCTGATGACGAAGCTCGAAAGAACCTCAAGAAGGACGTGCCCTGCCATCATAGCGACGAAAAGACGCAGACCGAGGCTGAACGGGCGCACCAGGAAGGAGATCAGTTCCACGCAGAAGATCAGCGGGATCATGATCACCGGGGTGCCGTGCGGCACGAACAGAGAGAAGAAGTGCAGCTTGTGCTTTGCGAAACCGACGATCAGGACGATCGCGAAGGAAAGCACGGCGAGAACGCCCGTGGCCGAGAAATGGCTGGTGAAGGTGAAGGCATGGAGGCCGATCACGCCCAGCGGCAGCAGCCCAAGGAAGTTCGCGAAAAGAATGAACATGAACAGCGAGAAGATGTACGGAACGTACTTCTTGCCGCCGGGGCCGACGTTGGCGGCCAGCATGCCGTCGATGAAGCCGGTGAAGCTTTCGACAGCCATCTGCCAGCGGCCGGGCACGAGCTGGCGCTTCATGCCGCCGGCAACGAAGAACGCCAGCGTCACGGCGGCGATCGCCATCCACAGCGTGCTGTTGGTGAAGGCGATGTTATAACCGGCGATGCTCCAGCCTTCCGAGCCGAACAACGGCTGGATGCTGAACTGGTGCATCGGATCGACCTTCGCTTCGGCTGCCACGCGAATATCCCTGTCGCCAATGAACGGCAGCGCCCTTAACTTACCCCTCCTGGGTCAATCCGGGCGCCGGTTCGAATTCCTGATAATGTTCCTGAAGGCGACGAATATTCCTGCGAACAGCATCACCATCAGACCCCAGGGCGATGTTCCGGCAAAGTGATCGATCACCCAGCCAAGGAACAGACCACCCGCAACCCCGCCGAGCAAGTCGGCCAGGACGCGGTTACCGGCACGATAGGCATCGTCGGTTTCCGCACCCGCGACCGGCTTCTGACGCTGCGCTTCCCGCTCGCGAAGGGCTTTCAGCCGATCGTCCAGCGAATCGAGGCGCGCATCCTCGCCGACAGGGCCCGGTGCGGACGGCTCGTCGTTCATGTCAGGGCTCCTTCTCAATCGAATAGGAACGAATGACGCGTTCAACGGCTGCCCGCCGAGGGCGCCGACCCCTTAGGGTGGGGGCATTCTCGAGTCAACCATGACGGGACGCGCACGGCAAGAGTTGTTCACACGGATGCCCGCGCGACCAAGTTCCGAACAGGGCTGGGAAATGGTGTCGCGGGGCTAATACCGCAAGGACGATGTCGGACAAAATTCTCGTGAAAAGCAGGCTCGGCCGCCGTTCACTCAAGCAAAACCCGCTATCGTCAGCGCAAGGTCGTCCGGGCGTAGCGCTATGGTCATGCAAAAGGGCGGCCGCGTTGTGGCCGCCCTTTTGCATGACCTTTCGATTTCAACCGAAGCCCCCACTTGGTCAGGGGCAGCGCGCGTCCCGATCGGGCGCGCCGGAATCGCGGGTTTTCCACGATCCGTCGGCAGCCTGGTACTTCTCGCCCGGCTTCGTCTGAGAGATCAGACGACAGGCCGTGGCGAAGGCATATTCCTCGATCGTGCTCTTTCCGGCCGCCTTGTCCGTATAGATGGCGCGCCGTCTGTTGTTGATGTCCCGCACCATGGCCTGGATCGCGGCCGGCTGGCTGCCGATGACGCCGAGGTAGCCGTCCTTCTGCTCGCCCACCTGCCCTGCTGAGCGCGCGGCGGCGTAAGCCGGGTCACGGCCTTCCTGCGCCAGCGCCATGCCGCCGCCGAGGAACGACAGGGCGAGAACGCCGGCTATGGCGGCGGAACTGCTGAAACGGGTCTTGTTCATCAGAATACGCCTTCGTTTTCCTTGATCGTGTTCTCCGCGTCCTGGGAGAGACGATAGATCACTTCCTGCCTGATGTTGATGTTGAGTTCGATCACGATCGGCTTGTCGGGCGCCGTCACGTTGACGCAGCCGCTCAGCACGGATCCGAACCCGGCCATCATCATCACCGCGCAAACGGTGCGCCCGCCGGACCGTGAATCGAACCGCCGCGCCAAACCTCGTATCCGGCTCATCATGGCCGGGTTTGTCGCAGCCGGAGCGCTTCCGGTCAATTGCAGGGGATTCATGGATTATTCTCGCTGACTGGAGGCTGAACGGTTTCCGGCGTAGGACGAGCCGAGTTTCCGCCTTTCGGCAAAGCCTGGGGAGGTATGCCCTGGGATATACCCAGGGTGCGCGGATCGGTGAGATAGGCAGGATCGTAAAGCGAGCGCATCGAGCCGAACAGGCTGAAGAACGGCGCCTTGATCTTGACGATGAAGCGGATCGGCAACTTGGCGATCTGCTTCGTCAGGAAATTCTTGTCGGCCGAAGATCCCTGGCTCAGCCCGTCGAACGCGATCCGCGTGAGGATGTCGCCGGAGATCGAGCCGTTCAGGCCGATTTCCATGTGCTTGTAATCGACGGACTTGAGCGCTCCGAAGGCGAAGTTGCCCATCGCTGACAGGTCCTTGTACGTCAGTGCGCCCAGGTAGCTGACGTTGCCGCCGGGATCGCGGGAGGCCAGGTAGCCGTCTACGATGCGCCCGCCCTGCTCGTCGAAGACGATGGGAACCTCGCCGTCGAAGATCCCCGAGGCGTTGATGTTGGTGAGTTCGAGATGCTGCACGAATGTTGCAGCATCGAGACCGCTGACGCTGAGCTTATAACGACGGGTTTCCGATGCGCCGATCCGCATCGTTGCCGGATCCAGCGTAAGCGTGCCCGACATGAACGGCCATTTCGCACCGTTGATCCGCAGCAGGTAGCCAGGCTCCATCTGGAAGCCGAGAACGCCGTCCGTGACTTCGATGCCGGGATTGACCGAGGCGATCTTCAACTGCTGGTTCGGCGCAGTCACGAAGCCCAGAAGGTCGGTGAAGACCACGTCGCCGCTCAATCCCTTTACGGGACCGAAGGCGGCCGCGAAATCCAGGCCGTCGGAAGCGAAGCGACCCGTGCTGGTGACACCCCGCTCGTTCCAGTCGATTCGCCCATTGCCCCGCACCGAGCCCTTGAGGTCCGAGACGATGCCGAGCAGCAAGGGCGACAGCGTTTCCGCCTGGACATCCTTGTCGAAGGTGACCCCCGCGACGGCCAGATCGGCATGGCCGCTCGCCTTTCCGAGGTCGTGCACAATGTCGGCACGAACCACTTCGCGGGCGCTGCGCGGCTCTCGCATGATCGCCTGAGCGGAAATCACGTTGTTCTCAAGCCGCAGCGACGCGTCCCGGGCGATCAGGGGCTGAAAGCGCGGCGCAGGCTGGCGGTCGATCAGCGTGAAGCGCGCCTGGTCGATCGACAGCACGCCGCCAGAATAACGCCAATTGCCGGCCGTCTGCCGCAGATCGAGAGGAACTGCCGCAAGGCCGATGTCGGCTTCGTCGAAGGTGCCGCCGATGTTCCTGCCCACTTGCGCATCCAGCCGCGCGAGGCGGAAGCGTGACGGCGCCTCCGCCGATCCCAGCGCCACGTCCACCCCCCTGGCGGTGAGCGCTCCAGGTCTGCCGGCCATCTGGGCATAGCCGAGCGGGCCGCTGGCGATGCGAATCGGCGTCTGCCCCAGGCGGCCGGAAACGTCGAGGCGAGGTACGCCAAGTGCGATATCGAGCCCCTCTCCCCAGCTGCGAAGGATGCTGCTGCCCGGCGCCGGGCAGATCTGAATGCTGCGCCTGTCCAGCGCGAGATTGGCGAAGGACAGGCTCTCGAAGCGGACGGGTGTGCACGCGCTCCAGGCGGTCACGACACCGTCCGCGTCCCAGCGGCCATCGACGGGCAGCACGACCCCGCGCGCCGCGCCGCCGGGAAGAGCGCCGGACAGACGGGCCTCGCCGGAGAAGCGCATCGCGCCGTCGGGAGACTGCGCCAGAGTGAGACGCGGGATACCCAGCCGCGAATCGCCCGCCGCATAGTCCGCCATCTCCACCTGCAAGGCGAGATGCCCCCGCGCATCGCTTTCCATGCGACCCGAAACCTGCGGGAGGTCTCGACCGCCGCTGGCGAAATTGCCGGTAACGACAGGGCGTGAGCCGCCGAACTGGGCCTGCACGCGCGAAAGCGTAAGCACCGAGGCGCCGCTGGTGCCGCGCAGATGCCCTTGGGGCAGGACGAGCGTGAGGCCATCTTCGCCGCGCCGCAGGATCAGGTTCGCGGAAAGCCTGCTGCCGCGCGTCTCCTCGGCCAGGGCCTTGCGGAATTTCCGAACCAGGGGAGCGGCCAAAGTGCCTTCGCCTGCTTGCATGCCCTTTGCCAGCGCCGCGTCGGCAGACTTGCCGATAGCCACGCCGCCGCCGCTCACATCCCCTTCCAGGTCGAAGCGTTCGAAGCCGTGGCTGGAGCGCATGCGCCCGTCGAAGCCGAGCGAGCCGATCTGCGCCTGCGCCGTGACGATGCCCGTGACCCGCGCCTTGAAGTTCGCGTTGAGCGCCTGCTTTCGATAGGTGAACCGTCCCGAGCCAGTAAGGCCGGACGCCCCGTTCCCGGCGAATCGCAAGGCGCCGCCGTCCAGGCCGATCTTGCCCTCTCCGCCGTCGAGAAGCCGGTCGAGCACGACATCGAGCTGCGCTCCGCTCGCCGCCAGCCGCAGATCCGGATCACGGCAGACGACAGATCCAAGGCGCAAGGGGCCTTTGAAGCGAGGACGCTCTCCGGATACCGTGAGCTTGCCGTAGAGGGTGGCGCGGCCCGTCTCGCAGCCCTGCGCAGTCAGCTTTGGCGACACGAGGGCAAGTTCGCCCCGAAAGCCGCCGCGCAGCGCTCCTGCGCCGGCCAGTCTGGCGGCAAGGCGGCCATGATCGCTTTCGATCAGCGCCCGGCCGTCGAGCACGGCGACATCCAGGTCGGGCAGGACGTGGTCTTTGTCTCCGCCGCCCCGCAGCGCCTTGTCCAGCGATCCGAGGCTCAGCTTGCCACCATGCAGCGATCCGAACAGACGCGGCCGAACCAGGGTGATCCGGCCGACGCCCGGCCAGCCCCAATTGAGCCTGGTCGCCACGCGCAGTTCTTCCACGACAAGGTCCGGGCGCCTGGGATCGCCGACGACCAGATTGCGAATCACTTGTTCCGAGGGGCTGATGCGCTCGATCCGGTAGGTAGCCGGCAGGCCGAGCTTACGCAGTTCCTCGGTTATCAGATCGTCGGCGATGTCTTCGCGCCAGAACCAGGCTCCCGCCAGCCCGGCGACGGCAATCGCGCCCAGCCCGATGAGCGCGGGCGCCGCTGCACGCCGTTTGCTGCGGCGGGCCGGCTGCGGCAGCTCCGTCGTTACGGGGTTTTGGTCTTGATCCTGCGACATCCGGTCCATCAATTGCGCTTGCCTTCCGGGAAAGGCAATTGTCTGTACGCTTTATGCCCGAGCAAGACCGTCTCTTCGATGAACCCGCTAGCCCGATCCCTGCCGATTCGCGCGAGGATGAAACGATTCTCAGCGATGTCGGCAACGATCCCAGCGGCCATCGCTCCCGATTGCGGAAGCGCCTGCTGGCCGGCGGCAGCGATGCGCTGGCCGATCACGAGATCATCGAACTCCTGCTGATACAGGCGGTCCCCCGAAGGGACATGAAGCCGCTCGCGCGCAGCCTGATCCATCGCTTCGGATCGCTTGCAGGCGTGCTGCAGGCCGACCCGCGCACGCTGGCAGGTCATCCGGAGATGGGAGAGGCGACGGTGGCGGCCCTGCGCATCGTGACGGCCGCGGCGACTCGCCTGGCGCGGCAGAAAGTGCGGGAGACCCCCGTGATCGGCTCATGGCAGGCACTGATAGATTATCTGACCATCGACATGGCCCATCTCACGCTGGAGCGCGTGCGGGTTCTTTATCTCAACTCCAAGAACATGCTCATTCTGGACGACCTGGTAGGCGACGGCTCTATCGACGAAGCGGCGATCCACCCGCGCGAGGTGATTCGCCGCGCCCTGGACATCGGCGCCACCGCCCTGATCCTCGTCCATAACCATCCTTCCGGCTCACCCCAGCCCAGCCGGGCCGACATCGAGGTGACCAACCGCATCGCCGAAGCCGGCAGGTTGCTGGGCATATCGGTTCACGACCATGTGATCATCGGCCGGGAAGGCCATGTGAGCCTGCGTGCCAAAGGGCTGATCTGACATGTGCGTCGCTGCGGTCGCCTGGCATGCCCATCCCGACTGGCCCCTCCTCGTCGCCGCCAACCGCGACGAATTCCACGCGCGGCCCTCCGCCCCGCTCGCCCGTTGGCAGGACGGCAGCGGCATCGTCGCCGGGCGCGATTGCCTCGGCGGCGGCACCTGGCTCGGCGTGGCCGAAAGCGGCCGAAAGGCGCCGGGCGGCATGGTGCTCGTGACCAACTACCGCGTGCCCGAAGGCTCGGTTCCCGGCCGCCCTTCCCGCGGCAAGCTAGTGACCGACCTGCTGCAAGGCCGCGAGCCCGGACCGATCGAGACGATGAACCCGTTCAACCTGATCCAGGTGAAAGGCGGCGAAGCCAGGTTCCTGACCAATCATCCGCAAAGCACGTCGCGGCCGCTGGCACCCGGCTTACATGGACTTTCCAACGGCGGCTTCGACTTGCCATGGCCCAAGACCCTGCAGGTTCAACAGGCCGTCGCCTCCTGGCTGAGTGCAGCACCGAATGCCGCGGACGGCTTGTCCGCGCTGCTGGATGCGCTGCGCGCCGAAACCCCGGACCCGCGTCTGGCCCAACCGGAGCAAGGCCCCGAACCGCGCTTCGCGCCGGTCTTCATCCGCAATCCGGTGTACGGAACACGGTGCAGCACCGTCATCGCCGTTCACCGCAGCGGCGCGGGAAAAATCGCCGAGCGCAGCTTCGCACCGGACGGCAGCACCTCGGGCGAAATCCATATCGACCTGGATTGGAGCGAGGGTTGACCCATCCGCTTCGACCGGACGGGTTTGCCGATCATGGACTTGATTCTTCCGAAAACGTAACCTCACCGCGGTCTCCCGCATTTCGGCGGATCGCTTTTTACAGGAAGTCAGCCAACCACATGAAGGCCTCGGCTCCGTATCTCCTGCGCAGGCTCATGCTCGGCGCAACCTTGCTGGCGAGCGGGTGCAACACGATGGCGCCGCCCCGCGCCGAGGTCGCGTGCAGTTCCACGCTACCTCCCGGCATCGCCCTGTCCGCCGACGGGCAAACCGCCTCGACGAACCTGTCGGTACTGACCTTCAACATAGAGGGCCTGTCCTGGCCCGCGCGAAGCGGACGCGGACCGTCGCTCGCGAAGATCGGCGCCCATCTCGCCGCCATGCGCTCCGTCGGCAGCGCGCCGGACGTGGTCCTGTTCCAGGAAATGTTCAGCGACGCCGCCAAGCGTGCGGTTCTGGCCAGCGGCTATCCCGCGATTGCCTCCGGTCCCCACCGGACCACGCGGGCACGCGGCTCGACGCGGGAGAAGCTGCCCGGCCGTTCCAGCCTCAAGCGCGGCGAAATCGGCATCCACGCCTTCGGCAGCGGCCTTGCGATCGCATCGCGCTACGCCATCGTCGATACAGACCGCCGCGCCTACGGCCGCAAATCTTGCGCCGGGTTCGACTGCCTCTCCAACAAGGGCATTGCGCTCGCCCGAATCGAAGTGCCCGGCGTGCCGTCCCTGATCGACGTCTACGATACCCACATGAACTCGCGCGGCGCCTCGGGAGCGCCGGCAGCCCGCAATCTGGCCGCCCACGATCGTCAGGCGTTGGAAGCCTCGGAGTTCATCGACCGCACCCATGACGACGCGACCCCGCTCATCTTCGGAGGCGACTTCAACATGCGCCACTCGGAGGAGCGCTGGGGCAATTTCTCGCGCTATCAGTCGCTCGCCCTGGTTCACCGCGTCTGCGTGGATCCTGCGTCCGGGTGCGAGGTGCGGATGTCGTGGGACGGGGACGAGCCCTGGATGGACACCCAGGATCTCCAGTTCTTCTGGCCGGGAGACGGCGTCCGGATCCGCCCGGTGCGGGTGGAGGCCCTGTTCGACGGCAGGCCTGGCAGCCCCCAGCTATCGGACCACGACGGCTTCCTGGTCACTTACGAACTGCGCTGGAAAGCATCCGAAACGCGCGTGCCGGGATGCCGAGTCATGCCGAGCACGCTCGCCCCGGCCCGCTGACGGACGGAGCGGACGCTCAAGGCTTCAGGGAGCGGGCGAGGACAGTATCTCCAGCAGCCTGGCGCCGAACACTTCCGGCGCTTCCACTTGCGGCGAATGACCGTACTCGGGAAACTCCACGATCCGCGCGGAAGGCATCGCCGCCGCGGCCTGCGCGGCGACTTGCGGAATCGGTTTCAACTTGGCCTTGATCTCAGCCGGAGCCTGTCCCTTGCCGAATACGGTGGTGTCGCGCATGCCGATCATCAGCGTCACGGGAACCGCCAGGCGGCCGAATTCGTGGGCGACCGGCTGCGTCAGGATCATTTCCGAAGTCTTGGCCTGTGCCAGTTCCGCCGCGTCCTGATCCGCCGCCGCATATTGGCCTGCCAGCATCTTCACCCACCGGTCGTACCGCGGGTTCCAGTCGCCATGGTAATAAGTGTCGAGCTGGTACTGCCGCATCTCGGCATAGCCCTTGGCCCGCTCGCTCGCCAGCAGCTTGTCCAAGGGCTCGTAAGGCACACCCTCGGCCATGCGATCGACCAGGCCGAGCGGATTCACCAGTACCAGCCGCTCCACGGCCTGCGGATACATCAAGGCAAAGCGAAGACCCAGCATGCCGCCGGTGGAGTGGCCCAGCACGATCGCCTTCTCCAGCCCGACCTTCTCCATCAGCCTGTGCGTGAGATCGGCCATCATCGCGAAAGTATACTGCGCCGTCGCCGGTTTGGAGGATTTGCAGAATCCGAGCTGATCGGGAATCACCACCCGGTACCCCGCCGAGAGCAGCGTCCGCGCCGTATCCTCCCACGTCGCGCCGCAAAAATTCTTGCCGTGCAGCAGGACCACCGCATGGCCGTTCGGTTTGTCCGGCTGCACGTCCATGTAGGCCATGGTCGCCTCTTCTGCGCCCAGCTTGATCTCCATGCCCTCCACTTTCCAGGGATAGGGGAAGCGTTCGAGGTTGGAGCCGAAGTCCTCCAGCTTGATATCCTGACCGCTGATGGCCGGAGCCGCTGTCGTCTGGCTGGGATCGTCTTGTGCCAAGGCCTGACCCGGCCCGGCACATATCGCCCCGAGCAGGAGCGCAATGGCGGAAATCGTGGGGAGCGCATGTCGCATCGCTGGTCCTTCCATCGTCGACAGGGTGCCGCAGTTACCGTGTGGACCATAGCGCGTCATCGGCCGGAAGGCTCCTGCCAAATCGGAAAGTCGTGGTTGTTCAATGGCTCCTGCGTGGATCCAATCACCGGTAACGCGAAGTGCTTCCTTTTTTTGTACCGTCTGCGTCACATTCCTCCAGCCGTCCTCCCGCGCGCACCCTTGCCTTTATGGCAAGCCCGCCTTAGCGGGACCGCCAGGAGGCCGGGTCAGCGCCGGGTCTAATGACGTCACCAAGGAGTCGAACATGGTCCCCCGTTACGCCCGCCCCGCTATGACCGCGATTTGGGAACCCGAAGCCCGCTACCGCATCTGGTTCGAGATCGAAGCCCACGCCGCCGTGAAGATGGGCGAAATGGGCACCGTTCCCGAAAGCGCCGGCAAGGCCCTGTGGGACTGGTGGGCGACCGCTCCGAAGATCGACGTCGCCGCCATCGACGCCATCGAAGCGGTGACCAAGCACGACGTCATCGCCTTCCTCGACTGGGTCGCCCAGCAGGTAGGCCCCGAGGCGCGCTTCATGCACCAGGGCATGACCAGCTCCGACGTGCTCGACACCACGCTGAACGTGCAGCTCGTCAAGGCCGCCGACATCCTGCTGGAAGACCTGGACGCCCTGCTCGCCGCGATCAAGCGCCGCGCCGAGGAGCACAAGTACACCCCGACCATCGGCCGCAGCCACGGCATCCACGCCGAGCCGGTGACGTTCGGCCTGAAGATGGCCGAAGCCTATGCCGAATTCTCGCGCTGCAAGACGCGGCTTCTGGCCGCCCGTGAAGAAGTCGCCACTTGCGCGATCTCCGGCGCCGTCGGCACTTTCGCCAACGTCGACCCGGCGGTCGAGGACTATGTCGCCGACAAGCTGGGCCTCGCGGTCGAGCCGGTCTCGACCCAGGTCATCCCCCGTGACCGTCACGCGATGTTCTTCGCAGTCCTGGGCGTGATCGCCAGCTCGATCGAGCGCCTCGCCATCGAGGTGCGCCACCTCCAGCGTACCGAAGTTCTGGAAGCGGAAGAATACTTCTCGCCCGGTCAGAAGGGTTCGTCGGCCATGCCGCACAAGCGCAACCCGGTCCTGACCGAAAACCTCACGGGCCTTGCCCGCGTGGTGCGCTCGGCGGTGGTCCCGGCGATGGAAAACGTGGCGCTCTGGCACGAGCGCGACATCTCGCACTCCTCGGTGGAGCGCTTCATCGGCCCCGACGCGACGATCACCCTGGACTTCGCGCTGGCCCGCCTGACGGGCGTGATCGATAAGCTGCTCGTCTACCCCGAGCGCATGCAGAAGAACCTCGATCGCATGGGCGGCCTCGTCCATTCGCAGCGCGTCCTTCTGGCGCTGACGCAGGCCGGCCTCACCCGCGACCAGTCCTATCGCCTGGTCCAGCGCAACGCGATGAAGGTCTGGGAATCGGACGGCCAGCTCTCGCTGCTCGAACTGCTCAAGGCCGATGAGGAAGTCACGGCGGCACTGCCGGTCGAAGTGATCGAGGAGAAGTTCAACCTCGACTACCACTTCAAGCAGGTCGATACGATCTTCGCGCGCGTTTTCGGTAACTAAGCCCTCCGCCGCCACTTCCCATGCCCTGCAATCGCGCTTAGCATCCGGGTCATCTTCAAGCCGGGTGGCTTCACCCGGCGACTCGGAAAATGCGGTAAACAGAAGATCATGGGGCGCGATCCGCTTCCGAATGGACGGATCACGTCCCAACGCGATTGCGAAAGGTCTTGGTGCACGAATTGCCGGAGGAAACATGCAGATAGTCCGCACGGTGTTGTGGATCGCGATAACCGCGATCCTGGTCGCTTTCATCGCCATGAACTGGACCAGGGTGCCGGTGAACTTCTGGCCGCTGGACGATGCCAACTACGTCCATTTCGAATGGCCGGTAGGCGTGGTCGCGCTCGTGTTCTTCGTTCTGGGCATGGCGCCGGTCTGGCTCTACCTGCGCGCCATGCGCTGGCGTTTCCAGCGCCGGATCGCCAGCCTCGAAAACTCCCTGCGCGCCAACAGCGTGCCTTCCGCCGTTCCCGAAGCGGCGCCTGCCGCGCATTCGGCCGCGAGCCTTTCCACCCCCGAACCTTCCCCGGAATCCTGAGACCATGAACAGCAATCCCGTTTACCTCGCCCTCGATCTGCCCCGCCTCGACGCTGCCGAAGCGCTGGCGCGAAAGGTGGCCGGGCATATCGGCGGGATCAAGCTGGGGCTCGAATTCTTCTGCGCCCACGGTCATCACGGCGTCCACGAGCTGCACAAGCTGGGGCTGCCGATCTTCCTCGACCTCAAGCTGCACGACATACCCAACACCGTGGCCGGCGCGATGCAGGCCATCCACGTTCTGGAACCGTCGATCGTCACGATCCACGCGGCCGGCGGCAGGGCCATGATGGAAGACGCCAAGGCGGCGGCGGGAGAGAACTGCAAGGTCGTGGCCGTAACCGTGCTGACCAGCCTGGACGGCGGCGATCTCAACGCCATCGGCGTCGATGCGGAGCCGCATGAACAGGCGCTCCGCCTTGCCGAACTCGCCCATTCGGCCGGTCTCGACGGAATCGTCTGTTCCGGTCACGAAGTCGGCGCGGTGCATCAGCAGTGGAAGGACGGCTACTTCGTCGTTCCCGGACTGCGCCCGGACGACGGCAGGAGCGGCGACCAGAAGCGCATCATGACCCCGCGCGCCGCCCGTGATGCCGGCGCCAGCGTGCTGGTCATCGGCCGCCCGATCAGCCGCGCCGAGGATCCGCTTGCCGCAGCGATCGCCATCGAAGCAACGCTTTAGTCTGCACCTGCCAGGTCGTTCACATCGTCCCGGACTTGATCCGGGACCGCTCGCAAAGCTTCAGGCGCCAAGACGCGGCTCGGCCAGCGACCCCGGATGAAGTCCAGGATGAAGCCTGGCTCGTGCCGTTCAGATCCGGTCCAACCTCAAACCTTTCACGCCCCAAAATGCACGGTTCAGCGCCGGGCAACCTCGCTCCCTTCAGATCGTTGATCCACGTTATCAACTGGAGAGTGCGACTTTATGAAATCCCTGAACCTGCTTGCCGTCACCACCACTGCTCTGGCGAGCGCCGTAGCCCTGCCCGCCGCGGCGCAGGACTCCGGCCTGGTTCCCGCCATTGCCGCCGGACACACGCTGCTGACGGTGAATGCGCAGGGATCGTCCACTCGCACGCCCGACATGGCCGGTTTTTCGGCCGGCGTCACTACCCAGGGCACGACCGCCAGCGAGGCGCTGAACGCCAACTCCACGCGCATGACCCAGGTGATCGCCTCGCTGAAGCGGGCCGGCGTGGCGGACAAGGACATCCAGACCAGCAATCTCAGCGTGAACCCGGTCTACGCCCAGCCCAAGCGCCAGCCCGACGGCAGCTACGTGGACGGCCCGCGCGAGATCGTCGGCTACGAGGCGAGCAACACGGTAGGCGTCCGCCAGCGCAAGCTGGACGACATGGGCAAAGTGATCGACGCCCTTGTCAAGGCGGGCGCAAATCAGGTCAACGGCCCCAACTTCTCGCTGTCGCAGCCCGATGCCGCTCAGAACGAAGCGCGCGTGGCGGCGATCAAGGAGGCTCGCACCCGCGCCGACCTCTATGCAGGGGCCGCCGGCATGCAGGTCGCCCGCATCGTCTCGATCAGCGAAAGCGGCGGCTATGCACCCGCACCCGTCATGTACCGGGCAAAGGCGGCCATGGATTCGCTGGCCTCGGCACCACCGGTAGCGGCCGGAGAGCTCGAAACCAACGTCAACGTGACGGTGCAGTTCGAACTCGCACCGCGATAACAGCCGCTCGGATGGATCGCCCTCCGGCATGCCGGGAGGCGATCCGCTCCCCCGAGGCGTGAACTAGTTCAGCATCATGTCCTGCGACTGGATATCGTAGCCGGTCAGCGCAACCTTGCCATCCTCGCCCTTGCGATAGACGAATTGTTCGACGCCGGACCCGTGCTCGAACCGCGTCTCGTAAGTCAGCGTGACGAAGGTGCCGCCCGTCGTCGCATTGGCGTTCCAGCCAACCTGCCGCGCCTCTTTCACTTTTCCCAACTTGCGCTGTACGGCGCCCAGAACGTTCTCAAGCTGGTCCCGCTTTGCGCCTTGCCGCAGTTCGGGTTCCGCCTGCTGCCAGATCGCGCGCATGTTTCCGGCGTCCAGCGCCTGGTGGAACTTGCCGACTTGGGCCTCGGCGTCCTTGAACGACTCCTTCACACCGCAGCCCGCCAGCATTGCGGCGGCGGCAAATGACATTAGATAGCGGCCCAGTGTATTCATTAACGATCCCCTGCTTTGGGGTCGCAATCTAGGCCGGAAAGACGACATGCCAACAGCGGCGATCAAGATCTGCGGGATAAGCACAGGCGACGCGCTGGAAGCCGCGATCCGCGCCCGTGCCGCGCACGCCGGGTTCGTCTTCTTCCCCAAGAGCCCCCGCAACGTCACTCCCGGAGAGGCGGCCGCGCTTGCGGAGCGCGCGCAGGGGCGGATCGGCCGGGTCGGCCTCTTCGTCGACGCCGACGACGCCGCCATCTCAGAGGCCGTGGCCGGCGCGCGGCTCGACGCGCTCCAGCTTCACGGCAGCGAAAGCCCGGAGCGCGCGGCGCAGCTTCGCGCCCGCTTCGGCATCGCGGTGTGGAAGGCGCTATCGGTGGCGACGGCGGAAGATACCGCCCGGGCCGCTAGTTATGCAGGGGCCGTAGATCTGGTACTGTTCGATGCCAAGACGCCCAAGGGAACATTGCCGGGCGGCATGGGCCTCAGCTTCGACTGGAACCTCGTGGCGAACTGGAAAGGCCCCATCGCCTGGGGCCTCGCAGGTGGACTGACGCCTGATAACGTCGCCGAAGCGATCCGACTGACCCGAACGCCCCTGGTGGACACGTCCTCCGGCGTCGAAAGCGCGCCGGGCGTCAAGGACGGCGGCCGTATACAGGCTTTCGCAGAGGCCGTGCGCGGTGCTTCGGACTTCTGAGCCCGTCCCCACAACAAGAAAGGGCGGCCCCTCATAGACCGCCCTTCCCTGGCTTACGCTCCTTGCAGAGCGGATTCCTTCTCGGGCTCCGGCCCGACGAACTCGGTAGCTGCGCCGGGCCGGAATCCTATCAGGATGTTATCCTATCAGAACTTCACGCCCAGGCCGATGAGGCCGACGTCTGCGTCGGGGGTGTTGTCGCCGATCAGCAGGTGCTTGTATTCGACCTTGCCGTATACGCGGTTGTTGAGCGACTGCTGAACGCCGCCGCCGACAGCAACGGCGCTGTTGCCGTACTTGCTGAACTTCGACTGCCAGGTCGAGTTGGCATAGAGCTTGGTGGTCGGGGTGACCTTGAAACCGGCGCGGCCGCCGACGCCCCACGAAACGCGGTAGTTGTCGGCAAGGATCTTGTCGGCCGAGCCTTCAACGCCCACGAAGAACTTTTCGCCCAGGTCGTAGTCGTAGCCGACTGCAACGCCGCCGACTGCTTCGCTGTCGCTGCCGTTCCAGACGATGCCCGTGCGCGCTTCGATGCGCGCTTCGTTGGCGAGAGCGGGAGTGGCGGCGGCCACGGCAGCAACCGCGGCGAGCGAAACGAGTGCAATACGCATATTATCTTACTCCAGTACGTTCCCCGGCCCTCACCGGGGACCGCCCCGCTGCTCCCGCGAACCTTTCGCGCAGATGAACGAAAATTTGCTAATTGCTCAAAACTGTCATGAAACTGCCACTTACAGACATTATCTTGTCATTCCAGTTACACCTGTTGCACCCTTTGCAATTGAAAACGAAGCAAGCGATCCCAAGGCTTGTTACATGCTGGACTTGACCGTCCGGCTCTGCCAATCGGCCGGATCATGACCAGCCAAACGCCCGTGAACAGCTTCCGCAACCTGCCCGACGAAACCGGCCACTTCGGCCAGTTCGGCGGGCGCTACGTCGCCGAAACGCTGATGCCGCTGATCCTCGATCTCGAGAAGGAATATCGCAAGGCACAGCAGGATCCGGCGTTCTGGTCGGAATTCGATGCGCTGATGAAGGACTTCGTGGGCCGTCCCAGCCCGCTCTACTTCGCCCCGCGCATGACGGATCATTTCCGCGCCAAGGCACCGGCCGGAAAAGGCCCCAAGATCTACTTCAAGCGCGAAGAGCTGAACCACACCGGCGCGCACAAGATCAACAACTGCATCGGCCAGATCCTGCTCGCGATCCGCATGGGCAAGACGAAAATCATCGCCGAGACCGGCGCCGGCCAGCACGGCGTCGCCACGGCGACCGTCGCCGCCCGCTTCGGTCTGCCCTGCAAGATCTTCATGGGCGCCAAGGACATCGAGCGGCAGAAGCCCAACGTGTTCCGCATGAAGCTGCTGGGGGCCGAAGTCGTCTCCTGCGAAAGCGGATCGCAGTCCCTGAAGGACTCGATGAACGACGCGCTGCGCTACTGGGTCGCGAACGTCCACGACACTTTCTACATCATCGGCACCGCCGCCGGCCCACACCCCTATCCAGAGCTGGTCCGCGATTTCCAATCCATCATCGGCAAGGAGACGCGCGAGCAGATGCTGGAAAAGGAAGGCCGCCTCCCCGACATGCTGGTCGCGGCCGTGGGCGGCGGATCCAACGCGATCGGCCTGTTCCACCCTTTCCTCGACGATCCAGACGTGGCGATGACAGGGATCGAGGCAGCGGGCCACGGCATCGACACCGACAAGCACGCCGCCTCGCTCACCGGCGGCAAGCCCGGCGTCCTGCACGGCAACAAGACCTACCTGCTTCAGGACGCGGACGGCCAGATTACCGAGGCCCATTCGATCTCGGCCGGTCTCGACTATCCGGGGCTGGGGCCGGAGCACTCGTGGTTGCATGAGAGCGGCCGCGTGAACTACGTGCCGATCACGGACGCCCAGGCCCTGGAGGCGTTCCAGCTCTGCTGCGAACTGGAGGGCATCATCCCGGCGCTGGAAAGCTCGCACGCGCTGGCCGCGTTGCCGCAACTGACGGCGGAGATGGACGAGGACAAGCTGCTCGTCGTCAACGTCTCGGGCCGGGGTGACAAGGACATCTTCACGGTCGCCGAAGCGCTGGGCGTGGAGCTTTAACCGATGACCCGCTTCGAAACCGCATTCGCCAAAGGTCCGGCGCTCGTCTGCTTCATCACCGGGGGTGACGGCGACACTGCCGCCAATCTCGACGCGCTCGTCGAGGGCGGCGCCGACGTGATCGAACTCGGCATGCCCTTCACCGATCCCATGGCCGACGGCCCGGCGATCCAGGAAGCGAACATCCGCAGCCTCGACGCGGGCACGAAGACCGCCGACGTGTTCCGCATGGCGAGCGAATTCCGCGCTCGCCATCCGCAAGTGCCGCTGGTGCTGATGGGCTATGCCAATCCGATGATCGCGCGCGGCGCCGACTGGTTTGCGGGCGAATGCGCCAAGGCCGGTGTCGATGGTGTGATCTGCGTGGACATTCCTCCTGAAGAAGATCCCGAACTCGGCCCCGCCCTGCGGGAAAAAAGCGTCTCGCTGATCCGCCTCGCCACGCCGACCACCGATGCCGCGCGCCTTCCGGCCGTGCTCGAAGGCTCCTCGGGTTTCCTCTACTACGTTTCAGTCGCAGGCGTGACCGGCATGCAGCAGGCAGCGCAAGGCTCGATCGAGGACGCCGTGGCCAGGCTCAAGGCCGCCAGCAAGATCCCCGTCGCGGTCGGCTTCGGCGTGCGTACCCCGGAGCAGGCGAGCGCAATCGCCAAAGTCGCGGACGGCGTGGTCGTTGGTTCGGCGCTGGTCGATCTGGTCAAGCAGCACGGCACCGAGGCGCCAGCGCATCTGCGTGCGCTGACCTCGGCGCTGGCCGAAGCGGTTCACGCTGCGCGCTGACCGCTTTCGCACCAAATTTCGTCATTGCGAAAAGCATGACGACACCGCAATTCCGTACATCGCGGCAGCCGAACAGGCTTGCCGCGATGTTCTTTTCCGGACCGATGCCATGAAAGATTTCGCCACCTCCGAAGACCCGCGCGTTCAGGCCCAGCTTGACCGACTCGCGGCGCTTTCGATCCCGCAAGGCCGCCTCGGTCTGGAAACGATCCACGCGCTGCTCGAACGTCTCGGAGATCCGCACAAGCGCCTGCCGCCGACCTTCCACGTCGCCGGAACCAATGGCAAGGGGTCGACCTGCACCTACTTGCGCTTCATGCTCGAAGCACAGGGCCTGAAGGTCCATGCCGCCACCAAGCCGCACCTCGTGCGCTACAATGAGCGCATTCGGCTCGGCGGAAAGCTGATCTCGGACGAGATGCTGGCCGATCTGCTCCGT
Organism: Novosphingobium lindaniclasticum LE124; assembly: GCF_000445125.1. Classification (GTDB taxonomy): domain Bacteria; phylum Pseudomonadota; class Alphaproteobacteria; order Sphingomonadales; family Sphingomonadaceae; genus Novosphingobium; species Novosphingobium lindaniclasticum. The sequence goes on from NZ_ATHL01000054.1 coordinate 27,965, forward strand.
GAAGTGCTGGACGCGGGCGAAGACCTGAGTCCCAGCTTCTTCGAAGTGACGACGGCGGCGATCTTCCTCGCCTTCGCGCGCGAGCCTGCCGACGCCTGCGTGATCGAGGTGGGCCTGGGCGGCCGACTCGATGCCACCAACGTCATCGACCATCCGGCCGCCTGCGGGATCGCCACTCTCGGCATCGACCACGAGGCCTTCCTGCTGCGTCCCGAAGAGGGCGCGCCGGAAGAACCGCTCGCCCGCATCGCGTTCGAAAAGGCCGGGATCGTGCGCGGCCCCGCGCCGGTCGTCACGCTGGCCTATCCGGAAAGCGCCACGCTGGAGATCGAACGGGCCGCACTGACGGCAGGCGCGCCGCTGCACATGCGCGGGCGCGATTGGGATGCAGCGGTCGGCGACGTGATCGAGTATTCAGACCGCCACGGTGAACTTGTCCTGCCGCTCCCGACGCTGCCGGGCACCCATCAGGCCGAAAACGCCGCTCTGGCCGTCGCCATCCTGCGCCATCAGGACCAGGTCACGGTCTCACCCGAAGCGCTCGCGGACGGCCTCCGCGCCGCACATTGGCCCGCTCGCCTGCAGCACCTTTCCAGCGGCCCGCTGACCCGCCATGCCGGGGCACGCGAGGTCTGGCTGGACGGTGGCCACAATCCCGATGCCGGGGTGGCCATCGCCCGCCATTTCGCCGGACAGCGGCTTCATCTCGTTATCGGCATGCTGGCGAACAAGGACCCGCGCGCCCTTGTCGATCCTCTGACGCAAAGCATCGCCAGCATCCGCGCCGTGCCGGTGCCGGGGCATGACTGCCACGGTCCGGCCAGCTTCGGCGCCTCGGCCCTTGCTGCCGATAGCGTCGCCGACGCGCTCACGAATCTGCCGGATGACGGCCTGCCGGTACTGATTGCCGGATCGCTCTATCTCGCGGGCGTAGTCCTCGAGGCAAACGAGGAAGTGCCGGACTAAGCGCGCGCCTTGCGCGCCGTCCGCCACCATTCGAGCAGGCACAGGACGATCGCGATCGTGCCGATCCAGGTGACCAGCACGAACATACGGTAATAGCCCTGCTCCTGGATGAGCTGCCCCAGCGCTCCCCGGCCCAGCGTACCGACCAGCAAGGTCAGCGACGACAGCAGGGCATATTGCACCGCGCTGTATCCCTTCGAAACGATCGACGAGAGCCAGGCGATATAGGCCGCGCCGGCAATGCCCGTCGCCAGGTTCTCCATGCCGATGGTGACCATGAGCGTGCCCAGGCGCGGCTCGCCGCCGAGTTGCGCCACCAGCCATGTCACTCCCAACATGTCGCTGATGACCGCCATATGGCCGCCGCCCAGGGCAAGGTCGGCGTAGAGCAGGTTCGTAGCGGCGGCGAGGACTGCCCCGAGCGTCAGCGTGGCCATGCGGCCTACTACCGTCAGCAGCGTACCGCCCAGCGCCAGGCCCAGCACGATCGCACCTACGCCGAAGAACTTGGAAGCGATCGCCACCTCGTCCTTCGTGTACTTCAACTCGCCCAGATAGAACGGATAGGCGAACGTGCCCCAGATCGAATCGCAAAGCCGGTAGGTCAGCACCAGCGCCAGCGCCAGCACGAGCCCCCAGCCCATGCGGCCGACCAGTTCGGTCAGCGGCAGGATCAGCGCGCGATAGAGGTGGTCCGCCGCGCGCGAGCCGGTGCCGTTATGCGGCACGGCCTCGGGAAGGAGATGCCGCCCGCTGCGCTGCAGCCAGACGAGCACGGCGGCGATCGCGGCGGGCAGGATGATCGTGGCGATGACGATCAGCGGTCCGGTCTTCGCCACGAAGTCCACGGCATCGGGCCGTGCACCCGGATCGCTGCCGAGCGAGCGCACCATGAACACGCCAACGGTCACCAATGCCCAGCCCCAGAGCAGGCCGACCAGCCCCAGCGCCAGCGCACGCACGCGCGGGCTGAGCTGGCCAGCCTCGCGCAGTTCGAGCAGTTCGTCGCGCTCATCGGCGCTGGGTGCAATTGCGTCGGCATCCGGGGCGAAGAGGCATATGACGCCTGCCATCACGAGGATCAGCCCCATGACCAGGAACACCGAGGTCCAGCCGATCCGTTCGGCCAGGATCAGCGCCAGCGCGCCGCCGACCAGCGCGGCGATGCGGTAGCCCATCTGGAACACGGTGGAGAGCATGTCGATGGTCGCCACCTCGTCCGCGACATCGACGCGCCAGGCATCGATGGCGATGTCCTGCGTGGCAGAGGCGAAGGCCCCGATCCCGGCGAGCAGCGAAAACAGTCCCAGCGCCGCGACGGGGTCGAGCTGCGACAGGGTGACGAGAATGATGCCCAGCAGGACCTGCGCCGTCACGATCCACTGCTTGCGCCGACCAAGGCGGCGCAGCACCGGCAGGTCGATCCGGTCCAGCGCGGGCGACCAGAGGAACTTGAAGGCATAGGCCAGCCCGATCAGCGAGAATACGCCCATCGTCTCCAGATCGACATGTGCGTCGGAGAGCCAGGCATAGAGCGTGCCGAGCAGCAACGAATAGGGCAGCCCCGCCGCGAAGCCGAACACCGCCATGAAGCCGGTCTTGCGATTGCCCAAAGCACGAATCACCGCTCCCCAACCGGGCTTCGGGGCAGCAGAGGCTTCAGACATCCCATTTTCTCCAACGGCGACAGCTTCGGACAGACCGGGGGCGACCGTAACGCATGGTTTCCCGAAGGGAAGGCTGGATGAAGCGGCGATCAACAGGTATGGGCGAGCGAATGTCCAAACCTCCTTTCAAATCCGGCGGCCCGAAGCGGGGCGGCTCTTCTCGCGATGGCGGATCTTCCCGTGGCCCTTTCCGCACCGGCTCTGGCAACAGCTCAGCTAGCGGCCCGGGCAGGGGAGGCCGGCACGGCGCCGACAGGACCGGGCGCGCAGAAGGTCGCACGGGCGAAAGCGCCGGACGGGGACGGGGCGCTCGCGACGGCGCCTCGCGCGATGCGCGGCCTATGCGTGACGATCGTCCGGCGCGCGGCGGCCGCAGCGATCGCGGCGAAATCTTCGGCCGCAACGAGCGCCCTGTTCGCGATCAACGCTCACGCGACGATCAGCGCACCCGCGGCGAACGCCCTGCGCGCAGCGAACGCCGGAACGACGATCTGCGCCCGCGCGGTGACCGGCCTTTCCGTGACGACAGCTTCTTGCGCAGCGAACGTCCGGCACACGGGGAACGCGCCGCGTACGGTGAGCGCCCGGCGCGCACGACCGCGGCAACACCGGACGGTGCCGCGCGCCGCGGGTCCGGCGGACGTTCGGCCGAGTTCTCGCCCCGTGACGGTACCTACTCCTCGCGCGGTCCCCGCTTTTCGGAGTCGCGCTCGTTCGATGGCGAGCGCCCGCGCCGCAAGCCGCCGCGCGCAGCGCCGCAGGCTGCCGCTCCCACACCCAAGACGCCGGGAATGCCCGAGCGCGAGGGCGAGCGCATCGCCAAGCTGCTCGCCCGCGCCGGAGTCGCCAGCCGCCGCGAAGCGGAGCGTCTGATCATCGAGGGCCGCGTCAAGCTGGGCGATGACCTGATCGAGACGCCGTCGACCGTACTCACCAGCCTGCGCGGCGTCACCGTGGACGGCAATCCGGTTCGCGAAGCGGAAGAGACCCGCCTCTTCGCGTTCCACAAGCCCGCCGGCCTGCTTACGGCGGAGCGCGACCCGGGCGGCCGCCCGACCATCTACACCGCCTTGCGCAATGCCCTTCCCGAAGGCGCGGGCCGCGTGATGCCGATCGGCCGCCTCGATCTCAACACCGAAGGCCTGCTGCTGCTGACCAACGACGGCGCGTTCAAGCGCGAGTTGGAACTCCCCGCTACCGGCGTGCCGCGTACCTACCGCGCGCGCACGTTCGGCGACATCAGTCAGGCGCAGCTCGAAGACCTGATCGAGGGCATCGAGATCGAAGGCGTGGTCTATGGGAAGATCGATGCCAACATGGAGCGCCGGACCGGGCGCAACCAGTGGATCGAGATGACGCTCACCGAAGGCAAGAACCGCGAAGTGCGCCGCGTTCTCGAACATCTTGGACTTCAGGTCAGCCGTCTGATCCGCACTTCCTACGGGCCGTTTCGTTTGCTCGATTTGCCCAAGGGCACGGCTTTCGAAGTCGCGCCGCGCGACCTGGAGAACTTCCGCCGAACGCTTTCGGGCGGAAAATCGTGAAGGGCGCAACCGGTAAAGCGGCTGCAGTGAAATCCGGCCTGCGTATCGTTGCAGGTGAATGGCGCGGCCGCAAACTGGCTGCGCCGGAAGGCGCTACCACCCGGCCCACGGCCGATCGTACCCGCGAAACTCTGTTCTCGATGCTCATCAGCCGACTCGGCACGTTCGAAGGATTGAAGGTAGCCGACCTCTTCGCCGGATCGGGCGCTCTGGGGCTCGAAGCTCTGTCTCGCGGGGCGGCGCATTGCCTGTTCGTGGACCAGGATCCAGCGGCCGTCCGCGCGCTACGCGGCAATATTGCGAATCTGCATGCCCAAAGCCGCAGCGACGTTCGCGCCAGTTCGGTGCTGTCGCTCGGTCCGGCGAAGGAGACGCTTGATCTCGTTCTGCTGGACCCGCCTTATGATACCGGCGCCGGTGCCGTAGCTATCGACAAGCTCGCACGGCTTGGCTGGATCGGCGAGCAGACCTGGATAAGCCTCGAAACCGCCAAGACCGAAGCCGTCTCAATCAAGGGGTTCGTGCTCGAAAGCGCGCGCGACGTCGGCAAGGCCAGGCTTCACTTCCTTCGCCGCGAGGTCTGAAAGCCCCGTCGCCCCGGATGGCCGCCGGGACGACGGGGCTGCCATGTCACTTGCCGCCGCGATTGCGGCAATTGTCCTTCACCGTCTTGCTGCAGATCGGATAGGTCTTGTCCATCGCCGTTGCCGGCGGCGGTGTCATTGCGCCCTTGTATGGCCCTCCCTGATAATTGGGGTCGGCCGGCATGGCGGGGCGGGCCGCCTGTCCCGCAGATTGCGGGTCGGGCACCCCCGTCGTCGGCATGCCCTCTCCCGGAGGGTTCGCTTGAGCGGGCGGCGTCGTCGGCGTCTTGCCGGCCATCTGCTGCGAGATCGAGTTCCAGGCGACCGCCTGCTGTTCCGGCGTCATCTTGTAGATCTGCCCGCGCTGGTCAGGCGTGAGCGCCCAATAGCCCTTCTGCTGAGGCGCCGTGAGGCTCCAGTAATAGGCCTGATATTCCGGGGTCCAGCTGTCGTAGTCGCTGCGCTGAGCCGCCGGCCAGGCATCGTACATGGCCTTCTGGTCGGCGGTCATCGAAGCCGATGTCCTGGGCTTTGCCTGTGCGCCGCTGGGCCCGGTCGATGTGGACGGCGGCATGGCAGGTTCTTCGGGAACGGGCGGCGCATCGCTGCCGACCTGTTGAGCATGAAGCGCGTCGGTCGGTCCCAAGGCCGTCAGGCTCAGAATGGACGCGGCAGCAGCGCCAGAAAGGAGATATTTGCGCATGATTCGCTCTCCACTTCTTCTTGTCTGTCGTTATTTTTTCTCCGTGACTCAGCGACGCGCCGCGCAGGGGGATTGTTCCGGGGCTGCGACGAACCGGCCTTGCGTCACGACATGCCGTTCCCTAGATGTTCACGGGTGAACGATCTGCAATCCTCCTCGCCCCAAGCACCCTCCGATCCTCTGATCGAAGGCCTCAATCCGCCGCAGCGGGACGCGGTGCTGACGACCGAAGGCCCCGTTCTCATGCTAGCGGGGGCAGGCACCGGCAAGACGGCGGCGCTCACCCGCCGGCTGGCGCATCTCGTCCGCAGCCGTCTGGCCTGGCCCAGCGAAATTCTCTGCGTCACCTTCACCAACAAGGCCGCGCGCGAAATGCGCGAACGCGTCGGGCACCTGATCGGTCCGGCGGTGGAAGGGATGCCCTGGCTCGGCACCTTCCACGCGATCGCCGCCAAGATGCTGCGCCGCCATGCCGAACTGGTGGGTCTCCAGCCCAACTACACGATCATCGACACCGACGATCAGCTTCGCCTGCTCAAGCAGCTCATCCAGGCCGAAGGGCTGGACGAAAAGCGCTGGCCCGCCCGCCAGCTCGCCGGCTGCATCGATCGCTGGAAAAATCGCGGACTCAATCCCGCCGATCTGGATGCCGGCGAGAACGAAGCCTATGCCAATGGACGCGGACAAAAGTTCTACCAGCTCTACCAAGACCGCCTGAAGGCCGTGAATGCCTGCGACTTCGGCGATTTGCTGCTGCACATGCTCAATATCCTGCGCACCAACCGCGAAGTGCTGGAACAGTATCAGCAGCGTTTCAAATACGTCATGGTGGACGAGTACCAGGACACCAACCAAGTGCAGTACCTCTGGCTGCGGCTGATCGCGCAGGAGCGCAAGAACATCTGCGTGGTGGGGGACGACGACCAGTCGATCTACTCGTGGCGCGGGGCGGAAGTCGCCAATATCCTCAAGTTCGAAAAGGATTTTCCGGGCGCCAAGGTCATCCGGCTGGAGCAGAACTATCGCTCCACGCCCCAGATCCTGGCCGCCGCTTCGGGCCTGATCGGCGAGAATACCCAGCGTCTCGGCAAGACCTTGTGGACCGAGCGACACCCCGGCGAGCAGGTCCGGGTGATCGGCGTGTGGGACGCGCCCGAGGAGGCGCGCCGCGTGGGCGACGAGATCGAGCGGCTCGAGCGCCAGGGCGCACCGTTGGATCAGGTCGCCATTCTCGTGCGCGCCCAGTACCAGACGCGCGAGTTCGAGGACCGCTTCATCTCGATCGGCATGAAGTACCGCATCATCGGCGGCTTCCGCTTCTACGAACGCGCCGAAATCCGCGACGCCCTCGCCTATCTGCGCGTCATCGCCCAGCCTGCCGACGACCTTGCCTTCGAACGCATCTACAACGCGCCCAAGCGCGGCCTTGGCGCCAAGGCGCTGGAGGCGTTGCATACGCTCGCTCGCCGGCGGGGCATTCCGCTCGCCATGGCTGCCATCGAGATTGCCGATACCGATGAGCTGCCGGCCCGCGCCCGCAACACCTTCCTTTCCCTGATGCGCGATTTCGCGCGCTGGCGCGATCTTGCCGGAACGGAGAACCCGGCCGACCTCCTGCGCAACGTGCTCGACGAAAGCGGCTACACCGATGCGCTCCAGGCCGAGAAGACGCCCGAGGCGGCCGGGCGCCTCGAAAACCTCGTCGAATTGGCTCGCGCCATGGAGGAATACGAGACGCTCGGGGATTTCCTCGAGCACGTCAGTCTGGTCATGGACAACGATGCCGCTTCCGATGAGGAAAAGGTGACGATCATGACCATGCACGCTGCCAAGGGCCTGGAGTTCGACAACGTGTTCCTGCCCGGCTGGGAAGAAGGCGTCTTCCCCTCGCAGCGGGCGATGGACGAAGGCGGACTCGCCAGCCTGGAGGAAGAGCGCCGCCTGGCCTATGTCGCGATCACCCGCGCGCGGCGCAAATGCACGATCCTTCATGCCGCCAATCGCCGCATCTACGGCCAGTGGACCAGTTCGATTCCGTCCCGCTTCATCGCGGAATTGCCCGAGGATCACGTCGAAAGCGAAACGACCCTGTCAGGCGGCGCTTCGCTGTGGCGGGCGCAATGGTCGGAAATGGCGGATCCGTTTGCCGAAGTTGCGCGCGCGCAGCCTGCTCGCACCATTACGCGCGGGCCGGGCTGGCAACGCGCCGCCGCTCGCGAATTCGATACGACGCCTCGCAAGATCGCTGAGTCCACGCGCAGTGCCGCCAGCTTCGCCGCCAAGCCGCGCACCGATGTGGAGATCGGCAGCCGCGTATTTCACGAGAAGTTCGGCTACGGCGCGGTGATCTCGCAGGAAGGCAACAAGCTGGAAATCGATTTCGAACAGGCCGGGCGCAAGCGGGTGCTCGACAGTTTCGTCAAGCCTGCCGGCTGAGCCGCTTCACAGGCCTGCCTTGGCCGGCGCCGCCTGGATCTGGCTCAGCCATGGATCGCGCTTGAACGTCGCCGTTCCGTCGGGTGCGAACTCGAGAAGTTCGGCGCCGTCCTTCGATCGCGCCGGCCACTTCGGAAGCGTCCCACCGTTCGGATCGCCGGTTCTCGCGAAGTTCACGAGATAGCCGCTGACGGTGCGCCCGACGGCGTTGTCCCGCGCACTCGTACGATCGCCATACTTGATCGCCTGCGTGCCGAGAAAGAATGGAATGTCAGTGGCATGGCCAGCGCCCTTGCCTGCGGGGAGGGACGAGGCGACGTAGGAAAAGCGGTACTCGTAAACCGGAATGCCCGCCTGGGCGACGAGCCCGGACACCTGCCGCGCACCGGCGATCATGCCTCCGGCAATGCCGCCGATGTCGTCGCTGGTCGCCCCGATCATCATGGGAACGTGGTGGAAGCGCTTTGCCGCGTAAGCCGCTCGCTGGTCGACGGCCAGCCGACCGTCCACGAAAGGACTGGAGAACGTGCGAGGCTGGCCCGATGGCGCGAACATCGCGGCAAGGTTCAATCCGTCCGTCACTTGCTCCGCGGACAGCGCGCGCAGCTTGGCCAGGGCTTGCGGGTCTTGCGGTGCGATGCCCTTCCCCTCCCCGAAGCGGGCACCGACGGCCTCGGCCGATGCAAGGTCGGCTTCGGCAAGACTCGTGCCGTTGCCGCCCGACATCACCACGGCCTTGTGAAACAATCCCTTCGCTTCCGGGGACGTCACCAGAGTGTTCACCGACATGCCACCCGCGCTTTCGCCGATGATCGTGACATTATCCGGATCGCCGCCGAATGCCGCGATATTGCGCTTCACCCAGCGCAGCGCCGCCAGCTGATCCATGTAGCCGTAGTTGCCGATCCGCCCACCGTCTTCGCCGGCTTTGGTCAGTGCGGGATGCGCGAAAGTGCCGAAGCGACCGACACGGTAGTTGAAGCTGAAGAACAGAACGCCCTGCCGCGCCAGTTCCGCGCCGGAATAGGTCGTCGGAGAGGCGCCCCCGTTCACGAAGCCGCCTCCGTAGATCCAGACCACGACGGGCAGCTTTCCCCGCGTTTCGGCAGGTCGCCAGACGTTGGCGTAAAGGCAGTCCTCGGCAGGTGGCGTTCCCAGCGGAGCGGCGTCTCCGTCGAACGGCTTCTGCATGCAGTCATGCCCATAGGCGGTTGCGGCCCGCGTCCCCGCCCAGGATGCGGCAGGCTGCGGCGCGCGCCAGCGAAGCAGCCCCACCGGCGGCGCGGCAAAAGGGATACCTTTCCAACTGGCTACGCCGTTCTCGGCGCTACCGGCCAGAGTACCGCTTTCGATGCGCACTTCCGTTCCGGGTTCCGCCAGGACGGCACAGGAGGTCGTGAGCATTCCGGCAAACGCCAGTATGTGCCTGATCTTCATGTATCCCCCGCTGCCGACGACCTTGATGGACAGTCTGGCACGGGTGGAGGCCGCCGGGCAAGCGCGATCAGGCCGGGTCGGACGCTCTGCCGTCAAGCCAAAGACGCGCGGCGGCGTCTTCGGCGCGGGTGCCGTCAGGCCAGCGCCGAGACGTGCAGGAACTCAGGGATCGGACCGTTCCAGCCATCGTCGGCGGGTTCCGCTTCACGGCGGCGCGAGCGGTTTCCATCCGAGCGGCGTTCACGGCGCTGTTCCTCGCCCCGGCTATCCCGGCGCGGCGCGCGTTCCTCGCGGCTTTCGGCCCGCTCGTCATAGCGCGGCGCATCGGCGCGCGAAGCGGCTTCCGCTCGGGCAGGCGTACGTTCGCGCCTTTCCCCACGCGGCTTCTCTTCGCGAACCGGGGCCGGAGCCGTTTCTTCCGCCGGCATCTGATAGACGGGGATCTTGCCGCCGGTCAGCTTCTCGACATTGTCGATCGCTTCGGCATCTTCAGGCGCAACGAACGTGAAGGCCCGCCCGGAAGCGCCGCCGCGACCGGTACGGCCGATGCGATGGACGTAGTCGTCCGGGTGCCAGGGCGTGTCGAAGTTGAAGACGTGGCTTACGCCCTTCACGTCCAGACCGCGCGCGGCAACGTCCGATGCGACGAGGATGTTGATCGATCCGTCCTTGAACCGCTGAAGCTCCGCCAGACGCGCGGGTTGGTCCATGTCGCCGTGAATCTCGCCGGCAGCGAAACCATGACGCTTCAGGCTCTTGGCCAGTTCGCGCACCGTCGTCTTGCGATTGGCGAAAACGATGGCGGTGGAAACGTCGTCGGTCTGCAGGAGGTGGCGCAGGACTTCGCGCTTCTTGCGAGTCGGCACGGCCACCTTGTGCTGGACGATATTGGTGTTCGTGGTCGCCGGGCGAGCGACTTCGATATACTTCGGGTTGGACAGGAAGCGATCGGCCAGCTTCTTGATCACCGGCGGCATCGTTGCCGAGAACAGCAGCGTCTGCCGATTCGTGGGCAACTTGGAGCAGATCGTCTCGATATCGGGAATGAAGCCCATGTCGAGCATGCGATCCGCCTCGTCGATGACGAGCAGTTCGCATCCCGTAAGCAGGATCTTGCCGCGCTCGAACAGGTCCATCAGACGGCCGGGCGTGGCGATCAGCACGTCGACGCCTTCTTGAAGCGCCTTGATCTGGTCACCCATCTGTACGCCGCCGATCAGCAGCGCCATCTTGAGATCGTGGTTCTTGCCGTACTTCTCGAAGTTCTCGGCAACCTGCGCAGCCAGTTCGCGCGTCGGTTCGAGGATCAGCGATCGCGGCATCAGCGCCCGGCGCCGGCCATGGGCGAGAACGTCGATCATCGGCAGCACGAAGCTGGCCGTCTTGCCGGTTCCGGTCTGAGCTATGCCGATGAGGTCCTTCATCATCAGGACCGGCGGAATGGCTTGGGCCTGGATGGGAGTCGGCTCGCTATAGCCAGCGGTTTCAACCGCTTGCAACAGTTCGTCAGACAGGCCGAGATCGGCAAAGTTCATAGACAGACAAGTCTCATAGGCAGGAGTCGTGCGAGATTGCGGGGTACTTCGATTATGTCGCGGCGCTGCTGCGAGCCTCGAATCAAACGAACCACGCGCATGCCCATCGTACACCTGCGCGCCGCCTAGTCGGGAAATACCGCAGAAGTCAAGGAAATCCGCGCCCGGCCGGCACTATGCAGACGGTTTCCTCGCATCGATCGCCTGAACAGGCGGGTTTGCCTCTCGAATCCGAAGGGTCGTCAGCGACCGGCGGCTACCAGTTGGCGAATCTTCGCCAGCTTGCAACTGGTGCCGCTACGCGACAGCAGTTCGTCCCGGTCGATGCAGAGCTGCCCGTCCGCCGTGCGGGACAGCAGGAAGCCCGAGTAAAACGCCCCGGCGCGGCAGCCTCGCTCCAGTTCCGCGCCCACGATCCGGCGGTCCCGCATGAACAGCAGAAGCCGGCTCTGACCGTCGGGCTGAACCCCCGCGATACCCGACATCGGCAGGCATTTGCCGATCTTCCGCTCCAAATAGCGGGGCCGCTCATCGCCGCGTCCGGGCATGCCCATGAGCATGTCCGGTCGCGTCGGCATCTGTGCGCGGGGGCTTACGCGGATCGTCATGCGCTGTTCGATTCGCACCTGCCACGACGATTCCGGCTCGACATGCGCGAACGCGTCGGCGGCAGACCGCCAGCCACCGGAGGAGGGCAAAGCTGAGTAGTCAGGCCAGGCATAGCCCTGCGTCGCACTGATGCCCGGCACGGAGATCGGCGCGGCAGCAGGTTCCCGGCGATCTTCCTGCTTGCCCCGCCCGCCCTGCGCGCCACCATGCCCCAGCCCGACCGCAGGAAGCAGCAGCGCAAACGGATAGAGCAGGACAGAAGCGAGATTCATGAAAAAGGAACGGTCCCCGGGCGCACGTCCTGGCTGCCATAGAGCAAGAGCTTGAACCAGCGCTTAACTTCGCGCAACGCTTCGCAAACGACTAAGTCCAAAAGAGTGCTGATGAAACTGCCTTGCGCCTGTGCCATAGCCCACAAATGACCAATACCGACAGCTTTCTCGCAGAAGCCGCCGACCTGCTCGGCGCGCGCGGTCTCACGGCCGATGCCGATCTCCTCGCTCCCTGGCTCACGGACTGGCGCGGTCGCTACACGGGCGCGGCGATCGCCCTTGCCTCGCCCGCCAATGTCCTGGAAGTCGCGGAGATCGTGCGGCTCTGCGCCAGACACGGTGTGCCGATCGTCGCGCAGGGTGGCAACAGCGGGATGTCGGGCGGCGCGACGCCCGATTCGAGCGGGAAGGCACTTCTGCTCTCCCTGCGCCGAATGAACGCGATCCGCACCCTGGATGCCGAGGCCCGGCAAGTCACCTGCGAGGCCGGCGTCGTTCTCCAGGCCCTTCACGAAGCAGCCGAAGCGCAGGATCTGCGGTTTCCGCTTTCGCTGGGGGGCAAGGGCTCGGCAACGGTGGGCGGGCTGATCTCCACCAATGCAGGCGGCACCCAGGTGCTGCGTCACGGCTCGATGCGAGCTCTGGTGCTCGGACTGGAAGCCGTCCTGGCGGACGGGCAGATCTTCTCGATGCTCACGCCGCTCAAGAAGGACAATCGCGGCTTCGACCTCAAGCAACTGCTTATCGGATCGGAAGGTACGCTGGGCATCGTCACGGCCGCCACTTTGGCGCTGCTGCCCGCCGTGGCCGAGCGGGTGGTGATCTGGGCGGGTGTTTCCTCGCTCGGCATGGCCCGCAAGTTGCTCCTTCACTGCGAGGCGGCGGCAGGTGACGCCCTGGAAGGCTTCGAAGTTCTCCCCCAGGCCTGCCTGGAAGCGGTGCTCGACCACCTTCCCGATGCCCGCGCGCCCCTGGCGGAGCCTCATGCCTGGCACGTCCTGATCGAAGTCGTCGCGGACCGGGCGGCAGCGGCCACCCTGCGCGACCGCTGCGAGACGATGATGGCCGAAGCCTTCGAGGCCGAACTTGTCGAAGATGCGACGATGTCCGCCAGCGAAGCCCAGGCCGAAGCCATGTGGCTGCTGCGCGAATCGATATCTCCCGCCGAGCGGGCGCGCGGCCCGGCGGTACAGCACGACATCTCGGTCCCGGTGGAGAAGATGCCGGACTTCGTGGAAACCACGATTCCCATGATCGAGGCCAGATGGCCCGGCACCGAGGCCATCGCCTTCGGTCATCTGGGCGACGGCAACGTGCATTATCATGCGATCGCCCCCAAAGTGACCGACGGCCCGGCATGGCAGGCAAGCGAAGGCAAGGCGATCAGCCGTTACGTGCACGATCTGGTGACGGAATGGGGCGGCTCCATCTCGGCCGAGCATGGCATCGGGCAGCTCAAGCGCGACGAACTGGCGCGCCTGGGCGATCCGGTTTCGCTGAGCATGATGCGCGCGGTGAAGCAGGCCCTCGATCCGCGGGGATTGCTCAATCCCGGCAAGCTGATCTGACCACCAGCGCGCCGGCGATTCGCCGGCGTGGTACGACTCGCGCAATATCCCCGTTCCGGCGGGCTGCGCGCTTGCGCAGGGGGCCTCCAGCCCCTAAAGCGACGCCTTCAAAATTTCCCTGTCTTGCGGAGAGTAACGCAATGGCCACCGCGCCGCAGAATCCTGCCCTGCCCCTGTTCTACAAGGACCTCGTGCCGCTCAACTCGCAGCAGCACGCCTCGTGGAAGACCCGCTCTACCGACAAGGCCACCTGGCTCGTCGGCGTGAACTCGGTTCCGCTGACGGTCGAGGAATTCCCGCAAGCGCAGCGCAATTTCCCAATCATCTTCACGGCCGGCGAAAACCCCGTGCCGCTGGTGCTCATGGGCATGAACGAAGGCGTAAACGTCTACGTCGACGAAGACGGCACCGTGAACACGCCGGTCTACGTCCCCGCCTACGCGCGCCGCTACCCCTTTATGCTGGCACGCCTGCGCCCGGATGCCGAGGAACTGTCGCTCTGCATCGACCCGACCAGCGATCTCGTGGGTGAAGGCGAAGACGGCCAGGCCCTGTTCGACGGCACCGAGCCGACCGAAGCCACCACGAACATGCTCAAGTTCTGCGAGAACTTCGAGATCGCCGGCACCAAGACCGCCAACTTCATGGCCGAACTGGCCAAGCACAACCTGCTGATGGACGGCGAGCTGAACATCGACATCGGCACCGGCCAGCCCTTTACCTATCGCGGCTTCCAGATGGTCGACGAGACCAAGCTGCGCGAAGTGCGCGGCGACGTGCTGCGCCAGTGGAACCAGAACGGCATGCTGCCGCTGATCTACGCGCACCTCTTCTCACTCGACCTCGTTCGCGAGATCTTCGGCCGCCAGGTTTCGCAGGGCAAGGGCCCGCAGGTCCTGCCGAGCGCCTGAAGCCAGCATTTTGGAGAGGAGGTTTATGACAATTTTGTCACACCTCCACTCCTTTATGCTACGGTTTAGAAACCGACGCTTGCAAAACATCTATTGATGGCCTCATTCTAGGGGTTGAATGTCCGATCAGGCTTGCTATGTTAGGGCTACCTGGTCGGCGCTACCCTCATGGCCCGGTCAGGCTGGTGCACATCGTGCACCTCCTCCCTGAACCTTGGCCACCTCGCGCATCGCGCGAGGTGGTTTTTTAATGACCATGGAAGCACTCCGGCCGCTCGCGCGCCTTATTCGGCAGCTTGAGCCCAGCCTCGCCCGCCTCGGTCCTGTGCCAGCTCGCAGACCGTAGCGGCAAGGCCGCGAACCAGGCCCGCCAGCAATCCGACAATATCCGTCATGCCGGGACCCGGCTCCAGAAGCCGGGAGTCGAGATAGCAGCTGCGGTCGATTTCCAGTTGCAACGCATGGATCGATTCGCCCGGCTTTCCATGCCGATCGAGAACGTACCCCCCTGCATAAGGACGGTTGTGCGCCGCCGCCCAACCCTCTCCCGTCAAATGGGCGAAGGTCGTTGCGACCAGGCTGCCGTGGCAGCTGGCGCCGAACCTGTCTCCCACGACGAAGCGCGCAGGCTCGCATCCGGGCCGCGGCATGAGCGGCGGCATGGAGTGAAGATCGAGTAACAGCGCAGCGCCCCAGCGCTCCCGCAAGACGTTCAGGGAACGCGTGATCGCGGCGTGATAAGGCTCGTGCACGCAATCGATCCGCGCCTGGAGATCGCCCTCCGCAAGACGACCGCGCCAGATGTCGCCCAATCCCGGAAGGCGGCGGGGGACGAGGCCAAGCCCGCTCCGTACCCGGCGGCTCTGCAGCGCACGAAGCCCAACCGGCCGAGCGTTGCGCGGGAGCATTTCCCAATCGACATCGTCCGGCGCACGGTTGAGGTCGATCATCGCCCTCGGCGCCTGTGCGAAGATCAAGGGCGCGCCGATCTCCCGCGCGACCGCCTTGGCCACGCGGTCCACGAAGCGATCCTCCAGCCTCGCCGCGGCGATCTCCGGCTGACGCATGTCCTTCAGCAGCCGCGCCGGATAGGCCCGACCCGCATGAGGAGCCGCGATGAGCACGGGGACGTCGGAAGGCTCAAGCGCTTCCAGAACGAAGGCGGGAATGCCGGGAGTGCCGGGGATGCTGCCCCCGCCGCCTTGTTGCGAGTTGTCCTCGCGCAATGAGTCGATCATGGCCGCTAGGCTGCCGCTTTCGCCCATCCCTGTCAAAGCGTCCCGTTCCCGGTCACTATTAATTTGGGAGCGAGAATTTTAACCAGACAGGCGTTATGCCTTGGCTCATAAAGAACGTGGCACCGCCGAAGAGCGTGCGACTGCCGCCCGTTAACCGACCACGAATCTGGATATGAAAACGCGATGATCCGCATCCTGCTTGCCGAAGACGACCAGGCCATGCGCACCTACCTTGCCCGCGCACTGGAAAACGCAGGCTATGACGTGCTGGCCGTCGATCGCGGCACCGAAGCGCTCCCTTATCTGAAAACGCAGCATTTCGACCTTCTGCTCTCTGACATCGTCATGCCGGAAATGGACGGGATCGAACTGGCGCAGCGCTGCGCCGAAGTCTCGCCGATCACGAAAGTCATGTTCATCACCGGCTTCGCCGCCGTCTCGCTGCGCGCCGGCCGCGAGGCCCCGCATGCCAAAGTGCTGTCCAAGCCCTTCCATTTGCGGGATATCGTAATGGAAGTTCAGCGACTTTTCGGCCTTTCGGAACACGCGCAGCTCTGATCGACGCTATCCACAGGGCTGCCCACGGCTCCGTGAAAGTTTTTGAAAAAACCGGTTGCCAACCCCCGGCTCCACCGTTAGAGGCCCACTCCACCGAGCGGCACTACGGAGCCGCAACGGACCGACCGAATGGTGTGGGCGTATAGCTCAGTGGTAGAGCACTATGTTGACATCGTAGGGGTCGCAAGTTCAATCCTTGCTACGCCCACCATTCGAGAACCCCGCAGGTCGCTGACCTAGCGGGGTTTTCTCGTTCTAGACATGAACAAAACGGCAGAGATGACGCCGCTGTCGCGCGCGCGTTTCCGTCAAGCTGGAAACCGTGCAAGCGCTGCAACTCCGCCACTGCGCAAAGCGGGCGCCCTGGCTGTGACCCGCCTTGCCAGCCGTGCCGCGCCTGCCTAAGAGACCCCCAATTCTCACTCAGGGGAGTTTTCCGGAATGGCAAAAATCAAGGTCAAGAATCCCATCGTCGAGATGGACGGCGATGAAATGACGCGGATCATCTGGGAATGGATCCGTGAACGGCTGATCCTCCCCTACCTCGACATCGATCTCAAGTACTACGATCTCTCGGTCCAGAAGCGTGACGAAACCGGTGACCAGATCACCATCGACGCCGCCAACGCGACCAAGGAACATGGCGTTGCCGTCAAGTGCGCAACGATCACCCCCGACGAAGCCCGCGTCACCGAATTCGACCTCAAGAAGATGTGGAAGTCGCCCAACGGCACGATCCGCAACATCCTTGGCGGCGTCGTCTTCCGCGAGCCCATCGTGATCTCGAACGTCCCCCGCCTGGTTCCGGGCTGGACCGACCCGATCGTCGTCGGCCGTCACGCTTTCGGCGACCAGTACAAGGCCACCGATACCCTGATCCCCGGCCCCGGCAAGCTGCGCCTGGTCTGGGACGGCGAGAGCGGTGAGAAGATCGACCTCGACGTGTTCGACTTCCCGGCTCCGGGCGTCGCCATGGCGATGTACAACCTCGACGAATCGATCCGCGACTTCGCGCGCGCTTCGTTCAACTACGGCCTCAACCTTGGCTGGCCGGTATACCTCTCCACCAAGAACACCATCCTCAAGGCCTATGACGGCCGCTTCAAGGACCTGTTCCAGGAAGTGTTCGACAACGAAGGCTTCAAGGAAAAGTTCGCCGAAGCCAAGATCATCTACGAGCACCGCCTGATCGACGACATGGTCGCCTCGGCGCTCAAGTGGTCGGGTAAGTTCGTGTGGGCCTGCAAGAACTACGACGGCGACGTGCAGTCGGACACCGTCGCGCAGGGCTTCGGCTCGCTCGGCCTGATGACCTCGGTCCTCCTCTCGCCCGACGGCAAGACCGTCGAAGCGGAAGCCGCCCACGGCACCGTGACCCGTCACTACCGCCAGCATCAGCAGGGCAAGTCGACTTCCACCAACCCGATCGCGTCGATCTTCGCCTGGACGCGCGGCATCGCCTACCGCGGCAAGTTTGACGAGACGCCGGACGTGGTGAAGTTCGCCGAGACGCTGGAGCAGGTCTGCATCGAAACCGTCGAAAGCGGCAAGATGACCAAGGACCTTGCCCTGCTGATCGGTCCCGATCAGAACTGGATGACCACCGAGCAGTTCTTCGAGGCCATCGTGCAGAACCTCGAAGCCAGGATGGCAAGCTGGGCCTGATCCCACACATCCGAACCTGAGTTCGAAGAAGCCCTCCGTCCGCAAGGCCGGAGGGTTTTCTTTTGCAGGTTTGCTTCGTGGACCCGAATGCCGCCCCGTCTTCACATCGATGCCGCGAGTCGGTCGCTTGCATTTTGTTCTCTATTTGTTCATATGAGTCGCATGCAGGCTCACAAGGGAAGAGGCGCCGTCAGCGGCCAGGCAAGCAAGCGCTTCAACCTTCCTCAGCGGGAGGCTGACGGAGACTGGCTGGATGTCGTGGAAGATCTCGACGGCCCTCCCCGCCACCCCGCGACCACGGTCACCGACGAGCATCCCCGATCCATCCTGTCGTTCAACAAGTCGCCGGACATTCCCTTCGATCGCTCGATCAATGCCTATCGTGGCTGCGAGCATGGCTGCATCTATTGCTTCGCCCGGCCGACTCACGCCTATCACGATCTTTCCCCAGGCCTCGACTTCGAGACCAGGCTGTTCGCCAAGCCGCAGGCGGCACGGCTGCTGCGCGAAACGCTTGCCAAGCCCGCCTATCATCCCGCACCTATCGCCATGGGGACGAATACCGATCCCTACCAGCCGATCGAAGGGCGCTACCGGATCACGCGTAGCGTTCTGGAAGTCTGCCTCGAAACCCGCCATCCCGTAACGATCACCACTAAGTCGGACCGCGTGCTGCACGATCTCGACCTGATTGCCGAAATGGCCGCCCTCGATCTTGTGGAAGTAGGCATCTCGGTGACGAGCATGGATGCTAAATTGTCGCGCCTGCTGGAACCTCGTGCCGCCGCGCCGGTCAAGCGGATCGCGGCTCTTGGCAGGCTGGTGGAAGCCGGAGTGCCTTGTCACGTCTCGATCGCGCCGGTCATCCCGTCGATCACCGACCAATACCTCGAAGACATTCTGCAAGCGGCCAGTTTTCAGGGAGTCGGTCGCGCAACCTGGATCATGATCCGCCTGCCTCATGAAGTCGCTCCGCTCTTTCGCGAATGGCTGAACGCGCATTTTCCGGATCGCGCCGGCAAAGTCATGGCCACGATCCAGTCGATGCGCGGCGGGCGGGACAACGACCCGGACTTCTTCACGCGCATGCGGCCGAGCGGCGTCTGGGCAGACCTTTTCAGAAGCCGCTTCAAGCTGGCCATGACGCGAATGGGATTTTCGCGGCCGAACATCGCGCTGGACAGTTCCAGGTTCCGCCGACCGTCGCTGGATGGTCAACTTTCGCTTCTGTAGCCTTAGGGGCTAATCGCGGACAGACCCGAGGCATGATATCGCGCGTTGGGGGCTGGTGAAGCGAAGCGGATCCGGGCAGCGCCTTGAGCAAGCGGCAACCGGATCCAGACTTTCGCGTTATTCACCCGTCACAGGAACTGGAGAGGAGGCCATCATGGCTGATGAAACGGTAACCACCGAGCGCGCTCCCGAGGCACCCAACACCACGACGACGATCATTCGCGAGCGCGGATCCTCGGGCGGCGCCACGGGGATCATCATGGCGCTGATTCTGCTTATTGCGGTCGTCGGCGGAATCTATCTGTTCAGCCAGGGCACGCAGAGCGAAGCCGCCAAGGACGGCGCGATCACCGAAGCGGCCAACAATGTCGGCGCCGCTGCGGACAAGGTCGGCGATGCCGCGCAGGATGCCGCCAGCAGCGTCAACAAGGACAGCGGCAACTGAGCCTGCTTCCGGATCTGAGGCGGATCTGAACGTCGCGATCCCAGACGACAACACTGGACGCCGCGTCGGGCGTCCGGTGCTTTCCTTCAACCCGACCCTGTGGGGCGGCTTTAGGCTGCCCGGCGGAGTCCTTCGGGTCCGCGCCGCGCGATCAGCGACACGTTGGATATGCCGGCAACGCTGGACAGATGTTCCGCGAAATCACCGTCGAGTGCGAAGTCGCGCCCGAGTCGAATCTTCTGCTTGCGCCCTTCCCCAAGGTGCAGAACCGCTACAAGTTCGCCGCATCCGGGTGCTCCTGGCCGCATTAGCATCGCGAGTTCCTGCACGGCTTCCACCCGATCGATCTCCAGCGACAGCAGCATGCGCGCATCGGCCTTCACTTCGTTCAGCGGCCGGGCACTGCGCACTGTCACTCGAGGAGGCTCGTCGGGGCTTGGGCTATCCAGTTCCACGTTGAGCAGGATGCAGGCGCCCTCTTTCGACCATCTGACGAAGTTCTCAACCATGCTTTCCTCGAAGCAGGAGGCGGAGAAGTTGCCGGACTGATCGGAAAAATCCGCCATGACGAAGTCCTTGCCGCGCTTGGTCTTCCGCTTTTGCACGTTCTCGACCATTGCCGCCATGACCGCGCCCGTGCGCCCCGCACCGCCGCCCGCCATGAGGCTGGAATAGGTGCGCGCGCCGTTGGCCGAAGCGACCGCGCGATATTGCTCGACCGGATGCGCGGCGAAATAGAAGCCAAAGGTTTCCCGCTCCTTGGCCATCTGATCCGTGCGGTTCCAGGGCTCGGCATCGACGAGCCGCAGACCCTGTTCAACATGATCGTCTCCCCCGAACAGGCCGTGCTGCGCGCTGTTGCGTTCGCGGGAGGAGCGATCTGCCTCTGCCAGCAGAGTATCGGCATTGGCCAGAACTTTCGCCCGGTTGGGCTCCAGCGCGTCGAAGGCGCCGGCGGCCGCAAGGCTTTCGAGCTGGCGGCGGTTCATCGAACCGGCGGGCGCGCGGCGGAAAACGTCGTCGAGGCTGACGAATTTTCCATTGGCCTCCCGCTCGGCCACGATCGCATCCATCGCCTTTTCACCGACATTGCGGATGCCTGCCAGGGCATAACGCACAGCATGGCTGTCTGGCGTCTCCTCCACGCAGAACTCCGCTTCGGACATGTTGATATCCGGCGCGGCCAGTTGGATGCCGTTGCGGCGCGCATCGTCCACGAAGATCGCCAGCTTTTCCGACTGGTGCATGTCGAAGCACATCGAAGCGGCATAGAATTCGTGCGGGTAATGCGCCTTGAACCAGGCGGTATGGTAGGCGAGCAGCGCATAGGCAGCGGCGTGCGACTTGTTGAAACCATAGCCGGCGAACTTGTCGATCAAATCGAACAGCTCGTTGGCCTTGGCCGTCTCGATACCGGATATGTCCTTGCAACCATCGACGAAGCGCTGGCGCTGCTTGTCCATCTCGGCCTGGACCTTCTTGCCCATGGCGCGGCGCAGAAGGTCTGCATCGCCCAGCGAATAGCCCGCCAGGATCTGCGCGGCCTGCATGACCTGTTCCTGATAGACGAAGATCCCGTAAGTCTCACCCAGAATACCGGCCAGCTTGTCATGCGGATATTCGATCGTTTCCAGCCCGTTCTTGCGGCGGCCGAACAGCGGGATATTGTCCATCGGGCCGGGGCGATAGAGCGACACGAGCGCGATGATGTCGCCGAAGTTGGTCGGCTTCACCGCCGCCAGGGTGCGGCGCATGCCTTCCGATTCCAGCTGGAACACGCCGACCGTATCGCCGCGCTTGAGCAGTTCGTAGACCGCCGGATCGTCCCAGGCGAGCGTGGACAGGTTGATCGTGATCCCGCGCCGCTCCAGCAGGTCGCAGGCCTTCTTCAGTACGGACAGCGTCTTGAGGCCGAGGAAGTCGAACTTCACGAGGCCGGTGTCTTCCACCGACTTCATGTCGAACTGCGTCACCGGCATGTCGGAGCGCGGATCGCGGTAGAGCGGCACCAGCTGCGCTAGTGGGCGATCGCCGATGACGACGCCGGCCGCGTGGGTCGACGAGTTGCGCGGCAGACCCTCGAGCTGAACGGCAAGATCCACCAGGCGCTTCACCTCGCGGTCTACGTCGTATTCGCGGCGGAATTCGGCGACCGGCGGATCCTTGGTCACGCCGTGCTGCTTGCGCCCGTGCAGCGCCTCGGTCAGCGTCCAGGGGTCGGTCGGATGGTTGGGCACCATCTTGCAGAGGCTATCGACGCGGCCGTAACCCATCTGCAGGATCCGCCCGCAATCGCGCAGCACCGCGCGGGCCTTCATCTTACCGAAAGTGATGATCTGCGCGACGTGGTCATGCCCGTATTTGCTCTGAACGTAGCGGATCACTTCGCCGCGCCGCGTTTCGCAGAAGTCGATATCGAAGTCCGGCATCGAGACGCGTTCCGGGTTGAGGAAGCGTTCAAACAGCAGGCCCAGCTTGAGTGGGTCGAGGTCGGTGACGGTCAGCGCCCAGGCAACCAGCGAACCGGCGCCCGAACCGCGCCCCGGCCCCACGGGAATGTCGTTGTCCTTCGCCCACTTGATGAAGTCGGCAACGATCAGGAAGTAGCCGGGAAAGCCCATGCCGACGATGATCTGCACTTCGAAATCGAGGCGCTTGGCATAGTCGAGGAAGTCTTCGGTGACGCCGCGTTCGGCCAGTTCCCTATAGGCCGCCTCGCGCGCATCGCCCTCAAGGGCCATGGCCGCGTCGAGTTCTTCCTCGGTCACGTCCGGCCAATAGGGCGCAAGCCTTTTCGCAAGGCCGGCGCGCGAATTGTCCGCCAGCATTCGCGCCTCACCTTCGAGATCGCCGGCAAGGCTGGGCAACAGCGGTTTGCGGCGCGGCGGCATGTAAGCGCAGCGCTGGGCGACGACGAGAGTGTTCGCCAGCGCTTCCGGCAGGTCCGAGAAGAGTTCCTGCATCGTTTCCACCGGCTTTACCCAGCGTTCCGGGGAGGAACGCGGACGTTCCGGTGCATCGACCTGCGTTGAGTTGGCGATGCAGAGCATGGCGTCATGCGCGGCGTGGAACTGAGCCTCGGCATATTGGGCCGGATTGGTGCCGACCAAGGGAATGTCGCGCTTGTAGGCGAGCGCGATGACATCTTCCTCGCTCTCGTCCTCCACCGTTTCGCCGGTGCGGGTGATCTCTATGTAAAGACGGTCGCCAAACAGCGATTGCAGAGTATCGCAGTAGCTTTCCGCGGCATCGTACTGGCCAGTCGCATAAAGTCGCGCAAGTGCGCCTTCATCCCCGCCCGTCAGGCAGATCAGGCCATCGGTATGCCCTCGTAGCGATTCGAGCGAGACATGCGGATCCAGCTCGAGCGGCCGTTCCAGATGCGCGCGGCTGACGAGGTCGCACAGACCCAGCCAGCCAGCCTCGTTCTGTGCGAACAGGGCCAGCCAATCGATCGGAAGATCCTGCCCCTGGGCCACCACGCCGGGACGTGCGACCGCAAGGAACGTGCCGACGATCGGCTGGACGCCTGCTCCCGTACACGCCTGGGCATACGTGGGCGCGCCGTAGAGGCCGTTGCGGTCGCAGATTGCAGCGGCGGGGAACTTGCGTTCCTTGGCGAGCTTGGCCGCGGCCTTGGGATCGATCGCGCCATCCAGCATCGTGAAACTCGAGAAGATGCGGAGCGGTACGAATGGGGCATGGGACATGCGAGGAATTTAGGCGTTGCCATGCCGCCCGATCAAGGCGGGAATGATCATCGACGGTGGACAGGAGCTAAAGATCGCTCCGAAATGGCTCGACATAGTGCCGGTCCGCTTAAGCACTCCTCTTTCCGGCAGATCGCCCGATCCACGTTCAGAGCAGCGCCTCGATATCTTCTTCCAGCTTCTCCGGCTTGTCGGTCGGAGCATAACGGCGCACGACCTTGCCGTCTCGGCCGATGAGGAACTTGGTGAAGTTCCACTTGATCGATTTGCTTCCCAGCAGACCTGGAGCCTCGCCCTTCAGCCAGGTCCAGAGCGGCGCGGCATGGTCTCCGTTGACGTCGACCTTGCCCATTAGCGGAAACGATAGGCCGAAATTCACTTCGCAGAACGAAGCGATCTCATCGGCGGAGCCCGGCTCCTGCCCCCCGAACTGGTTGCATGGGAAAGCGACCACCTCGAAGCCGGATTCCCGGTATTTACGCCATAGAGCTTCGAGCCCGGCATATTGCGGGGTGAAGCCGCATTTGCTGGCCGTGTTTACCACCAACAGGACCTTGCCCAGCCTGTCGGCGAGACTCACTGTCTCGCCGCCGGGCAATGTCGCTTCGAAATCCGCGATCGTGCGGGGATCAGCCGGTGACGCCATGAGGGAAGTCCGTCCTTCTATAAAGACGGCGTATATCCCCTATTTCCAACAGCCTGTCACCGTCCTTCTGGACGGAATAGTTGCCCTGCTCGGTTTCAGGCAGATGCATGACGTAGCGGATCAGATTGGCCACCGTATCTCTGCGGATGGCCTTGAACACGTTGAAGACACCCCCACCGTCGGCCGTCTTGTGCAGTTCGGCACTATCGTTCCAGCCTGGGCCTTCGCCAGCCGGATGGCCTTGGATGGTAGTGGGAAAGTCGCTCATAAATACGCTCCTTTCGCGCGTCTTGCCTCGATAGCCAAAACGCTTAGACCATCAACGATGTTCCCCCGATGAACGTCAGACGATGAACGGTCAGGAGAGCACCCCATCGTGCAGTCTTACCACGCGGTCCATCGCCGCAGCCAGACGCTCGTTATGAGTAGCCACGAGCGCCGCGCTGCCCTGCCCGCGCACCAGCGCCAGGAACTGCGCGAAGACCGTATCGGCGGTCGATTCATCGAGATTGCCGGTCGGTTCGTCCGCCAGCACGAGGCGCGGCCTGTTCGCCAGCGCGCGTGCCACGGCAACGCGCTGCTGCTCGCCGCCCGAAAGCTTGCTCGGGCGGTGGTCCAGCCGCTGGCCAAGCCCGAGCGCGCTCAGCAGTTCGCGCGCGCGCACCTCGCATTCCTCGCGCGACTTGCCGGTGATGAGCTGCGGCAGGACTACGTTTTCGATGGCGTTGAAATCAGGCAGGAGGTGATGGAACTGATAGACGAAGCCGATGTGATCGCGCCGCACGGCCGCGCGGCCGTCCTTGCCGAGCTTCGAGGCATCGATTCCCGCGATCTCGATCCGGCCGCCGAAGCCGCCTTCCAGCAGGCCGATGGCCTGGAGCATCGTCGACTTGCCCGAACCCGAAGGCCCGAGCAGGGCGACGATCTCTCCCGGACGCACTTCCAGATCGACGCCGCGCAGGACATCGATGGTCACGCCGCCCTGTTCGAAGCTGCGGGTTACCTTGTTGAGGCGAACAACGGGATCATTCATAGCGCAGCACCTGCACGGGGTCGGTGCTCGCCGCCCGGAAGGCGGGGTAGAGCGTGGCGAGGAAGCTGAAGATCAGGGCCATCACGCAGATCACCGCGATCTCCACCGGATCGGGCCGCGAGGGCAGCTCGGTCAGGAAGCGGATCGAGGGATCCCAGAGGTTCTGGCCGGTCACGATCTCCACGAAATGGACGATGGGCTGGCGGAAGTAGAGGAACACCATGCCGAGCAGCACGCCGGCAACCGTTCCCAGCGCGCCGATGCAGAAGCCGGTGGTCACGAAGACCTTGAGCAGCGAGCGCCGGGTCGCCCCCATCGTGCGCAGGATGGCTATATCGCGGGTCTTGGCGCGCACCAGCATGATCAGCGAGGAGAGGATGTTGAAGACGGCCACCAGCACAATGATCGAGAGCACGACGAACATCGCCACCCGCTCCACCGCCAACGCCTCGAACAGCGAGGCATTGATGGTCTTCCAGTCGGTGACGATGGCCCTGCCCTTCAGCTTGCGTTCGAGCGGGGCGAGGATTTCGCCGACTTTGTCGGGATTGGTCGTGGACACTTCGATCATGCCGATGGTGTCGCCCGTCAGCATGAGGGTCTGCGCGTCCTTCATCGGCATGACCACGTAGGCCTTGTCGTAATCGTAGATGCCGATCTCGAAGATCGCGGCGACGCGATAGGCGATCTGGCGCGGAACCGTGCCGAAGGGCGTGGAACGGCCGAGCGGGTTTATCACCGTAATGGTGTCACCCACTTGCGCTCCCAGATTCTGCGCAAGCTGAGAACCGATCGCGACATTGTCGCTGCCCTCGGTAAGTTCGGAGAAGTTCCCCGCCTTTACCTTGTCATTGAGCCGGGTAAGGTCCTCTCGCGTATTGCCGCGCACCAGAATGCCTTCGACCCGGCCGTTGAAAGTGGTCATCAGCGGCTGCTCGATCAGCGGCGAAGCATGAGTGACGCCGGGCGTCGCGCGAACGTCCTTCAGCACGCTCTGCCAGTCGTCGAGCCGCCCGCCATAGGCCTGGATGATGGCATGGCCGTTCAGCCCGACGATCTTGTCGAACAGTTCGGCGCGGAAGCCGTTCATCACGCTCATGACGATCACCAGCGCGGCGACGCCGAGCATGACCGCCACCAGGCTGATGCCGGCGACGAGGGCAATGAAGCGCTCGCCCTTCCCGGGCAGCATGTAGCGCTTGGCAATGGTCCATTCGAAAGGGGATAGGATCAAGCGACGGGTCCGTCTGAGATCGGGCAGAGAGCCCGGCATTAAGCACATGTCGGAAAGCTGGCAAGCTGATCGGGGACCACGCGTGACGCCAGGATGAACGGAAGTCGGAAACGCCTCCGGCGCGATTCGGCTCCCATCCCATCGTCATCACGCCGTCATCGAAGGCGCGCAAGGCCGCCGCCCGCTTGGAGTCTCAGGCTCTTTCGCGCTGGGCCTTGCATTTGGAGCCAACACGCTCCAAA
This sequence comes from Novosphingobium lindaniclasticum LE124, assembly GCF_000445125.1. GTDB lineage: Bacteria > Pseudomonadota > Alphaproteobacteria > Sphingomonadales > Sphingomonadaceae > Novosphingobium > Novosphingobium lindaniclasticum. Next base: position 54,201 of record NZ_ATHL01000054.1, read on the forward strand.
TGCGCGGGCGATTTGGCGCGACGGCAGCCCGGACGACATCCATGAACATGACACATCCCTTTCGAGACGCCGACGGGGACAAGCTGCGCGAAGAGTGCGGCGTTTTCGGCGTAATCGGCTCCAAGGACGCGGCGAACATCGCTGCGGCCGGGCTTCATTCCCTTCAGCATCGCGGCCAGGAAGCCGTGGGCATCACCAGCTTCAGCGGCGAGGAGTTCCACTCCCATCGCGGCCTCGGCCATGTGGCGCAAGTGTTCTCCCAGCGCGAACTGGACACCCTGCCGGGCACCATGGCCTCGGGCCACGTCCGCTACGCGACCACCGGTGGATCGGGCCTGCGCAACGTGCAGCCGCTGTTCGCCGACCTGGCCGCCGGCGGGTTCTCGATCGCTCATAACGGCAACATCTCCAACGCGATGACGCTGAAGCGCGATCTCGTGTCGAAGGGCTCGATCTTCCAGTCGACCTCCGACACCGAGGTGATCATCCACCTCGTCGCGACGAGCCGCTACCCCACGCTGCTCGACCGTTTCGTCGATGCCTTGCGCATGGTGGAAGGCGCCTATTCGCTGATCTGCATGACGGCAGAGGGCATGATCGCCTGCCGCGATCCGCTGGGCATCCGCCCGCTGGTCATGGGCCGCATCGGCGATGCCACCGTCTTCGCTTCGGAAACCGTGGCGTTCGACGTGATCGGCGCCGAGTTCATACGTTCGATCGAGCCGGGCGAACTCGTCCAGGTCGACCACAAGGGCACGATCTCCAGCCACCGCCCCTTCGGCAATCCGGCCCCGCGCCCCTGCATCTTCGAGCACGTCTACTTCAGCCGACCCGATTCGGTGATGGACGGCCGCTCGGTCTACGGCGTACGCAAGCAGATCGGCATGGAACTGGCCAAGGAAGCGCCGGCCCCGGCCGACGTCGTGATCCCGGTGCCGGACAGCGGCGTTCCCGCCGCGATCGGCTATGCCCAGCAATCGGGCATTCCCTTCGAACTCGGCATCATCCGCTCGCACTATGTCGGCCGCACGTTCATCCAGCCGGGTGACGCCGCCCGCCACGCGGACGTGAAGCGCAAGCACAATGCCAACCGCGCCATCGTCGAAGGCAAGCGCATCATCCTGATCGACGATTCGATCGTGCGCGGCACCACCTCGCTCAAGATCGTCGAGATGATGCGCGATGCGGGCGCTGCCGAAGTGCACATGCGCATCGCCAGCCCGCCGACCGAGCACTCGTGCTTCTACGGCGTCGATACGCCTGAGCGCTCGAAGCTGCTGGCCGCCAACATGGACATCCAGGCCATGGCGGACTTCATCAAGGCAGACAGCCTCGCCTTCGTCTCCATCGACGGTCTCTACCGCGCGGTAGGCGAGGACAAGCGCAACAAGAAGCGCCCGCAGTTCTGCGACGCCTGCTTCTCGGGCGAGTATCCCACGAAGCTGACGGACTTCGCCGAACGCTTCTCCGGGGAGCGCAACGCAGCGTGAGCGAAAATGCAGGCGGTAAGCCGTTCGAAGGTCAGGTCGCGCTCGTAACCGGTTCCAGCCGGGGCATCGGCGCGGCCACGGCGCTCGCCCTAGCGGCTGCCGGGGCGCATGTCCTGCTGACGGGGCGCGACACCAAGGCGCTGGAAGCCATCGAGGACCGGATCTTCGAGTCCGGCGGCTCGGCCACGATCGCGCCGGTCGACCTGGTCGAATCGGACGGAATCGCCCGCCTCGCCACGGCCGTTTCGCAGCGCTGGGGCAAGCTCGACATCCTAGTAGTGAACGCCGCGATCCTCCCGGAATTGACGAGCGTGGCCGATATCGACCAGCGCGCGTTCAACAAGGCCCTGACGACCAACGTGCTCGCCACTCAGGCCCTGATCGCCAACTTCGATTCCCTGCTGCGCAAGAGCGCGGATGCCCGCGTGATCGGCATGACCAGCACGGTCGCGGAAAAGCCGCGCGCGTTCTGGGGCGCCTATGCCGCCACCAAGGCCGCCAGCGACACCCTTCTCGAATGCTATGCCGAGGAAACGCGCAACACGTCGAAAGTTCGGGTCGCCGTGGTCAATCCCGGCGCCACGCGTACGGCGATGCGCGCCCGCGCCTATCCCGGCGAAGCGCCCGCATCGGTCAAACCGCCCGAAACGGTGGCGCGGCGCCTTGTCGCGCTGCTCGGCGAGCCTTTCGAAAGCGGCCACCGCGAGACTGTCCCTGCGGATTTTTAACCCAGTGGTAACTCTTTACTGATTTCATCCTCCTGATTTCTTCCCATTGACGGTGTATTCGCTGCATCGCTCCAATCTACGGGTCTCGGGAAATGACGACGAAATCGCCGCAGGACATCTACGAACTCGCCGCTCAGGAAGACCGCAGCGCGATACGCCAGCGTATATCGATACCCGCAGGGTTTCGAGCGTCGGGCACCAAGGGCTTCCAGACGGCGGTGCGCGACTTGTCGCTGTCGGGGTTTTCGGCCACGGCGATCAGCCGCATCCCGCCGCGCACGATGTGCTGGTTGACGCTGCCGGAGATGGAGGCCCTGCCGGCGCGAGTCATCTGGTGGGAAGACGGGCTGGTAGGTTGCGCTTTCGAGCAGTTGCTGAACCCCACCGTCCTGGAGACCGTTCTTGCCCGCTGGCGCAGTCAGGGAAGCGCGCCCGGTAACTGAAGGGACTCAGCCCCGCGCGTTACCTCGGCTTTACGAGGGTCACTTGCGCAACGTCGATGCCGCCTCCTAGGAAGCCACCTTCGCAATACATCAGATAAAAGCGCCAGAGTTGCATGAAGCGCTGGTCGAACCCCGCGGGCAGGCGTCCCGCTGCCGCAGCCTGATCGAAATTGCGCCGCCATTCGCGCAGCGTTCGGGCATAGTCGAGCCCAAATCCCTGCCGATCCTGCCACAGAAGACCGCGCTCTTCCGCAAGTCGGCGAAACTCCGGCTCGTGGATCAGCATGCCGCCCGGAAAAATGAAGGTCTGGATGAAATCCGCGCTGCGGGCATAGGACTCGAAGATATCATCGCGCATGGCGATGTACTGGATCGCCGCCCGGCCACCCGGCTTCAGGTTTCGCGCCACGCAGTCGAGGAAGTCCGGCCAGAACTGCCGCCCCACCGCTTCCACCATCTCCACCGAGGCGATACCGTCGTAGGCGCCTGAGACGTCGCGGTAATCCTGCTTCAGGAAGTTTACGGAGCCTCGCCCGTCCGCGCGTGCTTGCCCGCGTCCTCCCCAGCGGTCCCGTGCATAGGCAAGCTGTTCGTCGGAAAGGCTGATGGCATCGACACGCGCACCTCCGGTTTCGGCCAAGAAAGCCGACAGCGTGCCCCAGCCGCACCCGATTTCGAGCACGCGCGCCCCTTCGTCCAACCCCAGCCTGTGCGCGATCGCGCCGATCTTGTTGGACTGCGCGACGTCGAGTTCGGTGACGAACTGGCTCAAGGCGTTGGGCGCGCCCCCCGGCGAGGGGAAGATGCCGCTCGAATAGAGCATCGTCTCGCCGAGCCACTGTTCGTAGAAGTCGTTGCCGAGATCGTAGTGCGCGTGGATGTTGCGCAGAGCGCCCGTGCGCGTGTTGCGGTGAAGCCAGTGCAGGAACTTCGCCGCGATCCGCCATGGACCCTGCGCGCGGCCGACATCGCCAAGCCCGGAGGCATTGTCCATGAACAGCGCGAAGATCGGCACCGGATCCGGGCTCTGCCACTCGCCCTCCTCCCACGCCTGGTACCAGCCCACCGATCCCGATGTGGCCAGCCTCAGCAGCGCGCGCCAGCTGTGAATATGAACGACGGCCTCGAAGCCCGGCGAGCGCCCGCCCAGAAGGCGCGTCTCGCCTCCCGGCAAGGTCGCTTCGATAGAGCCCCGTTGCAGCCCCAGATCGATCCGGTCGAGAACCCTGGACACGCCGCCGGACCAGACCCTGGCCAGCCACTGCGGACCTATGCCGATGGAGCGGCCACCATCGACCAGTTCCTCTCCCCTGCCTGGCGCGCTTACGTTCATGAGGGTGATAGTATCCGTAAATCCTCGGTGAGCAATGTCTTAGAATACAGGACTAATGCCCTTTCGAGTGCGCCCAGGCAGCGAGCGCGCGTTCGCGCGCCGCCCGGTGTTCGACCAATTTTGCAGGGTAACCGCGCAGGCGCGAGGCGCTTCCGGGATCGTGGATCTCGGCATCGCTAAAGTCGGCGAGTTCGGGCACCCAGTCCCTGATGTAGCCCGCCGCGTCGAACTTTTCCGATTGGGTGAGCGGCGCCATGATTCGCACGAACATCTGCGCATCGACGCCGGAGCCGGCGCTCCATTGCCAGTTTACCGCATTCGAGCCGTAGTCGGCATCGACCAGGGTGTCCCAGAACCACTGCTCGCCGGCGCGCCAGTCGATCAGCAGGTGCTTGATAAGGAAACTGGCGACGATCATCCGCACGCGGTTGTGTATCCATCCGGTGTGCCAGAGCTGGCGCATGCCGGCATCGACGATGGGATAGCCGGTCCTGCCCTGCTGCCACGCCGCCAGATCCGAATCGGCCCCCTTGCCGGAGCGCCAGGGAAGGTGCCCGAAGTCCTCCTTGGCCGAGCGATTTCCGTATTCGGGAAATTGCAGGATCACGTTTTGCGCATAGTCCCGCCAGCCCAACTCGCCAAGGAAGGTCTCCACCGAGCCGCCGGCATCGGCCACGGCATGCCACGCCTGCGAGGGCGAGATTTCCCCGAAATGCAGGTGCGGTGAGAGCATCGAGGTTCCCTCCACGCTCGGCAGATTGCGCTGGGATTCATAGGCCGAGGCCTCCTCCACGAAGGCCTGAAGCCGCGCCTGGGCTCCGGCCTCTCCCGGCTCCCATGTGTCGCGCATGCCGCCTGCCCAATCGGGCGCGGAGGGGAGCAATCGCCATTCCTTCAGGCTGTCCGATCCGGGCCAATTGCCTGGCGCGTCGAGCTTGCGAGGTGCCGGCAGAGGCTCGATCGGGGGCAACCGTTCGTGAAGCGCCCGCCAGAACGGCGTATAGATCTTGTAGGGCCGTCCCGAGCCGTTGAGCACCGATCCCGGGGGAGCGAGATAGTTGCCGTGATGAAGGTGGAGGTCGAGCACCTGAGCCACGGCCTTCTCGGCATTGCGCCACCAGGGCTCGTAATGATGAAGGGCATGAACCGAGCTGGCGCCGACCTCTTCCGCGACCGCTTTCAGCACCTCCTCGCTGCGCCCTTTTCGCAGGATCAGCCGAGAGCCCTTGGCCCGCAGCGCGGCGTCCAGCTTCTCCAGCGAGTTGTGCAGCCACCAGCGAGACGCCGCCCCCATGCGGCGGTGCTTCGGGGTCTCGTCGTCCAGCACATAGACGGGCACGACGGGGCCTTGGCTCGCGGCTTCGACGATGGCAGGCTGATCGGACAGGCGCAGGTCGCGCCGAAGCCAGACGATGACGGGGGGATTCATGTTGCCGGAACGCTTGTCGGTCATGGGCGTTCCCTAGGCCAATGCCCACTTCTTCCGAAAGCCCCATCGTGCTGCGGCATCGCATGGATCCCCGCAAGGCGTCCCTCACGGCCGCTGCGTGCTGGACAGCGTTCGCCTTCTTTGCCTGGGCGGTGCCCGCCGGGCGCACCACGCAGTTCGACCGGCTCGGCCTGCTGTTCTGGCGCACGCACGACTTGCGCCCCATCGGGCCGACCTGGCTACTGGAATGGGTGCGCGACCTAACCGCGATGGGCGGGTTCCTGCAACTGAAGCTCTACACGATCTTCGCGGTCGTTGCGCTGTTCTGGCTGCGGTGCCGCCGCGAAGGCGTGCTCCTTGCCCTGACGGTGCTGAGCGCAAGTCTGGTCAATGTCGGCTTCAAGGCCGTGTTCGGCCGCCCCCGCCCCGAGATCGTCCCGCACCTCACCGAAGCCGGCGGCGCCAGTTTCCCCAGCGGGCACAGCTTCAATGCCGCCTCCAGCTACATCGCTTTCGCGCTGGCCTTTGCGGCGCTGAGCCCCCGCGCCTCGGTGCGCCACACGCTGGTCGCGGGCGCAATGCTCCTCAGCCTGGCCGTGGCCTGGAGCCGCGTCTGGCTGGGTGTCCACTGGCTCAGCGACGTCATGGCCGGCTGGCTCGGCGGCGCCGGCTGGGCCTTCCTGGCCAGCGCCCTGCTCTACCGCCCCGCCGAAAGCGTAGTCCATGCCGCCGACGAGCTTACCGAGGCGGGCAGCCGGGGCGGCCGCTAGGCAGATCGGCCGAGGCGGAAAAGCTGTCCTCGAAGCGCGGTCCCTGGAAACGCGCGTCTCGGAACGTCACCCGGGCGGTGCAGCCGCTCGGCGTGATCTGCGCAATCGGCATGATCGACCAGTCGAGGAACCGCTCGACCTGGCGATCGGCATGCAGTGCCCGGCGCGTCAACGGATCTTCCATGTGATCGGGCGCGGGCGGGCCATAGGCGACAAGGTCGAAGGGGCGCTGCAGCAGGTCGTACTCGCCGCGCGCGATTCGGCCCGACTGGCGCCAGATCACTTCGCGCCGCCAGAACGCCAGCGGCTTTGGTCCGGCGAAAATCCTGTCCGGCGCGGCGTAGGGCACTTCGTTGCGCACGGCATAATAGGCAAGGCGGGCTATGCCGATGTTCGCGCCGATGTAGACGATGGCAGCAAGGAGCGCTGCGATCACGGGGCCTCCGCTTCGCCTGCGGCGGCTGCGCCAGATGCCCAGCCCGAGCATGATCCAGATCCAGGGATCGACGATGAACAGGCCGTCCGTATGATACCAATACCCGCTCAGCGGCGACAGAAGCTGGACGGCGTAGACGTTCTGAAGATCGAGCAGCGGATGCGTCAGTGCACCGAGATAACATAGCGCCGTGAGCCAGCCGAAATGCATCGGCAAGGCATTCTGTCTTATGGCGCCTTGCCGCAGCAGCTGCCAGCGATCGAGCAGCCAGAGCAGCCCCGCCAGGATCGGCGGCATGAGCAGCACGCCGCCGACCAGACCGTGCGTGAAGCCCCGGTGCATGGCGAGCGGCTCCCACGGTGCCCAGCCGAAGAACACGTCGATATCCGGCATGTTGGCGGCGAGCACGCAGGCCGCCAGTCCTTTGCGGGTGCGCCGCTTGAGGCCGGTTTCGGCCAGCGCCCAGCCCGCGAGGCTGTGAGTGATATTGTCCAGGAGCCAGGCCTTTGAGCTTAGGGCGTAATCCCTTGCGGCAGGAACGCCGGTCGAGTCAGGGAACCGTCCAAGTCTGGCCCTGGGCGAGCAATTTGCCAAGGTCCGCCGTCTTGCCGGCGATCAGGCTTTGCCGCTCCGCGATCACCGCGCTCTCGAACGTCGTCGCCGGATCGTCGTAGATCACGCCGAGCGCCATGGGGAACGGGCGGAAAGGCATCTCCACCAGCATGTGAGCCAGTCCGCGATTTCGCACATTGTGGACCAGCACGCCCGCGCCTTGCCAATCCCCGTCCGTAACCTCGACGACCTTGAGCGAAAGCGTCTCCAAATCCAGCGCTAGTCCTTTGGTTCCCTTGGCGAAAAGCAGCGGTTCTCCGTCACGGCACTGAACCTGGCTCTCCGCCGCCACCGACTTTTCGATGAAGTCGTCGAAGCGGTCCTTGTTGTAGACGATGCAGTTCTGGAAGATCTCCACAAAGGCGGCTCCCTTGTGGCGATAGGCAGCCTTCAGAACCTCCGGCAGATCCTTCGAGACGTCGTAGCTGCGCGCCACGAAGCGCGCGCCCGAGCCCAGCGCGAAAGCGCAAGGGCTGGCCGGACGATCGACAGACCCGGCGGGCGATGTCGGCGACGGTGTGCCGGTGCGGCTGGTCGGCGAATATTGCCCTTTGGTCAGGCCGTAGATCTCGTTGTTGAACAGCATGATCTGGCAGTCGAGATTGCGCCTGAGCACATGCATCGTGTGATTGCCGCCGATCGACATGCCGTCGCCGTCGCCCGTTATCAGCCAGACGTCCAACTGCGGATTGGCCAGCTTGATCCCGGTAGCCACGGCAGGCGCCCGGCCGTGGATCGAATGGAAGCCATAGCTCTGGACATAGTAGGGAAACCGGCTCGAACAGCCGATCCCGGATACGAAGACGGTGTTCTTCGGATCCGCCCCCAGCATCGGCAAGGTTCGCTGCACCGCCTTGAGGATCGCGTAGTCGCCGCAGCCAGGGCACCAGCGCACTTCCTGATCGGTCTCCCAGTCCTTGAGCGTGGTTTCGATAGGGGTCATGTCGTTCAAGGTGCGTCTCCCTCGCCCATATCTCAGGGGCGTTCGATCCCCGGAGCCGGAAGCTGGTTCTCGTTGACCTCGACTTCCCCACCTTCGTTTCCGGCAACACCGTCGAAGAAGCGGGCGATGGCATCTTCCAGTTCGGCGATCGCGAAAGGCTGGCCGCTCGTCTTGTTCAGCGATACCGCATCGACGAGATAGCGATCCCGCAGCAGGGTCTTGAGCTGGCCGGTATTCATCTCCGGCACGAGCACATGCTCGAATTCCGCCAGCAAGGTGCCAAGGTTGGGTGGCAGCGGCCAGACATGCCGGACATGAAGGTGGCTGACGGCCAGACCCTTGGTGCGGGCTCGGCGCACGGCCTGATGGATCGGTCCGAAGGTCGACCCCCAGCCGACCACCAGCAGTGATCCGCTGTCCTCTCCCAGGCAGATGTCCTGCGGCGGAATGGCGCTTGCAATACCGTCTATCCTGGCCTTGCGAGCGTCGGTCTGGGCCTGGTGCACGTCCGGAGCATAGTCGATGTTGCCCGTGTCGAGGGCCTTCTCGATCCCGCCGATGCGGTGCATGAGCCCGGGCGTGCCGGGCCGGATCCACGGCCTAACCCCGCGTTCGTCGCGCTTGTAGGGCAGTACCCTGTCCACGCCGTTCCGCTCTTCCAGAAAACGGACGGGAAACGCCTCGAACGTCTCGGGATCCGGCACTTGCCACGGCTCGGAAGCATTGGCGGTGTAGCCATCCGTCAGCAGGATGACGGGCGTCATGAACGCCGTCGCGATCCGGCAGGCCTCGATCGCGCAACGGAAAGCGTCGGCGGGGGACCGCGCAGCGATCACCGGCAAAGGCGCGTCGCCATTACGGCCATAGACGGCCTGATAAAGGTCCGACTGCTCGGTCTTGGTGGGCAGACCGGTGGACGGGCCGCCGCGCTGGGAATTGACGATGACGAGCGGCAATTCCGTCATAACCGCCAGACCCATAGCCTCGCCCTTGAGGGCGATCCCCGGCCCCGACGAAGAGGTCACGCCGAGCTGCCCCGCGTAGCTTGCGCCGATCGCCGAGCAGATCGCGGCGATCTCGTCCTCGGCCTGGAACGTCGTGACGCCGAATTCCTTCATCTTCACCAGGTGATGCAGGATCGCGGAGGCCGGGGTGATGGGATAGCCGCCGAAGAACATCGGCAGTCCCGCCAGTCGGCACCCGGCGACGAGGCCCAGCGAAATCGCCTCCGCTCCCGTCACCGTGCGATAGAGCCCAGGGGCGCTCGGCACCGGATCGACATGCAATCGCTGCATCGGTCCGGCCAGTTCAGCCGTCTCACCATAGGCATGTCCGGCATTGAGCGCGGCGATGTTGGCTGCAGCAAGGACGGGATTCTTCGCGAACTTGGCGTTCAGCCAGTCTACCAGGGGTCCACGATCGCGATCGAACATCCAGAGCGCCAATCCCAGCGTCCACATGTTCTTGCAGCGCAGCGCCTCCTTGTTGCCGAGGCCGAACGGCTTGACCGCCTCCAAGGTCAGGGCGGAGATGTCGAAGGCCAGCACATCCCACCGGGCAAGGCTGCCGTCCTCCAACGGACTCTCGGCATATTTCGCTTTCTCCAGGTTGCGCCTGCCGAATTCGCCGGTGTCGACGATGACCATGCCGCCGGGCTTCAGCGCGTGGATATTGGTCTTGAGCGCGGCAGGGTTCATCGCCACCAGCACATCCGGCGCATCGCCTGCCGTAGTGATCTCGCTCGAGCCGAAATTGATCTGGAACGCCGATACACCGAACAGGGTGCCCTGCGGAGCCCGGATCTCTGCCGGAAAGTCGGGGAAGGTCGCCAAGTCGTTGCCAGCCAGTGCCGTAGAGAGCGTGAACTGCCCGCCGGTCAGTTGCATGCCGTCTCCCGAGTCGCCGGCAAAGCGCACGACCACGGCTTCCACTGCTGCGCCCTCCGGCGCGGCAGGCCCTGCGCCGCGATCATCCGATGAGATTGTCGCCATCATCGCTCTCTCCGGGGAAGGCCGGTCTGACGCCGGCAAATTGCTTCCCGCGTTCCAGACTATGCCCGTTGGGTGTCCGTGCAAGACAGAAAAACGCCTGTCGCCACAAACCTCTGTGTGCGAACCCCACTTCCGCCGCTGGGTTACCGGGCAGGCAAGCTTAAATCGCGCTGGCATTGCACGGAGGCTTGGGCCATTCTAGGGCCATGCACTCCGTCAATCCGCCGCCGGTTTTCGGATATTGCCATTCCCAACGCACATGGAATCGCTTCCAACGATGAAAGACTTCGCGTCCCTGCCCTATCGCCCCTGCGTCGGCGTCATGCTCGTCAACTCCGACGGCAAGGTCTTCGTCGGCAAGCGGATCGACACCAAGGAAGGCGATTGGTGGCAGATGCCCCAAGGCGGCGTCGATGACGGCGAAGACCTGCGAGCCGCAGCCCTGCGTGAACTCTGGGAGGAGACCGGCGCCACCGAAACGCACGTCACCATCCTCTCCCAGACCAAGGAGGAGCTTCTCTACGATCTGCCGGAAGAACTCATCGGCAAGCTGTGGAAGGGCAAGTATCGCGGCCAACGCCAGACCTGGTTCCTTGCCCGATTCGACGGCAAGGACGGCGATATCGACCTTGAGGCCCATACCCCGCCGGAATTCGCCGACTGGAAGTGGATCGAACCCGAACTGCTTCCGGAACTGATCGTGCCGTTCAAGAAGCGCGTCTACCGCGCGGTGCTGGAAGAATTTCGCGCGCTGATCTGATCCGTCTGGGCGCTGGCGAGGATTCATGCCCTCGCTTCGCCCACGGTGCTCTTGTACTGTTTCTTCCCGTCAGCACATTCTGGTGCCGCTAGGCAGCGGAAGTCCTATCAGTCAGGCCGAACTGTCGAGGCCCGGCGGCCCGATTCAGTTTTCGGAAACGATCGGCTTCGGCGCCGTGGCTTCGGCGGTCATCACGCGAGCCGCGGGGCCCTTGGCAATGGCTGCGGCCAGTTCCTCGGTTTCCGCGCAATCTTTGCCGCAAAGGCTTTGGAGGCGCGCGAGATTGCGGCCCGCCTTGTCCTTCGCGCCCTTCTCCGCCAGCGCCATGCCTTCCCCGGCCAGCGCCGCCACGTTGCGCGGATCGCTGGTCAGCGCCACGCGGTAGTAATGCAGCGCCTTGCCTTGGAGCCCCTGCTGGCGAGTGGCGTCGGCCAACGCGAGAAGGACGGTGACATTGCCCGGCTCGACCGTCAGCGCAGCTTCGAACGCATCGATCGCGCCGTTCACGTTCCCTGCGCCGAACGCCGCATGTCCTTCGGTCATCAGCGCGGCCGCGCGCGAATCGAGCGTGGCGGTCGGCGCGGAAAGGATAGCGCTGGAGGAGACGGCGACCACAAGGGAAAGAGCAATCGCGACAGGCGTGTAACGCATCAAAATGTCCTTGGCCGAGGGCTTCGTCCTCATCATGCGGCGGACGCTATCACAGCCGCGCGAAGCGCGCGACGAAAAAGCCATCGGTGCCGTCCTGCCAGGGCGAGAGCCTGAGGCCTAAGCCGCGCCGGGTTCCCGCAGGCAGTTCCAGAGCCACAGCCCGCCATCCGGCATTCCTCTTGAGAAAGCTCTCTGCCTGGCTTGCGCCTTCTTCGTCGAGCAGCGAACAGGTCACGAAAACGAGGCGGCCGCCCGGCTTCACGAGACCCGCAGCGACATCGAGCAGGCGAGCCTGTACCGCGACATAGCGGGCGAGCTGCGCTTCGGTGAACCGCCACCGCGCCTCCGGATTGCGGCGCCAGGTACCGGTCCCCGAACACGGAGCATCGACCAGAACGGCATCGGCGGCATCCACAAAGCGCTGGAGCGCCTGCGCTTCCTTGTTCGGGTCGAGCAGGGCGGTGTCGATCCCCGTCGCTCCGGCCCGCTCGGCACGAGGCGCCAGGCGGGAAAGGCGCGCGCGGTCGGTATCGCAGGCGACCAGCGTCCCGATGTTCTCCATGGCGGCGGCGAGCGCGAGCGTCTTGCCCCCCGCCCCTGCGCAGAGATCGATCACCATCTCGCCCGGCTGCGCGGCCACTGCTTCGCAGGTCAGCTGCGAGCCGGTATCCTGTACCTCGATGGCGCCGTGCACGTAGGCGTCGGACTGCTCGATGCTGGTTTCAGGCGGATAGCGCCAGCCGTGCGCAGCCACCGAACGCTCTCCGCCCTCGGGCAGATCGATCCGCCCGGGACGCAACGTGTTGACGCGAACGTCGAGCGGCGCACGGTCGAGCAGCGCCAGGGCATCGGCTTCGGCCACTCCGCTGGCGGCGAAGCGTTCGACCAGCCAGCGCGGCGCGAGACCCGCTTGGGCCACCGGTTCATCCGGATCGATGGTAGCGGGCGCATGACCGACGCCGTCGAACAGCGCCGCAAGGTCCGGCTCGTCGGCGGCGACGCGCAGCATCGCCGCACGGCCCGTCTCCGGCACTTCGCCACAGGCCCGGATCGCGCGATAGGTCAGTTCCCGGATAGCGCGGCGATCCTTGCTGCCGGCGAAGCGGCGGGCACGGAACCAGTCGGCGATCAGCCGGTCGGCAGGCGCCCCGTTGGCGCGCGCGGCGTCGATCACGAGATCGAGTATCTCGATCGCCGCCTGAACGCGCGCACCCGGTGTCATCGCCCTGCCCGTACCTTCGCCGGAATCAGCGGGTCGGGTAGTTCGGCGCCTCGCGGGTGATGGTCACGTCGTGGACGTGGCTCTCGCGCAGGCCGGCATTGGTGATGCGCACGAACTGCGCATTCTGCCGCAAGTCGTCGATGGTAGCCGAACCGGTATACCCCATGGCCGCCTTCACGCCGCCGACGAGCTGGTGGATCACGTCCCTGGCCGGGCCCTTGTAGGCGACCTGGCCTTCGATGCCTTCGGGAACCAGCTTCATCTGGTCCTTGATGTCGCCCTGGAAGTAGCGGTCCGCCGAACCGCGGCCCATCGCGCCCACCGAACCCATGCCACGATACGACTTGTAGGCGCGGCCCTGATAGAGGAACGTTTCGCCCGGCGCTTCCTCGGTGCCCGCGAGCATCGAGCCGACCATGATGGTCGAAGCACCGGCGGCCAGCGCCTTGGCAGCATCGCCCGACGTGCGCAGACCGCCGTCGGCGATCACCGGAACGCCCGCCTTGTCGGCTTCCTCGGCGGCATCCATGATCGCGGTGAGCTGCGGTACGCCGACACCGGCGACGATGCGCGTGGTGCAGATCGAGCCGGGCCCGATGCCCACCTTCACGCAGTCCGCACCGGCGTCGATCAGCGCGCGCGCCGCTTCGGCGGTGGCGATGTTGCCGGCGATGACCTGTGCCGAGTTCGACAGCTTCTTGACGCGCTCCACCGCGAGCGCCACGTCCTTGTTATGGCCGTGCGCGGTGTCGATCACGACGACGTCGCATTCGGCGGCCAGCAACGCCTCGGTGCGCGCGAAGCCCTTGTCGCCTACCGTGGTGGCGGCCGCGACGCGCAGGCGGCCGGCGGCATCCTTGGTGGCATCGGGATAGGTGACGGCCTTCTCGATGTCCTTGACGGTGATGAGGCCGACGCAGCGGAAGTCGTTGTCGACCACCAGCAGCTTCTCGATCCGGCGGGCGTGCAACAAGCGGCGCGCCTCGTCCTGATCGACGCCGACTTTCACGGTGGCGAGGTTCTCATGCGTCATCAGCTCGCGCACCGGCTGCGCCGGATTGGCCGCGAAGCGCACGTCGCGGTTGGTGAGGATGCCTACGAGAATGCCCGAGTTCTCGACCACCGGGATACCGCTGATCTTGTTGGCCTGCATGATCGCCTGCGCTTCCCCAAGCGTGGCGTCCGGCGAAATCGTGATCGGATTGACGACCATGCCGCTCTCGAAGCGCTTCACGGCGCGGACGGCGGCGCACTGTTCCTCGATCGTGAGGTTGCGATGCAGCACGCCGATGCCGCCGAGCTGGGCCATGACGATGGCCATGTCGGCTTCGGTCACGGTGTCCATCGCCGAGGAAATCACGGGAATGTTGAGCGAGATGCCGCGGGTGAGGCGCGTGCGGGTATCGGCCTGGGTGGGGACGATGTCGGACTTCGCGGGACGAAGCAGTACGTCGTCGAAAGTAAGTCCGAGCTGGATATCCATGAGCGCCACCATAACCTTTACCGGGGAGATTCGTGGCGGCCCATGTAATCAAACGGGGGCGTCAGGGCTAGAGCCTTTTCGAGCGCCGCCGAACCGCCCTTCAGCGCTTCTTGTCGGCCGCAGGAGCCTGCTGCCCGGCAGGCTCGGGAGGTACGCGGCGCACGTCTCCGAACCACCGGGCCAGAGCGCCGAGCATCTTTACGTCCTCCACGGCACCGCCGAGTTCGAGGGCATGGTCCATATTCGCGAGATCGTCGCTGGGCCGGTGGTAATCGCCGTCGAAGAATTTCCGCATGCGCGCAATGTCGCCGTAGGCTGTCGTCACCATCACCGCCGGGATGTCGTGCTGGATCAGCGCCCAGCCGTCCTGCCGCCGCAGATATTCGTTGGCCTCGTCGCTAGGACGCAGCTTGAAGCGCTCGGCCTTGGCGACTTTGGCGATCTCCCTGTCGAGCCCGGTCATGCCGCGCCCGACGATGGCGAAGGGCGTACCGCGCGGAGCGATCGCGATCGAGTCTATGTTGAAGGCCGCCACGATCCTTTCCGGCGGCAGGGGCGGGTTTTCCGCAAAGGCATGAGCCCCCAGGAGCCCCAGTTCCTCGGCCGTGGTCGCCAGGAAATAGATGTCGCGATCGAGCTGCGGGCCTCGGGCCAGACGGCGGGCCACTTCGGTCAGCGCCGCCAGGCCGCTCGCATTGTCGATCGCGCCGTTGCAGATCACATCCTCGGCAGGCGGCTCGCCGCACTCTCCGAAGTGATCCCAATGCGCAAGAAACAGTACGGCACCGGACTCCGGACGCTTTCCGGGAAGCTTGCCGATGAGGTTGTGGGTGCGGATCGTCGTCTCTCGCGTAGTCGCTTCGAGCGATGCCGTAAGATCCAGCGTCAGCGGCACGAAATCGGGCTTCGCCGCAGCCGCTTCGAGACTGCCGAGCGAACGGGAGGTGCCTTTGAGCAGCGCCGCCATGGCTTCACGCGTGATGAAGGCTTCCAGGTCCCCGCCCAGCGAATCTTGGGACAGGGCATAACCGGTCCGCTTGCGCCGCGCCGCCACCTGATCGAGGCTGCGCTCTCCGTCGAGCACCGTGAGCACGGCCGACGCACCGAGTGCCAACAGGTCGTTCTGACGTTCACCGTCGGGCGTATCACCGTCGAGGACGACGGCAACGCGGCCCGCCAGTTCGTTACGGGTATAATCACGTCCACGCCCGCTGCCGAGAAACAGCATCGGCACGTTGCGGACGAGGCTGCGCTGCCCCGAAGTCAGCACGAGCACGCCCGCGGGAGAGACCGTGGCCCGCGCGCCCTTGCGCAGGAACCGGGCGGCCGAGGAGGCAGGTTCGCGCGCAACCAGAGTGACCGGCGCGAACCACTCGTGACCCGGATCGTTGGTGCCGGACACCAGCCCGATGTCGAACCACTGCTTGCCCAGGTAGCGCAGCGTCTTCGCTTCGCCATCGGTGCCCGGCTCACGGCCGTCGAAGTCGTCGCTGGCCAGAACCTCGATGTGGGCGCGCAGTCGTGCCGCCAGATCCTGATCCGCGCGGGAGATCGCAGAAAGCACAGGGTTGGCGCTCAGCAGAAGAGCGCCGAGCGCCACCGCGCCGGCTGCACGAGCCAGTCCTGCCTTGTATCCCCTGTTCATCGCATCGCTGCCTATACGATGGAATTCGCTGGGCTGTTACAATTTCTCGCAAGCCCTCGAAGAGGATGACAGCTTGTGGCCGCAGGGCAACGCCGGAACCTCTGCTCGTGAATTCCATTGAACAGATCTCGCCGCTGTAGCTAGTCTCGCCTGCAACGACCGAGAATGTCCCGCCGGACCGACCGGCTCTGTCGAAGAGGATCAGATACGATGCGGCTCGACGATTTCGACCCCAGCAATATTCGTGTCAGCCAGGGGGGACGCGGATTTCCAGGAGGCGGCGGCGGCAAGCTCGGCTGCGGATCCTTGGTGATCGTGCTGATCGGCGCTCTGGTATTCGGCGTCGACCCGGCCCAGATGCTGGGCACGCTGGACAGCGTCCAGCAGCAGCAGGCGCCCACCCAGACCGAACAGGGTCGGTCTTCCGACACGTCCACGATCTGCCGGGAAAACGCCTATTCGCTTGAATCGTGCAATGCCCTCTCTTCGCTCAACAAGACTTGGCGGCCGCTGTTCCAGAAGGCGAACATCTCCTTCGAACAGCCCAACCTGCATTTCTACAACGGCTCCGACCAGTCCGGGTGCGGCGCTGCACAAAGCGCCATGGGACCGTTCTACTGCCCTGCGGACCAAGGCATCTACATCGACACCAGCTTCTACGACGAGCTTGACCGCAAGATGGGGGCGAAGGGAGACTTTGCGCGCTACTATGTAGTCGCCCACGAATATGGCCATCATATTCAGCACCTGCTCGGACTCGATACCCAGGTCCGCCGCGCCCAACGCCAGAATCCGCAGCAGGCCAATGCCCTGCAGATCGGGATGGAACTCCAGGCAGACTGCTATGCGGGAGTCTGGGCGGGCCGGAACAAAGACCGGATCGAGCCGGGCGACATGGAGGAGGGGCTCACTGCTGCCAGCGCCATCGGTGACGATACCCTGATGAAGAATGCCGGCCAGCGCGTCAGCCCGGAAAGCTTCACCCACGGCTCCAGCGCCCAGCGAATGGAATGGCTGCGACGGGGACTGGAGACAGGGAACGAGGACGCCTGCAACACGTTCACCCAGCAGTAGAGCGTGTTGCGATCGGCGGATCACCCGACGGCTAAAAACTGCTCTGATCGACCAGAGGCCGGCGCTTTCCTCCATCTGCGTGGATGCGACCGCCCCCGGGGGTACAGGAGGACACTATGCGCAATTTCCTGATCATGGCCGCTTTGGCCGGAACGCTGACGGCGACCACCGCCGAGGCCCGTCAGGACAGGCCGATCACCGACAACGATCCGAACGCGATCGACGTGGCGAAAACGCCGGTCACCGACCTCAATCTGGACAAGACCGAGATCCCGCCGGTGCTCATCGCCGCCACCAAGAAGCCATACGACCTGGCTTCGCTGCGGTCTTGCAGTCAGATCGGCAAGGCGGTCGAGGAACTGGACGGCATTCTCGGCGACGACATCGACCTACCGCAGGAAGCGCGGGACCGCGTGAGCACGGGCAAAGTCGCGAAATGGGTGGTGAGTTCCTTCATTCCCTTCCGCGGTCTGATCCGCGAGATCTCCGGCGCAAATGCGCAGGAACGCGCGGTGCTCGCGGCCGTTCAAGCCGGCGTGGCGCGTCGCGGCTTTCTGAAGGGCGTGGGTGCGCAGCGTGGCTGCAAGTACCCGGCTTCTCCCGCCACCGCTTCGATCATTCAGGCCAAGGCGCTGCAGCAGCATCAGGAAGATGCGCGCATCGAAGCGGCCAAGGGAACCAAGGCCGACGACAAGTCTGCCGCGCAGAACCGCAAGAACGAAACGAAGGACGGCGTTGCCTATACCTCGGACGCAGTGGTCCAGAAGGTGCCCTGACCGCGTGACGGTGAGGCCGCCTGGCCTCGCCGGCCGCCACATTGCGGTCAGTCGGCCTCGCCGATCATCTCCGCCCTGGTTTCCGCCATCTCGCGATCCAGTTCCGCGATGATCTCGGCGCGAACTTCAGCGGCCAGCATGCGGTTCGAGGCTACGGACGCGCGTGCCGAGGAGATCGACCGCATAGCCGCATTCATCGCCTGACGCGGAACGCCGGTGCAGACATAGGTACTGGAACCGTGACGGCCGGCGCTGGGACTGCGCTGCTTGTCGGCGGGGCATGTACCATCGATCGTAATGGTCTGCTGGATCTGGCGACGACCATTCTCGTCCCGGTGCACGACGCGGATAGTCTGCACTTTCCCCTCGGCCGTCACGGACTGCTCGACCTGCGGAATGTTGCGCATGACTTGTGCCGCTTTCTCCTGCGCACGAGCAGCCGCCCGTTGGATCGATTCCATCCGTTCGTAAGACGAAGGCGCAGGAGGAGCCGGCGGCGCGGGGGGCGGCGGTGGAACGTCCAGGCCGCCGATCAGACGCGGCGCTGCAGGAGTGGGCCAGTTGTCGAAACGAGTGTCCGGCTCGGCTACCGCTTCGGGAGGCTGGGGCGGCTCCGGTGCGGCCGGTGCATCGGCCGCTTCAGGGACGGAGGGTACGGCAGGAGCCGCAGGCGTTATCGACGCCGAAAGCGCATCCGGCACCTGCGGCACTTCGGGCATGCCCTGCTCTTCCATGGCCGCGTAAGTGACCGTTGCCGTGCAGGGCACCGCCACTACCGCGAAGGCGAAGAGGCTGCGCGCCATCACTCTGCGAGCGGGCGAGACCTCAACGGTGGCAAGTGCCTTCAGGCGCTGGATGATCGGCTTTTCGCCTGCTAGCGCCCCCGCGATCGGCGCGGCCAATGTCAGGCGCGTTCCTGCGGCGAAGGAGGCGATCACCCGGCCATACCGGGTCCGCACGTCACGATTGCAGCCCGCCATCACGCGCGCATCGCATGCCGCTTCCTGATCCGCCCGCAACGCCCGCCATGCCGCCCACCCGATCGGGTTGAACCAGTGGAGCGCGAACAGGGGCTGCAGGACCATGAGCGCGAGGAGATCGTTGCCGGCGTGGTGTTCGAGTTCATGGGCGATCGCGAAGTCGGAGCTTTCCGAGTCGACGGTCGCGAGGAAGTTTTCAGGCAGCGCCACGATCCGCTCACGCACTCCGAAAGCGAGAGGCGCGGCGGCAGCCGGGCTCTCGACGATGCGAATGTCTCCGGCGTGGGCCACCTGCCGTGCGCCTGCCAGCAGTTCGGCGCGCATCAGCCGGTAATTGCGGAAACGCTGCACGAGGAACACCGCCGCACCGATCAGCCAGACGGCCACAAGAACCTGCAACCAGGGCACTTGCATCAAGACGTCGGGCTCGACCGAGGCGTGGTCGATCCCATTATCCATGATCGGGGACACGCCATCCCCGGCCTCGACTGCAACCGGCGGCGCCGGGTGCGCTACTGCCGTGACCGTTTCTACCGAAATCTCGGGTCTGCCGAAAATCCCGATCGGTAGCGCCAGCGGCGGCAGGATCAGGCGCAGCATGGGCAGCGCCCACAAGGCGTAGGCGGCAGCCGGTCCGAACCAGCGTGAGACCGGGCGTCGAACGAGCAGCACCAGCGCCATCAGCGCGCCAGTCATGACGAGCGTATCGGTAAGCCATTCGATCATGACTTCAGCTCCTTCAACAGGGCTTCGATCTCGGCGATGTCATCTTCGGTGAGTGCGTCCGATTCGGCAAGATGCGCGAACAGCGGCGCGGCGCGGCCGCCGAAGAGACGATCCACGAGGCGGCGGCTTTCGCTGCCAACGTAAGAGTCGCGCGCAACGCGCGGAGAATAGAGAAAGCGCTTGCCGTCGGGCTCGGTGGCGAGCGCCTGCTTCGCCACCAGA
The DNA here is from genome assembly GCF_000445125.1 of Novosphingobium lindaniclasticum LE124. Taxonomy (GTDB): domain Bacteria; phylum Pseudomonadota; class Alphaproteobacteria; order Sphingomonadales; family Sphingomonadaceae; genus Novosphingobium; species Novosphingobium lindaniclasticum. The sequence continues at coordinate 73,915 of NZ_ATHL01000054.1, forward strand.
CGCGAAAGCAGGGTTTTCACCGTAGCCAGGCTCCAGCCACGCGGCTCGCAAACCTGCTCGCAGACTTCAGCGGCGGTCAGCGGGCTGCGTTCCCACAGCACTTCCATCACGGCATGTTCAGCGTCCGATATGCGTTCGGGCTGTTCGTGAGACTGCGACACGCCTGGCTCCATCGTTTACATACGTAATCGACTACGTGTGTAAACATGAACGCCAGATGAACGGGTCAGACCCCCAGCTTGCGAAGCGATAGAGCCAGGAGGATCAGAAAGATGCCGCGAACGACGAGGCTTATCATGATGATTACCGCCAGGAACGCCAGGCCCGTCGCAGGATTTGCAAAGAGCAGGACCAGCCCCAGCACTACATCGAGCGCGCCAAGAAAGAGTCGCCATCCCCGGTCGTGCTGGGCCTTCAGCGCAAAAGCGATTTGGAAAACTCCCGATGCGACGAGCCAGGCCCCGATCGCCCAGACCAGCGAAAGAGCGCCTGCCACGGGGTTGAAAATCGCGAATACCCCTGCCGCCAAAGCGAGCAGACCGAGCAGGACTTCCACCCAGCGCGCCCGGCGCGAAAGCGAGGTCCAGCCGGAGGCTACGGCGGCGATGCCGTAGATCACGAGAACGACGCCGATGAGCAGCCCCGTCGCCATGCCCGCCACCAGAGGATTGGCAATGACGATCAGCGCGATCAGCAAAAGCAGAACGCCATAAGCCAGCACCCAGCCCCAGGCTTTCCCCGGCGCCTCTGCGAGTGAACCGACCAGGGGATCGTTCTCAACATGCGGTTCGAGTAGCGGATCCATCTGCGTACGAGTCATGCCTCTGCCTCCTGCACTTTGCGGCGCGTCGGGCAGAAAAAGCGTGAAATGCAGATCGGTTGCGGACGAAGGTGCTCTTGTGACCGCAAAAGGGGCGGCGCACCTTCCGGTACGCCGCCCCTTTTTCATCTCTATCCGATTGACGGATCAGTACACGCGCGCCTTCGGCTTGATGTACTGGATGTCTTCGGTCAGCGTATATTCGTGAACCGGACGGTAATCGAGGCGGATTTCGCCGCCCTTGCCGCCCCAGCCATTGAACCAGCCGACGGTGTGCTTCATCCAGTTGGCATCGTCGCGGTTCGGGAAATCCTCGTGCGCGTGGGCACCGCGGCTTTCCTTGCGCGCCTGGGCGCCGTGGAGCGTGACCGAAGCCTGCGAGATCAGGTTGTCCAGTTCCAGCGTTTCCACCAGGTCCGAGTTCCAGATCAGGCCGCGATCGGCGATCTTGATGTCGTTCATGCGCTCGTAGGTCTTGGCGAGCTTTTCCTTGCCTTCGACCATGAGTTCGTCGGTGCGGAACACGGCGGCGTGGCCCGACATCGTGCGCTGCATCTCGGTGCGGACTTCCGCCGTGGACGAGCCGCCGTTGGCATTGCGGAAGTGGTCGAGACGGGTCAGCGCAAGATCGGCCGAATCCTTCGGCAGCTCGGGCTGCGCGGCGCCGGCCTTCACGATTTCCTTAAGGCGGTGACCGGTGGCACGGCCAAAGACCACGAGGTCGATCAGCGAGTTCGAGCCGAGACGGTTGGCGCCATGGACCGAGACGCAGGCAGCTTCGCCGACCGCGAAGAGGCCGGGAACCACGGTGTCCGGGTTGCCGTCCGGGCCGATGGTTACGACTTCGCCGTGATAGTTACAGGGAATGCCGCCCATGTTGTAGTGCACGGTCGGGACGACAGGCAGAGGCTGGCGGGTAAGATCCACGCCCGCGAAGATCTTGCCGCTCTCGGTAATGCCCGGCAGACGCTCGCCCAGCACCTTGGGATCGATGTGATCGAGGTGCAGGTAGATGTGGTCCTTGTGCGGGCCGACGCCGCGTCCTTCGCGGATTTCCATCGCCATCGAACGCGAGACGACGTCGCGCGAGGCGAGATCCTTCGCGGAAGGCGCATAGCGCTCCATGAAGCGCTCGCCCTCGGAGTTGGTGAGGTAGCCGCCCTCGCCGCGCGCGCCTTCGGTGATGAGCACGCCCGCGCCGTAGATGCCGGTCGGGTGGAACTGAACGAATTCCATGTCCTGGAGGGGCAGGCCCGCGCGCAGGACCATGCCGCCGCCGTCGCCGGTGCAGGTATGGGCCGAAGTGGCGGTGAAGTAGCTGCGACCGTAGCCGCCGGTCGCGAGCACGACAGCCTGCGAACGGAAGCGGTGGATCGAGCCGTCATCCATGCAGAGCGCGATCACGCCGACGCACTTGCCTGCGTCCATGATCAGGTCGATCGCGAAATATTCGATGAAGAAGTCCGCGTCGTACTTCAGCGACTGCTGGTAGAGCGCGTGGAGCATGGCGTGGCCGGTACGGTCGGCAGCGGCACAAGTGCGCTGCACCGGCGGGCCTTCGCCCATGTTCTGCATGTGGCCGCCGAACGGGCGCTGGTAGATCGTGCCGTCGGCATTGCGGCTGAAGGGCACGCCAGCGTGCTCCAGTTCGTAAACCGCGGCCGGAGCTTCGCGCACCATGTATTCGATGGCGTCCTGGTCGCCCAGCCAGTCCGACCCCTTGACGGTGTCGTACATGTGCCAGGTCCAGTGGTCCGGCGTGTTGTTCTGGAGCGAGGCGGCGATGCCGCCCTGCGCCGCGACGGTGTGGGAGCGGGTGGGGAAGACCTTGGTGATGCACGCAGTCTTCAGGCCGGCTTCGGCAGAGCCCATAGTGGCGCGCAGACCCGAGCCACCGGCGCCGACGACGACGGTGTCGTAGACGTGGTCGATAATCTTGTAAGCAGGCGCGGACATCAGGCGTGTGCTCCCAGCGCGAGACGGATGATGCAGAAGGCGCCGAAGGCGATACCGCCGACGGCGGCAAGGTTCAGCGCGGCAATGCAGGCGAACTTGTTGGCGTGGTCATGGACATAGTCCTCGACCAGGACCTGGAGCCCCAGGCGCGCATGCCAGAAGGTCGAAAAGACGAGCAGGATCATCACCACGGCCGGAACCGGACGCGAGATCCATTCCACGACGGTGGCGTAGCTCATGTCCGGCAGCAGCAGGATCGAGACGACCAGGAACAGCACCGAAAGAAGGTTGCCGATGGCGGTGAAGCGCTGGAGCAGCCAGTGGTGAACACCGTGCTTCGCAGAGCCGAGGCCGCGAACGCGGCCGATGGAAGTTCCGTTACCCATGATTCCCGTTCCTCAGCGAAGCAGCAGGATCGCCCAGAAGGCGACGGTGGCGAGCACGCCCAGGATCGGGCAGACGACCGACCAGGTCTTGTTCGTCTTGAGTTCGAAGCCGCCACCCACGTCGAGCACGAAGTGGCGCAGGCCGCTCATCATGTGGGAGAAAAACGCCCAGGAGATGCCGACGAGGACGAGATAGCCGATCGGCGTCGTCATCGCCCAACTGAAGGTCTCGTAAGAGGCCGGGCCGCCCGCGAGCGCTCCGAGCCACCACAGCAGCACGCCGAGTCCGGCGAACGCCATTCCGTCACCCGTCACGCGGTGCAGAATCGAGACGAACATGTGAGGGCCCCAACGCCAGATCTGGAGATGGGGCGAAAGCGGACGGTTCCTGGTGCCGTCTTTGGCCATGGCTCTTTCGAATCCCTTTTGCCTTATGCAGCAGCCTCGAGGCTGCCCCTGTCGAAAGTCCCCTTAGACAAATCGCCGCTTCGCGCAAGTTCCGCGAAGCACATCGCGCATGCGTCGCGCACAACGCCCTTCGAGAGAGCATGGCCGTTCGCCGCGACAAAGTCCCTTGCGATCCTTCCGCCACTGGCCTTGCTGCCCTCGTGAGCCTAAAGCGCGGTCCTATGAGATCTGTCCCTAACATCCTTGCCCTCGCGCTGCTGCCTGCCTGCGCGCCGTCGTCCGGCAATGCGGAAACCGCGCAGGAGGTCCGAGCCGAACAAGCCGCTCCGCCCGCCTCGCCCCGCACAGTAGAGCCGAGTGCCGACGGAGCAAAGCTGACCAATGCCTGCAAAGGGCGCGACGGGTGGGCGGAAGCAGCGCCGCCCGCCAAGCTTTTCGGAAACACCTGGTACGTCGGTACTTGCGGTATTTCCGCAATCCTCGTCACCGGAACGGATGGCCACGTCCTGATCGACGGCGGGCTTCCCGAAGCGGCACCGCTGGTTCTCGCCAACATCGCCGCTGCGGGTTTCAAGGCGCGCGACGTTCGCTGGATACTTTCCAGCCATGAGCATTTCGACCATGCCGGGGCGCTGGCAGCCCTCCAGCGCGCAACCGGAGCCCGCGTCGCCGCACTGCCAGCTGCTGCACAGGTGCTGGAAACCGGCGAAGCCGATCCGGAAGATCCGCAGTTCGGTGGTCTCGACGCTTTCCCCGCCGTCCGCGTCGACAGGCACCTGGCGGACGGCGAGCACGTGGCAGTGGGCAAGCTCTCGCTGACCGCCCACGCCACTCTGGCCCATGCCGCTGGCTCGACAAGCTGGACCTGGCGCGCCTGCGACGAGCAGAAGCAATGCCTGACGGTCGCCTATGCTGACAGCGCGTCGGCCATCTCGGCCAAGGGCTATCGCTTCACCGACCACCCGGTGCGCGTCGAAGCCGTCCGCAAGGGCCTCGACCGCATCGCTACGCTTCCCTGCGATCTGCTGATCACCCCCCACCCCGGCGCGAGCGATCTTTTCGCGCGGCTTTCGGGTGCAGCCCCGCTGGTCGATCCCGCCGCCTGCCGCCGCTATGCGGCCACCGCCAAAGCCCGCTTCGAGACGCGCCTTTCCGAAGAGACCGCTCCCGAGGCAAAGGAGATCCGTTCGTGAGTTGGAAGATTACCGCCTACGCCCCCCGCGCCGTGATCGAGAGCGCCCTGATCGCGCATGAAGATGCCTTTGATTGGGATCCCGACATCGTCCTGTCGGGCAGCGAGATCGCGGAAGACAAGCCGGATGACTGGCAGCTCGAGGCCTGGCTGGCCCATGAGCCCGGCGACACGGAGAAGAACGCGGTCGCAGCCTTGTTCGAAGGCGCGCCGTCAGGCGGCAAGACCCCCGAATTCATTATCGAGGAACTGCCCGAAACCGATTGGCTCGTGACCAGCCAGCAAGGCCTCGAACCGATCCGGGCGGGCCGGTTCCACGTTCACACGCCCGACCATCCGGCAACGGACGAGCGTGGCGTGATCGACTTCACGATCCCAGCCAGCCAGGCTTTCGGCACCGGCCAGCACGCCACGACCGCCGGCTGCCTCGCCATGTTGACGCACATGAAGGCGCAAGGGCTGATCTTCCGCAACCATGCCGACATCGGGACCGGCACCGGCCTGCTTGCCTTCGCCGCCATGGCGCTCTGGCCTCGCGCTCTCGCCACCGCCAGCGACATCGACCAGGTCTGCGTCGGCGTCGTGGAAGACAATGCCAAGGCCAACGGCGTCAGGATGGGCCCGCGCGGCGGCGAGTTGGTAATGACCGTGGCCGATGGCATGGACCACCCCCTGATCGCGGCACGCGGGCCCTACGACCTCATCATGGCCAACATCCTCGCGGGGCCGCTGGTGTCGCTGGCACCCGACTTCGCCCGTTCGCTGGCACCGGGCGGCAGCCTGGTCCTTGCCGGCCTGCTCGAAACCCAAGAAGAAGCGGTTCGCCGCGCCTGCCGCCGTGCCGGGCTGCGCCTGGCGGGACGCCTGGTGAACGGTGACTGGTCCATCCTGTGGATGCGCGCCCGGCGCAGATGACACGGAATGTGTCCCGCCCCGTCCGATGGCGAAGATCCATTGGGGGGGCGCCGTTCAATTATTCTGCGTAAACGCCCTATAAAGGGTTAGCCTCGATCTCTCGTCGGGGCTTTTCATGAACAATCAATACCTTGCATGAGTCGTGGTAATTTCTCGTTAATCATGCACAGTTACGTTGAATTAAGGGTTTCCACCAAGAATTAAGGCCAAGGGGGGCTGGTAACAACAGCTCGAGAGGCCAAAATGCTTCAATCTGATCTAGATCGGCCGCGTGCCGTCGTCGGACCCCTGGGTGAAGCTCTCGACAAGAGCAGCCTGCCGCCGCGCAATACTTCACGCTGGGTCGTCCGCCGCAAGGCGGAAGTCGTCGCCGCCGTGAACGGAGGCCTGCTGACGATTGCCGAGGCATGCGACCGCTACGACCTCACGCTTGAGGAACTGGCGTCCTGGCAACGCGCCGTCGAGCGCGAGGGCATGGCAGGACTGCGCGCAACCCGGGTTCAGCACTACCGACACCTGCACGAACGACAGGCTCGGCATACCTGATCGCGCGCGCCCATACGCGCAGTAGCTGGAGGGCGGACGTCGGCACGGTGCCGCCGCCCGCCCTTGCGCCTTTAAATCTCGGGCCCGTCGTTCAACGGCCAGTTCGATCCGCTGACTGAACGATCTGCGCCCACTCGGCCTCGTCGATGACCCGGATGCCGAGATCGGCGGCCTTCTTCAGTTTGGACCCTGCCCCCGGCCCTGCGACCAGGAGGTCCGTCTTTGCCGAAATCGACCCTGCCGCCTTGGCGCCGAGCCGCTCGGCCTGGGCCTTGGCCTCGTCCCGGCTCATCGTCTCCAGCTTACCGGTGAAAACGACGGTCTTGCCCGCCACTTCGCTGTCCACGGTCTCCACGACATAGCGCGGCGGCGACACTTCCGAGAGCAGGTCGTCCCAGACTTCGCGGTTGTGTTCTTCATGGAAGAAGCCGCCGAGCGCCTCCACCACGGCGGGACCGATGCCGTCGATCGAGACCAGTTCCGAATAGGCCTCGCTGCCGGCAGCGGCCGCGTCCTCACCGCCGCGAACATGCACGGCCTCGGCGATGGCGCGCAGGGCGGGCAGGGTTTCGAAGCGCTTCAGCAGATCGCGCGCCGTAACCGCGCCGATGTGGCGGATGCCCAGCCCGAACAGCAGGCGGGCGGCGTCGGGACTGCGCTTGCTTTCCACAGCCGCCAACAGGTTGTCCACAGACTTGTCCTTCCATCCGCCAAGCCCGAGAATGGCCTCCCGGCGCCGACGCAGGCGGAAGATATCGGCGGGACTTTCCAGCCATCCCTTGGCGAAGAACTCGTCGATGGTCTTTTCGCCCAGCCCCTCGATATCGAGCGCGGCCCGGCTGACGAAATGCTTCAGGCGTTCGGTACGCTGGGCCGGGCAGATCAATCCGCCGGTGCAGCGCACATCGACCTCACCCTCTTCCGCCACGGCTTCGCTGTCGCATTGCGGGCACCTGTCAGGAAAGACGAAAGCGGGCCGCTGCTCGTCGCGGGTGACGTTGTCGACGACCTGCGGGATCACATCTCCGGCGCGTTGCAGCACGATCCGGTCGCCTGGACGAACGCCAAGCCGCGCGATCTCGTCGCGGTTGTGCAATGTCACGTTGGTGACGGTGACGCCGCCGACCAGCACCGGCTTCAGGCGGCCTACCGGCGTGAGCTTGCCGGTGCGACCTACCTGGATGTCGATGGATTCGAGCACGGTCTCCGCGCGCTCCGCCGGGAACTTGTGCGCCAGAGCCCATCGCGGCGCCTTCGCCACGAACCCCAGGCGCTGCTGCCAGTCGAGCCGGTCGACTTTGTAGACGACGCCGTCGATCTCGAACGGCAGAGCCGCACGGCCGTCTCGGATGCCCCGGTAAGCCCCCAGCATGTCTTTCACCGAATGACAAAGCCGGAACCGCGGCGAGACCGGCAAGCCCCAGGACTCAATCTTGCGGATCACCTCGTGCTGGCTTGCGCCGGGGATCCGGCTCGCCGCGCCCCATCCATGGGCCCAGAAGCGCAGCGGGCGCTTGGCAGTTACGCTTGCATCCTTCTGGCGCAGCGACCCAGCGGCGGCATTCCGCGGATTGGCGAACTGGCGGACCTTGGTCTCGTCGAACGCCTCTCCCCTCGCTTCCGCCTGCGCGCGGGCTTCGGCCATGAGCGTTTCGTTGAGCGCGAGGAACGCCGCCTTTTCCATATAGACTTCGCCGCGGACCTCGAAGACCTCTGGCACGCCGTCGCCGGTCAGTTCCTGTACCACGTCGGGGATGTGGGCGACGTTGGCGGTCACGTCCTCACCCACTTGCCCGTCGCCGCGCGTGGCTGCCCGCACCAACCTGCCCTGCTCGTAGCGCAAGGAGCAGGAGAGGCCGTCGATCTTGTCCTCCGCCGTGACCAGCACCGGATCGTCGGCCGAGAGCGAGAGAAAACGCCGCACCCGGCCCACGAAATCCGCCACCTCCTCATCGGTGAAGGCGTTGTCGAGGCTCATCATGCGAACCTCGTGCGTCACTTTCGAGAGCGGCGAAGCGGCGACTTCATGGCCGACCTTGTTGCTCGGGCTATCGGGCCGCGCGAGGTGCGGGAAGGCGGCCTCCAGTTCCGCATTGCGGCGAACGAGGGCATCGTATTCGGCGTCCGAGATCTCGGGCGCATCCTCGGCATGATAGAGCCGATTGGCGCGATGGATCTGCCGTGCCAGGCGCATCAATTCGTTGGCGGCTTCGGCTTCGTCGGTCGCGAGGCTGGTCTGGGGCGTGGTCATGCCTCGGTGATAGGACAGAGCCGCGCGCGTTGGAATTGCTTCCGACGCTTAATCCCCTTTCCGCCGCGCGCTTTTCTACGGGGCGCCCGGATCAAACCACGGCCCGAGCCATCCAGCTTTCGCTCCCGCTTTTCCCGGCACGCGGCTATGACTTGACCATGCCCACGATCATCCCGCCAGATTCCCCCGCCCTGCCCGCGGCCTTCGACATCCTGGGCATCGCCGTCTTTGCGCTGACCGGCGCCTTGTCGGCAGCGCAGATGCGCCAGACGTTCGTGACCGTAGCTTTCTTCGCCCTCATGACCGGCGTGGGCGGGGGCACCCTGCGCGATCTGCTGATCGGCGCCCCCGTATTCTGGGTCCGCGATCCCTTCGTGGCGCCGGTCTGCCTGGCCGTGGCGCTTCTCGCCTGGTTCACGCCGGTGCGCTGGTGGCAGGGCAGGTTGTTGGAATGGGCCGACGCGCTTGGCCTTGCCGTCTACTCGGGTTTCGGCACCATCAAGGCGATGGCCTGGGGCGTCCCCCCCGTGCCGGCCATGGTGATGGGCGTGGTGACGGGCTGCGTCGGGGGCATCGTGCGCGACGTCGTGGCGGGACAGCCCTCGATCCTGATGCGGCCCGAACTCTATGTCACCGCAGGGGCCCTTGCCGCTGCCGTGGCGGCCGCAGGCCTCGCCATGGGCTTTTCCCCGGCGCTGACCTGGGCCGTGGCTGCCACGGTCGGCTTCGCATTGCGCGGCGCTGCCATCCACTGGTCGCTAGGCTTGCCCGCCCATGAAGGCGCGGACTGAAGGCTCCGCAAGGGGCTCCGGCGATCGGCGCCGCCTTTGCGGAACCGCATGGGCGTTACTTGGGAACCGCCAAGCCGGTCCACTGCGATACGAATGACAGCACGTCCGCGCTTTCCTCGATCACCTTGTCCGTCGGCTTGCCCGAGCCGTGACCGGCGCGAGTCTCGATGCGGATGAGATGCGGCTTGTCGCCCAACGGAGCGGCCTGGAGAGCCGCCGCGTACTTGAACGAGTGCCCGGGAACAACGCGGTCGTCGGTGTCGGCCGTCGTCACCAGAATGGCCGGGTAGTTCGTTCCCGCCTTGATGTTGTGATAAGGCGAGTAGGCGCGCAGCACCCGGAAATCCGCTTCGCGATCGGGATAGCCATAGTCGTCCACCCAATAGCGTCCGGCGGTGAACCGGTCAAAGCGAAGCATGTCCATCACGCCGACTTGCGGCACGCCGGCGGCGAACAGGTCGGGACGCTGGTTGAGCACGGCTCCGACCAGAAGACCGCCGTTCGATCCGCCTTGGATGGCTAGACCGTCCTGCGTGGCGACGCCTTCCTTCTTCAGGTACTCGCCGGCGGCGATGAAGTCGTCGAAGACGTTCTGCTTGTTGGCGCGCCGACCGGCATCGTGCCAGGCACGTCCGTATTCCCCGCCCCCGCGAAGATTTGCCATGGCGAAGGCGCCGCCGGCCTGGACCCAGGCCATCCGGCTCGCCGAAAACCCGGGCGTCAGCGAGATATCGAAACCACCGTAGCCATAGAGCAGCGTCGGCACCGCCTTGCCGGCGTTTGCCACATCCTTGCGGCGAACCAGGAACATCGGCACCCGCGTTCCGTCCTTGGAGGTGTAGAAGCGCTGCTCGACCGCGATCTCGGCGGGATCGAAGTCCATCGCCGGTTCAGCAAAGGGCTCCGACACGCCGGTATCGAGGTTCATGCGGAAGATCGAGGCAGGGCGATTGAAGCTTGTGAACGAGTAGAACGTTTCCGGATCGCCCGGCTTGCCCCGGAAACCGGACGCCGTTCCGATGCCGTTCAGAGCCAGCGCCCGCCCCTGCTTGCCGTCGAGCCCCACGATCTCCGCATGGCTCGCGGCATCGCGCATGTAGTTGAGCACCAACTGTCGCCCGACGATGCCCGCCTTTTCCAGAATATCGTCTCGCTGGGGCACGATTTCGGTGAACGAGGGCGCACTTGCGCCAAGATCGATGCTGACCAATCGGTAGCGCGGCGCGTTCTCGTTCGTCACGAACCAGAGCTTCTGGCCCGCGCCTTCCACAAGCCGCCAGTCATCCTTGAAGCCGGTGACGATCGGACGTGCGGCCCAACCGTCCTTGCCCCGACGGGACAGATCGATGACGCGAACGTCGTAGCGCGAATCGGTTCCGACGTGCGTCGTGATTACCGCCAGTCGCCCGTCCTGCGTCACCTCGGCGGTATGCCCGTAGTCCTGGTGCTTGGGAGTGGCATAGACGAGTTCGTCGGCGCTCTGAGGCGTGCCCAGACGGTGGTAGTAGATCGCCTGGTTGTAGTTCAGGCTCTGGAACGCCGCGCCTTCCTTGGGAGCCGGGAAGCGGGAGTAGAGGAAGCCTTCCTCACCGATCCAGGCCAGACCGCTGAACTTGACCCAGCGCAGTTCGTCATCCAGAACCTTGCCGCTTGTCGCATCCATGACATGCAGAATGCGCCAGTCGCTGCCGCCGTCCTGCACGCTGTAGAGAACGTAGCGGCCCTGCTGCGAAGGCTCCCAGGCATCGAGCGCGGTGGCGCCGTCCTTGGCCCAGGCGTTCGGATCGATCAGGAGACGCGGCTTTCCGTTCAGACCATCCCGCACGAAAAGCTGGGACTGGTTCTGCAACCCGCTGTTGCGCGTATAGAAGTAGCGCTTACCCGCCTTCACCGGCAGGCCATAACGCTCGAAATCCATGAGCGTACTGATGCGCTGCTTGAACCATGCCCGCTGCGGCAGAGTCTCCAGATAGGCCTGGGTAAAGCGCGATTCGCGGTCGACCCAGTCGGCCACCTTCGCATCCTGGCGGACGTCCGCCTCGAGCCAGCGATAGGGATCCGCGACCTTCTCGCCGAATTGCGTGTCCACCACATCGTCGCGGCGGGTTTCCGGATAGTTCATCGTCGCCCCCTTCTTTATAGATACCGCCGGCTCAGATACCGTCTGGGCCGATACCGGCAGCGCCGAGAGCAAGCTGAAAGTCATCGCGCCTAAGGCCCCGCCGAGCCCGCCTTTCCAAGGCATTCCATTCCCCTGAAACAAAAAACAAAAAGCGGCCGCGAGCTTAGCACTCGCGACCGCTCTTGCAATGTTTCATCCGCTTCCCTGTGGAAAGCGAAGGCCGAAGCTATCAGGCTTCCGCGTATTCCTCGGTCTCAGCAGCAACCGGACCCGAATCTTGACCCTTGGCCTCGACGTCCCGATCGACGAGTTCGATGATCGCGATCGGAGCGGCGTCCGAAGCGCGGATGCCGGCCTTGATGATCCGGGTGTAGCCGCCGCTGCGACCGGCATAACGCTCGGCGAGAACTTCGAAGAGCTTCTTTTCCTGCGTTTCGTCCATCAGGCGAGCATGCGCCAGACGACGGTTGGAAAGACCACCATGCTTGGCAAGGGTGATCAGCTTCTCGAGGTAAGGACGCAGTTCCTTCGCCTTCGGCGTCGTGGTCTGGATCTGCTCGTGCTTGATAAGCGCGGCGGCCATGTTGCGCAGAAGGGCGGCACGGTGGCCGGAGGTGCGCTGCAGCTTGCGCTGACCGTGCTTGTGACGCATGTCTTATCTTCCTGTTTGTCAGGCAGCCGTTTCAGGTACTGCCTGCCGGGCGATGCGGTGCGGCCACCGCCCTAAGCCGATTCTCTCTTCGTGAAGCGCTGCCCTCAAGACGAAAACGGACGGAGAGTCAAGGTAAAGCAGCGTTGCAGCCGCTTCGTGTCAGGAAAAGCGGGGACCTACCCCAACTTCTCCAAGATGAAGTCCGCGCGAGCTTCGACAGTGGTTCTCGGCAGCACTTCGACATAATAATCCAGTGTATCGAAGGCCTTCAACAACCTCTCGTACTCGTCGACCGCTTCGCGCAGCCCATGCCTGCGACCAGCGTCATTGATGTAAATTTCAGGCCAAGGAGGAACTACGAATACGCGGCGATGATAACGCTCCGCGGCAATTCGGCCCAGGACCGGCTCCCCCAAAGCCAGTTCAAGCGCGACGGCGGCATCTACCAGCCCACGGTCGAAGAACACCCACTGGTCGCTATCCGCAGCAGCGGCACGGTCGGCCCGAGCGACCGCCATGGCCCGTTCCGCGAAGGCCGCCAAATCAATCCATGGTAGCACTCGACCGCCCCTCTTCGTTTCCGCCATAACAATACGCCGGCCGGGCTCCGGCACGGAGGCAAAGCCGCGAGCCTCGAGTTCAGCGAGCAAAGACGATTTGCCTCCACCCGAACAACCGGAAATAAGGACCCAGCGATTTTCGGCCATATGCGCCACGCCTAGCTCACGCCCAGAGGGCCATAACGAAAAAGGGCTTCGCGATTGCTCGCGAAGCCCTCTTCATTCCGATCGTGAGAACCGATCAGCCGAGCAGTTCCTGCTCCAGCTTCTTGGCCATCTCTTCGATGTTCTCGGGCGGCCAGCCCGGGATGTCCATGCCGAGGCGCAGGCCCATCGACGAAAGGACTTCCTTGATCTCGTTGAGCGACTTGCGGCCGAAGTTCGGCGTGCGCAGCATCTCGGCTTCGGTCTTCTGGACCAGGTCGCCGATGTAGATGATGTTGTCGTTCTTGAGGCAGTTGGCCGAACGGACCGACAGTTCCAGCTCGTCCACCTTCTTGAGAAGGTAGCGGTTGAGCTGGTTGGTGTCGCTCTCTTCCGAGGCGGCAGCGCTGCCGGCAGCCATGCCGATCATCGGCGACTGTCCAACGGGAGCGATATCCTCGAAATGGACGAACAGCGCCAGCTGGTCCTGAAGGATGCGAGCGGCATAAGCCACCGCATCTTCAGGTGCCACGGTGCCGTCGGTCTCGACCGTGAGGCTCAGCTTGTCGAAGTCGAGTTCCTGACCGATACGGGCGTTGTCGACCTTGTAGCTGACCTGACGGACCGGCGAGTACAGTGAGTCCACCGGGATAAGACCGATCGGCGCATCCACCGGGCGGTTCGACACGGCCGGGACGTAGCCCTTGCCGGTGTCGGCGGTGAATTCCATGTTCAGAACTGCGCCATCGTCGAGGTGGCAGATCACGAGGTCCTTGTTCATGACCTCGATGTCGCCCGACACCGCAATGTCGCCGGCCTTCACCTCACCCGGACCCGTGGCCGAGAGCTGCAGACGCTTGGGGCCTTCACCCTGCATCTTGAGAGCGATCTGCTTGACGTTCAGGACAATGTCCGTGACGTCCTCGCGCACACCGGCAAGCGACGAAAATTCGTGCAGCACGTTCTCGATCTTGATCGAGGTGATCGCGGCGCCCTGCAGCGAGGAGAGCAGCACGCGACGCAGCGCGTTGCCAAGCGTCAGGCCGAAGCCGCGCTCGAGAGGTTCGGCGACGAAAGTCGCCTTCAGCTTGGGGTCGGGTCCCGGCTTGATCTCAAGGCTGTTCGGCTTCTTGAGTTCCTGCCAGTTCTTGATGTTGACAGTCATGGACTTCCCCTGGGAGTGATGGCGGTTACGTCCCGCGGCCTGGTGGAAAGGCCCGGGACGTTCCGAAGCCGAACGACGACCGGTTCGCCGTTCGGATTAGCTCGATCAGACGCGGCGACGCTTGGAAGGACGCACGCCGTTGTGCGGGATCGGCGTCACATCGCGGATCGAGGTAATGGTGAAGCCGACGGCCTGGAGCGCACGCAGGGCGCTCTCACGACCCGAACCAGGGCCCTTGACTTCGACTTCGAGGGTGCGGACGCCGTGCTCGGCGGCCTTCTTGCCGGCATCGTCGGCAGCAACCTGGGCGGCATAGGGAGTCGACTTGCGGCTGCCCTTGAAGCCCATCATACCGGCCGAGGACCACGAAATCGCGTTGCCCTGGGCATCGGTGATGGTCACCATCGTGTTGTTGAAGCTTGCATTCACGTGCGCGATGCCGCTCGTGATGTTCTTGCGCTCGCGGCGCTTAATGCGCTGAGGTTCGCGTGCCATATCCGTGTATCCTGTCGAAAAATCGCTGGGGGAAACCGACTGGGCCGATCGCTCGGCCCGCGCGGCTTACTTCTTCTTGCCGGCGATGGGCTTGGCCTTGCCCTTGCGGGTGCGCGCATTGGTGTGCGTGCGCTGGCCACGAACCGGCAGACCCTTGCGGTGACGCAGGCCACGGTAGCAAGCGAGGTCCATGAGACGCTTGATGTTCATCGCGGTTTCGCGACGAAGGTCACCTTCCACCGTGTGATCGGCGTCAATCGTTTCGCGGATCTGAAGGACTTCGGCGTCCGACAGGTCCTGAACGCGGCGGCTGTGATCGATGCCAAGCTTGTCGGCGATCTCGAGAGCCTTGGTACGACCGATACCATGGATGTAGGTGAGCGCAATGATAACGCGCTTGTTGGTGGGGATGTTTACCCCGGCAATACGAGCCACTTAAATCTCCATGCTCCACAGGGAACGCCGCTCGGCGGGCCCCATCTCAACGCTTCCTCACTCGAAAAGCGAAATGACGAAAAGGTCCGGTAGGCGGCACGCTCGGTGCCATCGCCACCCGGACTTGCCGAAACCTTTTGAGTGAAGGGCGCGCATAAGACGATTCGCAAGGCATGTCAACGCCTGCGAACAGCGTCGCTCGATCCCGGCCAGACCATCAGCCTAAGAGAGCGGGTGCGCCGGAACCGTTTATCGCATCCCGCAAGGTTAGTCAAAAAGACGGCAGTCGATGCAACGCCTTTCGTGGGCCCTACGATTCACCGCTATCTCGCTTCCTGCTCGATCTCCCCACCCGAAATGGCGGCGAGTCGGCCGATCTGTACTTCCAGCACGGCATCCGCGGCAGGAGCGATGCGATCCAGGCCGGAACTGGCGTAACCGCTAGGACGTATTCGGCGACGATCCGCGTACCGCCCCTGTCCGGGTCGAGACGGAACGTGATCGCTCCCTGCACCGCGTCGGCCTGGACTAGGCCGACGGCACCGCTCATGCGGAGCAGTTTGCCTTTATCTGCGTGGAGACCCGCATATGCTCCACACCGCCCCGATTCCTGTCCCCATCACCGCTGTGCGAGGGCGATGTTTCGCAGAAGCATCCTCCTCGGCGTGGATCGATGCTCAGATTTGCGACGTCACCACAATGACTGTACGCGCCGTCCCACCACGAAGCGGGGGCGACAAGAACATCCCAGGTCTTTTCAGGAGGACCGGGCACCGCCGCGACATAGCGCAACACGATGGCCTTGTTCGAAAGTACGGCAACCCGCGCCTGCACGGGCTGCCATGACAAGACGCCTGCCGCCGCGATGACGCTCAGGCGAAGCAATGCGGCGTTCTCATCGAACGTCCCTCTAACCGGCGGGGCGAAGACCCCGCCGGCTATGTCAGGACTTGAGAATAGCTTCAATCGCGCCGGATACCTGATCCATGTCGGCCATGCCGTCAACCTTGGCGACGATCCCGCGCGCCTCGTAGATCGGCAGGATCGGCGCCGTCTTGGCGCGATATTCGGCGAGACGCGTGCGGACGGTTTCCGCATTGTCATCCGGACGACGCTTGAATTCCGTACCGCCGCACTTGTCGCAGACGCCGGCAACCTTGGGCTGCTCGAACGTATCGTGATACCCCTTGCCGCAGCAAGCGCAGGTAAAGCGGCCGGTGATGCGCTCGACCAGTGCTTCCTCATCGACCTCCAGCTCGATCACATGGTCGAGCTGGCGACCGCGAACACGGAGGATCTCGTCGAGCGATTCCGCCTGAGCGGCGGTGCGGGGATAGCCGTCGAAGATCGCGCCGACATCCGCACCCATGGCATCGAGCTCATCGCCGATCAGCGCCGAGACGATCGCATCGGAGACCAGCTCGCCTCGCTCCATCACCGCTTTGGCTTCGAGCCCGGTCGGGGTGCCCGCTTTCACGGCTGCGCGGAGCATGTCCCCGGTCGAAAGCTGGCGCATGCCGTGCCGCTCGACCAATCGCTGCGCTTGCGTTCCCTTGCCCGCCCCCGGCGGGCCTAACAGGATGATATTCACGCCTTACCCCTCATCTGTCCCTGAACGCGCTGTCAGCGCATACGTCCCTTGAGTTTAGCCTTCTTGATCAGGTCGCCGTACTGGTGTGCCAGCAGGTGCGACTGGATCTGGGTGATCGTGTCCACCGTGACGTTGACGACGATCAGCAGGCTGGTTCCGCCCATGAACAGCAACGGCAGACCGGTCATCGAGAGAAAATACTCGGGAACGGTGCAGACGATGGTCAAGTAGATCGCGCCGATCACGGTTACGCGGGTCAGCACGTAATCCAGATAGTTCGCGGTATTCTTGCCCGGACGAATGCCCGGGATGAAACCGCCGTTCTTCTTGAGGTTCTCCGCCGTCTCTTCGGGATTGAAGACGACCGCGGTGTAAAAGAACGAGAAGAAGATGATGCCGCCGGCATAGAGCAGCATATAGAGCGGCTTGCCGTGGCCCAGGTACTGGTTGAGCGCGACGACGATCTTGCCCCAAGTCGATTCGGGATTCAGCGAATTGCCGGCAAACTGCGTGATGGTCAGCGGCAGCAAGAGCAGCGAGCTGGCGAAGATCGGTGGGATCACGCCCGCGGTGTTGATCTTCAGCGGCAGGTGGCTGCGATCGGCCTGCATCATACCGCGCTGGGTAGCGCGTTTCGGATACTGGATCAGCAGACGGCGCTGGGCACGCTCGGCGAAACAGATCATCAGGATCATGGCCACGATCAGCACGATCAGCGAGATGATGAGGATCGAACCGGTGTCGCCGGCGCTGTAGGCCTGACCGACGTTGCTGGCGAAAGTGGGCATCTGTGCGACGATACCCGCCATGATGATCAGCGAAACGCCGTTGCCGATCCCGCGCGAGGTGATCTGCTCACCGAGCCACAGCAGGAACATCGTGCCGCCGACCAGCGAGATGACCGCGCCGATCCGGAAGACCATGCCCGGGTCGACCACGGCCTGAAGGCCGCTGGATGCGCCGTAAGCTTCAAGGCTCACCGCCAGGAACCAGCCCTGGATAGCGCAGAGCAGCACGGCGCCATAGCGCGTGTACTGGTTCAGCTTCTTGCGACCAGCCTCGCCTTCCTTCTTCAGCGCCACCAGCGCCGGATGGAGCGACGCGGCCAGCTGTACGACGATCGAGCTGGTGATGTACGGCATCACACCAAGTGCGATCAGGCTCATGCGCGAAAGCGAGCCGCCCGAGAACGTGTTGAACAGGTCGAGAATGCCGCCCTGGGTCTTGCTGTAAAGCTGCGAGAGAATCAGCGGGTTGACCCCGGGCAACGGAACGAAGCTCAGGAATCGGAAAACGATCAGCGCGCCGATCGTGAACCAGATTCGGTTCTTGAGTTCGGTCGCCTTCGAGAAGTTGGCCAGGCTCAGTGTGCTGGCGATATTGTCGGCGCGTGAAGCCATGACGATTTGTAAAGCCTCGATAGTCGGTTCGGGTCCAGCCTTAGCGACTGCATGAAGGCTTGTCGAACACCGGTTCTGGTCCGCTCATATAGACATTCACGGCGGGTCTGGAAGGCCCCAGCGCGGCGCAAGTCATAATGAAGAGAGGGCGAAGCGCATGGCGCCCGCCCTCCCCTATGAGCATATCGCGATCGCGATGCCTCAGGCCTCGGCGGCTTCCTTGGCAGGAAGGATAACCGAACCGCCGGCCTTCTCGACAGCGGCCACGGCGCTCTTCGAAGCACCGGCAACGTTAAACTCGACCTTTTCGGTCAGTTCGCCCTTGGCGAGGAGGCGCACGCCGTCCTTGCCGCCGCGGGCCAGGCCAGCGGCCTGGAGGACCGCATGATCGACCACGCCCGAGATGTCGAGCTTGCCGGATTCGATCGCCTTCTGGATCATGCCCAGGTTCACTTCCGCGTAATCCTTGGCGAACTTCTTGTTCGAGAAGCCGCGCTTCGGCAGGCGCATGTGAAGCGGCATCTGGCCGCCTTCGAAGCCGTTGATCGAAACGCCCGAGCGTGCCTTGGCACCCTTCTGGCCGCGGCCAGCGGTCTTGCCCTTGCCCGAGCCGATGCCACGTCCGACGCGGATACGACGGTGACGGGCGCCGGCATTATCGCGGATATCATTCAGTTTCATAGTCTGCACTCGCTTTCGCTTTGATCGCGCTAAATGGGAAGGCGGGGCCATAGGCGAAGCGGAGGACGTTGTCACGCCCTAACTCGTCCCTTGCAATCGCCGAGGGCTCGTCAGCTTCCGCGCAGACGGATGACCAGCTTCGCATCGCCCCGGACGGCGCGCCCTTCGGCGTCGCGCGCCGGCTTCCATTGCAGCACGTCCTTACCCAAAGCACAGATGTCCGCGTCGAACTGAGTCGATACCGTTTTCGGCTCGAAACTGCAGGCCGTGATTTGGCCTTTGGCGTTCAGCGTGAACTTCAACTCGTGGCGCGTCATTGCGTCCTTGTTGAAAATCTTGCCATACGTTTCCCCTAGCTGCGCCAGTTCGCGATTGAATTCCGCTTTGTTGCCGTCAGGCAGCACGGGATCCTCAGCCAGCGCGGCGTAATCGTTTTCCGGGACCAGCGCTTTCATCTTCTGCACCATCGCAAGCCAGCCTTGCGCCCGCGCGATCTGCATCGGCGAATCGCGGTCGACCAGCGCCTGACATTGCGCTCCCGAAGGGCTCGCCTGTTGTGACAGGAGGAAACGCGCAGCGGCTTCACGGCGATAGGCAATGGCCCAGGCAAGCGGGGTCATACCGAACAGATCGGGAGAATCGATCGTCGTCGGCCCGTCCAAGGCATCGCCGGTCGCTTCGGCCGCCGGAGTACCGAGAAGCAGCTTGCGAAGGACGGCGACATTCCCTCTCCGCGCAGCATCCGCCAAAGTCGGATTTTCCGGCAACGGCCCGAGATCCGCGTAGCCGTAGATCCGGCCGCTCCTTTTCGGAGCATCCTTGGATTGCGACTTAGATTGCGCGCTGTCCTTGAGCTTTTTCGTATCGGCCGCGTCATTGTCGTCGCCCTGCTTCGAGGCAGGCCGCGCGCGGCAGACATCCCTATACGGATAGGCCGGATCGGCAATCAGCGTCTCGTTGAATGTCCGCGCAAAATCCCCCAGCACGTCCTCTGCCCCTTCACCGGCAGCCTCCGTGCCGGTCGGGCTCGGAGAAGGCGCCGGGGCCGGCGTCGGAATGGCATCATCGCCGAAATAGGTCACGACGCGCGCCATTCGCGGCGACAGACCGCCGCGGAGCACGCATTCCGCACCGAACTCCAGGGTGTCGATCCCGTCGAGCGTTACCGCCGCCACGAGCCGGAAATCGCCGGAAGCAGCAGCCTTCTTCGCCTCCGCCACGGCATCCGCCTGTCCGCTTGCCAAGAGCGCCTTCAGCGTCTTGTCGGCCTCGCGATTACGCTCAAGCGTTGCCGGATCAGCGAGCGGGTCGTTGCAGACCGGCTCTGCAGCTGGGCTCTCCTGGACATAGGTTTCGCCGTTGTCGCTCGGTTCGCTGCCGTCGCACGCGGAGACGGCGAGAGCGGCCAGGCACATGGATGAGGCCGCGATGGTCCTGCGAAGCAATGTATCCCCCGGGGAAAACCAAATCGAGCCGCGCTTAGCACAGCTTGTATCCGAAAGTGGAGCAGCAGACGCATCAACGCACAGATTTTGCGCTGTCCCGATGGTGCACGCTTCTCCCGCGACGTGCCATCAATGAAAAAGGCCCCGGCGTTTCCGCCAGGGCCCTTCCCGTTTATCGTGCCTGAAGCAGCTCGATCAGTCGATTACCGCAACCATGTGCGGCAGCTTCGCGATCGCACCACGGACTTCCGGGGTATCTTCGCGCTCGACGACCTTGTGCATCTTGCCAAGGCCAAGACCGATGAGGATCTTCTTCTGGCTTTCGGGGCGACGGATCGGCGAACCGATCTGCTTGATCTTGATCTTCGCCATGAGACTTACTCCGCGATGGCTTCGGCAGCGGCTTCAGCCTCTGCCTCGCTGGCGCCACCGCGACCAAGCAGGTCTGCGACCTTCTTGCCACGACGCTGAGCAACCGACTTCGGCGAAGTCTGGTTGACGAGCGCGTCGAAGGTAGCGCGAATCATGTTGTACGGGTTCGAGGTGCCGACCGACTTGGTCACCACGTCGTGAACACCCAGGCTCTCGAACACGGCGCGCATCGGGCCGCCGGCGATGATGCCGGTACCGGCCGGAGCCGAACGGACGTTCACCTTGCCGGCGCCGAAGTGGCCTTTGCCGTCGTGGTGAAGCGTACGGCCTTCCTTGAGCGCCACGCGGACCATCTTCTTCTTTGCGGAAGCGGTGGCCTTGGTGATCGCCTCGGGAACTTCGCGTGCCTTGGCATGGCCGAAGCCGACGCGGCCCTTGCCGTCGCCAACGACGACGAGAGCTGCGAAGCCGAAGCGCTTACCGCCCTTGACGGTCTTCGAGACGCGGTTGATGTGGACGAGCTTCTCGATGAGCTCCTCGCCCTGTTCTTCCTCGTTGTTGCCACGACCGCGACGGTCATCGCGACGGCCACGGCCGCCACGCTCACCGCGTTCGCCACGGCCGCGACCACGGCCACGACCTTCACGAGTGTCCTGCGCGTCGCCACCCTGCGGGTGCTCGGCCGCGATCGGCGCTTCGTTGATGTTTTCGTCAGCCATGATCAGAACTCCAGCCCGCCTTCACGGGCGGCTTCGGCCAGCGCCTTGACGCGGCCATGGAAGAGGAAACCGCCACGATCGAACACGACCGAAGTGATGCCCGCCTTCTTGGCGGCCTCGGCGAGTTCCTTACCAACGCGCACTGCGGCATCGGTATCGGTGCCCTTGGCGCCAAGCGTGTTGGCGGCAGCCACGGTGTGACCCTGCGCATCGTCGATGATCTGCGCATAGATGTGACGGCCGGTGCGGTGCACCGACAGACGGGGACGACCACCCGAACGGGCCTTGAGGGCCGTGCGGACGCGCCGGCGACGGCGCTCGAAAAGGGAAAGCTTGGCCATTACTTCTTCTTCCCTTCCTTGCGGAAGATGAATTCGCCGCGGTACTTGATACCCTTGCCCTTGTAGGGTTCGGGCTTGCGCCAGCGACGGATCTCGGCCGCGAGCTGGCCGACCTTCTGCTTGTCGATACCCGAGATTTCGACCGTGGTGTTATCCGGGGTCTTGATCTCGATGCCTTCCGGCACGGCGATGTCCACGTCATGCGAGTAGCCGAGCTGGAGCTTCAGGTTCTTGCCCTGAGCCGTCGCGCGGTAACCGACGCCCTTGATTTCGAGGACCTTCGAGAAGCCGTTGGTCACGCCTTCAACCAGGTTCGAAACGAGAGTGCGCTGCATGCCCCAGTGGCTACGGGCAGCCTTGGTCTGGTTCGCGGGCTGAACGGCGATCGAACCTTCCTCGACCGAGTAGGTCACGAGGTCCGACAGACCCAGCGTCAGAGTGCCCTTGGGACCCTTCACGCTGAGCACGCCGTTATCGATGGCGGCAGTGACCCCGCCAGGGATCACGACCGGCTTCTTGCCGATGCGGCTCATTAGAACACCTCCGCCAGCACTTCGCCGCCGACGTTCTGCGAGCGGGCTTCGGCATCCGAGAGCACGCCGCGGGGCGTCGAGACGATGGTGATGCCGAGACCGTTGCGAACCACGGGGAGTTCCTTGGAACCCGAGTAGACGCGGCGGCCAGGCTTGGAGACGCGAGCGATGTGCTTGATGGCGGGTTCGCCTTCAAAGTACTTCAGCTCGATGCGAAGCTGCGGGTGCGCGCCGGTCGCGTCATCGCTGAAGCCACGGATGTAGCCTTCGCGCTGAAGCACTTCGAGCACGCGAGCACGAAGCTTGGAAGCGGGCGAAAGGACGGTGTCCTTCTTGGCCTGCTGTCCGTTACGGATGCGGGTGAGCATATCACCCAGGGGATCGGTCAATGCCATTGCTTCTAACCCTTACCAGCTCGACTTGGTCACGCCGGGGATCATGCCCTTGTTGGCAAGATCACGCAGCTCGACGCGGCACAGGCCGAACTTGCGGTAGTAACCGCGCGGACGGCCGGTCGTGGCGCAGCGGTTGCGAACCCGGGTCGGGTTGCCGTTGCGCGGGATCTCGGCCAGCTTCAGGCGAGCAATGAGACGCTCGGTTTCGTCGAGCGATTCATCGTCAGCGACCGCCTTGAGGCGCTCGTACTTGCCTGCATACTTCTTCACGAGCTTCTTGCGACGCTCGTTCTTGTTCACGGAACTCAGTTTCGCCATGGACTTAAGCTCTCTTCCTCAGCGGCTCACGCCGCTTCCTTCTGTTCCGACTCTTCAGCCGGGAACGGGAAACCGAACAGACGAAGCAGTTCGCGTGCTTCCTCGTCGGTCTTCGCAGTGGTGGTGACGATGATGTCCATGCCACGCACCTTCTCGATCTTGTCGTAGCTGATCTCCGGGAAGATGATCTGCTCCTTGAGACCCATCGCGTAGTTGCCGCGACCGTCGAACGACTTGGGGTTCAGGCCACGGAAGTCGCGGATGCGGGGCATTGCGATGGTCACGAGACGATCGAGGAACTCGTACATGCGCTCGCGGCGGAGCGTCACCTTGCAGCCGATCGGCATGCCTTCACGCAGCTTGAACTGCGCGATCGACTTGCGGGCCTTGGTCACGACGGGCTTCTGGCCGGCGATGGCTTCCATCTCGGCAGCAGCGGTCTGGACCTTCTTCTTGTCCTGGCTCGCTTCGCCGACACCCATGTTGAGCGTGATCTTCTCGATCTTCGGCACTTCCATCACGTTCTTGTAACCGAACTTCTCGGTCATCGCCTTCGCGATTTCAGCGTCGTACTTCGAGCGCAGACGCGGAGTGTACTTCTCAGCCATCGATGGTCTCCCCGGACTTCACGGCCACGCGGACCTTCTTGCCGTCCTTGGTTTCGAAGCGAACGCGGGTCGGCTTGCCATCCTTGTCGGCAACGGCGATCTTGCTGATCGCCATCGGGGCCGGAACACGCTCAATGCCACCCTGCGGATTCTGCTGGGTCGGCTTGCGGTGCTTGGTAGCAACGTTCACGCCCTCGACCACGACCTTGGCGTCCTTCGGGAGAACCTGAAGCACGGTGCCGGTGCGGCCCTTGTCCTTGCCGGACAGGACGACGACGGAGTCACCCTTCTTGATCTTCGCGGCAGCCATTACAGCACCTCCGGAGCAAGCGAGATGATCTTCATGAAGCCTCTGCCGCGAAGCTCGCGCACGACGGGGCCAAAGATACGGGTGCCGATCGGCTCCTCGTTCTTGTTGATGAGCACCGCCGCGTTGCTGTCGAAGCGGATGACGCTGCCGTCGGTACGACGGACGTCCTTGCGAGTACGCACGATCACCGCACGGTGAACGTCGCCCTTCTTGACGCGAGCGCGGGGCTGCGCCTCCTTCACCGACACCACGATGATGTCGCCGACGCCTGCGAAACGACGCTTGGAGCCGCCCAGTACCTTGATGCACTGAACGCGCTTTGCGCCGCTGTTGTCCGCGACGTCGAGATTGGATTGCATCTGGATCATCGATCCGAGTCCTTCTCAACTGGCTTGCCGGAACAAGTCCGGCAGTTCCTAAAAAGACAGGCCCACGAGGGGCCCGAGTCGCCCCGACGGGCGAAGTGCGCGCATTTGACGCATTCACCCGTCCAGGTCAACACTCTTGTCTGGCCCTGAGGCCGAGGCAGATCGAACCGGCCATGTCGCCAAGGACATGGCCGGTCCAAATCTTATACCTCGGCTTCGAGCGCCGTACCCTTGCTCGCCTGAAGACGGTCAAGAACCTTCCAGGTCTTGGTCTTCGAGAAGGGCTTCGTCTCCTCGATCCGGACGCGCTCGCCGGTCTTGAAGGCGTTGTCTTCGTCGTGAGCGTGATACTTCTTCGAGCGGCGGATGATCTTCCCGTAAAGGGGGTGCTTCACCTTGCGCTCGACCAGCACAGTCACGGTCTTGTCGGTCTTGTCGGAAACGACGGTCCCGATCAGAATACGCTTGGGCATCGTGTTTCCTCCTTAGGCCTGCGCCGCACGCTCGGCCTGGAGCGTCTTGATGCGGGCGATGTCACGACGCACCTGCTTGATGCGCGCGGGCGCTTCAAGCTGGCTGGTCGCGGCCTGGAACCGCAGGTTGAACTGCTCGCGCTTCAGCTCGACGAGGTCAGCGGTGAGCTGGTCGTCGGTCTTGGCGCGAAGGTCTTCGATCTTGTTAGCCATGATTCGACTTCCTTACTCGCCGCCAAGGTGCGAGGTGTCGCCGAGGCGAGCCACGACCTTGGTCTTGATCGGCAGCTTCATCGCAGCGCGGCTGAAAGCCTCGGCTGCGAGGGGGCCAGCGACGCCGTCCAGTTCGAACAGGATGCGGCCCGGCTTGACGCGGGCAGCCCAGTATTCGACCGAACCCTTGCCCTTACCCTGACGGACTTCTGCAGGCTTCTTCGAAACCGGCACGTCGGGGAAAACGCGGATCCAGAGACGGCCCTGGCGCTTGATGTGACGCGTGATCGCGCGGCGAGCCGCTTCGATCTGGCGGGCGGTGATCCGCTCCGGCTCGAGGGCCTTGAGGCCGTACGAGCCGAAGTTCAGGTCGGTGCCACCCTTGGCATCACCCTTGATCCGGCCCTTGAAGGCCTTGCGGAACTTGGTCTTCTTCGGTTGCAGCATGACTCTTAGTTCCTGCGGTCATCGCGTGCCGGACGCACGCCGGAGGTCTGCGCCTCCATCATCAGGCGGTCCTGCGCCATCGGGTCGTGGCCAAGGATTTCGCCCTTGAAGATCCAGACCTTGATGCCGATGATGCCATAGGCGGTCAGCGCCTCGGCTTCGGCATAGTCGATGTTGGCACGCAGGGTGTGAAGCGGCACGCGGCCTTCGCGGTACCATTCGGTACGCGCGATTTCCGCACCACCAAGGCGACCACCGCAGGTGATCTTGATGCCTTCGGCGCCGAGACGAAGAGCCGACTGAACGGCGCGCTTCATCGCACGGCGGAACGCCACACGGCGGATCAACTGATCGGCGATGCCCTGGGCGACGAGCTTGGAGTCGATTTCCGGCTTGCGGATTTCGACAATGTTCAGCTTCACTTCGCTCGAGGTCATCTTCGCAAGCTGCTTGCGCAGCTTCTCGATGTCCGCGCCCTTCTTGCCGATGATGACACCGGGGCGGGCAGCGTAGATCGAGATGCGGCACAGCTTGGCCGGACGCTCAATGACCACCTTGGAGACCGCAGCCTGGGGCACCGTCTCCATGATGAACTTGCGGATCTTGAGGTCTTCCTCAAGCAGCTTGCCGTAGTCCCGGCCTTCCGCGAACCAGCGGCTGTCCCAGGTACGGTTGATCTGCAGACGCAGACCGATCGGATTGCTCTTGTGACCCATGGCTCAGGCCTCCTCGACTTCGCGAACGACGATCCGCAGGCGCGAGAACGGCTTGAGGATCCGGGTGGACTTGCCGCGACCGCGAGCGTGGAAACGCTTCATGGTGATCGACTTGCCGACCGACGCCTCGGCGACGACGAGCGCGTCGACGTCGAGGTTGTGGTTGTTTTCCGCATTCGCGATCGCCGATGCGAGGATCTTGCGGGCGTCCTGGGCCATCGCCTTCTTGGAGAAGGCCAGGATGTTCATCGCGTCCTCGGCACGGCGGCCACGGATGAGGGCGGCGACGAGGTTGAGCTTCTGGGCGGAACCACGGATGGTGGTTCCGACCGCAAGAGCTTCCTTCTCGCCTACGCGGCGGGGTGCTGCCTGCTTGCTCATTAGCGCTTGCCCTTCTTGTCGGCAGCGTGGCCGGGGAAGGTGCGCGTGGGCGCGAATTCACCGAGCTTGTGGCCGACCATGTCCTCGTTGACCGAGACAGGGATGAACTTGTGTCCGTTGTAGACCTGGAAGGTCAGGCCAACGAACTGCGGAAGGATGGTGGAGCGACGCGACCAGGTCTTGATCGGAGAAGCCTTTGCACCGGCATCCTGCGCGACCTCGGCCTTCTTGAGAAGGTACAGGTCGACGAAGGGGCCTTTCCAGACGGAACGTGCCATCGTGTCTTACCTCTTCTTCTTGGCGTGGCGCGAACGGATGATCATCTTGTCCGTCTGCTTGTTGTTGCGAGTGCGAGCGCCCTTGGTCGGCTTGCCCCACGGAGTGACCGGGTGACGGCCGCCCGAGGTACGGCCTTCACCACCACCGTGCGGGTGGTCGACCGGGTTCTTGGCAACACCGCGGGTCAGCGGGCGACGGCCCAGCCAACGGCCGCGACCGGCCTTGGCGAGGGTCTGGTTGGCGTTGTCGGGATTCGACACGGCCCCAACGGTGCCCATGCAGTCGCCGCGCAGGTAGCGCTGCTCGCCCGAGTTCAGACGAACGATGACCATGCCGCGGTCACGACCGACGACCTGCACGTAGGTGCCTGCCGAACGGGCGATCTGACCACCCTTGCCGGGCTTCATCTCGACGTTGTGGCAGATCGTGCCGACCGGCATCTGCGACAGAAGCATGGCGTTGCCGGGCTTCACGTCAGTCTTCTCACCGGCGACGACGACATCGCCCACGGCGAGGCGCTGCGGCGCGATGATGTAGGTCAGTTCACCATCCGTGTACTTCACGAGTGCGATGAAAGCGGTGCGGTTGGGATCGTATTCGATACGCTCCACGGTCGCTTCCATGTCCCACTTACGACGCTTGAAGTCGATGAAGCGGTACTTCTGCTTGTGGCCGCCAGCGATGCCGCGCGAGGTCACGTGACCCTTGTTGTTGCGGCCGCCGGTCTTGCTCTTGCCTTCGGTCAGCGCCTTGAGGGGCTTGCCCTTCCAGAGCGACGACTTGTCGACGAGGACCAGGCCGCGACGGGCGGGGCTGGTCGGGTTGTAAGTCTTGAGTGCCATCGGAAATTAACCCCGCGCGCCTTCGGTGATGTCAATCGACTGACCTTCGGCCAGCGTGACGATCGCCTTCTTCACGTCGCTGCGGCGGTAAGCCTTACCGCGCCAGCGCTTGGTCTTGCCCTTGATGACCAGCGTGTTCACGCCGGTGACCTTGACGTCGAACAGAGCCTCGACGGCGGCCTTGATCTCGGGCTTGGTCGCCTTGTCAGCAACCTTGAAGACGACCGCGTTCTGCTCGGAAAGCAGGGTCGACTTCTCGGTGATGTGGGGCGAGAGGATCACGTCGAAGTGACGGATATCCACGTTGCTCTTAGCCATTGAAACGCGCCTCCAGCTTTTCGACAGCGGCGCGCGTCAGCACCAGCGTATCGTGCTTCAGGATGTCGTAGACGTTCGCGCCGACAGCCGGGAGCACGTTCACGCCGACGATGTTGCGGGCAGCCAGGGCGAAGCCCTCGTTGACCTGCTCACCGTCCATGACGAGAACCTTCTTGCCGAAGTTCGCCTTGGCGAGCTGGCCGGCGAGCGCCTTGGTCTTGGCGTCGGAAACGTCGAGCGAGTCGACGATCACGAGACCGTTCTGAGCCTTGGCCGAAAGGGCCATCTTCAGACCGAGTGCACGGATCTTCTTGTTCAGCGAAATGTTGAACTCGCGGCGACGGGCACCGTGAGCCTTACCACCGCCGATGAAGACCGGAGCTGCACGGTCGCCGTGACGCGCCGTACCGCCGCCCTTCTGGCGACCGAACTTCTTGCCTGTGCGGGCAACGTCCGAACGCTCGCGGGTCGCGCGGGCGATGCCGCGACGGTTTTCGAGCTGCCAGGTAACGACGCGGTGCAGGATGTCCGCGCGCGGCTCGAGGCCGAACACGTCGTCCGAAAGCTCGATATCGGCGTTGGCGGCCGAACCGTCGATGTTGAGGACCTGAACCTTCATGATTAGCCCTCCTGGCCTTCGGTCGCTTCGGGAGCCGCGGCTTCGGCCGGGGTCACGGCAGCGGCCGTATCATTGGTGTTGGCAACCGACTTGATGCCGGCGGGGTACGGAGCCTCGGCGTGACGGTTGACCTTGACGGCGTCCGACACGGTGAGCCAGGCGTTCTTCGAACCGGGGACCGAGCCCTTGACGAAGATCAGGCCACGCTCGTCGTCCACGCGGACGACTTCGAGGTTCTGCTGGGTGCGCTGACGGTCGCCCATGTGGCCGGCCATCTTCTTGTTCTTGAACACCTTGCCCGGATCCTGACGGTTACCCGTCGAACCGTGCGCACGGTGCGAGATCGAAACACCGTGGGTGGCGCGCATACCGCCGAAGCCCCAGCGCTTCATGGCGCCCTGGAAGCCCTTGCCCTGGGTGTGGCCGCCTACATCGACCAGCTGGCCGGGCACGAAGTGCGAGGCTGCGATCGTGGCGCCGACTTCCAGAAGGGCGTCGTCGGCGACGCGGAATTCCGCGACGCGCATCTTCAGGGGAACCTGAGCCTTGGCGAAATGTTCGCGCTGCGGCTTGGCAACGTTCTTCTGCTTTGCTTCGCCCGCACCGAGCTGAACCGCGACGTAGCCGTCACGATCAGCAGTACGAACCGAAACCACCTGACAGTCTTCAAGTGCCAGGACAGTGACGGGCACATGGCGACCGTCCTCCTGGAACAGGCGGGTCATCCCGACTTTCTTGGCGATCACGCCTGTACGCATGACCTTTCTCCTTACAGAGGCGTACGCAGGACCATCCCTCGCACGCGTGTCCAACCCTGCTATGATACGAACCCCGTCCGGGTCAGGTGTTCCCTGCAAGCCCATCATGGACCGCGGAAACGAGACGGGGGACGCATTCCCGACACCTTCCCGAAGGAAGGCAGCGGAGGTATCCCTTGTGTCCCCGAACCTTTTGTCCGGGGCGCTGTCTCTGCAGGCTGTGGCCCGCAAAGCCGGCCATGGGCCGACAAGGTAATTTGGATCCGAGGATCCGAATTTCACCGATCGTTTAAAGTCCGATCAAAAGACTGTCGGGGCCGCCGAAGGCAGCCTCGCAAACCGGCTTAGGCCAGCTTGATCTCGACATTCACGCCGGCAGCCAGGTCGAGCTTCATCAGAGCGTCGACGGTAGCTGCGTTCGGCTGCACGATGTCAAGCAGGCGCTTGTAGGTGCGGACTTCGAACTGCTCACGCGACTTCTTGTCGATGTGCGGACCACGGTTGACCGTGAACTTCTCGATCTTCGTCGGCAGGGGAATGGGCCCACGAATCAGAGCGCCGGTGCGACGGGCCGTGTCAGCGATTTCACCAGTGGCCTGGTCGAGCACGCGATGGTCAAACGCCTTCAGGCGGATACGGATGTTCTGAGCTTCCATTACCTACTACCGATGAGAAAGAGCCAAAGGACGTAAAGTCCCGTCAAATTCGAACCGCGCCCCTACACGGGGACGCCGAGTCGATCAAGCCCTAGTTTGCGGGAATCTGCAGGGCGCCGACAAAGTGTCTTTTGCCCCTACCCTTCCGGACACGAAAAGCCCGGGCTTCCTTTCGGAAGCCCGGGCCAATCACTTAGCCGTAGCTGTAGATCGACGAATTACTTCGTGATCGTGGCAACGACGCCCGAACCGACGGTGCGGCCGCCTTCGCGGATTGCGAAGCGGAGACCTTCGTCCATGGCGATCGGAGCGATCAGCTTCACCGACAGCGAAACGTTGTCGCCGGGCATGACCATCTCGGTGCCCTCGGGCAGGATCACTTCGCCGGTCACGTCGGTGGTGCGGAAGTAGAACTGCGGACGGTAGTTGGCGAAGAACGGCGTGTGACGGCCGCCTTCGTCCTTCGACAGAACGTAGACTTCAGCCGAGAACTCGGTGTGCGGGGTCACGGTGCCCGGCTTGGCGAGAACCTGGCCACGCTCAACGTCGTCACGCTTCAGGCCGCGCACCAGTGCGCCGATGTTGTCGCCGGCTTCACCCTGGTCGAGCAGCTTGCGGAACATTTCGACGCCGGTGACCGTGGTCTTCTGCGTGTCGCGGATACCGACGACTTCGACTTCTTCACCAACCTTGACGATGCCGGTTTCGACGCGGCCGGTGACGACCGTACCACGACCCGAGATCGAGAACACGTCTTCGACGGGCATCAGGAATGCCTTGTCGGTGGGACGCGGGGGCTGCGGGATGAATTCGTCGACGGCCTTCATCAGCTCGAGGATCGAGTTCTTGCCGATCTCGTCGTCACGGCCTTCGAGAGCGGCCAGGGCCGAACCCTTGACGACGGGGATGTTGTCGCCGTCGAAGTCGTACGACGAGAGCAGTTCACGAACTTCGAGTTCAACGAGCTCCAGGAGCTCGGCGTCATCGACCTGGTCGACCTTGTTCATGTACACGACGAGCTGCGGCACGCCGACCTGGCGAGCAAGCAGGATGTGCTCGCGGGTCTGCGGCATCGGGCCGTCAGCGGCGTTCACGACCAGGATCGCGCCGTCCATCTGGGCAGCACCGGTGATCATGTTCTTCACGTAGTCGGCGTGACCCGGGCAATCGACGTGCGCGTAGTGACGGGCGTCGGTCTCGTACTCGACGTGAGCGGTCGAGATGGTGATGCCGCGCTCGCGCTCTTCCGGAGCCTTGTCGATGTTGGCGAAATCAACGGCTTCACCGCCGAACACTTCCGACATGACCTTGGTGATGGCAGCCGTCAGGGTCGTCTTGCCGTGGTCGACGTGACCGATGGTGCCGATGTTGCAGTGCGGCTTGTTCCGCTCGAATTTTGCCTTCGCCATTGTTCAAACCTTCTTTTCGCTTGAAATCGAATCTGCGGGAATGGACGGCGCCCGCTGAAACAGGCGCCGCCCGTAGTCTTATCTTGCCTGTTAGGCAAGCTTCTCCTTGACTTCAGCCGCGACGTTGGCCGGGACTTCGTCGTAATGGGAGAAGAACATCGAGTAGTTTGCACGGCCCTGGGTGAACGAGCGGAGCTGGTTCACGTAACCGAACATGTTGGCCAGCGGGACCATGGATTCCACGACCTGGGCGTTGCCGCGGCTGTCGGTACCCTGGATCTGCCCACGACGGCTGTTCATGTCGCCGATGACGTCGCCGAGGTATTCCTCGGGGGTGACGACTTCGACCTTCATGATCGGCTCGAGCAGCTTGATGCCGGCCTTCTGGGCGACTTCACGCATAGCACCGCGACCGGCGATTTCGAAGGCCAGGGCAGACGAGTCGACGTCGTGGTAGGCACCGTCGTAGAGGACGATGTCGAAGTCGATGATCGGGAAGCCGACCAGCGAACCCGAGGCAGCGGTTTCGCGCATGCCCTTTTCGATCGCGGGGATATATTCCTTCGGAATGTTACCGCCCTTGATCTCGTCCTTGAAGGTGATGCCCGCACCGCGCTCGCCCGGCGTGACCTTGATCTTCACGCGGCCGAACTGACCGGTACCGCCCGACTGCTTCTTGTGGGTGTAGTCCACATCGACAGCCTTGGCGAGGTATTCGCGATAGGCGACCTGCGGAGCGCCGACGTTGGCTTCGACCTTGAACTCGCGACGCATGCGGTCGACGATGATGTCCAGGTGAAGTTCGCCCATGCCCTTGATGATCGTCTGGCCCGACTCGTGGTCGGTAGAGACGCGGAACGAGGGATCCTCGGCCGAGAGACGGTTGAGCGCGACGCCCATCTTCTCCTGGTCGGCCTTGGTCTTCGGTTCCACCGAGAGTTCGATGACCGGCTCGGGGAATTCCATGCGTTCGAGAACGATCGGCGCCTTTTCCGCGCAGAGCGTGTCGCCCGTGGTGGTTTCCTTCATGCCGGCAAGAGCAACGATGTCGCCCGCGAAGGCTTCTTCGATGTCCTTACGGTCGTTGGCGTGCATTTCGAGAATGCGGCCGACCTTTTCCTTCTTGCCCTTCACCGAGTTCAGGTACGAGCCCTTCGAGAGCGTACCCGAGTAGATGCGGATGAAGGTGAGCGAGCCCACGAAGGGATCGTTCATGACCTTGAAGGCGAGCGCCGAGAACGGTGCGGTGTCTTCCGGCGGACGGCTGTCGGCCTCGTCGCTGTCGACCTTGACGCCCTGGACGTCTTCGATGTCGAGCGGCGAAGGCAGGTAGTCGACGACGGCGTCGAGCAGGGGCTGAACGCCCTTGTTCTTGAACGCCGAACCGCAGACGACCGGCACGAATGCGTGGCCCAGCGTGCCCTTGCGGATCAGCTTCTTGAGCGTGGCGACGTCCGGCTCATTGCCTTCCAGGTAGGCTTCCATCGCTTCGTCGTCCTGCTCGACGGCAAGTTCGATGAGCTTGGTGCGGTACTCGGCGGCTTCGTCAGCCAGTTCGGCCGGGATTTCTTCGTAGAAGAATTCGGCGCCGAGCGATTCGTCCTTCCAGACGATCGCGCGGTTGTGAACCAGGTCGACCAGGCCCTTCAGGTCGGCTTCGAGGCCGATCGGCATGTAAAGCACGGCAGGCGTCGCGCCGAGGCGGTCGATGATCGACTGCACGCAGTACTTGAAGTTCGCACCGGTGCGGTCGAGCTTGTTGATGAAGCACATGCGTGGAACGCCGTACTTGTCGGCCTGACGCCATACGGTTTCGGACTGCGGTTCGACGCCGGCAACGCCGTCGAAGCAGGCGACCGCACCGTCGAGCACGCGCAGCGAGCGTTCGACTTCGATGGTGAAGTCGACGTGCCCGGGGGTGTCGATGATGTTGATGCGGTATTCCTGGCCCTCGGAGGTCCAGAAGCAGGTCGTCGCAGCCGAGGTGATGGTGATGCCGCGTTCCTGCTCCTGCTCCATCCAGTCCATGGTCGCAGCGCCGTCGTGGACTTCGCCGATCTTGTAGGACTTGCCGGTGTAGTAGAGGATACGCTCGGTAGTGGTGGTCTTACCAGCGTCGATGTGCGCCATGATACCGATGTTGCGGTACATGTTCAGCGGATGGCTGCGTGCCATGGTGAGAATCCTTAGCAGGAGTGTTTCGGGAGCAAGGCGGCCTTCAGATAAGACCTCGCCCCCTGAATTAAAAGTGTGACGCCCGGATGACCGCCAACGAAGGGGTCGATCCGGGCGACACCACGCACATTACCAGCGGTAGTGCGAGAAGGCGCGGTTCGCGTCCGCCATGCGGTGCGTGTCTTCGCGCTTCTTCACGGCATTGCCGCGGTTGTTGGCAGCATCGAGCAGCTCGCCCGAGAGACGCGCCGACATGGTGGTCTCGGGACGGTTGCGGGCAGCCGTGATCAGCCAGCGGATGGCGAGAGCCTGGGCGCGCTCCGGACGGACTTCGACCGGGACCTGGTAGGTCGCACCGCCGACGCGGCGGCTGCGGACTTCGATCTGCGGCTTCACGTTGTTCAGGGCATCGTGGAACAGCTGGACCGGGTCGGTCTTGGCGCGGGTTTCCATGGTTTCCATGGCGCCATAGACGATCGATTCGGCGACCGACTTCTTACCATCGAGCATGAGGTTGTTCATGAACTTCGACAGGACCTGATCACCGAACTTGGGATCGGGCAGGATTTCCCGCTTCTCGGGACGACGACGACGTGACATCGTTGATATTCCTTGTTCTTTCGGGCGGGAGCGTGCGCATCACCGGCCGGTAAATCTTGTACCGTGCGAGGCGGAAAGCCCCGCGGGCCGGCTTACTTCGGACGCTTGGCGCCGTACTTCGAGCGGCTCTGCTTGCGATCCTTGACGCCCTGGGTGTCGAGCACGCCGCGCAGGATGTGGTAGCGAACGCCGGGAAGGTCGCGGACGCGGCCGCCGCGGATGAGCACGACCGAGTGCTCCTGCAGGTTGTGGCCTTCACCCGGGATGTACGAGATGACTTCGCGGCTGTTGGTCAGGCGCACCTTGGCGACCTTGCGGAGAGCCGAGTTCGGCTTCTTCGGGGTCGTGGTGTAGACGCGGGTGCAAACACCGCGCTTCTGCGGGTTCTGCTCCATCGCAGGAACCTTCGACTTGGCCTTCTGCGGCTCGCGACCCTTGCGGATCAGCTGGTTGATAGTGGGCATCTATACTCTTCTTTCAAATGGGAGTGCGATGGATCCGGACCGGAGCGGCTTCCCGTCGAAACAGGCGGCACCGGCGCGAACCCTTCGCACCCCAAGGGGCTGTCCGACACCAAGCCCGGAGCATCTGAAAGGACGGAATATTTTCGAGAGATCACGCCGAAGCGCCCGAGTGCCCCTAACCTGCCTGCGCCCGACCGAAGCCGTGCCCGCTGGCGGTTCGCACCTGGCGACCGTCGAACGTGAGCCGAAAAACACTCCACCCGGCCGTTAGCACCGGATTACTTTGCCCTGCGCCTTCCCGTAGGAACACCCTTTTCGCGACTCGGCGAAAGAAGGCTTCGAACCGCCCTTCCCGCAGCCATGCTGCGGGGAAAGGCCCGGAAAAGCTGACAGGACAATGTTCAGCTCTATGTCGTTTCCTGCAAGAACACCCGCAGGAGATGCGCGCCCTTAGGAGATTTGGCGCGGCGGGTCAAGGAAATCGGGACGCGAGCATGGCCGACGCCCGATGCGGTCGGCTCGCGGAAATCGCTTGGAGCAGCCGGTCGCCTCCGCTGCGCCGACCTTGATGACAAACAGTTCGCGGAGAGATGCCAAGAGGTCATCCTTGCGGGAAAGCCGCCCGCATTCCCATGCTCGCGTATTTGCGTCCTCCCGGACTTGATCCGGAACCGCCAGGTACTCTTGAGGCGAGAGCTTGCGATGGGCCACTGCTGCCTTCAGGCTTCGAGCGGCCCTGCCAGCGGTCCCGGATCAAGTCCGGGACGGTGGCCGGATCGAACGGAAGCTAGGCGCTACTTCATGCCTAGGCGCCGCGCAGCCGCTCTTCCGGAGCCGGAATTGGCGACTTCAATCTGAAAGCGGCCTGACCAGACCCGCCCCCAGATGGGACGTTGGCATGAACTTCATGCACCGCCTTTGAGCATGTCTCGCAACCGCATTTTTGCGATTTATCCGCAAATTTGGTAGCGAAGTGAATTCGCGTTACCGCAAGGAAGCTGCTGTGTATTACATCTTGCTCTTGCTCACTTTCCTCGCAGCTTGGGTCCTATCGAGGTGGTGCGGCTCGATGGATCTATCAGCCCGGACGATTACTCGTACTGCAATTGGTCTATTTCCCACCGCCCTGATCGTTTTGCTTGCCTTGAAGTCGGCGATGGACGGCTATGATTTACAGGAACCTAAATTAATCTATCTGGCTGTTTGGAGCCTTCCCGTGACGCTTTCCTCAGCTTGCGGGGCTTGGCTTGCGACACGGAAACGTCACATTCCGAACTGAACGGGTGTTGCAGCAGCCGAGGCAGATTGCGTCGAGGTAAGATGCCTAACGGCGGCTCACCCACCGTTTTCGTCATAGAACGCGCACAGCAGCGCTCCCGGGACCGGAATGGTAAAATTGCACGATTTTACTCCGAAAGCTGCCTGACCGGATCCGCCCCATTGCCGTCGTTCGATTTGCGATTATCAAACAGCTTCATGTTCGAACGCTGGCTAGTTCCCGCTCTCGCTACCGTACTGAGCCTTTTGTTTTTTGTCGCTGCGCTCGCGTCGGTCGCTTATCTTGTTTTCAGCACCGCAACCCCTTGCGAACCGTATGGCTATTTCTACGGTCTCACGAAGGTGGGCCTAATCCCCATTTTCGGCTTGAGCGCGATCTTTATGGAAAAAATGAAGTTCGCGCCGAAGCTTCGAGTGTTCTTGATCGCGCTTGCTCTTCCCGCCTGCATGGTGATGCTCCACGGAGTGGCCAGAGATTGGCATGCGACCGCTGAGCAAAGCTGTCGCGAGCGGCGCAATGGCAGCTAGCCACCCGTTTCCGTCACAGGCGGCGCGCAGCCGCGCTGCCGAAACCGGAATGGCATGATTGCACGATTTTACTCCGAAAGCTGCCTGACCGCCCCCCCTATATGACGTAGAACGCTCGCAACCGAACGCCGGAAGCTGATAAGTGGTGCATCGAAAGTCTATGAAAGCCCGCGAATTGGCCCTTCCTGCAAACAATTTTCCTACAGCCACCCGCTCACGTTAAACCGGCCTGCCATTGGGAACACAGGTTCAACAGCGAGAGCGGGGTTGTCTTATGTCTTCCGGCAGAAAATCTTCAGGTCAGGGTTCCTCGAAACGTCGTCGCGGGAAGGCGGCTCGGCGGGAGCGGGGCGGGGCAGGTTCGGGGGTGTCGTCTCTCGATCGAGGCGGGGCGGATTGCCCCTGCCCCTCCGATACCGACTTCGTCGGCAGTCGCCCTCCCCGGGTCGGGGAGGAACGGGTGCGCTGCGCGTCCGTGCGGCCGGGGCGGCGGACATCGCGCGCGGCCTTCTTCGAGGATGCGATCGATCCCGAGGATCCGCTGCTCGGCTTCGCGGCCTATGTCCACAAGGCGCCGCGTGCCAACTCGATCACGCCGGAGCGGCAGCGCGCCTTCATCGCGGCGCTGGCGGCCTCGGGCATCGTCACCCAGGCGGCGCGGGCGATCGGGGCGTCGATGGAGGCGCTCTACAAGCTGCGCGCCCTGCCCGGCGCGGAAGGCTTTGCGCGGGCCTGGAACCTCGCGGTGGACCGGGGCATGATGCGGCTGGAGGACTGCGCGCTCGAACGGGCGATCCGGGGCGAGGAACGGCCGGTGGTCAGCGGGGGCGAAGTGGTCGCCACCTGGACGCGCCACGATACCCAGCTCATGCTGTTCCTGCTGCGCCAGCGCCTGCCCGAGCGCTATGGCGACCCCCATCGCAACAGCCGCCGCGACCCCCGTCCCGGCGATCCGCTCTACGAGCGGATCCGGGCCGAGATCGAGGCGTCGTATCCCTCGCTCGAAGATGTCCGGGCCTCGATCCAGGAGCGCATCGCCGGTCTGCGTGCCCAGGTCGAGGCGCGCAAGGCGGCGGAAGCGGCGCAAGTTGCCGCCGGGGAATGACGCCCGGTCAGAACCGCAGGCGGAACGAGGCGCCCAGCTTGAGGCGGTCGAATTCCTGCGAGGCGTCGTCGCTGTTGCGCTTGCCGAAGATGGCATAGCCGGCCACCGACATGTTGCGCGACACGACGTACTCGACTTCGCCCTGCACCGTCGGCGTCTGCTCCTTGACGCCGGTGCCGACATAGCGCGTGCGCCGGTAACCGGCGGCCACGGTCGCGAAGAGGTTGTGGCGGATCTCCTGCTGGACGGAGAGCTTGAGGGTCGTGTCGGTACGTCCCTGGGCGCCGCTGCGGAATGTCGCGACGTCGCCGTTGAAGGCGTCGAGCATGATCGCGGTGCGTTCTCTCGGGCGGTAGGTGAGGCTGCCGGAGACGGAGAGGCCGGTGCGGCCGGGTATGGTCTTCTCGTCCGGGCTGAAGCGGAAAACGCCCGCCGAGAGGTTGCCCTGGAGCACGCCGCCCGGTTCGAACTCCACGCCGAGGCGGCCGCCCCAGGTGGTGGTGTTCCGCTTCTCGCCGGTGGGGGTGAACTCCTGGCGGAAATCGCGCCGGGCGATGAAGGCGCTGGCCGTCACGGAGGTTATGCCGGTGACGCGCCAGCCCACGGTGGCGACGCCGTTCATGCCGTTGAAGTCGCGGTTGTCGTCGGCACGGGATACGGCGTCGAACTTGGTGAAGTTGCCTTGAAGATCGAACAATATGCGGCGCGCCATGTGGCGGAAGCGCAGGTCGGCGCCCAGGCTGTCGATCTCGCGCGGGCCGGAGTTGGGATCCTGCCGCGATTCCGGGCTGCCGCGCTCCTCGACGGTGCGGTTCCAGAAGGCGCGCCCGGTGAGCGAGGTGGTGGCGTAAGGCGACCAGCGCAGGGTGCCGTCGAGAGACCAGGCCTCGGTGTTCTCGGTCTTGAGATTGGCGAAGCGGCGGACGGTGGCGGCGGCGTGGGCCTGGCCGGTCAGCGTGCCCTGGCCGGTGCTCACCTGCAGTTCCGGCGTCAGTTCCAGATGGACGTCGTCGCGCGCGTTGCTGGGGGTGGCGTAGACGTTGGTGTCGTACTCCACCCGCGCTTCGCCGCCGAGACTGACGTTGAGCGAGCCGAGGCGCATGGGCAGTTCCCGGTACGCCTTGTCGTTGGGATAGACCGCCGAGGCGGTGGAACCGATGTCGCGCGCCTGGGCCAGTGCCTGCTGCGGCACCGCGAGCAGGAACGGAACCGGCGCGGCCAGTGCGATTGCCCCCCGCACGGCCTCAGAACCACCGCTCGTAGACGCGGATGCGGTCGCCCGGCAGGATGACGGCGAACTCGTCGGCGCTGGCGGTCACGTCCTTGCCGTTCACCACGCGGGTCACGGCGACTTTGCCGGTCTTGGCGCGATAGGTGTAGCCGCCCGCTGCCGAGATCGCCGCGAGCACGGTCATGCCCTGACGGTACTCGAACTGGCCGGGCTTGTTGACTTCGCCCACGACGTAGAACGGCCGCAGCTCCACCGGCCCGACGTTGACCACCGGATCGCCGGTCATGATCCCCTGCCGCAGCAGCGAGGCGGCGATGCCCTGCTCGATCTCGCGATAGGTCAGCCCGGCGACGTTCACCTGCTTGATATAGGGCAGCGAGATCGCCCCGCTGTCCTCCACGATATAGTCGCCGTTGGCGCTCTGCAGGTCCTGCACCACGATGTGGAGCTTGTCGCCCGCCCCCACCTTGTAGGCGCCGCCGGGCGTGGAGGCGAGCGCTGGCAACGATGCGGTGGGCGAGGAACATGCGCCCAGCATCGACGTGGAAACCAGCGTCAGCGCCAGGGGAACCGCCACCAGCGGGCGGAGCCGGAACAGGCTTGCGAGACCGTGAGACATATGGGTTTGCCCTCCCTCAAGAATTGAGCTGGCTCCACCTTCCACGCCGCTTTCGAGAGCGGTGCGGCTCCAGTGGAACCTTCGACGACAGGTTGACGCAAAGAGCGGCGGAATGCCTTGGTTATTAAGGGTTATCCGGGAAATACTCAGGCGAGCCCGGCTCATCCTCGTGGGAGCCGGCGCCCGGCCAGTTCCCGATAGGCGGCGGTCACCTGGCGGACGTGGTTCTCGCGCGAGAAGCGGCGGCGCGCCTCCACGCGGGCGCGGGCGCGGATCGCGTCCATTCGCTCCGGGTCCGCCAG
>NZ_ATHL01000055.1 GCF_000445125.1 Novosphingobium lindaniclasticum LE124
TGCATGGCATGCAGGAGGTCAGCGGTTCGATCCCGCTAGGCTCCACCATTTCCTTATCTTCTCAAAAAAATCAGATGGCGTGAGACATCCGGACAGCCGGGTTTCCACCCCCGAGGCGGCGCTGATGGACGCCCACCCTCAGTAGGCCGATCTCGAAGCCTTTCCATCCATGACAAACCTGCCATAGGCCGGCGATGCTTTCCCGACTGCCGCCGCTCGCCTCCTGGACTTCCGCTCTCATCGCTGCCCTGATCGGGTTCGGAGGAACCGTCGCGCTGGTCGTTCAGGCCATGCAGGCGCTCGGGGCCGAAGCGGGGCAGGTCGGCTCGGCGGTGACGGCGCTCTGCCTCGGTATCGCTGTGGCCGGTGCGACCCTCTCGCTGTGGATGCGAATGCCGGTGGTGCTCGCCTGGTCCACCCCGGGCGCGGCGCTGCTGGCGGCGAGCGACGGTGCGGTCGCCTGGCCGCTGGCGATCGGCGCTTTCGTAGCGGCCGCGGCGCTCATGTGCCTGCTGGGGCTGGTGCCTGCACTTGGGCGGCTGGCCGCACGAATTCCTGCCTCGGTCGCTTCGGCGATGCTGGCGGGCGTGCTGCTGCCGTTCTGCCTGCAACTGTTCCGCACTTTGCAGACCGACCCGCTGCTGGTGGTGATCCTGTTGCTGGTCTTCGTGATCGCCCGCCAGCGCTTCCCACTCTACGCTCTGCTGCTGGTGCTGGTTTCCGGCGTTGCCGTCGTGCTCCTGCGCGGCGACATGGTCGGATTCGCGCCAGACACGCTGCTCGGCGGGTTGAAGCCGGTCACGCCCGCTTTCGACCTCAAGGCCGTGGCGAGCATCGGCGTGCCGCTGTTCCTCGTCACGCTGGTCTCGCAGAATCTCCCCGGCCTCGTCGTGCTGCGGACTGCCGGCTACGAACCGAAGCCGCAGCCCCTGCTGCTGGGCACCGGCCTCGCGACGATGCTGCTGGCACCTTTCGGCGCGCACGGCGTCAATCTCGCAGCGATAACGGCGGCGATCTGCACCAGCACCGACGCGCACCCGGACCAGCGCCGCCGCTGGACGGTCGGCCTGATCTACGCTGCCTTCTACCTTGCGCTGGCGCTGTTTTCAGCGCCTTTGGTGCAGTTCTTCCTGACGATGCCCAAGGCCTCGATCGCCGCCTTCACCGGAATCGCGCTGATCGTCCCGCTCTCGGGCGCGGTGGAGAACATGCTGATCGAGAAGTCCGAGCGCGATGCTGCGATCCTCACTTTCGCCGCGACCGCCTCGGGCGTTTCGCTGCTGGGCATCGGCTCGGCTTTCTGGGGGCTGCTGGCCGGGTTCGCGGCGCTGGCGGCGAAGGCGGTTTTCGCGCGCCGAAATTGACCTCTTGCCCGGCCCGCCGTAACGCGCGGGGCATGACCGTAACGCGCTTCGCTCCCTCGCCCACCGGGCATCTCCACGTCGGCAACATCCGCACGGCGCTGCACAACTGGCTGCTGGCCAAACAGGCGGGCGGCAAGTTCCTCCTGCGCATCGACGACACGGATGCGGCACGCTCGAAGGAGGAATTTGTCGAGGGCATCAAGGCCGACCTCGCCTGGCTCGGCATCGAATGGAGCGGGGAGGAGCGGCAGTCGGCCCGCTTCGCGCTCTACGAGCGCGAGTTCGAGCGGTTGAAGGCAGCCGGGCGCGTCTATCCCTGCTGGGAGACGCCGCAGGAACTGGAACTGAAGCGCAAGGTGCTGCTTGGACGCGGCCTGCCGCCGATCTATGATCGCGGCGCGCTCAAGCTCACCGAAGATGAAAAGGCAGCGAAGATCGCCGCCGGAGACCTGCCGCACTGGCGCTTCCTGCTCGACCATGACGAGCCGATCGCCTGGGAAGACGGCATTCGCGGCGCGCAGAAGTTCGATGCCGCGCAGATGAGCGACCCGGTGATTCGCCGTGCCGACGGCTCCTGGCTCTACATGCTGCCCTCCGCGATCGACGATGTGGACATGGGCGTCACCCAGATCCTGCGCGGTGAGGACCACGTTTCCAACACCGCCGCGCAGGTCCAGATGTTCACGGCGCTCGGCGCGCCGGTTCCGGCCTTTGCCCACGAGGCGCTGCTGGTCGGCACCGAGGGCAAGTTATCCAAGCGCCTCGGCTCGCTTGGAGTCGCGCATTTCCGGGGGA
The DNA here is from genome assembly GCF_000445125.1 of Novosphingobium lindaniclasticum LE124. GTDB lineage: Bacteria > Pseudomonadota > Alphaproteobacteria > Sphingomonadales > Sphingomonadaceae > Novosphingobium > Novosphingobium lindaniclasticum. Next base: position 2,160 of record NZ_ATHL01000055.1, read on the forward strand.
TCGGCATCGAGGCGCAGGCCGTGGTCGCGCTGCTGGGGCGCCTTGGCACCAGCGACCCCGTCGATCCCGGACTTGACGCTGAGGCTCTGGCCGCCGCCTTCGATCTTTCCCGCTTCGGCCGCGCGCCTGCCCGGTTCGACGAGGCGGAACTGGAGCGCGTCAATGCCGCCGTGGTCCATGCGCTGCCGTTCGCAGCGGTCGCCGGCCGCCTGCCCGAGGAGATGGACGAGGGCGCCTGGGAAACGATTCGTCCAAACCTCTCGCACGTTCACGAGGCGCATGACTGGTGGAGCGTGGTAATCGGCCCGATCGAGGCTCCGGCACTGGCAGACGAGGACCGGGCCTATCTGGCTCAGGCCGTCGCGGTTCTGGCCGGGCTGGAATGGGGCGCGGGCTTGTGGAAGGCACTTACCGGCGCGCTCAAGGACGTGACGGGGCGCAAGGGTAAGGGGCTGTTCCTGCCGCTGCGTCTGGCGCTTACCGGGATGGAGCACGGGCCGGATATGGGCGCGCTGCTGCCGCTGATCGGTCGGGATGAGGCTCTGGCGCGGTTGAAGGTTTCGGCCGGGTAAGAACAAGGGAAGATCCAGGGGATGATCCCCCGGACCCTCTAAATGTCATCGTCGCGCGCTGAATGTCGGTCGTGCGCTCCCTGCGGCGCAGCCAATTAGTCTACCGACGCTGCCATGGGCGCGCGACGCTGTTGGTCCGCGTGACCTCGACGGTAATGAGGGTGCAGGGGGGCTATGCTCCCCTGCTTCTGCCCCTTCTCACTCCATGAACCACCCATGGCTCGCCACCAGCGACTGCCCGGTCAGCGCATTGGTCTGGAAGCCTGCAAAGAACAGCGCCACTTCGGCAATATCGTCGACGGTGGTGAATTCGCCGTCCACCGTCTGGCCGAGCATCACGCGGCTGATGACTTCCTCTTCGGAAATGCCCAGTTCCCTGGCCTGCTCGGGGATCTGCTTGTCCACCAGCGGGGTGCGCACGAAGCCGGGGCAGATCACGTTGGAGCGCACGCCTTTCTTGCCGCCTTCCTTGGCGATCACGCGCGACAGGCCGAGCAGCCCGTGCTTGGCGGTGACGTAGGCGCTCTTGAGCGGGCTGGCTTCCTTCGAGTGGACCGAACCCATGAAGATGATCGAGCCGGATTTCTGCGCGTACATGTGCGGCAATACGGCCTTGGAGGTGAGGAAGGCGCCGTCGAGGTGGATCGCCAGCATCTTCTTCCAGTCGGCATAGGCGAAGTTCTCGACCGGATTGACGATCTGGATGCCGGCGTTCGAGACCAGCACGTCCACCGCGCCCCAGGCCTCGACCACTTGCGCGACGCCTGCGTTCACCTGATCCTCGCTGGTCACGTCCATGGCGACGGCCAGAGCCTCGGTTCCGTACTTCGCCTGGATATCGTCGGCGGCCTTCTGGGCGGCTTCGAGGTTGAGATCGGCGATGGCCACTTTGCCGCCCTCGGAGGCATACTTATGAGCGATGGCGTTGCCGATGCCGCTGGCGGCGCCGGTGACGATGCAGGACTTGTCCTTGAGCTTCATGGATCGTCTCTCCTGGGAAATGCGTGCCGATGTATGTGTAGGTGTCACTGTCCGTTGCGGGGCCGGTCGAGCGCGAGGTCGAACGTCATGATCTCGTCGGGTTTCAGCGCGCGCCCGGTCCAGTCCGCTTTTTGCAGCGACCAGAGCGCGTCGGCCTTGCCCGCATCCCAGTGCTCGGTAACCGTCATGCGCGAGAACTCGTAGTCCTTCGACATGGTCTCGTAGCCGCGCGGGCGGTTGATGAGGTGCATCACCGCCACGGCGCCGGCGGGGCGGCAGCCCAGCAGGTGGTGCAGATCGGGATCGTCGCGCAGGTCGTCCGGCAGCTTGTGGGCGAGCCGCTGGGCGGCGGCGCGCATCTCCTGGAGCCGCTTGGACAGATCGGTGTTCATGCGCGTGCGGCTGGAGAAGCGGATGTCCTTCTCCCGCTGGGCGATATCGGCCATGGTCTTGGGCACCGCCCCGCGAGAGGGGAAGAGGTCGACCTGGAACACGGTCATCTCGCAAGGGCTGCGGTTGTCGAGCACGTATTGCAGCGGCGTGTTGGAGACGAGGCCGCCGTCCCAATACCACTCGCCGTCGATCTCGACCGGGGGGAAGCCGGGCGGCAGGGCGCCGCTGGCCATGATGTGTTCGGGGCCGATCCTGCGGTTGCTGCAGTTGTCGAAATAGGCGAAGTTGCCGGTCATCATGTTGACGGCCCCGACCGAAAAGCGGGTTTCGCTGTGGTTGATCCGGTCGAAATCGACCAGATCGAGCAGGGTCTGGCGTAGCGGCGTGGTGTCGTAGAAGCTCAGGCGGCTGAGTTCGTTCGGCCATTCGGGCAGCGGTGTCGGCAGGCGCGGGGTGAAGAAGCCGGGTATGCCGAACGTAGCAGCCCAGCTCGCGGACGTCTCGTTGAAGGCGCGGCGGGCGAACCCGTTGCCGACATCCAGCCGATAGAGCAGTTCGTGGCTGACGCCGTGCCAGAAAGCGCGAAGCTTGCCGACTCGCTCCTCGGGCGCATTGCCCGCGATGATCGCGGCATTGATAGCGCCGATGGAGATGCCGGCCACCCAGTCCGGCGCATGGCCCTCGGCAGCAAGGGCTTCGTAGACTCCGGCCTGGTAGGCGCCGAGCGCGCCGCCGCCTTGCAGCACAAGCACCGATTGCGGCGCGTCGGAAGACGAAGGCGAAAAGTCGGCGTTTTCGGCATGCATGGGCAGGATCCTGCGCATGGGGATGTTGCGATGCAACAAGTGGGGCAGTGCGCAGGCAGTTTCAACAGTTTATTTGGATACAGGTTGCGGTCTCTCTCGATGTCATCCTGAACTCGTTTCAGGATCCATGTCGGACCATCGACGGTCGTCTGTTCGGCAGGATGGATCCTGAAACGAGTTCAAAATGACGGGCGTGGGTTGGCAGGTCGAGTGTGGCCGGCCATCTCGGCGAGCGGACCCCGTCACGCCGCCACTTCGGTCAGGCTTCCCTCGCTCGCCGCTTCCAGCAGGCGGCGTTCGAGCGCCTTGATCCGGCTGGACGATGTCAGCTTCGCGCCCAGAAGGTCGGTGACGTAGAAGGTGTCAGCCGCCCGCTCGCCGTATGTCGCGATGTGGGCGGAGTGGACCATGAGCTTCGATTCGAACAGGGCATGGGCCAGCCGGTTGAGCAGGGCCGGGCGGTCGCGCGCGTTGACTTCGACCACGGTGAGGCGGTTCGAGGCCTTGTTGTCCACCAGGACGCGCGGCCGCACGTCGAAGGCGTCGGCGCGGGGGCGGGCGTCGGGGCGGGCGACGAGTTGCGGCAGGATCTTGATGCGGTTGGCCAGCGCGTTCTCGATCGAGGAGCGCAGGCGGGCGAGCTGGGTCTCTTCCATGAACGGCCGCCCGAGCGGGTCCTGCACCAGGAAGTTGTCGACCGCGCGCCCGGTTCGGGTCGTGTGGATTCGCGCGTCGATGATGTTGCCGCCCGCCAGATGGATGCCGCCGGCGATGCGGTAGAACAGGCCGGGATGGTCCGAAGCGATGACGGTGACCAGCGTCGCCCCGCGCGCCGGGTAATACTCGGTCGCGATCGAGAGCGGCTCCTCCTGCGAGGCGTGGAACTGCGCGAGGTTCTTGGCGATCACGTCCTCGGGCTCGGCGATCCAGTAGGCGTCCGCGAACTGGGTGCCGAGTTCCTCGACGAGCGCGGCGGTTTCCGAGGCGCCATCCGCGACGATCGCCTTCTTCGCCGCGACCCGCTTTTCACGGCCGAATTCGACATGGCCAAGGCGCAGGCGTTCCTCGGTGGCGGCATAGAGCTCGCTGATCAGCTGGCGCTTCCACGAGTTCCAGGTGCCGGGGCCGACCGCGCGGATATCGACGATCGTCAGCAGGGTCAGCTGGCGCAGGCGGTCCACCGACTGCACGAGCGCCACGAAGTCGGTGATCGTCTTGGCGTCCGACAAGTCCCGCTTGAAGGCGGTGGCGGAAAGGATCAGGTGGTGAAGCACCAGCCAGGAGACCAGTTCGGTCTCCTCCTCGTCCAGCCCGAAACGCGGACAGAGCTTCAGCGCGATCTCGGCGCCGATCTCGGAGTGGTCGCCGCCGCGCCCCTTGGCGATATCGTGCAGCAGCACGGCGGCATAGAGCGCACGGCGCGAGCGGACCTTGTGGATGATCTCGTGGCTGAGCGGATGGTCCTGCTTCAGCTCGCCCTTCTCGATGCGGGAGATCAGGCCGATGGCGCGGATCGTGTGTTCGTCCACCGTGTAGTGGTGGTACATGTCGAACTGCATCTGCGCGTTGACGCGGCCGAATTCGGTGACGAAACGGCCGAACACGCCCGCCTCGTTGAACGAGCGCAGCGCCACTTCCGGGTTGTTGCGGCTGGTGAGCAGTTCCATGAACAGCTCGTTGGCGCGCGGATCGCGGCGCACCTCCTCACGGATCAGCGCGGCGTCGCGCGAGACCAGACGCATGGTCTCCGGGTGGATTTCCAGCCCCTCGCGGTCGGCGATGACGAAGATCTCGATCAGGCGCACGGGATCGGCTTCGAACCATGTCTCGCCGGGCGCCATGATGCGGCCGCCGAACACCTTGTAGCCTTTCAGCGTGCGCGGGCGGGCGCGGAAACCCGCCAGCAGCCCGCGCGGCTGACGCTTGGCGAACTGGTCGTCGAGCTGGGCGAGGAACACGCCGGTCAGTGTGCCGACCATCTTCGCCTGCAGGAAGAACATCTGCATGAACCGCTCGACCGCGCTCTTTCCGGGGCGATCGGAATAGTTCATCCGCGCCGCCACTTCGCGCTGGATGTCGAAGGTCAGGCGATCCTCGGCGCGGCGGGTGATGGTGTGGAGGTGGCAGCGCACCGCCCAGAAGAAGTTCTCGGCCCGGCGAAAGGCGCGGTATTCCTTGTGGGTGAGCAGGCCCACGTCCACCAGCTCGCTGGGATCGCGTACCTTGTGGATATATTTGCCGATCCAGTAGAGCGTGTGGAGATCGCGCAGTCCGCCCTTGCCCTCTTTCACATTGGGCTCGACCACATAGCGGCTGTCGCCCATGCGCTTGTGGCGTTCCTCGCGCTCGGCCAGCTTCTCGACCACGAACTGGCGTTCGGTCCCGGCGACCACGTCCTTCCAGAAGCGCGCGCGGGATTCCTCGTAGAGATCCTGATCGCCCCAGACGTAGCGGCCTTCCAGCATGGCGGTGCGAATGGTGAGGTCCGAGCGGCTCATGCGGACCATGTCGTCCACCGAGCGGCTGGAATGGCCGATCTTGAGGCCGAGGTCCCAGAGGAAGTAGAGCATCGCCTCGATCACCTGCTCGCACCAGGCGGTCTGCTTGATGGGGGTGACGAAAGCCAGATCGACGTCGGAATGCGGCGCCATTTCGCCGCGCCCGTAACCGCCGACGGCGATGATCGAGAGGCGCTCGCCCTTGGAACGGTTCATCGCGGGATAGACGTGCGTCGCGACGTGATCGTGGATCACCCGCAGCAGCTGGTCGACCAGATAGGCCTGCGCCTCGGCCACCTCGTGCCCGGCCGAGGGTCTTTCGACCAGGCGCCGGGCGATCTCCGCGCGGCCGTTCTCCAGGGCTTCGCGCAGGCGTTCGACCACCTGCTTGCGGCCCTTGGCGGCTCCGGTTTCAGCCACGACGGCTTCGATCGCCTCGACCAGCGCGCGGCGGTCGATCACGGAACGGGGCGAAGGGATGCGGATCACGCTCATGTCTGGTGATATCTAGACATTCAAGGGCTTGAGGGGAACAGCGCGCGTGTCCCTCGCGCCGATTTTGCGGTGGCCAGGCGAAATCCGGCCTACCATCGCCTCTCGCGCTATGCCAGAAGGCGCGGCAACAGCACCGCCGAGGCCGTCCGGCCCGGCGACTTACAAGATTTACGAGGTCGAGCACTTGTCCCTGACAGCACTTGCCGCAGCCGCCGCCGCAGAGGCACATCAGCCGATCTACTGGGTCAACCTGGGCCTCAAGAACTACCTGTTCCGCATCGGCAGCTTCGAACTGCGGTGGTATTCGCTGGCCTACCTGGCCGGCATCATGCTGGGCTACTGGCACCTTTCGCGCATGATCAAGTCGCCCGGCGCGCCTTTGGCGCAGCGCCATGCCGACGATCTGTTCTTCTACTGCACCATCGGCATCATCCTGGGCGGCCGCCTGGGCTATGCGACGTTCTACACCGGCGGCGACACCGGTATTCCCAGCCTCTGGGCCGATCCTGCCGCGCTGCTGTCGCTCTGGCACGGCGGCATGAGCTTCCACGGCGGCCTGATTGGCGTGCTGCTGGCGATGGCCTGGGTGTCCTGGCGCGGGGAACTCGATTTCCTGCGGGTGGCGGACTACATCGCGGTCTGCGTGCCTTTCGGCATGCTGTTCGGCCGCCTTGCCAATTTCGTGAACGGCGAGCTGTGGGGACGCGTCGTCACCGATCCGGGGCTGCCCTGGGCCATGGTCTTCCCCGATGCCGGACCGCTGCCGCGCCACCCCAGCCAGCTCTACGAAGCCGCTCTCGAAGGCCTGCTGATGATCGTGATCATGCTCGGCCTGTTCTGGAAGACGCGTGCACGCTTCCGTCCGGGGCTGCTGGTCGGCGTGTTCACCACCGGCATCGCCTGTGCGCGCTTCACCGTGGAATTCTTCCGCGAGCCGGACGCCCAGCTTCAGGACTTCGCGGCGCGCACCGGCCTGTCGATGGGCCAGTGGTTGACGATCCCGCTGATCCTGCTCGGTCTCGCACTGATCACGCGCGCGCTTGCCAAGCCGGCGCTGGCCACCGTTCGCCCGATCACCTGAGCCGATGCCCGAGGCCGAACCGCTCTCCGCCGTGTTCCAGCGGCTGATCGCGACCTACGGGCCGATCTCGCTGCTGCACTACATGGGCGAGTCGAACGCCCGCTACTATGCCGACAAGGACCCGCTCGGCGCGGCCGGAGACTTCATCACGGCGCCTGAGATCAGCCAGATGTTCGGCGAACTCGTCGGGCTATGGCTGGCGGATATCTGGATGCGGGCGGGCAGTCCCGCGCCGGTCCACTATGTCGAGATGGGGCCGGGACGGGGCACTCTGGCACGCGACGCGCTGCGGACGATGAAGCGGGTGGGGCTCGAGCCGCAAGTCCATTTCGTCGAAGGCTCGCAGGCTTTGCGGGCGCTGCAGGCCGAGGCCGTGCCGCAGGCGCAGTGGCACCACGATCTGGGCGGCGTACCCAGTGACGCGCCGCTGCTGTTGGTGGGCAACGAATTCCTCGACGCCCTGCCGGTACGACAGCTGGTGAAGACCGCGGCTGGCTGGCGCGAGCGCATGGTGGGCTGGGCCGAGGACCGTTTCCGCCCCGTCGCCGGCGACAAGCCGATGGATGCCGCCGTGCCGGAAAGCCTCAAGGACGCGCCGGAAAGCACTCTGCTGGAGACTTGCCCGGGCGCCGCCGCCGTCATGCACGAGCTTTCCGGGCGACTTGCCGCGCAGGGCGGTGCGGCGCTGCTGATCGACTATGGCTATGCCGAGCCGCAGACCGGCTCCACGCTGCAGGCGCTGCGGGCACACACCAAGGTCGATCCCTTCGCCATGCCGGGCGAGGCGGACCTGACCTGCCTCGTGGACTTCGCCATTCTCGCCGAAATCGCGCAAAGCGAAGGCGCGCGGTGGCAGGGCACGGTGACGCAGGGGGCGTTCCTGCGCGCGCTGGGCATCGAGATGCGCGCCGCCAAGCTCGCGGCGGCCGCTCCGGATCACGCGGACGCGGTCCAGCGCGCGATGGTCCGGCTCATCGGCGACGATCAGATGGGAACGCTGTTCAAGGTCATGGGGGTGGCCGGACCGAACTGGCCGCAAGGCGCAGGGTTCTAGGGCAGTATTCACCGAGGTCGCGCACGGCGAGGTGATGAAGGACGTGACGTCTGCCGGGCCGGCAGGCAGCGGGCAAGGCAGTGCAGGGGGGCAAACATGACGGAAGCGGTGTCGATGAAGATCGCGGGTATCAGGGTCAGGGGCCTGTCGCCGCAAGACCTGCAAGGGCCGGACAGGTTGGAGCGGGTCCTCGGCCTCCTCGCCCTGATCATGCTCTTTTTCATCATCGCGGCACTGCTGCGGGGGATGAGCGAATGGGCGCGCGTGCCCGCGATCGTCTGGCTTCATCTCGCAACGATCCTGGTGGCCCTGGTGCTGACGCCGGTGTTGCTCTGGCGGCGGCGCGGCGATGCGCGTCATCGCCTCTACGGATATGTCTGGAGCGGAGCGATGATGCTCACGGCCCTCGACAGCCTGTTCATCCATATGGGGGGACCCGGCCGTTTCAGCCTCATCCACGTTCTGTCGCTGTTCACGCTGGTCATGGTGCCGATGCTGGTCCTCGCCGCCCGGCGGCACGACGCTGTGCGGCATCGCCGCACGGTGCGCGGCTTGATCATCGGGGCGCTGCTGGTCGCGGGCTTCTTCACTTTCCCGTTCGACCGCCTGCTCGGTCACTGGCTGTTCGGCTGAGCGATACGAAAAGGGGGAGCAGGCCGCAGCCCACTTCCCCCGTTAAGTTTCGAGCTAACCTTTGCTAGGCTCACCGCGTCTCGGGCGTTCGGTCCTCCTCGGGCACCTTGCGCAAGGGCACGGCGCCGAGCCAGTCTTCCAGAGCGTCGAGGTCGATCGCGCCGCGCGTGCGGTCCTTGCCCTGGGCGAAACCGCTGAAGCCGTCGCCGCCCTCCGCCAGGAAGTTCACCACGCTGACCCGATAGGTCTTTGCCGGATCGAGCGGCTTTCCGTCCAGCGTGATCGCCGTGATCCGCGAACCGGAGGGTCGGCGCATGTCGAAGGCGACCCGCATGCCCTGGCTCGGCGACAGCATCTGCTGCTCGCCGTCGTCGTCGAGGCCCTGCTCCAAAGTGGAGCGGATCTGGGCGCCGGTGAGCGACATCGTGACGATCTCGTTGTTGAACGGTTCGACTGCGTAGATCTGGCCGAAAGTCACAGTGCCGTCGCTCGCCGGGACCAGCGCGGCGCGGATACCGAAAGGATTGAGGAAGGCGATCTCGGCGCCGGCCTTGCGCGTGGCGGCAAGCTGCGAATCCGCGATCAGATTGCCCAGCGCGCCGCCCCGCGCGACGCCGTTCCCTTCTTCCTTGGGAAGGGCGGCGGAAAGACGGCCGACCGGGCGCGAGACCAGATGCAGCGAGGCGTTCTTGTACCGCTCGACATAGGCGGCCACGTCCGCGCGCGGCTGGAACTGCGGGAAAGCCGCCGAGTTCGCCACTTGGCCCTTGGCCGAGGTATAACCCGGAGACTGGACGATCAGGTTGCCGGCTTCTTTGCCGAGGAGCTTGTGCGTCGCCGGATCGAAGCGAAGGGTGATGTCGGTCACCAGCTTGCCGTAGACCCCGGCGCTGGTCAGCAGGATCGGGCCGCTCTTCGGATTGGCCGTGTAATTGCAGACATAGGCCCAATGCGTATGGCCCGAGACGACCACGTCGACGCCGGGCTCGAGCCGGTCGAGAATCGGGCGGATGTCGCCGGTCATGTCGTTGCAGCCGTTGGGATCGGGCTGGCCGGCGGTTCGCCCGCCCTGGTGGATCAGCACGAGGACCGCATCGGCTCCGGCCGCCTTCAGGCGCGGCACTTCGCGGTTGATCGTCTCGGCCTCGTCGGCAAATTTCAGGCCGCTGACCCGGTCGGGCGCGACCAGGGTCGGCACGGTCTTGAGCGAAAGGCCTATGAAGCCGAGGGTGATCTTGTCCTTGCCTTCACCGAAGCTCTTGAGGCCGGTGCCGGGAAACAGGGGCGAACCGTCGGGCAGGGTGGTGCTGGCGGCCAGGTACTTGTAGCTGGCGCCCTTGAACTGTTCGAGCTGACAGGGCTCGCCGCGCGTGTTCTTCTCGCAGCCGCCGTTCTGGAGGCGGCGCAGTTCCTGCCATCCCCGGTCGAACTCGTGATTGCCCACGGCGTTGAACTCCACGCCGACGCGGTTCATCACCCCCACGGCCGGCTCGTCGAGATAGAGCGAGGAGGCAAGCTGCGAGGCACTCGTCAGGTCACCGGCCGCGACGACGACATTGTTGGCGTGCCTGGCCTTCAGCGAATCCACCGCCGAAGCCAGCCAGGCACCGCCACCGGCAGGCACCGACACTTCGCCGCCCTGGCCGTCGGGGGCCTCGACCGACTGGTTCGGCGGCTCCAGCGCGCCGTGGAAATCGTTGATGGCGATGACGCCGATCTCGATCGGTGCCGCCGCTTGCCCGGCGGGCTGGCGCGGGCTCGGCGTCGTTGCGCAGCCCGCGAGCAGGGCCGCCAGCAGCGAGGTGGATAGCAGCGGAAGGCCGCGGATGGATGGGAAAGTCATGGCCGCGTCCTATCGGATGCTTTCATGACGGTGCAATGGCTTTTCCTTCGCTTGCGGCCGGGATCAGGCCTCGTCTTCCAGCCTGTGCATGTCGTCGTCGGAAAGGCCGAAGTGGTGGCCGACTTCATGCACCACGACGTGCGTCACGAGATCTTCCAGCGTCACGCCCGTCTCGCACCATTCGGCCAGCAGCGGTTGGCGATAGAGCGTGATCCGCGGCCGGAACTCTCCTCCGACCCAGACCGATTCCTCGTCCAGCGGACGGCCATGGTAGAGACCGGTGAGTTCCCAGGCATCTTCCAGTCCCACGGCGCGCAGGGTTTCCTCGTCGGCGAACTCCTCGACGTGGACGGTGACGCCCTCCAGATGCTGCGCGAACGGTTCGGGAATGCGCGCGAAAGCCGCATGTGCAAGGGCCTCGAAGGTCTCGGGGCCGGGCGCGTTTCCATATCGCTGGGTCATGGCTTCGTTACTCCCGTTCCGCACCGGCCGCGAGGATGCTGGCAATGCCGGCGGCGGTGGAGGGGTGGTAGGTCGGCTTGGCTTCGGCGAAGAAGTCCCGCGCCTTGCTCGCTCCCCATTCGCCTTGTTTCATCAGGCCCTTGTAGAGCGGATAGACGAGCAGTCCGCGCCCGATCCGGGAAAGGTAGGCGCGCAGGTAAGGCACTGCCGGATCGTAGCGGTTGGCGATCGCCAGTTCGAACCACGCCGATTGTATATAGGCATTGCTCGAGGCCGAGAGACCCAGCGTCTCGTCCAGTTCCTTGAGCCGCGCGGGAGTCTGCGTCTTGTCGATGCCCTTGAGGAAGCGCAGCCATTCCTGCGTGGTCCAACCCCTCGGCTGCACGGCGCCGGCCGGGCCACCGCGGTTGAATGCTGCCAGCTTGGCATCGACTTTCGCCAGGGTCTCGCTCTTGACGTGGACGGCATTGCCGGGAAGCCCCGCTCCGTAAGACCAGCGGTCGAGCTGGAGCGAGAGTTCCAGCTCCGGCTGACCTTTCAGGAGGCGCTCGCGCAAGTCGGCCAGGAATCCTGCCGTGGTCTGCGGCTGGAAGGCGTGGCGGTCGAAATAGGAGGAGAGATAGGCATCCCACTTCTCGCGGCCTACGGTATATTCGATCATGCGCAGGAAGTTGGAACCCTTGGTATAGTCCACCTCGCCCGCGCCGGGATCGCCGTGCAGCCGGGTAGCGGCCCCGGTCTGGCCGCCGCCGGCGGCGATTTCACGCTGCATCGTATCCCAATCGAGGTCGGCATAGATGGCGGCCTGCTCCTTGCCGTAGAGCGACTCCATGATGCGGTTCTCGAAGTAGGTGGTGAAGCCTTCGTTGAGCCAGGAGTCGGACCAGGTGGCATTGGTGACGAGATTGCCGGACCACGAATGCGCCAGCTCATGCGCGACGACATCGGTGTTCGACCGGTCGCCGGTGACGATCGTCGGCGTCAGGAAGGTCAGCATGGGGTTTTCCATGCCGCCGTAAGGGAAGGCGGGTGGCAGCAGGAGCATGTCGTAGCGGCCCCAGCGATAAGGTCCGTAGAGCTTGCCGGCAGCGTCGATCATCTTTTCGACGTCGACGAACTCGCTTGCCGCCTTGTCCAGCATAGGCGCTTCCGTCCACACGCCGGAGCGGGGGCCGAGCGGCCTGAACTTCAGGTCGCCCACCGCGAAGGCGATCAGGTAGGGCGGAACCGGCTTGTCCATGCGGAAGCGGAAGGCGCGGCGGCCGTCCGGGAGCGGTTCGCCTTTGTCGCCGGAGAGTTTCTCCGCGCTCATCACCGCCACGAGATCGCCCGGTACGCGCAATGTGGCTTCCCAGGTCTGGCGGATGCCGGGACTGTCCTGGGTCGGCACCCAGGATCGGTTGAGGATCGCCTGGCCCTGGCTGAAAAGGAAAGGCTTCTTCTTGCCGAAGGTCATTTCCGGCGGCAGCCATTGCAGCGCCGTGGCGCCGGGTTTCGATCGGTAGACGATCCGGATCCTGTTCGCGCCGTTCAGCGCGATGGTCAGGGCCGAGCCGGTCTCCTTGTCTCGCGGGCCGACCGTCCACTTCAGCGGCTTGCCGCTCGCATCGGTCACCGAGGCGATGGCAAGATCGTCCACATCCAGCACGATCCGGGGTGCGCCGGGAGCCGCGAGCACGTCCAGCAGGGCGCTGCCGCCCAGCGTCCTGGTGGCGAAATCCACATCGAGATCGAGCGCGACGTGGGTGACGCGCGCGACTTCGGGCTCGGCGTGGGTCCAGACGTCCTTGGCCTCGGCCGTGGTCAGGATCGGTGCAGGCGCGGCGGTTTGCGCGATGCTTGGGACGGCAGTTCCGGCAAGCAGCGCGGCGGCAAGGATAATACGCATGGGTGGGACTTATGATCGCGGCCTTCCCGGCGCGCAAGCAGAGGTTTCCCGGGATCCATGAGGGTTGCCGGATACGAAAAGGGCGCCCGGATCGCTCCGGGCGCCCCACTCGGCGAACTGATGCTCCTTCCTCGAAAGGAAGGACGCGCGATCAGGCGCTGTAGTACATGTCGAACTCGACGGCCGACGGCGTGGTTTCCCAGCGCAGCACTTCCGGCCACTTCAGTTCGAGGTAGGATTCGATCTGGTCCACGGTGAACACGCCGCCTTCGAGAAGGAAGGCATGGTCGGCCTGGAGCGCGTCGAGCGCTTCACGCAGCGAGCCGCAGACGGTCGGCACTTCGGCGAGTTCGGCCGGCGGCAAGTCGTAGAGGTTCTTGTCCATGGCTTCGCCCGGGTGGATCTTGTTCTTGATCCCGTCGAGGCCGGCCATGAGCAGCGAGGCGTAGCACAGGTAGGGGTTGGCCATCGCGTCGGGGAAGCGGAATTCCACGCGCTTGGCCTTGTCGCCCGCACCGTAGGGGATGCGGCACGAGGCCGAGCGGTTGCGGGCCGAGTAGGCCAGCAGCACGGGGGCTTCGTAGCCCGGCACCAGGCGCTTGTAGCTGTTGGTGGTCGGGTTGGTGAAGGCGTTCAGGGCCTTGGCGTGCTTGATGACGCCGCCGATGAAGTAGAGGCACATGTCGGACAGACCGGCATAGCCGTTACCGGCGAACAGCGGGTTGCCCTTGTCCCAGATCGAGATGTGGGTGTGCATGCCCGAGCCGTTGTCCTTCATGATCGGCTTCGGCATGAACGTGGCGGTCTTGCCATAGGCCTGTGCGACCATGTGCACGACATACTTGTAGATCTGCATGCGGTCGGCGGTCTGGACCAGCGTGCCGAAGGTCAGGCCGAGTTCGTGCTGGGCAGCGGCCACTTCGTGGTGGTGCTTGTCGCAGGGCAGGCCCATTTCGAGCATGGTGGTGACCATCTCGCCGCGGATGTCCACGGCCGAGTCGACCGGAGCGACCGGGAAGTAGCCGCCCTTGGCGCGCGGACGGTGGGCGAGGTTGCCGGTGTCGTACTCGCGGTTGGAGTTGCCCGGCAGCTCGATGTCGTCGAGCTTGAAGCCGTTGCCTTCGTAGCCGTCATAGAACTTCACGTCGTCGAACATGAAGAATTCGGCTTCGGGGCCGACGTAGACGGTGTCGCCGAAGCCGGCCGACTTGACGAAGGCTTCTGCGCGCTTCGCGGTCGAACGCGGGTCGCGGGCGTAGAGGTCGCCAGTCGAGGGTTCCACGATGTCGCAGAACAGGATGAGCATCGGGGTGGCCGAGAACGGATCGACGTAGACGGCGTCGAGGTCTGGCTTGAGGATCATGTCCGACTCGTTGATGGCCTTCCAGCCTTCGATCGACGAACCGTCGAACATCAGGCCGTCTTCCAGCTCGTCCTCGCCCAGGATCGAAGCGACCATGGTGAGGTGCTGCCACTTGCCCTTGGGGTCCGTGAAACGCAGGTCAACCCACTCGATCTCTTCGTCCTTGATGCGCTTGAGGACGTCCTTTGCACTCGCCATTAGAGTAGTCTCCAGTGATGCTCTTCCGATCCCGAAAGAGACTTTGATGTTCGTTGTCTTCGGGCGTTCCCGGTTGCGCCGGTTTCCCGATCCTTCGTTTCCGATGCGGGCCGAAGGGATTTTGGCTTGATAGCCCCCGTTACAGGGCGTCGTCGTCCCGTTCGCCGGTGCGGATGCGCACGGCGGTTTCGATGGGCACGACGAAGATCTTGCCGTCGCCGATGCGGCCGGTCTGCGCGGCATCCGCGATGGCTTCCACCACGCGTTCGGCCAGAGCGTCGGGAACCACCACTTCGAGCTTCACCTTGGGCAGGAAGTCCACCACGTATTCGGCACCGCGATAAAGTTCGGTATGGCCCTTCTGGCGGCCGAAACCCTTGGCTTCGGTGACGGTGATGCCCGAGACGCCAACTTCGTGCAGGGCTTCCTTCACTTCGTCCAGCTTGAACGGCTTGATGATGGCTTCGATCTTTTTCACGCCTGTCTTGACCCCTGCATGGTCCCGGATCTTTTTCCGAAGGCAGTTCCGGTCCGGGAACCGAATGCCTCGCGCGCGACTCCCATCAAGAATCGTGCCAGTGCGGATGGGCCCCTCGTAGGCCAAGTGGCTTGCCGCGAAAAGACAGGAAACGCAGGTTTCAGCCTGCGAAATGCACCGACTCGTGCATCCGCCGCCGGGTTGGCGACATTATGTGATCAACATTCAGGCAGGACCTGCCTTAAAATTGTGCAGAGGGTTTAGTCCTGCTTCCTGGAAGGGCGTGCAAGCTTGAGACGCCGACGCTAAAAAGGCGCCGGAAACCGCATGGCTTCCGGCGCCTTTTTAGCGCGAAATAACGCGAATGATATGTGGGGCCGGTTCCAACCCGTGGATCAGAGCCTCAGGCCAGCGGTCTCGGAAAGCCCGGCCATGAGGTTGAGGTTCTGCACGGCCGCGCCGCTGGCGCCCTTGCCCAGATTGTCGAGCATGGCGACCATGCGCGCTTGCGAGCCGTCCGCGGCGCCGAGCACCCGCAGCGTCAGCGTGTCGACCGGCGCCATCGAGGCGCGCAGCAGCAGTTCGTCGGGCTGGTCGTCGACGACCGTGACGATCTCGCTACCCGCATAGAATTCGGCGAGCGCGGCACGAAGCGCGGCGGGATCGCCCGTCTTGGGCATCATGGAAAGATGCAGCGGTACTTCCACCAGCATGCCGCGATGTGCGGGAACCACGGCGGGCGCGAAGATCGGTGCATGGGTCAGGCCGACATGTGCCGTCATTTCCGGCACATGCTTGTGGCCGAGGGCCAGGCCATAGGCACGGAAGGCGATGTCGCCGTCTTCCTCGAAACGGCCGATCAGCGCCTTGCCGCCGCCCGAATAGCCCGAGACCGCGTGGCAGACGTAAGGCCAGTCTGCCGGAAGCAGGCCCGCCTTCACCAAGGGTGCGACCAGGGCGATGAAGCCAGTGGGGTAGCAGCCGGGATTACTGACGAAGCGCGCGGCGGCGACGGTATCGCGGCCCACCACTTCCGGAAAGCCGTAAGTCCAGCCCGGCGCCACGCGGTGCGCCGAGGAGGCGTCGATCACGCGGGTCGTGTCGTTGCGGATCATGCCGACAGCGGCCTTGGCGGCGTCGTCGGGCAGGCAGAGGATAACGAAATCGGCCGCGTTCAGCGCTTGGGCGCGAGCGGCGTCGTCCTTGCGGCGGGCGTCATCGAGGAGGATCAGTTCGAATTCGGCGCGGCCCGTGAGCCGGTCGGCGATTTCCAGACCGGTGGTGCCGGCGGCGCCGTCGATGAAGACCGTCTTCGTCATCAGCCCTGTGCCTCCAGAGTGTCGAGCGCGACATAGCCGACCTGGCCCTGTTCGCCGAGCTGGCCCCAGGCCCAGTTGCCGGCGACGTCGAGCACGTTGAACGTCTCGCCGGCGGGAAGCTCACGAATCGTCTCGGCGTCGGCGCGGCTCATCGCGCGCAGCACCGCGCCGTCGAGCACGACATGCGGCATCGGCACGGCATAATGCGGCACGAAGTAAAGACCCGCCAGCCTGATATGCGCGAGGTCTCCGCGCACGGGAAGGCATCCGGGATCCGCGGTCACGCTCGGCCCGGTCATGGCAAGCAGTCCATCGATCCGGGGAGGGCGGGTATAGGAATCCTCGGTGGCCAACGCGGGTGCTACTCCAAATGCAAAGATGCGCGCGCTTAGCGGCGGCATGGCAAAGACGCAAGTTCAGCCATGGTCGCCAGTGTAGCGCCGCTGCAACATGTGCCAGGCCGCACGCAGACCGAGCGCGTCGCCGCCCTTGGGCCGACCCGGCTTGGCGGCGGGGCGCCAGGCGAAGGTGTCGAAGTGCGCCCAGTCGAGCCCCTTGGGCACGAAGCGGTCCATGAACAGCGCTGCCGTGGTGGCCCCGGCAAAGCCGCTGGACCCGGCATTGTTGATATCGGCGATGTCCGACTTCAGGTATTCGCGGTAGCCATCATAGAGCGGCAGGCGCCAGCAGGGGTCGTCCACTGCAAGGCCCGCGTCGATAATGGCCTGCGCAGTCCCGTCCTCGCGCGTGAAGAGCGCCGGAAGGTCCGGGCCGACCGCCACGCGGGCGGCGCCGGTGAGGGTGGCGAAGTCGATCAGGAGTTCGGGCTCCTTCTCGCCCGCGCGGGTGAGGGCGTCGGCCAGGATCAGGCGGCCCTCGGCGTCGGTATTGCCGATCTCGACGGTGATCCCCGCACGGCTGCGCAGCACGTCCCCGGGGCGGAAGGAATTGCCGGAGATCGCGTTCTCGACCGCCGGGATCAGGAGATGGAGCCGCACCGGCAGCTTCGCGCCCATGATCAGGCGGGCGAGAGCCAGAGCATGGGCGGCGCCGCCCATATCCTTCTTCATCAGTAGCATCCCCGCGCCGGGCTTGATGTCGAGCCCGCCGGAATCGAAGCAGACGCCCTTGCCGACGATCGCGATCCGGGGGTGCGTGGGTTCGCCCCATTCCACTTCGATCAGGCGCGGCGCATGGGCGCGTCCCGCCGCGCGCCCGACGGCGTGGACCATCGGATATTCCCGCTCGAGCATCTCGCCGCGGGTGATTCTCACCTCCGCGCGGAAGGCCTTGGCAAGCGATTCCGCTTCGGATTCGAGCTGGCCGGGCCCCATGTCCTCGGCCGGGGTGTTGACGAGGTCGCGCACGAATTCGATCGCCTCGGCCTCTGCGATCGCGGCATCTATCGCCTTCACTTCGCCGGTGAGGAGAATGCGCGGGCCTTCCTCGGACGGTTCGGAGCGGTAGCGGTCGAAGCTGTATTGTCCCGCGATCCAGCCGAGTGCCGCCTTTCCGGGTTCTCCGTTTGCGCGGCGGTAGGTGCCGGCGGGCAGCACGTCGGCCAGTTTGGCAAGGCACCAGGTGGAGAGGCTGGCCGGATCGGCCACGCCCGCGGCGACGAACCAGCCCTCGCCATCGGGCACGATCGCGTGGCTGCCCGGATCGCCGACGAACTTCTGCGCTTCGATCGCGGCGCGCTGCGGCACCGACAGGCCCTTGGTGAACTCCTCCAGTCCATCCTTCTTGATGAGGTGGATGGAGACGGCTTTCTGGCCGCGATCGGGCTGAATCAATGCGTTCTTGTCGGTCATGGATTCATTCTCTAGCCTTGCCGCGAACCTGAGCCGAGAGGGAAAATGATGCGATTTGGTGCCTGGTGCCTGGCTTCCGCTGCAAGCGCGGCCCTGCTGCTTGGCGGCTGCCAGAGCGAGAAGCCCGCTCCCGCCGCCTCGGAGACCGCTGCGGACACCGTCGATACCGCCAGCGAAACGGCGACTGAACCGGCTGCGGACGCCAGCGAAGTCGCCGTGGGCGGCGGCCGCACGGAGAAGGTGGAGAACGACACCTACGAGTTCAGTTATGCCTATCCCGATGCGGCAGGCGCAATTCCGGGCCTGAAAGCCAATCTCGACAAGCAGCTCGAGACATCGCGCGCGGACCTCATCAGCGGTGCGAAGGAAGGACAGGCGGAGTCCAAGGAGAACGACTATCCCTATCACGCCTACAGCTATGGCGAGGAATGGAAAGTCGTCACCGACCTGCCGAACTGGCTCTCACTGTCCTCGGAAATCTATACCTACTCCGGCGGCGCGCATGGCATGACCATGTTCGACGCCCTGTTGTGGGATCGCCATGCCGAGGCGGTACGCAAGCCGATCGATCTCTTCACCAGCAAGGAAGCGCTGTCGAAAGCCATTCGCACGGCGTTCTGCACCGCGCTCGACAAGGAGCGGGTCAAGCGCCGGGGCGGCCCGATCGACAAGAGCGACGAGATGTTCTCAGAATGCATCGATCCGGTGGAGCAAGTGGTGATCCTCGGGTCGACCAATCGCCAGACCTTCGACCGCATCGGCCTGCTGGTGCCGCCCTATAACGCCGGGCCTTATGCCGAGGGCAGCTACGAGGTGACGGTGCCGGTGACGGGCGCGGTCATGGCCGCCTTGAAGCCCCAATATCGGTCGAGTTTCTCGGTCGCCAGATAGGAGCGGATGCGCGAGGTCACGCCCGATCTCGCAATTTGCGCGCGCAATCGTTATGTAGGCGTCATGACCGAATACCAGATCGTCGAACCCGGAAGCGAAACCGTCCTGCGTGACGGCACCATCAAGCTGCATGGCCCCGAGGGCTTCGAGGGCATGCGCAAGGCGGGGCGCCTTGCCGCCATGATCCTCGACGAGATTGCGCCGATGGTGCAGCCGGGCGTCACCACGGCGGCGATCGACGACAAGGTTCGCGAACTGACTCTGGACGGCGGCGCCGTGCCTGCGACGCTCGGCTACCGGGGATATGCCCATTCGTGCTGCATCTCGATCAACCACGTGGTCTGCCACGGCATCCCGTCGGAAAAGACGATCAAGGACGGCGATATCGTCAATATCGACGTGACCCCGCTGCTCGACGGCTGGCATGGCGACACCAGCCGCATGTACCTGGCGGGCGACGTCTCCCTGAAGGCGCGCCGCCTGGTCGATGTGACCTATGACTGCTTGATGATCGGCATCGAGCAGGCCAAGCCCGGCAACCGCGTGGGCGATATCGGGGCCGCGATCCAGGCCTATGCCGAATCGTTTCGATACGGCGTCGTCCGCGAGTTCTGCGGCCACGGCCTCGGCCGCCTGTTCCATGACGCGCCCGAAGTGGTCCATGCCGGCCGCCCCGGCACCGGCCCGCTGCTGAAGCCTGGCATGTTCATGACTATCGAGCCCATGATCAACCTCGGCAAGCCGCCGGTGAAGCTGCTGGCCGACGGCTGGACGGCGGTAACGCGCGACAAGTCGCTCTCGGCGCAGTTCGAGCATTCGATCGGCATCACCGAGACCGGCTGCGAGATCTTCACGACCAGCCCCAAGGGCCTCCACAAGCCGCCCTACGCCTGATTTGTCGGACGGTAGGGCGCTTGGACAGTAGGGCGCTTGGACGGCGGGGCGCGCGGACGTCGGCTCCCTTGAGCGGAACAGGTCGCCTTCTCCCGCCCTCGTCATGAGGGCAAAGCGGCGCCCTCAGGCCAGCATGTGAAGCATCGCAGGCCGTGAGGCGCCCACAAGGAGCGCGCTTCGGCCTCTGCGCGCGCAAGATCGACAGTCCCGGAGGGCAGGGGGATAAGCTCCCCTGCTCTTCTTTTCCCCTTCAAGCCGCAACCGGCCTGCTCAGCAGTGCCAGCAGCGAGATGCGGTTGAAGAACCACATCCGTTGCAATTCGAGGCCGCTGTATTTCCGCATGGTATTGGCGAAAGTGTAGGGCGTGTACCAGGCGTTGTGATCGGGGTGGACGCCCTCCAGGAAGGTCTCGGTCTCCGCTACATAGTCGAAGTGCCGGGCGCGGCACTGGAATGCGTCCGGCACGGAGATCAGGAAGAGGCCGGCATCCAGGCTTTCGATCTGCGCCAGGAATCCGGCGACATCGGGAACGTGTTCCATGACTTCGGGAACGAGGACGACATCGTAGCGGCCGGTCACTTGGGCGAAATCGGTGAAAAGCTTTCCTTTCACGAATGGCCGTAGCTGCTCGAGCGCCTCGCCATGGGGATCGAGGCCATCGAGTTGGGCGCAGTGTGCTTCGAGGCGGACGTGGAGGGAAGTGCGCGGATCGGTGATCGGCCAGTCCGCGCAGCCGATGTGGAGCACGCGCTGGCCAGAGAGCAGGCTGGCGAAGACCTCCATGCGGTCCAGCGAGGCGAGTTCCGAGCCAACCGGCACCCGCTGGAGGAAATAGGGCGCGTGGATGTGTTCCAGCGGCGAGGACGCGGTCTGCCCGGACGTCGGCACGGCCTGCGGATTCGGGGGTGGAGCCGCCATTTCGCCGAACTCGGTCCGGTGCATGTCCTCGTATGTGCGCAGCGTCGAGCCCCAGAGCTGGTGCGCGTAGACCGGGTCGGCGCCGTCATAGGTAAGGCCGGTGAAGTGGCGCGGGATGAACGTGTGGCTGGGGTAGATCCGCAGCGGGGTATAGGCGAACTTGCGGTAGCAATCGGTCAGGCGCTGCGGGCCCACGGTCTTCCACGCCATGTCGCCGATCACCGAGGGGCTGGCGGCGATATCCTCGACGATCCGCTTGACCAAGGCATTGCCCGCAGTGCAGCCGAAGTAACCGGCTGCGATCAGGCCCGGCCGGGCGATCTCGCTTTCCCAGCAGGCGAAGGCCTCGCAGTCGAGCATCGCGAGGTCGAGCGGCCGCAGACAGAGGGAATCGGCATCGAAGACCAGTCCGCCGTGTTCGAGCAGGATTTCCCAGCGCATCATGTCGGCCACGCCGTTCAGTTCGCGCGGGGCCATCTGCGCCATATGCCGGCGGTTGATCCAGTCGCGGCCCTCCAACTCGGCATTGCCCCAGAGGCGAAATTCCCAATCGGGATGGGCATTGCGCCAGGTCTGGATGCAATTGTCCGGGCGGCGGGTCTCGTCGCCGACCCAGATGAAATGGAAGCACTTCGGAATCATCGCGGCGGTTCCCGGCGGAAGCGGATCTTCCTTGCCGAGAGCTAAAGCGGGGCGGTGTACCAAGTCCGAAGGCGGGCTAGGCAATCCCTCGTATAATCGACCTGCTCGCGGCTGTACGGAGCAGACGCATCGCCTCACCGGGAGAGCTGAAACCGATCAGCCGGAGCGGCACGCAAGTGCGGACTGGTGCCGCTCCGGGCGGGCGACCTCCGGGGGGTATGGAGGTCAGTCCCGCGGGATGATCCAGCGGATCGTCCCCAGGGGATTGCCGGCGACCGCTTGGCCGCCGGCATGGGTGGCCGGTCCGAGCCGGGCACCTGCCGAGGTCTTTGCAGGCGGCCTCGCCAAGGCCGGTAAGACGGCTCGAATCCAAGATGGAGCACGGACCGGCGCGGGCCGGTGCATCGATCTCGAGCCTGAAACCTGGGCTGTTCCGGTGCTCGGCGCGCGGCCGCTCGGCCGGATTGCCGTTCAACCGGGCCGCGACACCGCCAGTCAGGGCTTTGCGGCTATTGCCTGCCCGACGATGTTCGATGAAGTGTCGGTCGATGTACGACATCGGCGATCCTCTCCATGAGGGTACCGCGTTCTCGCGATGTCGGCATCTTGCGGTTGGTCGCAAGCCGGGTGCACCTCATGGATTGAAGGTATCACGTTTCCTGCCAAATCAAACCGCTTTATGACCATGACAGGCCTCTGCGCGACCGACCGGTTCTTACCGCAAGGCCGCGATGGCCTTCTGGCGGCGGCGCTGGACCGAACTTCCCAGCCCGATAGCCTCGCGATACTTGGCGACGGTGCGGCGAGCGAGTTCGAAACCCTTGTCTTTCAACAGGTCTACCAAGGCATCGTCTGAGAGGATCGCTTTCGAGTCCTCGGCGTCGATCAACTGCCGGATCGCCGCCTTCACGGCTTCGGCGGACGCGCCTTCCCCGCTCGCGGCGGAAACGCCCGAGGTGAAGAAGAATTTCAGCTCATGCGTGCCGCGCGGGGAGCTCAGATACTTGTTCGAGGTGACCCGGCTGACGGTCGATTCGTGCATGCCGATCGCCTCGGCCACGGTTCGCAGCGTGAGCGGCTTCAATTGCGAAATGCCGCTGCGGAAGAAGCCTTCCTGCTGCTTCACCAGTTCGCTGGCGACCTTGAGGATCGTCTTCTGTCGCTGGTCCAGGGCCTTGATCAGCCAATTGGCGTCAGCGAGCTTTTCGGAGAGCCAGGCGCGCGATCCCTTGTCGGCGCAGCTGCCCTTCAATTCGACGTAGTAGCTGCGGTTGACGATCAGCCGCGGCAGGCTCGCCTGGTTTATCGCCACGTCCCAGCCGCCGTCGCTGCGGGGCATGATGAGGATATCCGGCGTCACGGCGCCGCTGGGCTCACCGCCGAACCGCAGGCCCGGCTTCGGATCGTAGCCGCGAAGCTCGGACAGCATGTCGGCAAAATCCTCGTCGTCGACGGCGCAGATCCGCTTGAGACGGGCAAGATCGCCGCGCGCGAGAAGGTCGAGATTGTCGATCAGCCGCGCCATCGCCGGATCGTGGCGATCGGCCTCTCGCGCCTGGAGGGCAATGCATTCCGACAGCGACCGTGCGCCTACGCCGGTGGGATCGAGCGACTGCACGACCGCGAGTGCCTGCTCCACATCAGCGCGTGCCACGCCCAGCTCTTCCGCCATGTCGAGGAGCGTGACGGGCAGGTAGCCGGCCTCGTCCAGTTGACCGATCAGATAACGGGCGATGCCGGCTATCCGCGGATCGGCGGCGGCGCTGCCGACCTGCGCCTCCAGGTGCTCGACCAGGGTCGCCTCGCCGTGATGGCGGTCTTCGAGGCCGGGCCGTTCGTCGCCCCCGCCGAGGCGCAGATCGGCGGACCATTCGCCGGTGTCACGATCGCGATCCAGCGCGGCCGTGTCTATGTCCAGCGGGCGATCCTGATCGCCTCGACCCTCGCTGATGAGGCGGTCGACGGCAGATCCTTCGAGCGTGGTTTGCCGGGGCGGGTCCGGCACATCCCCGTCCTGGGCGAGCGAGGCAGGCTCGCCGCCCAGATCGAGCAGGGGGTTGGCTTCCAGCGATTCGCCGATGAAGGCTTCGACTTCGAGGTTCGACAGCGCCAGCAGCTTGATCGCCTGCTGAAGCTGCGGAGTCATCACCAGGGACTGACCCAGCGACTGCCTGGGCCTGAGATCCAGGCGTGGTCCAAGCGCCATGGCTTAGCCGACCTGTGTGCGAAAGCCTTTCGACAGGCATGTGCCTGCCGCGAAGGTCACAGGGTGAAGCCTTCGCCGAGATAGAGGCGGCGCACGTTCTCGTCGGCGACGAGCGCTTCCGGGCTGCCCGCGAAGAGCACCTGGCCGCCGTAGATGATGCAGGCGCGGTCCACGATGTCTAGCGTCTCCCGAACGTTGTGGTCGGTGATGAGCACGCCGATGCCGCGCGTCTTCAAGTCTTTCACCAGATCGCGGATGTCGGAGATCGACAGCGGGTCGATGCCGGCGAAAGGCTCGTCCAGCAGCATGATCGAGGGTTTTGCCGCCAGGGCGCGTGCGATTTCGCAGCGCCGCCGCTCACCGCCGGACAGCGCCATGGCCGGGCTGGAACGCAGGCGGGTAAGGCCGAATTCGTCCAGCAGCCGTTCCAGTTCGCTGGCGCGCACATGCTTGTCCGGCTCGTTGAGTTCGAGCACGGCACCGATGTTCTGCTCGACCGTAAGGCCGCGAAAGATCGAGGTTTCCTGCGGCAGGTAGCCAAGCCCCAACACGGCCCGGCGGTACATCGGCAGGCGCGTCACGTCGACGCCGTCCATCAGAATGCGGCCGGAATCGGGGCGGACCAGACCCATGATCGAATAGAAGCAGGTCGTCTTGCCCGCGCCGTTCGGCCCGAGCAGGCCCAGAACCTCTCCCTTGGCCACCGACAGCGAGATATCGGTCAGGACCGCGCGCTTGTCGTAGCTTTTGGCGATGGAGATGACTTCGAGCCCGCCGGCTTCGGCGACGGTCGGCACATGGTGAGCCGGTTGCGGAGGGAGTTCGGTGGTTCCGGTCATGTTCGGAGCGGTTTACGCAGGCGCCAGGTACTCGGCAAGTCGGCAAATCGACCGATACGGCGTGAGTTGGCAGGTTTCCTGCATGGTCCGTCGCATTTGCCGCCCCGATCCGGCACAAGGCAATAAAGTTGCGTGTTGAAGGGGGACCTTGAAGTCTGGACGGTGTAGTGATCTAGTGGGTGGATCGCCCGAACGGGATTGCTGCAGACGGATCAGGTTCACACACGAAACAGGACTGACGACGATGGACAGGATCGGCAAACAGGACACCCACCCCTTCGGCTCGGTCAGGCCCCTGTCCGCTGCCCTGTCCGACAAATCCGCCCGCGCGGACCGCGGCGGGGGCGTAGCTGGAAAGGCTCGGCTGGAAAGCGCGGACTGGCGCCGCAAGATGAGCGACAACATCGCTTATGCCCTGCTGGTCTATACCGCCTTGCAGATCTTCGTCACCGTGGGCGCGCTCAAGAGCCACGGCGAGTCGCTGCTGCCCTATCTGGCGCTCGTGATTCTGGTCGTTGCGATCATCCCCGCCTGCCGCCGTTTCGAGGCACGTTGGAACCGGCTGGACGACAAGCAAGCCCACGATCCGGACTTCGGTCCTCTCTTCCGCCGCGACCGCATCATGCTCTGGCTGCTTGCGATCGGCCTGCCTTTCGCGATCACCGGCTTGTTCAAAGGTCTCTCGCTGCTGTCGGCATGAAGAAACGGTTCAAGGTCAGGATTCGCAGGCTGTCAGACCCATAACAAGTAAGGCTCAGACCCGCTCTGGAGCATGACGTTCAGTAGAGTTGCGCGGCAGTCTTAGGCCGCCTTAAACAGAATCACGCATCTTCGGGATTGGTCGATGCCGTCTGGTTATAGTAAGCGGACAGTTGTCATCGCGGCCGCGTTCCTGATTGTCGGGATCGGGATTGGAAGGATGATTCCGCAACCAGCTCCGGTCATTCCTCCAAGCCATCAAGAAGCACCGCCTCGCAATCCCGCCTTTCCGGGAAGGAACATGTGGTCGCCGGATATTCGACACGATCCCTACGTTGTCCAAGAGCAAATGAAGATTGTCGAACAGATGGAGCGGGAATGTCGGATATTCAAAAAGAACTGCGCACTGGCTGGAACAGCCCGACAGTCACTGATCGACGATGCAGAATGAAGACGTCGGCTACGCAAGAGGATGAAAGCTGACGGTACGTCCGAAGTTGCGATGAAGATGCCGTTCGACCAGGCCTCGCCCCGGATCAAGTCCGGGACGACGGCGATACGCGCGGATTCAAGGCGCGCGATACCGGACGTTCCGCAACTGACCCCCTGCCTCAAGCGGCGCCACCCTAAAGCAAAATTTGCGCTGGGCTCTCCTGAAGTTTAGGGCTGCGCTCCCCCGAACCGGTATGGGGCCGGTTCGCAGGGTAGTGGAGACCTGAAGAGATGCTCAGCCCCCAGGAAGCGCTCGACCGCGCCCAGGACCTCGTCGAACGCGCCCGCAAGGCCGGCGCCGATGCCGCCGATGCCGTTTTCGGCGCCAGTTCGTCGGAAGGCATCCAGGTGCGCCTGGGCAATCTGGAAGATGTCGAGCGTTCCGAAAGCGAGCACATCTCGCTGCGGGTATTCCTTGGCCGGCGCTCGGCCAGCATCGGTTCCTCCGACCTTTCGCCGCAGGCCCTCGATGAACTGGCGGCCCGGGCGCTCGCCATGGCGGGTGCCGCGCCGGAGGATGCTTTCGCCGGTCTCGCCCCCGAAGAGCTGCTGACGCGCGGCCCCTGGCCGGAACTCGACCTGTCGGACCCGGCGGAGCCCAGCCCGCACGATCTGCGGGCGGCCGCGCGCGAAGCCGAGGAGGCTGCCCGTGCGGTGGCCGGCGTGACCAATTCGGACGGCGCCACCGCCAGCGCCGGCAGCGGTGTCTTCGCTTTGGCGACGAGCCATGGTTTTTCTGGCGCCTATGGTTCCACCAGCCATTCGCTCGGTGCCTCGATCGTCGCCGGAGAAGGCGCGGCCAAGCAGCGCGACTATGCGGCGCGATCGGCGCATCACCGCGCCGACCTGCCGCTTCCCGCCGAGATCGGCGAGCTTGCCGCCCGGCGTGCCGTCGCGCGGCTGAACCCGGGGCGCATGGCCAGCGGGCCTATGCCCGTGGTGTTCGACCCGCGCGTGGGCGGTTCGCTGATCGGCAACCTTATCGGCGCGATTTCCGGAAACGCCATCGCCCGGCGCTCCAGCTTCCTGCTCGGCAAGCTGGAGGATCAGATCTTTGCACCGGGGACCGTCCTGGTGGAAGAACCTCACCGGCCGCGCGGTCTGAGATCCCGACCCTTCGATGGTGAGGGGCTGCCGACGCGGGCGCGCAATCTCGTGGAAGACGGCCGCCTGACCGGCTGGCTACTGGACAGCGCCTCGGCCCGCCAACTGGGCCTGGCGCCGACCGGCCATGCCGCGCGCGGCGGCGGTGGCGCGCCCGGCGTTTCGGTTGGCAATCTGCACCTCCAGCCCGGCACGGCGACCCCGGCGGAACTGATGGCCGATATCGAGGACGGCGTATACATCACCGAACTGATCGGCAGCGGCGTCAACCCCGTTACCGGAGACTACAGCCGGGGCGCCTCGGGCTTCCGCATCGTCGGGGGCGAGATCGCCGGCCCGGTCGCCGAGTTCACCGTGGCCGGCAACCTGCTCGCCATGTTCGCACGCCTGACGGCGGCGAACGACCTGGAATGGCACCGCGCGACCAACGTGCCGACTTTGCGCGTAGATGGGATGACCATCGCGGGCGATTGACGAAGGCGCCGCTGGCTTCCGCTGCACTTGCCGCGCAAGCGGGCGAATGCAAGAACCCCGACCCTACAGGGTGAAGGTCGGGGTTCCGGCAGGGACAGGCTGCGACTGGCGCCTCTCCCGCGAAGATCGGCCGGTCAGTTCGATCCGGCGCCCATCGGGATGGGCGTGCCTGGCTTCAGGTAGACCCGGTTGTCCTCGATGCGGTCGACATTGTCGAAGGCGATGAAATGGTGGGCGCCGTCCGAGCTGTCGGAACGCGTCAGCTTGAGCTGGTCGTCCTCGACTTCGTCGATCGTGCCGACGTGCCGGCCGGAATGATCGGTGACTTCCATGTGCTCGCGGATGCGCAGCTTCTCGAACATGAGGTTTCCTCCTGTGCGGGTGAGTCCGAATGGCCGGTAAACGGCCTGCTCTTCCGCTTCGTTCCAGTGCCGGTCTTGCCGGAGGAACGGCTCGTGGAGGCACCGGTCCCCCCGGGAAGGGCAGGGGGTAGGAGGATCAGGGCTCCGCGCCGAGCCCGAACGTGGCGTCGCCGCGCGGTGAGAGCAGTATCCTGTTGCCGTCCACGCCGTTGATTTCGGACAGGGCGACGAAGGACGATCCTTCTCCCTCCAGGATGACCTCCTGCCCCTCGACATGATCGACCGTGCCGACGGGATAGCCGTCCGCTGCGATCACTGTCATGCCCTTATGGATGGCGCCCCAGGCGGTGGGCCAGGAGGGGGCGGCGGGCTGATGGGAGGATGGCATGGCTGATGCTCCAAAAAAAGCGCTCGGATCCAGGGGAAAACCGCGCAAGTCCGCCTTGTTCCACGATTCGCGATCTAGCTCTGGCCTACAAGCCCTTGCGTCCCTATATTGGTCAAGGCCCAACATGTGCCTTTTTGCTGTGCAAACTTTTGCCAACCCGCTCCAAAAGCGATCAAATTTGGGTATCGTGGGCGGCGTCGGCATCGGGGCTTGCCCCGTGCCTCCAGGATCACGCGCCGGGCAGGCGCGAAAGGCCACGTTTCGGCCCTTCGAATCGCCCGGCACTCTTTAGAATCAGATAGCCATCGAACCTCCGGAGTTGTCCGCCCATGTCGCTTCTCGAAGCCCGCAAGACCTACAAGCCCTTCGAATATCCCTGGGCCTACGACTTCTGGAAGACGCAACAGCAGATCCACTGGCTGCCCGAGGAAGTGCCGCTGGGCGAGGATTGCCGCGACTGGGCGCAGAACATCTCGGAGCATGAGCGCAACCTGCTCACCCAGATCTTCCGCTTCTTCACCCAGGCCGACGTGGAAGTGCAGGACTGCTACCACGAGAAGTACGCGCGCGTCTTCAAGCCGACCGAGATCAAGATGATGCTCACCGCCTTCTCCAACATGGAGACGGTGCACATCGCCGCCTATTCGCACCTGCTCGACACCATCGGCATGCCCGAGAGCGAATACGGCATGTTCCTCGAGTACGAGGAACTGAAGGCCAAGCACGACTACCTGCAGAAGTTCGGCGTCGACAATGACGAGGATATCGCACGTACGCTCGCCATGTTCGGCGGCTTCACTGAAGGCGTGCAGCTCTTCGCCAGCTTCGCGATGCTGATGAACTTCCCGCGCTTCAACAAGATGAAGGGCATGGGCCAGATCGTCTCGTGGTCGGTCCGCGACGAATCGCTGCACTGCGAGGGCATCACCCGCCTGTTCCACGCTTTCGTGCAGGAGCGCGGCTGCCTGACCAAGGCGGTGAAGGACGACATCGCCGACCAGTGCCAGACCACCGTCCGCCTGGAAGACGCCTTCATCGACCTCGCTTTCGAGATGGGCCCGGTACCCGGCATGACCGCCAAGGACATCAAGAAGTACATCCGCTACATCGCCGACTGGCGCATGGGCCAGCTCGGCCTCAACCCGATCTACCTGATCGAGGATCACCCGCTGCCGTGGCTTCAGCCGCTGCTGAACGGTGTGGAGCACGCCAACTTCTTCGAGACGCGCGCCACCGAATATTCGAAGGGCGCGACGCGCGGCAACTGGAACGACGTCTGGTCGAACTTCGATTCGCGCCGCAAGGTCAAGGCGAACGACGAAGTGCTGGTCGTGGAAGGCATCGAGCCCGACATGTTCGGCGCGACGGAGGCTGCCGAGTAACGACGGGCCTCAGGTCATGAAAAGGGCTCGGGAGCGCTGCTTCCGAGCCCTTTTTCGTGTCAGCACCACGTCCCCCGCCGGCCTTGCCAGCGTTCGGCGAGACCCTCGTCCACCAGGATCGTGCCGAGGCTGCGGCCTTCGCGGGTGACGATGCGCAAGGCGCGGCCATAGCGGTCCTTTTCGCGGCCGTCGCCTCCGGGCTGAAGGGTGAACGGGCCCTCGTTGAGCAGGACGATCAGCCGCTCGGTCGCCTTGGCGCCGAGACGTGCTTCTTCGCGGCATTCGGGTTTGCTGGTTTCCGGGGTGTTGATGTCGGCGATGCGGATCTTGGTGCCGCGATACCAGAAGGTGTCGCCATCGACGACGCAGGTCTTGCGCACCGGGCCGGAGCAGCGGGCGAACCGGGCGGTCTCGGTGTCGGGAGCGGAGGGCAGCAGGCCGCCGCCGCTTAGCGACGATCCGCGATGTCCGTGCCAGTAATAGAGCCCCGCGACCAGGAGGAGGGGAAGGAGAATCCAGACGGTGGTCGGGATTCCGCGCCGGTCGTGCGGCCGGCGGTAAGGTCTTGGCATGGGGAAAGAACGTTCCTCAGGTTCCGTATTCGCGAGCCTCTGGCGCGTCGAATTCTCCCCGGCAAGTGCGAATCAGTCGGTCGAGTTCGTGATGATGGAAGGCGCGGGTCAGGCGAAAGCCCAGCGTGCCGTTCCCGCTCCAGCGCACGCGCGCCTCGAACGGTTCCGCACCTTCCGGCGCGATGACCAGCATCTCGCCGTTTTCGACCGGTTCGGGCAGCATGTCCGCCGGCATGACGCAGCCGATGCGGCATCCTTCCTGCGAAACTTCGACCAGCAGGCCAGTACCGACCAGGCGAAGGCCGCGCAGGATACGGGTCTCCCGGCGAACGGCATAGCGCTGGTGCGCACGGATTCTAAGCATGTTCACAGGCAATCGCCCCCGGCGTCCAACCCTTGTTTTATAACCTATGACGCCATGACCTTATCATCCGGTTACCGGCGCTGCGGTGAGTCGGACCCACCCGGTTCGGACCGGGAAGCTGCCGGGTTTACGGCAACGCCCTAGCCCGGGATCTACAGGCGTTATTTACGCCTGCAGCAAAAGACATCCACGCAGGCGGCATGCCCGCTCCGGAAGCAGGTGATTCAGGCAGCCTGCTGGTCGGCCGGGCCACCCTTGAGCACGAAGCGGCGATCGCAATAGCCGCAATCGACATAGCCCTTTTCGTCGATCTCCAGCCACACGCGCGGGTGGCCGAGAGCGGCGGGCTTGTAGTTGCCGGCGGCGCGGATGTCGGTGGCCCCGTCGCAGGAAACGCGGTGGGATTCGGTGTAGACGGTTTCGGGCTGCGTGCTCATGGTTCGGCCGATTACCAAGCCTTCGCGGCAATTTCCAGACGGCAAATGCGCCCCGGCGCGCGGGATGGCGCGCCGGGGGTCGCCTGGGCGAGACCTCAGGCCGGAACGGTCAGCCCGGCGGCCTGGGCAAGCGCGTCGGCAAGGGCCTTTTCGCGGACCTCGGGGCCGATGGCGATGCCTTCCGCCAGCACGAAGATGGGGTCGGTTATGCCCACGAAGCCCAGCACGGCGCGCAGATAGCTCTCGGCGTGCTCGACGGCGGCAGCCGGTTGGCCTTCGCCGTAGTAGCCGCCGCGCGAAAGGGCGACGTAGACCTTCTTGCCGCCGGCCAGGCCTTCGGGGCCTTCGGCGGTGTAGCGGAAGGTCTTGCCGGCCACGAGCACGCGGTCGAACCACGCCTTGAGCTGGCTGGGAATCGTGAAGTTGTACATGCCGGCACCGATCACGATCACGTCGGAGGCGAGGAATTCGGCCAGTTCCGGCGTGCCGTCGGGATTGCCGAGCACGTCGAGCGTCAGGTGCGGCAGGGCTTCGGCGGCGAGGTCGCGGTAGCTGACTTCAAGCGCGGGGTCGGCCTTGGTCAGGCTCTCGACGATGGCGGCCGAGACGGCGCGGCTCACCGAGTTTTCGCCGAGGATGCTGGAATCGAGATGGAGAAGCTTCATGGGGAGAGAACCTCTGGATAGTCTGAAAAAGGGTCTAGGTTTGAAAATGTGACCGCCCATAGCTATGTTGCACCGCGACAAACGCCAAGAGCGCATTTTTTCAGGACCAGGTAACATGGACGTGACTACCTTGGAGGCACCCAGCTTGGAGGCACCCAGCTTGGAGGCAGCAGATCGAGCGGATGCCGTGCCGGACATCGTGCATTCGCCAGGCGCATGCCGGGTGATCGGCGATATTCTCAGCCGGGTGGGCGACAAGTGGTCGATGCTGGTGGTCATGACCTTGCTGGAGGGGGACCGCCACTTCAACGAACTGAAGCGCGCAATCGACGGCATTTCGCAGCAGATGCTGTCGCGCACGTTGCGGGCGCTGGAGCGGGACGGGCTGGTGGTCCGCACGGTCCATGCCAGTGTGCCGGTGCGCGTCGAATATGCGCTCAGCGATCTTGGCCGCTCCCTGTCGCGACCGGTGAAGGAGCTGGGCGCCTGGGCCTTCGCCAACCGTCCGGCGATCGAGGAAAGCCGCTCGGTGTTCGACAGGCGCGAGGGCGATTGAAGCGAAGATCGATCGCGGCGTGATGGATCGAAAGGAATAATGAATCACGCGGAGACGCGGAGGTGCCGTGCAGGCGGCAGGCTATCTCCTGTCCTTTGGCGATGCGCCAATCGCAACCGCGGCATGAAAGCGGCTTCGCCGAACCTCTCCGCGTATCCGCGTGATCGATATCCCTTGGCCGACGCTGCCTCGGCAAAATTCGCACTCTTTACTGGCGCGCCGTCCTGCCCCACATGCGGGCCATGACCAGCTCGACTTCCGCCGCCATCTCGATCCGCGACCTCAAGAAGCGTTACGCCCCTGCCGGAAACGGCGAAGGCAAGCTCGCGCTGAAGGGTGTCTCCTTCGACGTGCCGGAGGGCGGCATCTTCGGCCTGCTCGGCCCCAACGGCGCGGGCAAGTCGACGCTCATCAACATCATGGCGGGCCTTGTCCGCAAGAGCTCGGGCACGATCGACATCTGGGGCTTCGATATCGACAAGCACCAGCGCAATGCCAAGCGCTCGATCGGCATAGTCCCGCAGGAAATCGTGTTCGACCCGTTCTTCACCCCCTTCGAAGTGCTGGAGAACCAGGCCGGACTCTACGGCATCACCAAGGCCGTGCGCCGTTCGGAAGACCTGCTGCGGGCCGTGCACCTGGCCGACAAGCGCGACGCCTATGCGCGCACGCTCTCGGGCGGGATGAAGCGCCGCCTGCTGATCGCCAAGGCCCTGGTCCACCAGCCGCCGGTGCTGGTGCTCGACGAGCCGACCGCGGGCGTGGACGTGGAACTGCGCCGCCAGCTCTGGGAACTCGTCACCGAGCTGAACCGCGAGGGCGCGACGATCGTGCTGACCACGCACTATCTGGAAGAAGCCGAGGAACTCTGCGACCGCATCGCCATCATCAACCACGGCGAACTGATCGCGAACAAGCCCACGCGCGAACTTGTCGGCATGGCGCGCGAGAAGATCCTCGTCCTCACGCTCGACCGCGACGTGACCGCGCTGCCCAGCCATCCCGGCTTCCTCAAGTGCGAGATGTCGGGTGAGCGCGTACTCCAGATCACCTATGACAAGGACCGCAGCAATGCCGGCGAGATCCTGTCGGCGGTACAGGCGCAGGGCTTCGCGATCGTCGATGTGACCACGCGCGAGGCGGATCTGGAGGACGTCTTCGTCAGCCTGACGAGTTCCGTCGCTGCGTGAGTTATCTCTACCTCGGAATCGCGATCGTCGCCGAAGTGATCGCGACTTCGTTTCTCAAGCAGTCGGAAGGCTTTACCAAGGCCGTGCCGACCGCAATCATGGCGGCGGGCTACGGGGTGGCGTTCTATTGCCTCTCCCTGGCGCTGCGGGGAATGCCGACCGGGGTGGCCTATGCGATATGGTCCGGCGTGGCGATCGTGCTGATCGCGGCGATCGCCTGGATTTTCCAGGGGCAGAAGCTGGATCTGCCGGCCGTTGCCGGCATCGCGCTGATCATCGCGGGCGTGATCGTCATGAACGTCTTTTCGAAAGTGACCGGCCACTGAAGCACGGAGTTCCGGAGTAGTCTTCGCCGCACTGCAACATGATTGCCGTGCGGGCATGGGCACAAAGCTAATTATTGCGTGATCGCTGTCGCCCCGGCATGGAGCCGCCATGGCTACGAACATCGACCCCGTTCCCGCGCATCCGCTCCCTTCGCATGACGTGATCGTCGTCGGTTCAGGCGCGGCGGGTCTCACTGCAGCGCTCGAGATGGCCGACAAGCTCAAGGTTCTGGTGCTCGCCAAGGGCACGCTGACCGGCGGTTCCACGGCCTGGGCACAGGGCGGCATCGCCGCCGTTCTCGATGCGGGCGACACTTTCGAAGAGCACATCGAGGACACCATGGTCGCCGGGGCCGGTCTGAACCGGCGCGAAACCGTGGAATTCGTGATCGAGCGCGCGCCTCACGCGATCGCGCGGCTGGTCGAACTGGGCGTGCCGTTCAACACCGAGGGCAGCGACCTGCACCTCACCCGCGAGGGCGGCCATTCGCACCGCCGCATCGTCCACGTCGCCGACGCGACCGGCTGGGCGGTGCAAAGCGCGCTGCTGAAGGCGGCGGAGGACCATCCCAACATTACCCTGCTGCCGGGGCAGTCCTGCATCGACCTCATCACCGGGCGCCACGAACTGCGCTATTCCGGCTCCGGCCGGGTCTGGGGTGTCTATGCGCTCGACGAAAAGACCGGGCGGGTCGAGGCGCACACCGCTCGCGCGACGGTCCTTGCCACCGGCGGCGCGGGGCGCGTCTATCAGTTCTCCACCGCGCCGCGCGGCGCCACCGGCGACGGCATCGCCATGGCCTGGCGCGCCGGTGCGCGCGTCTCCAACATGGAGATGATGCAGTTCCACCCGACCTGCCTCTACAACCTGGAGGTCAAGAACTTCCTCATCACCGAGGCCGTGCGCGGCGAGGGCGGGAGGCTGCTCCATCCGGTCACCGGCCACCGCTTCATGCCCGATTACGATGCGCGCGCCGAACTGGCCCCGCGCGACGTCGTCGCCCGCGCCATCGACGACCAGATCAAGCGCTACGGCCTCGACTACGTCCACCTCGACATCAGCCACCAGCCCGCGGCCTTCATCCGCGAGCACTTCCCGAACATCTACGAAAAGCTGCTCGGCCTCGGCATCGACATGACCAGGGAGCCGATCCCGGTCGTCCCCGCGCAGCACTACACCTGCGGCGGCGTGCTCATCGATCTCGACGGCAAGACCGACCTGCCGGGCCTCTACGCGGCGGGCGAATGCACCGAGAGCGGCCTTCACGGCGCCAATCGTCTGGCCTCCAACTCGCTGCTGGAATGTTTCGTCTTCGGCGAATCCTGCGCGGCGCACATCCTCGATCACTGGGACGCGTTCGACCTGCCGCCGCCGGTGCGGCCCTGGGACGAAAGCCGGGTCATCGATTCGGACGAGGAAGTGGTCATCAAGCAGAACTGGACGGAGATCCGGCGTTTCATGTGGAACTATGTCGGTATCGTGCGCACCACCAAGCGGCTGGAGCGCGCGATGCACCGCATCCAGATGCTGAACGGCGAGGTCGAGGAATACTACCGCCATTTTCGTGTCTCGACCGACCTGATCGAACTGCGCAACCTGCTTCAGACCGCCGAACTGATCGTCCGCTCGGCGCTGCACCGGCACGAGAGCCGGGGGCTGCACTTTACGCTGGATTATCGCGAGACGGAGACGGAAGCGCACGACACCGTTCTGGTGCCCTGACCGGGGCGGTTGCGCTTTCGCGTCTCCTCCTTCGTCATTGCTTCGCTACGCCCGCAATGACGAAGGGCGTGGGGTTTGAACTCAGCCTTCGACGGGCGCGGTCGTCACGCCGAGATCCGGCAGGCCGACCGAACGCTTGCCCGAGAAATCGGTGCGGACGACGATCAGCCCGTCCTTTTCCAGATAGTCCAGCAGGCGCTGTACGCGGCGCGGGCTGCTGGTGCCGTAGACGCGGGCCAGGGTCATGTCGTCCGGGCAGGGCTCGTCGTTCATCGCCGCGCGGGCGATCATGTAGAACGGGGCCAGGGCATCGTCGGGGACATGCCTGGCGAGGTTGACGAGGTCGAACCAGCGCTCGTCTTCCGGGTCTTCGATCCCGGCGATTGCGGCGGCGAAGCCCCTGCGGAACATCGTCGCGTCGAGGCCGCGCACCGAAATGCCCTTCATTCGGCAGCGGATCGTAAAATCCTGGAACAGCGTGGTCGCGGACTGGAACGTGCATTCCGGATCCCGGGCCATGGCGTTGAGGATTTCGAGCATGGCCGCGCGGTTTTCTTCCGGCTCCGGCTCGGGCCGCTCGGGGCGCGGGGGCGGTGCGGTCGGCGATGCCGGGCTGTGGGCGATCGATTCGCTCAGTTCCTCGATGTCCACGCTGGGACGCGGGGCCGGGCGTGAGAATTCCGAGCGTTCGGGCTCCACATGCAGATTGTCGTGCAGCAGCTCGCGCAGTTCGTCGGTCGAGGCTGTCGGCAGCGGCATCAGGCCGGGCGTGACCGACTTGGCGCCGGTCAGCACCGAGCCGATGTTGACTGCCACGGGACGGCGGCTGATCGCCGGGCCGAGGCCGAGGAACTGGCCGCGCGCCAGGTCACGGATCGATTCGGCCTGGCGCCGCTCCATGCCGAGCAGATCGGCGGCGCGCACCATGTCGATATCGAGGAAGGTGCGGCCCATCAGGAAGTTCGACGCCTCTGCGGCGACGTTCTTCGCCAGCTTGGCCAAGCGCTGCGTGGCGATCACCCCGGCAAGGCCGCGCTTGCGGCCCCGGCACATGAGGTTGGTCATTGCCGCCAGGCTGACGCGCCGGGCCTCTTCGGAAACTTCCCCGGCGGCGGCGGGCGCGAACATCTGCGCCTCGTCCACCACGACCAGCGCCGGATACCACTGCTCGCGCGGGGCATCGAACATGGCGTTGAGGAACTGCGCGGCGCACTTCATCTGCTGGTCGATCTCCAGCTCGTCGAGCGCCAGCACCACCGAGGCGCGATGTTCGCGGATGCGCGCGCCGAGCCGGACGATCTCCGCCTCGGCATAAGCGGCGCCGTCGATCACGACATGGCCGAATTCCTCGGCAAGGCTGACGAAATCGCCTTCCGGATCGATGACGACCTGCTGGACGACCGAGGCGCTCTCTTCGAGCAGGCGGCGCAGCAGGTGCGACTTGCCGGACCCGGAATTGCCCTGCACCAGCAGGCGGGTCGCGAGAAGTTCCTTGATGTCGATCTCGATCGACTCGCCCTGCGGGGTTTGGCCGATCACGATATTGGCGCTCACGGCACCTGCCTTGGGCAAGGCTGGCCCGGGAGGCAAGTCGGCATTGCGGCGTTATCCATAGCTTGAATCGGGAGTCCGGTTCTGCGCGCCCGTTCTCTATCTCCGGCGCGGGCGCGAATCGCCAGTCACGGCGCTGTCACACGCGCGGGGCATAGGTTTGGGGATCATGGCTTCTCCGGTTACTTCCGATATCGACGATAGCGAACAGCGGCCGCTCAGGCTGGTGGTTCTGGCTGGGCATGGTCTCACGCCGGCAGCCGTCGATGTGCTGGCCGAGCGTTTTGGGGAAAAGCATCGCTGCCTGATCCCGCTCGCCGGAAGGCCGCTGATCGCGCATGTCCTGCAAACCGCCGCGCAGCATCCGCGGGTGGCGAGCCTTGCCGTCTGCGTCGAGCGCGAGGCCTTCGATCCGGTGTGGGACGTGC
This sequence comes from Novosphingobium lindaniclasticum LE124, assembly GCF_000445125.1. GTDB lineage: Bacteria > Pseudomonadota > Alphaproteobacteria > Sphingomonadales > Sphingomonadaceae > Novosphingobium > Novosphingobium lindaniclasticum. The sequence goes on from NZ_ATHL01000055.1 coordinate 39,139, forward strand.
TCACCCGCCTGCCTGGACGCGGGTCCGTCGCCCTGGTCGAGGCGCGCGAGGATATCGCCGCCAGCGTCCGTGCCGCAGCGGCGGACTGGGATGGGCCGCTGCTCGTCACCACGGCCGATCACGCGCTGCTGAGCCCCGAATCGATCGACGCCATGGCCGATGCGCTGGAAGGTTGCGACGTGACTTTCGCGCTCGCCCGGCGCGAGGCGGTGGAGGCGGCGCACCCGAGCGCCCTGCGCAGCTACCTGAGCCTTCGCGACGGGGCCTTCGCGACATGCGATCTCTACGGCATGGCGCATACCCGCTTCGTCGACGCCGTGGACGTGTTTCGGGGTGCGCGGATCGGTGGGCGGGAAAGTGCCCGCGTTCGGCGTGCGATCGGCTTCATCGGGCTGGCATTGATGAAGCTGGGCATGGAAACGCTTTCCGGCGCGGTCGTCCGCGCATCGCGGCGGATGGGGCTGAGGGTTCGTGCCGTGATCCTGCCGGACGGCACGCAGGCCATCGATGTCGACGACGACCGCAGTTACGCGATCGTGCGCGATCTGCTGGGCGATGTTTCGCGGGATGAACAGGCAGCGGACGCTGCGCTGGCCGTGGCGTGAAAGGGCCGAGCGGCAGCGTCCGTCCTCGCTATCCGGAAAATTTCAGGAGCCCAAACGACTTTCGGGCCCCCTTGCGGGGGCCCGAAGGCTTTGTCCAATCTTGATCTACAAGAATGATGGTGCGGTCAAGAAGACTCGAACTTCCACGGGCTTTCGCCCACAACGACCTCAACGTTGCGCGTCTACCAATTCCGCCATGACCGCTAAATCATCACCGGGGAGCTGTGAAGCCGCCCCTTGGCAGGAGCGCGCCACTAGCAAAGGGTTCCGGACCCGGCAAGAGGCTTCGAGCGATTATTTTCAAAAAGAGCGACTTTTTTCGAGCAAGACCTAAAATTCGGCGGATTAGCGTGGAGATACGAAAAAACGCGCCCAAGCTTTCCGGCTGGGCGCGTCTTTGATTCCGTGAAAATTGCGCAGACGTCCGCGAGAAACGCTATTCGGGCTTCCAGCCGATCTCCGCGGCCGAGGCCGCCTTGGGAATGTCCGTGAGCGCTTCGTTGACGGTGATCGCTTCTCCGGGGGCCAGCTTGCGCTTGGAAGGCACCACTTCCTTCTCGTAGACGATGCGGTCGCGCTTGTCGCGCAGCACCACCAGCAGTGAAGGCACCTTGCGCGCTTCGCTGCCGATATTGCTGATCGTGCCGCTGACCGAGAAGAACTCGGTGCCGTCGGGCAAGGGCTTGCGGTCCTGCCGTTTGCGCGGGAAGTCGAGCTGGAGGTCGGGCTGCGCCTGCGAGAACGTCTGGTGCGGAATCGGTAGCCAGTCGGGCAAGCCGCCCCAGGCGACCGCGCCGGTAAGGCCCAGCGTCACCACCGCGAAGAGTACCGAGCCGAAAGTCGCGATCCGCGTCCAGTTGCGGCGCGGGCGGAACGGCGGCGCGAAATCGAAGCTGGAAGGACCTTCGTCCGCATAGTGGACGGCCGTGGTGTCGTCATAGACGCCCGCCGTCTTGCGGGCGGCGCGAGGGGGCGTTGCCGAAGACGCGGAAGCGGCGTCTGCCGCCGGTTCCGCGACGGGCGCGTCCTGTGCCGAGATCGGCGCCGGCGCGGGAGCAGCGGCGCGGCCGGGGACGCGGATGGCTTCCCTTGCCGGTTGTGCCGACGAGCCAGGCCGCGTGGACTGCGATTGATGCGGCATCGGTGCAGGAGCGGGCTCCGCAACGGCAGGCTGCGCAAAGGCAGTGTCGGGATGCGGTGCCTGCGTGTCTGGTACGCTCTCGGCCAGTTGTGCAGGCTCCGGTTCCGGGGGCGTTTGCGCACTGGATGGCGCCGGGCCTTCCTGGAACCAGCTGTGGCGGCACTTGGCGCAGCGCACGGTGCGGCCGTCCACGCCGACCGCGCTGTCCGGCACGGCGTATCGTGTAGAGCAAGCTGGGCACGCGATGATCATGATAGCAAGCTAAAGCACGACTGACTCGTCCGCGACAAGACATCGAGCTGTGGGCACAAGCCGGAACGCCCTTTTTTCCACATTCAATGCTCGCTATAGCCGCTCCCGTCGCCCGTTCGGACCAGACGCAGCACAGATATACGAGCATGACCGCGGACGGGGAAATCGTTCATTTCGACAATGTGGGCTTGCGCTACGGTACGGAGCGCGAGGTGCTGTCCGATCTGACCTTCACGCTGTTCGCGGGGCGCTTCTATTTCCTGACCGGGGCGAGCGGCGCGGGCAAGACCTCGCTGCTGCGGCTGCTATACCTGGCGCAGCGTCCTTCGCGCGGCGCCATCCGCATGTTCGGTACCGATCTGATCACGCTGCCACGCAGCCGCTTGCCGGGACTGCGCCGGCGGACCGGCGTGGTATTCCAGGACTTTCGCCTGATCCCCCATCTCTCCGCCTTCGACAACGTCGCCCTGCCGCTGCGCGTGGCAGGTCATCAGGAGCGGGACATCGGCGGACCGGTTCGCGACATCCTCGAATGGGTCGGCCTGTCGGACAAGCTGGACGCCGGCCCGGCCACGCTTTCGGGCGGCGAACAGCAGCGCGTGGCCATCGCGCGCGCAGTGATCGCCCGCCCGGCCATGCTGGTAGCGGACGAACCCACTGGGAACGTCGATTCCGAAATGGCCCTCAAGCTCTTGCGCCTGTTCGAAATGCTCAACCGGCAGGGCACGACCGTCGTCGTCGCCACGCACGATCTCGACCTGCTGCGCAAGGTTCCCGACAGCCTGATCATGCGGCTCGACCGGGGGCGTCTTGCCGATCCCACCGGTGCGCTGCGCTATCCGCCGCGCAGGCTGACATGAGCGAAGCGGACACGCTCGCCGACGCCGGGAAATGGCGCGTCAGGGACTGGCGCCGCCTCGGCGTGCGCGGCGCGGAACTGATCCCGCAGACGCGCATGTCGGGTCCGATGCCGTGGGTAATCGCCATCATGGTGGCGATGACCGCGATCGCGCTGGCGGCCGGTCTGGCGCTGGGTAATGCGATTTCCTTGGCGCGGGCCGAGATCGAGGGCGGCGTGACCATCCAGGTCATCGAGCCGCGCGACGAGATACGCGAACGGGAAGCCGCAGCAGCGGTGGACGCGATCAAGCGCCTGCCGCACGTCGCCGGATTGCGCCGGGTGCCGCAGGCTGAGCTGGACGGGTTGATCGAGCCCTGGCTCGGCACCGGGATCGCCGCCGCTACCGGAGCCGCCATTCCCGTACCTTCGCTGATCGACGTGCGGCTCAAGGGACCGGCCACGCCGCCGCAGCTCGCCGCGATCGAGAAGGCGATTGCCAAAGTGGCGCCATCGGCGAAAGTCGATGCGCAGTCGAGCTGGCTGAGGCCGGTGTTCGACGCGATGGTCTCGCTTCAAGTGCTTTCGATCTCGCTGGTGCTGCTACTGGCAGGCGCATTGGCCGCCGCCGTCCTCCTGGCGGCGCGTTCGGCGCTAGGCGCCAATCGCGACATCATCGAGATCGTCCACCTGCTGGGCGGCACCGATACCCAGGTCGCGCGCGTGTTCCAGCGCTCGATCGGCTTCGATGCGGCGGGCGGCGGCACGGTGGGACTGGCGCTGGCGATGGTGGTCATCCTCTCGCTCGGCCGCCGGTTCGCGAGTCTCGGCGCGGGGCTGGTGGATAGCGGGGCGCTGGTCTGGACCGACTGGCTGCTGCTGGCGCTGGTGCCGCTGCTTTCGACGCTGCTGGCCATGCTGACTGCACGGCTGACGGTGCTGCATGCATTGCGCAAGATGCTATAGTCGTCGCAAGTCGCTATAGATCGCTCATGTTCCGCCGCACCGCTGCCTTCCTCCTGCTGATCTGGCTCTTCGGGTTCCTCTGGTTCGCGGTCACGCTGCCGGGGCCGCTGGACGATGCCGTGCGAACCGATGCGGTGATCGTGCTGACCGGAAGCAAGGGCCGGATCGAGCGGGCGCTGGCCGTACTGGATGCCGGCCGCGCGCCGCGCCTGCTCATTTCGGGTGTCGACCGGGAGGTCAAGCCGGGTGAGCTGGCAGCCGAGTTCCGCATTTCGGACCGGCTGATGCAGTGCTGCATCACGCTGGGATACGAAGCCTACGATACCCGCTCCAACGCCGTGGAAGCGGCGGAGTGGCTGGCGCGGCGCAAGGGCCGTTCGGTGCGGCTGGTGACGGCGGACTGGCACATGCGGCGCGCCGCTTACGAACTGGCGCGCGAACTGCCGGAGCATGTCACAATCCGCGAGGACGGGGTGCCCTCCCGCCCCAGTCTGAGCACCTTGTTCCTGGAATATCACAAATATATCGGCCGCATGGCGCTCGATCTCTGGAACCGCCCTCCCTGGAAAGCCACCTGATGCGCGCCACTCCGCTCGACGTCGTCCGCAGCCTTCTGTTCTATCTGCTGTTCTACCCCGGCACGCTGGTGTTCATCGCCGGCGTGGGCGTGACCTCGCTCGTCGGCACCGAGCCGATGCGGCGCACGGTGCGCGGATGGAGCCAGTATCACCGGCTCTGCTGCCGCTGGCTGCTGGGCATCCGCCTCAAGGTGGAGGGGGAGATGCCGAACGAAGGCGTGTTGGTGGCGATGAAGCACGAGAGCTTCTTCGAGGCGATCGACCTGCCGGCGCAGATGAACTTTCCCGCCCCCTTTCCGAAGGCGGAACTGGTCGGCCTGCCCGGCTGGGGCTGGGCCGCGCGTCAGTACGGCGTGGTCACCGTTGAACGCGACCAGGGCGCCAAGGCCTTGCGCGCGATGGTCAGTTCGGCGCGGAGCTTCGCAGCGCTTGGCCGCCCGTTGGCGATCTTTCCCGAAGGCACGCGCGTTCCCTCTGGCAAGCGGGCGCCGCTGCAGTCGGGCTTCGCGGGGCTCTACAAGCTGCTGGCGCTGCCGGTGGTGCCGGTGGCGGTGGACAGCGGGCGGCTTTATCATCGGCTTTGGAAGAAGTCGGGGACGATCACCTTGCGGGTCGGCCGCCACATCGAGCCCGGTCTACCTCGCGAGGAAGTGGAGGCACGGGTGCTAGACGAGATCAACGCGCTGAACGGGTGAGTTTCGGGCCGAAGGATCGTGGACCTGCGGGCCTGCCTACTCCGCCGCGTCCACTCCGGCCTCATGATCGCCGCGCCCGAAGTCGGGGCGGGAATCGTCCTGGCCTTCCTCGATGATCGAGCGGCGGATCGCGCGGGTGCGGGTGAACTGGTCGAACAGCGCCTGTCCGTCGCCCACCCGGATCGCGCGTTGCAGGGCGGTGAGATCCTCGGTGAAGCGCTGGAGCATGGTGAGCACGGCTTCCTTGTTGGACAGGAACACGTCGCGCCACATCGTCGGGTCGGAAGCGGCGATCCGGGTGAAGTCGCGGAAGCCGCCCGCCGAATACTTGATGACTTCGCCCTGCGTCACGTCTTCCAGATCCGACGCCGTGCCCACGATCGTGTAGGCGATGAGGTGCGGTACGTGGCTGGTGACGGCGAGCACAAGATCGTGGTGCTCGGGCGTCATGATCTCGACATTGGCGCCGAGCGCTTCCCAGAAGCCGACGAGTTCGCTCAGCTTGACCAGGTCGGTCCGCGCCGCGGGGGTGACGATGCACCAGCGGTTGCGGAACAGGTGCGCGAAACCGGCATCGGGGCCGGAGTTCTCGGTGCCGGCGACCGGGTGCGCGGGAATCACCATGTGGTCGGGCAGGGCTTCGCCCAGCGCCTTGGAGATCGCCTGCTTGCTGGAGCCGACATCGCTGACGAGGGCACGGGCGGGCAGGGCATCGCGCACTTGCTCTGCGGCAAGGCCCATGACGCCCGGCGGCACGCAAAAGATCACGAGGTCGGCGTTCTCGACGGCTTCGGCCGGGGTTTCGCAGACCCTGTGGACGAGGGCGCGCTCGGCGGCGCGGGCGCGGTGCGCCGGGCTGAGGTCGTAGCCGGTGGTCTGCGTGCCAGGCAGGTGCTCCTGTACCGCCAGGCCAATCGAGCCGCCCTGAAGGCCAAGGCCGATGATGGCGACAGTGCCGAAACTCATCGTGCGGCTTCCGCCATCTCGCGCAGGGCTGCGGCGATCACGTCCATGTCCTCGGGCTTGCCGATGGTGATGCGCAGGGCCTGGGGAAGGCCCTGACCCGGCAGCCAGCGGACGATGTAGCCGCGGTCGGCCAGCCCGTCGAAGGCGGTTTCGGCGGTGAGAGCGCCTTCGAACAGCACCAGCACGAAGTTCGCCTGGCTGGGCAGTGCGCGCAAGCCGTGGTTGCCGAGGGCCTCCAGCTTCTCGACGAAACGGGCGCGCTCGTCGCGGTTGTGGACGCGGCTGGCCTCGACGAAAGCCGCGTCCTCCAGCGCTGCCAGCGCCATGGCTTGACCGGTGTTCGAGACGTTGAAAGGCCCGCGGATGCGGTTGAGCGTCGCGACGATGCCCGGCGCGCCGGTGGCCCAGCCGATGCGTTCGCCCGCGAGGCCGAAGATCTTGGAGAAGGTGCGCGTGACCAGCACGTTGTCATGCGCGGCGGCCAGTGCCAGGGAGCCGTCGTCGTCCTCGGGGGCGACATATTCGCCATAGGCCTGGTCCAGCACCAGCAGCACGTCGGCGGGAAGACCGGCATGGAGGCGCGCGATCTCGCCCTGTGGCAGGTAGGAGCCGGTCGGGTTGTTGGGATTGGCGACGAAGACCACGCGGGTCTTGTCCGTCACCAGCGCCAGCAGCGCGTCGACATCGGTGCCGTAGTCGGCATCGGGCGCGACCACCGGCGTGGCGCCGCAGCGGCGCGCGGCGATGTCGTAGACCGAGAAGCCGTAGCGCACATAGATCACTTCGTCGCCAAGCCCGGCATAGCCCTGCGCGGCGAGGTTGAGCAGTTCGTCCGAGCCGGTGCCCATCACCACCCGCGCGGCATCGAGGCCGTGCTTCGCGGCGATGGCGTGACGCAGGGCGGTGCTGTCGGGATCGGGATAGAGCGCTGGGGGCTGCGTGCGGGCATCGAGCGCGGCCTGGCTGGTGCCGAGCGGGTTCTCATTGGCCGACAGCTTGATCAGCGGCCTGCCGTCCTTGCCTTTGGACTTGCCCGGCACATAGGCATGGATCGCGTCGATCCACGGCTTGGGCTGCGGGGCGGTGCTGGGACGGAGGGTCTGGCTGTCGGTCATGACCCGCGCCTTAGCCCAGCGACGGCAGGATGGACAGGGGCGTTTGGAAAGTGAAGGACCGGATCTGTCTGCTGATGCGCCGCTTCCGATCGCAATGCTGCGCGCACAAGGATGACTGCCGCCGAATATTGCTGATCTTCCGCGTAAGGCTCCGGCGCATACCGGCCTGGAGGCCCGCACGATTGACAGGCCCTGGCCGCTCCCCCAACTCCTTTCCTGCACCATGCCCAACTCGCCCCTCCTTGACGCCACCCAGGTCCTGAACCTCGCGCAGCCGCTTCCGCTGGATGGCGGGCAGAGCCTTCCCGATGGCCGCATCGCCTACGAGACGCACGGCAGGCTGAATGCGGCCAGGGACAACGCGATCCTGATCTGCCACGCGCTTACGGGCGATCATCACGTCGTCTCCCACCACCCCAAGACCGGCAAGCCGGGCTGGTGGGTACGTATGGTGGGACCCGGCAAGCCGATCGACACCGACCGCTTCTTCGTGATCTGCGCCAACGTGATCGGTTCCTGCATGGGCTCTACCGGCCCTGCCAGCCTGGCGGCGGATGGCCAGCCCTGGGGAATGCGTTTTCCCGTCATCACCGTGCGCGACATGGTGCGCGGCCATGTCGCCCTGCTCGACGCGCTCAGGATCGAGAGCCTCTATGCCGTCGTCGGCGGATCGATGGGCGGGATGCAGGCGCTGAGCCTCGCCTCGAACTTCGCCGATCGCACGCGCGCGGCGCTGGTGATCGCCTCGACCGCGCGGCATTCGGCGCAGAACATCGCGTTCCATGAAGTCGGGCGGCAGGCGATCATGGCCGACCCCGAATGGCGCGAAGGGGACTATTATGCGCATGGCAAAGGACCCGAGAAAGGCCTCTCCGTCGCCCGCATGGCCGCGCACATCACCTACCTGTCGGAAGCCGGCCTCACCGAGAAGTTCGGCCGCCGTCTGCAGGACCGCGAGGAAAAGACCTTCGGCTTCGACGCCGATTTCCAGATCGAGTCCTACTTGCGCTACCAGGGCCTCGCCTTCACCGACCGCTTCGACGCGAACTCCTACCTCTACATCACCCGCGCGATGGACTATTTCGACCTCGCGGAGGAACACGGCGGCCTGCTCGCCAATGCTTTCGCCGGTTCGAAGGCGCGGTACTGCCTGGTCAGTTTCGACACGGACTGGCTCTACCCCACCGCCGATTCACGGAACGTGGTCCACGCCCTGAATGCCGCAGGTCTGCCGGTGAGCTTCGTCGAACTCTCCGCGCCTTATGGTCACGACTCCTTTCTGCTCGACGTGCCCGCGCTGGACCGCGTCGTCGAAGGATTTCTGGGAGATGGCCGTTGAGCACAGCGTCCATCGAACTCAGCGACGACAGTTTGCGGCTGGACGTCGCGCGCATCCATCGCTGGCTGGCATCGAGTTATTGGACGCCGGGCATCGAACGCCTGCAAGTCGAGCGCCAGATTGCCGGTTCGCACTGCCTCGGCGCCTATCTTCCGGGCGGCACGCAGGTGGGGTTCGCCCGCGTGATTTCCGACCGCGCCAGCTTCGCCTGGCTGGCCGACGTCTGGGTGGACGACGGCGTGCGCGGGCAAGGGCTGGGGACAAGGCTGGCCCAATGGTTCATCGAACACCCGGACTATGCCGATGTGCGCCGGTTCGGGCTCGCCACCAAGGATGCCCACGGCCTCTACACCCGGCTGGGCTTCACGCCGCTGGCCCGCCCCGACCGGCTGATGGAGAAGCTCTCCGGCCCCTTCGCAGCGACCTTGGAGGCGGATTCGTGAGCCTGCTGCGCCCCGACCTCGCGGTGATCGCCGCCAATGTCGCGCCGGGGTCGCGGGTGTTGGATATCGGTTGCGGCGACGGCACGCTGATGCAGGCCCTGCGCGATGACAAGCGCTGCGATGCGCGCGGCATGGAACTCGATCCGGCCGACGTGGGTCTTTGCGTTGCCAAGGGACTTTCGGTGATCCAGGGCGATGCCGACCGGGATCTGGCCTTCTACCCCGACCGGTCGGTGGACTATGCCATCCTCTCCCAGACGCTGCAGACGACGATGAGGCCGGACTTGGTGCTGGAGCAGCTTTTGCGAATCGGCCGCCGCGCCTTCGTGAGCTTTCCGAATTTCGCCCACTGGCGCGTGCGGCTGTCGCTGCTGTGGCGTGGCCGGATGCCGGTGACGCGCCTGCTGCCGATCGCCTGGTACGAAACGCCGAACATCCACCACCTCACCGTGAACGACTTCCGCGAACTCGTGATACGGCGCGGGATCGCGGTCGAGGGCGCCTGGTTCCTGTCCGGAGATCAGCAGTGCAGCTCGGCGGCGGCCAATTTCCGCGCCGAGCATGCCGTGTTCCTGCTCTCGCGCGGATAATCGGCAGGAGGGCGACTTATCCACGCGTTTTGCCGGGGCGCGAGGAGGGGCGTTTCGGTTCGGGTGGACGCTTGCGGGCAGGTTTGGCATTCGAAATCGCCATGTGGCACATCTTCCAGTTTCCGCTCTGCCCCTTCAGCCGCAAGGTCCGCTTGCTCATGGGCGAAAAGGGCATCGCCTACGAACTCCAGACCGCACGGCCCTGGGAAGGTGAGGACCGGCTGTTCGAGATGAACCCGGCGGGGCGCACGCCGGTGGTGCGAGAAACCGAGCGCGGCACCGTGATCGTCGACAGCCGCGCGATCTGCGAATATTTCGAGGAAACCGTCGATCGCAATCCGCAGATCAGCGGCACCGCCGTCCAGCGTGCCGAGATTCGCCGCCTGATCGCGATGTTCGACGAGAACTTCTATCACGACGTTTCCGGCCCGCTGCTCCACGAGCGTATGAAGAAGCGCTTGGTCCTGCGCCAGTCGCCCGATGCCAAGATCCTGCGCGAATCGATGAAGCTGGCGCACGATTATCTCGACTACATAGACTACCTGATCGACAACCGTCCCTGGCTGGCGGGCGCCACGATGACGCTGGCAGACCTTGCCGCCGCCGCGCAGATTTCGGTGGCGGACTATCTCGGCGGGCTGGACTGGTCGAGCCATGAGCAGGCGCGCGGCTGGTATCTGGTGATGAAGTCGCGGCCTTCGTTCCGGCCGCTGCTCAGCGAGCGCATGGAAGTGATCCAGCCGCCGAGCCACTATGCCGAAGTGGATGCCTGAGTAGGCATCGTCCCGGATTTGATCCGGGACTGCTGGCAAATCTTGAGGCGACCGCTGGCAGTGAAGCGTCCGACGCGAGGCGGGCCGTTCACTGCCAGCGGTCCCGGATCAAGTCCGGGACGACGACGATCGATCAGTTCGCCGCGCGATAGCTCTCCAGGATGTCGCGGCGCAGGGCCGCGCCGCTGTCGGGGCGCGAGTAGAACATGTGGCCGCCCTCATACATGTGCAGGCGCACGCGGTCCGGGCGGCCGAACTGCGGCATCTGGGCCATGATCAGGCGCGAGCCGAAGTAGGGGCAGGACAGGTCGTCCCAGCCGTGGACGATGTCCACGGTCATCTTCGGGTCGATCGAGATCGCCTGGCGCAGATCCTTGACCGGGTTGTCGCTGTTGTCGCGGGTCCAGGCCTCGTTCACCTCGTAGGACAGCGCATTGTAGCGCGCGTCCACCTTCCAGCCGACCTGTCGCGTGACGAAATCGACCATGGCCGAAGTGGTCGGCGCGATCAGCGTGGTCAGCAGCGGATCGCTGTATTGCGGGCGGGCGCTGGCGGGGAAGGGGTCGTAGGCGGTGTAGTTGGAATCGTAGACCGAGCCGACCAGGCCCTTGTCGCGGTGGATCTCGCGCAGATAGGTCGGAATGTCGACGCGGCCGTCCATGCGGCGCACCAGCGCGGGATCGAGGCCGGTCAGTTCGGCGACTTTGGCGGAGAGGCGGTCGGTCGCCGCCTTGTCCTGCGGACCAGCGAGGAAGTCCTGCACGTATTCGGTGCGGATATACTCCTCGACCGGGGCCATCGAGGCCTCGCTCAGCTTGCCCTGACGCTCGAAGTGGCCGGCGACCATGGCGGGGAGGTTGATCATCCAGGGCAGCGGCGACAGCGCGTCGTCCTCACCGATGGCGGGCGGGTCGAGGTAGGGGGAAACGAGCGTCATGCCCGAGATGCCCACGCCCATCTGGGTCTGGAGGTAATAGGCCAGGCGCGGCACGCGGTAGCCGCCGTAGCTCTCGCCGGAAAGGTACTTGCGGCTGGTGAGGCGGCCGTTCTGGTTGAGCCAGTCATAGACCACGCGGCTGAGGTACTTGATGTCGTTCTCGGACGTGTAGAACGCCTTCTTGGTCGCCTCGGCATCGACGCGGCTGCGCGAAAAGCCGGTGCCGATCGGGTCGATGAAGACGAGATCGGTGAAGTCCAGCCAGGAGTTTGGATTGTCGCGCAGCACGGCCGGGTCTGACGGGGCATCGCCCTGCGCGCCGAACTGGACGCGCTTGGGGCCGATGGCGCCAAGGTTCAGGTAGACCGAGGCCGCGCCGGGGCCGCCGTTGAACGCGAAAGTGACCGGGCGCGAAGTCGGGGCGCCGGGCACGGTATAGGCAGTATAGACCACCTCGCCGATGGTCTTGCCCTTCTCGTCCTTGATCGGCAGCGCGCCAACGGTGGCGGTGTAGTTGACGGTCTTGCCGCCGATCACCGCGCTCTGCTTGATCGACTTGGGGGCGGGCAGCAGGGGCAGCTCGTCGCCCTCCGCGTCCTTCTTCGCTTCGGCGCTTTCGGCAGGCTTATCGGCAGCGAAGGCCGGGACGGAACAGGCGGCGAGCACCATGGCCAGGCAGGCCAGCGAAACTTTGCGCATGGAAGGAACGACCCCTTTATCGATGCGTCCGAACGGACGTCAGGGGCGATCAGTAGAACCTTGAAATAGTATACGACAAGGGTCGGAGCTGGAAAAAATGTCGTGCCTGGCCCGTCCTGCCTTCCGGGGATCGGGCCATGGAATGGTCCATCGGAAGGCAGGGCAGGTCAGGCGTCCGGACGGCTGGGGGGAGCCGCCCGAAAGTCATCAAGGCAGCATTGAGCCCGTTTCGATGAAACGCTGGTGCCACGACAGCGCCTCGGCAGGCAGCGAGGGCGACTGCAAGCCGTAGGAGCCCTTGAGCGCGCGAGCGTAGTAGTCCTCCAGCAGCGGGCGATAGTCCGGATGCGCGCAGTTGGCGATGATGACCTTTGCACGCTCCTTGGGGCTGAGGCCGCGAAGATCGGCCAGGCCCTGCTCGGTGACGATCACCTGCACGTCCTGGTTGATGTGATCGACATGGCTCGCCTGCGGCACGATGGCCGAAATCTTGCCGCCTTTGGCGGTGGAGGGCGTCATGAAGATCGAGATATAGGCATTGCGCGCAAAGTCTCCCGAGCCGCCGATGCCGTTCTGGATGCGCGAACCCATGACATGGGTGGAATTCACCGCGCCGTAGATGTCCGCCTCGATCAGCCCGTTCATGGCGATGCAGCCGAGCCGGCGGATCAGTTCGGGGTGGTTCGAGATTTCCTGCGGGCGCAGGATCATCTTGTCGCGGTAGCGGCGCATGTCGGCATTGACGCGCGCGGCAGCCTCGGGGCTGAGCGAGAAGGCAGTGGCGGAGGCCATGCGCAGCTTGCCGGAATCCAGCAGGTCGAGCATGCCGTCCTGGATCACTTCGGTGTAGGAGGTCAGGCTGTCGAACGGCGCGTCGACCAGGCCGGTCAGCACGGCATTGGCGATATTGCCCACGCCCGACTGGATCGGCAGCAGCGCCGAAGGCAGACGGCCAAGCTTCACTTCGTGCTGCAGGAATTCCAGGATGTGGCCGGCGATCGCCTTGGCCTTTTCGTCCGGCGGGCTGAACGGGGCGTTGCGGTCGGGCCGGTCGGTCTCGACCACGGCGACCACTTTGGCCGGATCGACCTTGAGATAGGGCTCACCGATGCGGTCGTCTGGCTTCACCAGCGGGATCGGCACGCGGCTGGGGGGCAGGGCAGTGCCATAGTAGATGTCGTGCATGCCTTCGAGCGCTTCGTTCTGCCACGAATTGACTTCGAGGATTACCTTGGAGGCGCGATCCAGCCAGGTCTTGTTGTTGCCCACCGAGGACGATGGGATCAGGCTGCCGTCGGCGCGGATGCCGGAGACTTCGATCACGGCTGTGTCCAGCGGGCCGAGGAAGCCCTGCCAGGCCATCGGCGCCACCTGACTGAGGTGCATGTCGAAATAGTTCATCTCGCCCTTGTTGATGCGTTCGCGGGCGATGGGGTCGGAATTGTAAGGCAGGCGGAATTCGATGCCATCCGCCTTGGCCAGCGCGCCGTCGAGTTCGGGGCCGGTCGAGGCACCGGTCCACATGCGCACCTTGAAAGCGCGGCCGGCGGCGTGCTCGGCTTCGATATGGGCGGCGAGGGCGAGAGGGACCGCCTTGGGATAGCCGGAGCCGGTGAACCCGCTCATGCCCACGGCACTGCCGCTTTCTATCAGGCGCGCGGCTTCTTCGGCAGGCATGACCTTTGAGCGAAGCTCAAGACTCGCGATGCGCATGACAACCTCATCCTTTCTTTCTGACCTTTGCAGCGCCAGTCGGCCTCTGGAACCGCCAAATCCAGTGCAAAGTCTAGTGAGACGATTGCGGAGGATGCATGCTCTTGAACGTTATCTCGGGATTCTAACTACCCCACCTCTTCTTTTGAGACTTCCCATACCGCGTCTTGCGCGTCCCCGGCTTGCCCTCGTTGCTGCGGCCGACGATCGGGGCTTTCTTGTGCTCGTCGGGGATGCCGAGTTCGCTGGCTTCGAGCTTCCGGATCTCGTCGCGCAGGCGGCCGGCTTCCTCGAACTCGAGGTCGGCGGCGGCGGCGCGCATCTTCTTCTCCAGGTCCTCGATATAGGCCCGCAGGTTGTGGCCCACGAGGTTGTTCTGGCCTTCCGCGTCGATGTCGATGAGCACGCCGTCGCGGCTGGCGGTATCCGCGACGATGTCGGCAATGCGGCGCTTGATCGTCTGCGGCGTGATGCCGTGCTCGGCGTTGTATTCTTCCTGCTTGGCGCGGCGGCGGTCGGTTTCGGCGATGGCGCGTTCCATCGACCCGGTCATGCGGTCGGCATAGAGGATCACGCGCCCATCGACGTTACGCGCGGCGCGGCCGATGGTCTGGATCAGCGACGTCTCGCTGCGCAGGAAGCCTTCCTTGTCGGCATCGAGAATGCAGACGAGGCCGCATTCGGGGATGTCCAGACCCTCGCGCAGCAGGTTGATGCCCACCAGCACGTCGTAGACGCCCAGGCGCAAGTCGCGGATCAGTTCGATGCGTTCCAGCGTCTCGACGTCGCTGTGCATGTAGCGCACGCGCACCCCGGCTTCGTGCATGAATTCGGTGAGATCCTCGGCCATGCGCTTGGTGAGGGTGGTGACGAGGGTGCGATAGCCTTTCTCGGCTGTCGCCTTGCACTCCATGATGCAGTCCTGAACCTGGTCCTCGACCGGTCGGATCTCCACCGGCGGGTCGATCAGGCCGGTGGGGCGGATCACCTGCTCGGCAAAGACGCCGCCGGACTGGTCCATTTCCCAGTGCCCCGGCGTCGCTGAAACGGCGATGGTCTGCGGGCGCATGGCGTCCCACTCGTTGAAGCGCAGCGGGCGGTTGTCGATACAGCTCGGCAGGCGGAAGCCGTATTCGGCCAAGGTGATCTTGCGGCGATGGTCGCCCTTGGACATGGCGCCGATCTGCGGCACCGTCTGGTGGCTCTCGTCCACGAAGAGCAGCGCATTGTCGGGCAGATATTCGAACAGGGTCGGCGGCGGCTCGCCGGGCAGGCGGCCGGTGAGGAAGCGCGAGTAGTTCTCGATCCCCGCGCAGGAGCCGGTGGCCGCGATCATCTCGAGGTCGAAATTGGTGCGTTGCTCCAGCCGCTGCGCTTCCAGCAGGCGGCCTTCGGCTTCCAGTTCCTTGAGGCGCTCGGTCAGTTCGAAGCGGATCGCCTCGCCGGCCTGCTTCATCGTCGGTCCCGGTGTCACATAGTGCGAATTCGCATAGACCCGCACTTTCTCCAGCACCGAGCCCTTCTTGCCGGTGAGCGGATCGAACTCGGCGATCTCCTCGATCTCGTCCCCGAAGAACGAGATGCGCCAGGCGGTGTCTTCCAGGTGAGAGGGAAACAGTTCCAGATTGTCCCCGCGCACGCGAAACGTGCCGCGCGTGAACGCCGCGTCGTTGCGTTTGTATTGCAGCGCGACGAGCTTGCGGATGATCTCGCGCTGGTCCTGGGTCTCGCCGGTCTTGAGGTCGAAGATCATCGCCGAATAGGTTTCGACCGAGCCGATGCCGTAAAGGCACGAAACCGAGGCGACGATGATCACGTCGTCGCGTTCCAGCAAGGCGCGCGTGGCCGAGTGGCGCATCCGGTCGATCGCCTCATTCACCGAGCTTTCCTTCTCGATGTACGTGTCCGACCGGGCGACATAGGCCTCGGGCTGATAATAGTCGTAGTAGGAGACGAAGTATTCGACCGCGTTCTCGGGGAAGAAGTCCTTCATCTCGGCGTAGAGCTGCGCCGCCAGGATCTTGTTCGGCGCCAGGATGAGCGCCGGACGCTGCAGTTCCTCGATCACCTTGGCCATGGTGAAGGTCTTGCCCGAGCCGGTCACGCCCAGCAGCACCTGCGTCTTCTCGCCCTCTCCCGCGGTGGAGACGAGGTCGGCGATGGCGGTGGGCTGGTCACCATTCGGTTCATAGTCGGAAACGACCTTGAACGGCCTGCCCGGCATCGACTTGTCTGGCCGCGCCGGCTTGTGAGGAACGAAAGTGCCCGAAGTGTCCGGTTCCTCAAGGCCCCGGCGAATGATCAGCTCTGCCATGCAGGAACATATGGGGTATGTCGTCCGAGGTCGCAATGTCTGCTGCGGGGACTCGCGGGCGGCGCCCGTCGATGGTACTTCGTCTCCCCTTCAATTCGGTGCGAAAGGTCTCGATTCTATGAAGCGGATCACGGCGGTTTCGGTGATGTGCCTGGCGCTTGCAATGGCGGGCTGCGGCTCGAAGGAGCACAAGGACGGCGAGGCCCGGCCGATGGACGAGGTGAAGCAGGAAGCCGCCCAGCTCCAGCGCCCGAAGCCGGGACAGTACACCCAGAAGGTCGAGATCACGAAGATGGAAGTGCCGGGCCTGTCCGACCGGGACGCCGCGCAGATGAAGACCGCCATGGCGCAGGGGCAGGTCAATTCTTTCTGCCTGACCAAGGCGGAGGCCGACAAGGGCTACCGCGACATGTTCGACGAGATCGGCAAGGGGCGCGAGTGCAGCTATTCGCGCTTCGATGTCGATGGCGGCAGGCTGGATGCCCAGATGGATTGCCAGTCGAACGAACAAGGGGCCAACAATCAAGGTAAGGCGGTCATCAAGCTGGCCGGCACCGTGGGCGAGCAGGGCTCCGACATCAACGTGGACATGGACATGTCCGGCGGCCCTGCGCCGATGGGGCAGATGAAGATGGCGATGCATCTGGTCACCTCCCGGACAGGTGATTGCCCGTAAGGTGATCGTTCGTAATTTGAAGGCCCCAAGTTGAAGGCCCAAGTCGAAGGCCCAAGTTGAAGGAATACAGTGAACGGACCGGCTCCACGACAGCTCGACATGATGCGCAGCGCGATCGCGCGCCGCGCCGCGCTGGCGCGTGAGCCGCATCCGGAGGGCGTGCGCAAGCCCTCCTTGCGGCTGTTCTTCGCCGAGCTTGCCTCACTGCGGCGCGGCGGCAGGAAGCTGCTGGGGATCGAGAAGGCGCTTCACCCGCAGCCGGTCATGCTCCTGCCGGGCTTCGGCGCGCATCCGAACCGCATGAGGCCCATGGCGGAGGCGCTCGCCAAGGCAGGCCACGAGGTCCACGAGTGGGGCCTCGGCTTCAATTTCGGACCGAACCAGACCAACTTCGAATTCCTCATGCGCCGGGTCGGCTCGCTGGCCCGGCGCCACCGCGCACCGGTTACTCTCGTCGGCTGGAGCCTCGGCGGCCTCTTCGCGCGCGAGATCGCGCGGCGCCAGCCGGGCAGCGTCGGCAAAGTGGTGACGATGGGCACGCCGTTCTCCGGCGACCCGCGCGCGAACAATGCCTGGCGGGCCTATCAGGTCGTCACCGGCCATTCGGTGAACGCGCCGCCGATCGAGTGTGATTTCTCCGAGAAGCCGCCGGTGCCGACGATCGCCTTGTGGAGCCCGCGCGACGGCGTGATCCATCCTCGCTCGGCCTGCGGCTGGCCGCATGAGCGTGACCGCGCGGTGGCGATCCGCTGCTCGCACCTGGGCTTCGCCAGCGACCCGCGCGTGGTCGCGGAAGTCCTGCGCCAGCTCGATATCGAAGGTTAAGCCATCACATCGTCGCGGGCTGTGGCGACAGGAGGCTTGACGCCCAGCGAGCAGCCTGCGCTGGCCGCGATCATCATGACGACAGCCAGCCATTGCAGTCCGGTCAGCCGCTCATCCAGCACGAGGAAGCCGATGATCGCGCCTAGCGCGGGCGCCATCGAACTGAGCAGGCCGACGATGCGGCTGGAAAGCTGACCCATCGCGCGCATTTCCAGCATGTAGGGCAGGGCACTCGACAGCACCGCGACGACGAGGCCCAGGCCGAGCGCAGGAAGCGGCAGGCTCGCCGGTGCCGAAGCGAGGCCGAACGGAACGGTGACGAAACAGGCTACGGTCATGCCGACCGAAACCGCCATGGTGCTGCCGACTTGCGAGGCGCGCTTGCCGCAGAGGATATAGAGCGCCCAGCAGGCCGCTGCGCCGAGCGCGAAGGCGATGCCGGCCAGGTCCAGCGGCTCGGCGCGGTCGGGCCAGGGGATCAGCAGGGCGAGTCCGCCCAGCGCCAGGGCAAGCCAGAGGAAGTCGCGCAGCGAACGCGAGGTGGCCAGCACCACGCCCAGCGGCCCGCAGATCTCGATGGCGACACCGATGCCGATGGGAATGCGGCGGAACGCCCAGTAGATCATCAGGTTCATCCCGCCGAGCACGAGTCCGTAGACCAGCAGCCAGCGCAATTGTCGCGCCGTCACCCGGCTGCGCCAGGGGCGGGCGATGGCGAGCAGGAGCACCGCCGAGATCGTCGTGCGCAGAGCCGCTACGCCTTCGGGACCCACGATCGGGAACAGGCTCTTGGCGAAAGCCGCCCCGAGGTTGATCGAAGCCTGCGCCACGACGATGGAGAGCCCGGCAAGCAGCACGGCGCGGTCGGTCGTCGGAGGAGAAGGTGTCGCGGTCATGCCCGCGCGATGCCCTTGGCGAGGGCGGCGGGCAAGACGTTAGTGAGGAAAGCGCGTCCCCCCAACTCGTATGCCTGCTACTCTCCCGGCAACAGCGGCGGAGAGCCGCTGATGGGGCCGAGCCAGAAGAAGCCGTCATAGCGAGTATCCGGTTCTTCTCCGGGAAAGGCGCCGAGGCCGATGAAGGGCGCGCGTTTCAGATCGGAATTGCTCGTCACGGAATGATTCCCGCACTCGATAGCGTCGGAGGGGGGCGGATGGCCGGGGGTGAACGTCACGCCCGGCTTGGCGAGGCAGTTCCATGCGGTGCCTGCCGCGTAACGGGTATTCAGAGTGACGACGCGGCCAAGTGCGGCAAGCCGCGCGGCCATGAAGTCGAAGCTGCCCGCGCCTTCGCCATGGCGCGCTCTTCTGGCGTGAATATTGCCGACGAGGACCAGCACTTGGTCATAGCGACCGCGTATCGTCGCCCCATGGATGTTTTCCGCCTGCGCGGCTTCATGCGCACCTTGGCCGGCAAGGTGGGGAAAGTGCTTCTCTTGAGCAGAGTCGCTGTTGAAAGCGACGATGTCGATAGGAAGGCCGGTGGTTTTCAACGCATGCAGGTGCACAACCATGCCGAACATGGCCTCGCTGGCGATCCCGTCCTTGCGCCCGTTCCAGCCTACGAGGCGCAGCGCTTGCCCGAAACGAGCCGTCGGCAACCGCCAGGCATCCTGCAAGACGGCATTGTCCCGCGCGTTCTGCTCGATCGCGACGAGCACGCGTTGTTTTCGGGAGGCGAGCGCGCAGGCGAGATTACCGATGAACGCGGGGCTTTGCTGCGTACCGTGGAGTTCGCCGAAAACGACATAGCGCGGTTGGCGACGGGCGATCTCCGTCCACCCCTCGGGCAAGCTACATGCCGTGACGGCAGGCTCGTCAGCCCACGCCATCGAGGCTCCCGCAGCCATTGCCAGGGTAAGCGCCGAAAGGACGAGCAGGATCAAGGGCCTCAGAAACGTCACCTCACCCTCCCGCACCAGCGCGCCGTAACAAAGACCAGACGGAACCATTCTCGCGCCGATTTCATCCATTTAATACTATCATCCATAGACGGATGAGAGTTCTGGATCAGCCGCTGGGAGGCCGCCTGCGATAGCTCAGCGCTTCGGCGACATGAAGACGCGTCACCGGTTCGGACTCGGCGAGGTCCGCGATCGTGCGCGCCACGCGCAGGATACGTGTATAGCCGCGCGCCGAGAGGTGCATCGCCTCCGCAGCCTGCATCAGTAGCTTGCGGCCGGCATCGTCGGGCGTTGCATGCGCTTCGAGAAGGTCGCCGTCGAGTTCCGCATTGGTGCGCTTGGCGGTGCCTTCCAGCCGCGCGGTCTGGACCGCTCGGGCTCGTGCGACGCGGGCGGCGACATCGTGGCTGCCTTCCTTGGACGGCGGCAGAGCCAGATCGACCGCGCGCACCGGATCGACTTCGACATGAAGGTCGATCCGGTCAAGCAGAGGGCCGGAGACCTTGCCCTGATAGTCCGCCGCGCATTTCGGAACGCGCGAACAGGCAAGCGCCGGATCGCTCAGGAATCCGCAGCGGCACGGATTCATCGCGGCGATCAATTGGACTCGTGCCGGATAGGTCACATGGGCATTCGCGCGGGCCACGGTGATCTCGCCGGTTTCCAGCGGTTGGCGCAATGAATCGAGCACGGCGCGTTGGAACTCCGGCAATTCGTCCAGGAACAGCACACCCAGATGCGCCATGGAGACTTCGCCCGGCCGCACCTTGAGCCCGCCGCCGGTCAGAGCCGCCATTGAAGCGGAGTGATGCGGTGCCCTGAACGGGCGCGCGCGGCTGATCCGTCCTTCCTCAAGCGTGCCGGCAACGGAAGCGATCATCGAGACTTCCAGAGCCTCGGCCGCGGTCAAGGGTGGGAGGATCCCGGGCATGCATGCCGCCAGCAGCGATTTGCCGGCCCCCGGCGGCCCGCTCATCAGCAGGTTGTGCGAACCGGCGGCGGCGATTTCCAGAGCGCGGCGCGCGACTTCCTGGCCCTTCACCTGTTTCAGGTCCGGCCCTTGTCCAGGCGGGTCGGCGCGTCCGAGTTCGGGCTGGGGGAGCACTTGCGTGCCCTTGAGATGATTGAGCAGGCTGATGAGATTCGGCGCGGCCACGATCGGAACCCCGCTTGCCCAGCGAGCCTCGCTCCCCTGCGCCGCTGGGCAGATCAGCCCCAGATCGCGCTCGCTCGCGTGGAGCGCGGCCAGCAGTACGCCGGGCGAGGGGATGACTCGGCCGTCCAGCGCCAGTTCGCCCACCGCGACGAAGTCTCCCAATTGCTCGCCATCGACGATCCCCATCGCAGCAAGCAGGGACAGCGCAATGGGCAGGTCGTAATGCGAGCCCTCCTTCGGCAGGTCTGCCGGCGAAAGGTTGATGGTGATTCGCTTGGGCGGCAGGGCCAGGCCCATTGCGGTTAGTGCAGCGCTTACCCTCTGCCGGCTTTCGCCCACTGCCTTGTCCGGCAAGCCGACCACAGCGAAGCCGGGCATTCCGGGTGCGACCTGACACTGAACTTCAACCGCGCGCGCTTCCAATCCCAAGTAGGCGACGGTAGAAACGACAGCGACCACGTTCAGCAATCCCAATAGAAGCCGCGGATGGATGTTTGATTAAGTTGTATAACGTGCCTTGCTTTAAGTAACACTCATTGTCCATGAGGTTAAAGTGTTTTAACCTTGATCCTAGGGACTTGGGTAAGCAGATGGACCGCATCTTTCCCTCATGCGCGCGCTCCCTTCGTTTTCCGCTCTGGCGATCCTGGTTTCCGGCCTGATCGGCGCAGTACCCGCATGGGCCGAACAAGGGGCAGCCGGGCGGATATCCTACGAATGGGTCGAGGAAGGCGCAGCCTTGTCCACGCCGGGCCTGGCGGATCCCAGCTATGTCGATCGCCTCGGCGATACCGAATCCGAGCGAGCCTTGCCCTTGTCGCAGGACGCGCGGTCGCAGGCCGTTTTCTGGCATTCCGCACCTGGGACGATCGCGCCCGGCATCGCATCCTACGGGCCGTTCCGCGTAATCGATTCCGGGCGTGCAGCGCTCGTCGATGCTACGGATTCGCGTAGTCCGGAGCAGTTTGCCGCACTCCTGCGGGACTACCCGAATATCTCCGAACTGGAGATGATCGAATGTCCCGGGACGGAAGACGATCTTGCCAACCTTCGCCTGGGACGGATGATCCGGGCGCGCGGCATCTCGACTCACGTTCCTGCCGGGGGATCCGTGCGTTCCGGAGCCGTGGAACTGTTCCTGGCAGGACGGCTGCGCTACGCCGATCCGGGTTCCGAATTCGCCGTCCATGCCTGGCTGGACGATACCGGCAGGACACCGCGCGATTACGCGCCCAATTCGCCGGAGAACCTGCGCTATCTGAACTATTATCAGCAGATGGGCATGAACCTTCAGGAGGCCCGCGCCTTCTATGCCATGACCAACGCCATCCCTTTCGAATCCGCGCGCTGGTTCGGTGCCGACGAGATGGCGCGATGGGTGCGGCTGGACGATGCGCCCAGATGGCCTGCGACTCGCCTGACGGTGTTGCAACGATAATGGATCTGCTTGTGTTTGGCGAAAGGCCGACTCCGGCATCATGATCGATCCGTTGCGCCAGCAGGATGCTGGTGGGGATTTCGGATCGGCTCGGCGAACATGGCAGGCAAGACAAGGCAGCCGGGCAGCGCATCGTCGCCCACTCTGGCGGGACTGCAAGTGGCGCGGGGTCTGGCCGCTCTTTCCGTCACGCTGCATCATGCCCTCGAGACGTCGAACGGCGTTCCCGGCTCCTTCAGCCCCGACTGGCTGACGACCGGCGGCGCGGGCGGAGTGGATATCTTCTTCGTCATCAGCGGGTTCATCATGGCCCACACCAGCTTCCGGCCCGGCCAGCCATCTCCAGGGGCGGCCGAATTCCTGCAAAGGCGGGCGGCGCGGATCTATCCGCTCTATTGGCTCGCGTGCCTGACCATGCTTTCGCTGATGGCCCTGGGGTTCTTCCAGTCGCGAGTCCTGTCGCCGGGCGACATCTTCCTGGCACTCGCGCTTCTTCCTGGCGGTCAACCGGTCATCGGCGTGGCCTGGACGCTCGTCTACGAGGTCTACTTCTATCTGATCTTCGCCGCCTGCCTGGCTGCAGGCCGGCCGTCGCTGGTGCTTTGTGCCGCGAGCGCGGTCATCGCCGCACTTCTTGCACTTGCGCAAGGTTTGCCGGAGAGCGGCGTCCAGCGCTTCCTGAGCGATCCTATCCCGCTGGAATTTCTGCTCGGCATGGGTCTCGCCTCGGTCTATCCCCATATCCGGGAGACGTTGAAAGGCGCGCTTGTGGGATCCTTGCTGGTCTTCTTCGGCCTTGCGCTTCTTTATGCCGCACCCCTGGTAGTCCCGCACCAAACGACACATGGGTTGGAGAGCTGGGCGCGAGTCGCTGCATGGGGAACTGCCGGCCTGGCGATCGTGGCAGGTTTTCTGGCCCTGCCGGAGCGAGCAGGACGGCTGGCGCGGTGGCTCAAGGGTCTGGGCGACGCTTCATACGCCCTCTATCTGACCCATTTCTTCGTCCTGATGGGCTATGGCCTGGCACTCAGGAAGCAGACGGTGGCCGAACTACCGCAATATCTGCTGGTGATCCCCATGGTGGTTCTGGCCTGTCTAGTGGGCGCGGCGGCCCATGTCGCGGCGGAGCGACCTTTGTTGCGGCTTGCCCGGCGGGCGATCGACCGGACCGCGCCAAGGCGGCGCGCGGAGACCGTCGTTACGGCAGCCTGACCGATCGAACCGCCTCGGCGGCCGCACGGGCTGAACGAGGAACCGGGTCTTACTTGAACACCGCCGTCTTACTTGAACAGCGCCGTCAACCATCCCTGGCGTTTAGGAGGGCGCTGTGCGCCGCTCACTTGAAGCAGGTGATTCGCGAGAACGGCGGCTTGGCTGCGCGTAAGGAAGAGGCGTGCATGGTCCGGCTCGTCGCCGGAATCCCAACGCGCCTTTTCGAAAGTCTGGAGTTCGAGCATGATGTTCGGACCCAGGTCTCGCGAGGACCATCCCACAAGCACACCGATACGATCTTCCTTCGTCATCGGATTGTCAAACCCACCATTTCCCTCGCCGGAACCGTTCGCCATCCGGGATCCCGGCAGGTTGCCAAGGTTCCATGGCACTCGTTCTATGGCACTGCGCGAAGGTGGACGCAGCTGGTCATTGGGGGTAGTTCCGGCAGCGCGCAGTGAAGGGCCGCAATGCCTTTGACGGCCCGTCCATGAGGGCGGAACGGCCCGCCGGATGTGCCTTTGTCTTGACTCTGCTGCGCCAGTCCCGTAACGGCGCGCTTCTGTTTTGCGGTCGACCTCTTGGGCGGCCCTTTTTGTTCGGGTCCTTCGGGACCGTATTTGAATTTCGAGGACCGTCATGAAGCGCACTTTCCAGCCCAGCCGCCTTGTTCGCGCCCGCCGTCACGGCTTCCGCGCCCGTACGGCGACTGCCGGTGGCCGCAAGGTGCTTCGTGCGCGCCGCGCTCGCGGCCGTTCGAAGCTTTCGGCCTAAGTCTTTCGGCCTGAGCCCTGGGGCTCAGGGTCGAAATGCGGCACCCGGCCCGTGTCGCCATCCGAGTTCCCGTATCTCGGGGATTCGGGTGGCGACACGGGCCGAAGTCGTTTCAGGGCCCGGCGCCGGCGAATCGCTCTTTGCAGTCGAGACGGTCGATCCTATTTCCGACGCGATGACCATCAGCCCTTACTCCACGATGACCAAGCGGGCCGACTTCGTTGCGGCCAATGGCGGCTTGCGAGTCGCGCGGCCCGGGTTCGTGCTGCTGGCCAAGGCGAACGGCGGGCAGGGGATGCGCGCCGGCATCACCGTCACCAAGAAGATCGGCAATGCCGTCGTGCGCAACCGCATGAAGCGGCGCTTCCGGGCGCTGCTGCGCGAGATGCTGCCGGAGCACGGCCTTGCCGATACCGATCATGTCCTGATCGGCCGCGAGAACGGCGTGGAGCGCGATTTCACCCTTTTGCGCGATGAACTGCTGGCCGCGCTCGGCCGTGCGCAGGCGGGCAAGGGCGATCCGCCGCGCAGCCAGCGCGGACGCAAGCGCGGGCCGGGCCAGCGGGGGGCTGCAAAAACCGCGGCGCCGAGAGCGGCGGGGGCGTGAAGAAGGCGTTGGCCTTCCTGGTCTCGCTGCCGGGGCTGCTGCTGATCCTAGGCGCGCGGGCCTGGCAGCTCGGTCCCTCGCGGATCATGCCGCCGACGTGCCGCTATGCGCCGTCCTGCTCGCAATATGCCATCGTCGCGGTCCGCAAGCATGGTGCGATTAAGGGTGGCTGGCTGGCGTTCAAGCGTATATTGCGCTGCCAGCCCTGGGGTGGGCACGGCTACGACCCGGTCCCCGACTGAACGAATTTACGGCAGCCAAGTCGCTGCCACTGACGCGAATACGACAGGAAAAAGCCTTCGTGGATAAGCAGCGCAACATCATCCTGGCGGTCGTCCTGACCGCGCTCGTGCTTTTCGGCTGGGAAGCCGGGGTCGGGTATTTCTACCCTCAGGCCAACAAGCCGCGGCCGGTCGAACAGGCCGCTCCGGCTTCGGCGGGCAAGCCCACCCGCGAAGGCGGACTGCGTGACGCTGCCGACCTCGCGCTCGAGCAGAAGGATCTGAAGACCGCGCTTGCCGCTCCCGGCCGCCTGCCGATCGTGGCCCCCGGCGTTTCGGGCTCGATCAACCTGACCGGCGCACTCCTCGACGATCTCGTGCTCAATCGTCACCGCGAGACGGTGGAGAAGGACTCAGGTCCGGTTCGCATGTTCTCGCCCTCGGGCACGCCGGCGCAGCAGTACGCACAGTTCGGCTGGGTTGGCGAAGGCATTGCCGCACCCACCGCGCAGACGGTCTGGACCGCGCCGAAGGGCGCCAAGCTTACGCCGTCGACCCCGGTCGTGCTGACCTGGGACAACGGTCAGGGTCAGCTGTTCTCGATCACGCTCAAGGTCGACGACAACTACCTGATCACGGCCAACCAGCAGATCCAGAACCGCGGCACCGGCGCCGTCGCCGTGCAGCCTTTCGCGCTGGTCAATCGCACCGACCGCACCGCCGCCGCTTATGCCTGGACGCTTCGCACCGGCGGTATCGGCGCCTTCGACGGTTCGGTCACGTTCGGTCCCAAGTACGAAGCCCTTGCGGAGGACGGCGCGATCCCACAGCCCGGCAATGCCGACTGGATCGGCTTTACCGACGTCTACTGGATGTCGGCCGTCATTCCGGTCAACGCCAAGGCCCAGGGCACCTTCCGCTCGCAAGGCAATGGCATCTTCCGCGCCGACGTCGTCTACGACAAGTCGGTGGTCCAGCCCGGCCAGGCTCTGACCCGCGAAACCAAGCTGTTCGCCGGTGCCAAGGAGCACAAGGTCCTCGACGCCTACGAGGCGCAGGGCATCGCCAACTTCGGCCTCGCCATTGACTGGGGCTGGTTCCGCTGGTTCGAGAAGCCGATCTTCTGGCTGCTCACCAAGCTGTTCAGCCTTGTCGGCAACTTCGGCGTGGCCATCATCCTGCTGACCGTGATCGTGCGCGGCATCATGTTCCCCATCGCCCAGCGCCAGTTCGCGTCGATGGCGGCGATGCGCGCGATCCAGCCGAAGATGAAGGCGATCCAGGAGCGCTACAAGGACGACAAGCAGAAGCAGCAGCTTGAGATCATGGCGCTCTACAAGCAGGAGAAGGTGAACCCGCTCGCCGGCTGCCTGCCCATGTTCCTGCAGATTCCGGTGTTTTTCGCGCTCTACAAGGTGCTGATGCTGGCGATCGAGATGCGCCACCAGCCCTTCGTGCTGTGGATCAAGGATCTTTCGGCACCCGATCCGCTGCACATCCTGAACCTGTTCGGCCTGCTGCCCTTCGATCCGCCCAGCTTCCTGGCGATCGGCGTGCTGGCACTGCTGCTCGGCGTGACGATGTACTTCCAGTTCAAGCTGAACCCGGCCCAGATGGACCCGGCGCAGCAGCAGGTCTTCGCACTGATGCCCTGGTTCATGATGTTCATCATGGCGCCCTTCGCTTCGGGCCTGCTGGTCTACTGGATCACCTCGAACATCCTGACCATCGCGCAGCAGCAGTTCCTCTACAGCCGCCACCCGCAGCTCAAGGCCCAGGCCGAGAAGGATGCGCAGGACAAGGCACGGGCCGCCGAGCGCAAGGCCTGAGATGGACATGGAAGAAGAACAGGCAGAACTGATCGAGCAGGCGCGCAAGCTCTTTTCGGGACCGGTGACGTTCCTGAAGAGCGCGCCGGCACTCAAGTTCCTCCCCGACGGTGACGTTCCGGAAATCGCCTTTTGCGGACGATCCAATGTCGGCAAGTCCTCGCTGCTCAATGCCCTGACCGGCCGCAAGGCCATCGCGCGGACTTCGGTCACGCCCGGGCGCACGCAGGAATTGAACTTCTTCGACGTGGGTGAGCCGCTTCAGTTCCGGCTCGTCGACATGCCCGGCTATGGCTTCGCCAAGGCACCGCCCTCGGTGGTCGAGACCTGGCGTCGTCTGGTGCGCGACTATCTGCGCGGCCGGGTGGCCTTGAAGCGCACGCTGCTGCTGGTGGATGCCCGCCACGGCGTGAAGACGGTCGATGCCGAGATGATGAAGATGCTGGACGAGGCCGCCGTCGGCTATCGCATCGTCCTGACCAAGGCAGACAAGATCAAGGCGAGCGAACTTGAAAAGGTGCATGCCGAAACGATCGCGGAAGCGCGCAAGCATCCTGCGGCCTACCCCGAAGTGCATGTGACGTCCTCGGAGAAGGGGCTGGGCATCGCGGAGCTGCGCGGAGCGGTTTTCGCCGATTCGCTGACCTGAGAGGATCGGCGTCAGAGCGCGGCTCGTTCCTTGACGGGCTGACCAGACCAAGACAGCGGTATCCTTGCAGGGCGGGGGTGCCGCTGTTTTGTTGATGCCCGGCATAAGATCGCCGCGCTTCGTTTGAACGCGAGAACGGTCGGTCGCCGATATCGGGGCGTTCGCGATCGAACTTGGCACCGAAACGACGCCTTTTTGTCCTTTTAAAGCAATCATCGTGGGGCAAAGTTCGCGCTGATCGCCGGCGATGCGTGCATGAAGTCGACGATATCATGAATGTGACGATTGCGTGACGATGCAGGTTCCCCTAGAGGCGCCCGGTCGCGTCAATGAGAAGAAGGAGTCTCGCCATGCGCCAGATTGCCGTTCTTCCCTACCGCGCCACCGGGCCTTCGGTCGATGCGCCTATTCAGATCCTCCTGATCACTTCGCGCCAATCGCGGCGGTGGGTGATCCCCAAGGGTGGTCTCATGAAGGGCCTGCCCCCTCATGCCGCCGCGGCGGTCGAGGCGGAAGAGGAAGCCGGCGTGCGCGGGGCGGCCTGTCCAATTCCGCTCGGTTCCTACCGCTATCGCAAGACCCGCGCTTCGGGTGCTTCGGTCTGGGCGGATGTGGATGTATTCCCCTTCGCCGTTACCGAGGAGCTTGACTCCTGGGACGAACAGCATCAGCGCGAACGTCGCTGGTTCTCGATGGCCGACGCCGCTAAGGCGGTCGACGAAGAGGACCTGCGCGCGCTGATCCGTTCGTTCGGCGCGCGCGAGTTTCGCGCCGCCGCCAGCCCCGCCCGCCTGATCGGCGCGGTGGCTGACCGGATGGCCGACAAGACAGGGATCAATACAATGTTTGCCTGGTTCCAGAAGTTGCTGCCGCAGCAGGGCGACTTCTTTGAATTGTTCGAGCGGCAGGCGGCCACGCTGGTCGCCGGTGCCGACGCTCTCGCTCGCCTGGCGCAGGGCGGCCCCGGCCGCGCCCAGCACATCCGCGAAGTGGGGGAGCGCGAGCACGACGCCGACGACATTACCCGCGAAGTGCTCCAGACGGTGCGCCGCACCTTCCTGACGCCGTTCGACCGCTCCTCGATCACCAGCCTCATCACCACCATGGACGATGCCATCGACGAGATGCAGCAGGTGGCAAATGCCGTGAACCTCTACGAGGTCGCCGAGTTCGAGCCCGAGATGATCGACATGGCGGCGATCATCGTCGATGCCGCGCGCCTTACGGCGGAGATCATGCCGCTCCTGCGCAAGATCGCCGACAACGGCCATCGCCTCCATGAACTGACCGAGCGCCTCGTGCGCATGGAAGGTCATGCCGACGAGATCCACGCCGCCGGCCTCAAGCGCGTGTTCAAGGCGGACAAGGGCGGCGACGCCCTGCATTTCATCGTTCGCCAGGAAATGTTCCGCCGCCTCGAACGCGTGGTCGACCGCTTCGAGGACATTGCGAACGAGATCGACGGTCTCGTGATCGACCACGCCTGACCGGCGGCCTTTTCATCATGGAACATACGCTCGCCCTGCCGCTGCTGTTCGGCCTCGTCGCGCTGGCGCTGGCCTTCGACTTTCTGAACGGCCTCCACGATGCCGCCAACGCCATCGCCACCGTGGTGGCGACGCGGCTGCTGTCGCCGGTCGTCGCCGTGCTGTTCGCCGCTTTCGGCAACTTCGCGGCCTACTGGATCATGGGCCTTCACGTCGCCGAGACGGTGGGCAAGGGCATCATCGACAAGGACGCGGTGACGCCCGCCGTGGTCTTTGGCGCCCTGGTGGGCGCGATGTTCTGGAACGTCCTGACCTGGATCAAGGGCATTCCCTCGTCGTCCAGCCATGCGCTGATCGGCGGGTTGCTGGGTGCCGGCATCGCCGCTGCGGGGCCGGGCGTGGTCGAATCGGAAGGCACCGTGAAGACGGTGATAGCCATCGTGGCATCCCCGGTGCTTGGCTTCCTGATCGCCATGCTGATGATGCTGCTCACGTCCTGGGTGTTCAGAGGCACGACACCGCGCGCTTCGAACGGCGTGTTCAAGACGCTGCACCTGTTCTCCTCGGCCGCCTACTCGATCAGCCACGGCGGCAACGATGCGCAGAAGACCATGGGCATCATCGCGGTGCTGCTCTATTCCACCGGACATCTCCAGGGCGGTTTCCACGTGCCCGAATGGGTGGTGATCTCCTGCTATGCGGCGATTTCCATCGGCACGCTCTCGGGCGGGTGGAAGATCATCAAGACCATGGGCTCCAAGCTGACCAAGCTGAACCACCACTCGGGCTTCTGCGCTTCCACCGCAGGCTCGATCGTGGTCTTCGGGGCCAGCGCCATGGGCATTCCGGTATCCACGACCCACGCCATCACCGGCGCCGTGGTCGGCACCGGTGCCGCACGCCGGGCGAGCGCGGTGCGCTGGTCGGTGGCGAGCAGGGTTATCGTCGCGTGGTTCGTGACGATCCCGGCGAGTGCTATCGTCGGCGCGCTGTTCTTCGAGCTTACGCGATTGTTCTAAGGGAAAGAGAGAAGTCCTGGGGGATGATCCCCCAGACCCTCGGACTGTCGATCTTGCGCGCCGCTATTCGTCGTGCGCTCCCTGCGGCGCAGCCAATAAGTCTTCCGACGTAGCCATGGGCGCAAGACGGTGAGGCGGGGTGCGACCTCGACAGCAATGGGGGGCAGGGGGGCTTTGCTCCCCTGCTTTTATCTTACCCTTCTGCGACATTTTTCAACCTTGTTCATCCTCGACTTTGCCAGGCTGAACCGATAGGCCCGATACTCGACCTACGGGGAAATGCGCAGTGAAGCTCATCATCGGCAACAAGAACTACTCGAGCTGGTCGCTGCGCGGCTGGCTGGCCTGCAAGCAGTCGGGCCTGGCCTTCGAGGAGATCACGGTTCCGCTGTTCGGAGACGACTGGGAAGCCAAGCGCAGCTCCGACGATCTCGCCCCCAGCCACGGTAAAGTGCCGATCCTGTGGGATGGTGACGCGGTGGTGTGGGACAGCCTGGCGATTATCGAATATCTCGCGGACAAAGTCGGGCGCGACCGCTTCTGGCCCAAGGACGATGCGGCACGCGCCATGGCGCGGTCGATGGTGGCTGAAATGCACTCCAGCTACATGGCTCTGCGCCGGGCCTGTCCGATGAACATCCGCAATCGCGTGGAAGGCGTCCCGCTGGGTGAGGATGTGCGCGCCGATATCGTGCGCATACTGACCCTCTGGGCCGAGGCGCGCGCCCGGTTCGGCAAGGGCGGTCCTTTCCTGTTCGGCACGTTCGGGGCGGCGGACGTGATCTATGCGCCGGTCGTCAGCCGCTTCCTGACTTACGGCATCGGCGTCCCCGGTTTCGCCCAGGCCTATATGCAGGCCGTGTGGGAGCACGAGTGGATGCAGCAGTGGATCAACGCCGCCGAAGCCGAGGACTGGGTGATCGAGCAGTACGAAACCCCGATCGAGTGAAGGATCAGCCCGGCCGCTGGGCAGGATAGGGCCTGCCGTCCTTGTGGTGATAACCGCGGGCGTCGAATGTCATGTCGATGTCCGGATAGGATCCCGATCCGTTCGCATCGCCGGCGCTGATCGCCACGAAGACGCAGTCCGCCTCGCTCTCGTTGATGAGGTGGTGCCCGTTCTCGGCGCCCTTGGGCCAGGCGCAGACGTCTCCGGCGCGGATCACGGTGCGCCCGCCATCCTCCACCAGCACCGCTTCGCCCGAGATCATGACGAGCAGTTCGTCCTCGTCCCGGTGCCAGTGGCGCTGGCTGGACCAGGCACCGGGCTTCAGCACGACATGGCTGGCACCCATTTGGGTAAGCCCGCCGGCCGGTGCCAGGCGCCGCCACCACCGGCCTTCGACGGCCGCATCGAAGGGCTGCGGATAGCCGGTGCGGTTGGACGGCGGGATGGCGTCGATATCCAGTCTGGGCATGTCTGCTCCCCTCGATGGCTTCATGTTTCAGCTTATGTTTCGGCTATGGTCTTGGACGTGGACCTGTGCAATGGCCCGCGTCATGACCCAGACCGTCCTCGCTCTTGCCGAAGCCCTGTTGGCCTGCCCCAGCATCACCCCCGCCACCGGCGCGGTGTTCGATTGCCTTGAAGGCCAACTCGCCCCCCTCGGTTTCGCGGTCCATCGCTTCCTCTCCGGTGAAGCCCCGGACGGCCCGGTGGAGAACCTCTTCGCCATCCGCAAAGGCCCGGAAGGCGCGCGTCACTTCGCCTTCGCCGGCCACCTCGATGTCGTGCCGCCGGGCGAGGGCTGGAGCAGCGCGCCTTTTGCGCCTGAAGTGCGGGGCGAACTGCTCTACGGGCGCGGCGCGGTCGACATGAAGGGCTCGATCGCGGCCATGGTCGCCGCCGCGGCGCAGATCCCTGTGGAAGCAGGCACGATCAGCTTCATCATCACCGGCGACGAGGAAGGCCCCGCGCGCTTCGGCACGCTCGCGCTGATCGATCACATGCGGGCGGTGGGCGAAATCCCGGACCTTTGCCTCGTCGGTGAACCCACCTCGGTCCACCGCCTTGGAGACATGATGAAGATCGGGCGTCGCGGCTCGGTCAACGTGTGGCTGGAAGTCGAAGGCGTGCAGGGCCACGTCGCCTATCCGCACCTGGCGGACAACCCGGTCCCCAAGCTGGTCGCCATGCTTGCCGAACTCGACGCGCTGGTGCTGGACGAGGGCACCGACTGGTTCCAGGCCAGCAACCTCGAAGTGACCGACCTCACCGTCGGCAATCCCGCGACCAACGTGATCCCGGCCAGGGCCTCGGCCCGCATCTCCATCCGTTTCAACGACCTGCACACCGGCGAAAGCCTCTCGCAGCGGGTCAGCGAGATCGCCGAGCGCCACGGCGGCACCGCCCGCCCGGTGATCTCCGGCGAGGCGTTTCTCACCGAACCCGGCGCTTTCTCGACCATGCTGGCCGATGCGATCCGCGCGGAAACCGGCGTGGAGCCGGAACTCTCGACCAGCGGCGGTACATCGGATGCCCGGTTCCTCAAGGACCTGTCGCCAGTCATCGAATTCGGCCTGTCGAACGCCACCATGCACAAGCGCGACGAGGCCGTGGCGATTCCCGAGCTCGACATGCTCGTGCGTATCTACCGCCGCGTCACCGAGGCGGCGCTGGCGCAGGGCTGAGCGGTCTTTCGAACTCCCGGATAAGTCCGGCGGGCGACGTTGACCGGACGGGTCACGCTGTTAGTCTCGCCGGCAATTTTATTGCGAGGTGGGAATGGGCAGGCGCCTTACGCTCTATATCATCATCGGCATGGTGCTCGGCATCTTCGTGGGCTGGGTGCTTCATGCCACCTTCCCCGCCGGCGATCCGCGCCTCGCGCAGTGGGCCGACTACTTCAAGCTGCTGCCCGACGTCTTCCTGAAGCTGATCAAGATGATCATCGCGCCGCTGGTCTTCGCGACGATCGTCACCGGCATTTCGGGGATGGGCGACAGCGCCGCGCTGGGCCGGATCGGCGGCAAGGCACTGGCGTGGTTCATCTCGGCCAGCCTGATTTCGCTTGGGCTCGGCCTGATCCTGGTCAACCTGTTCAAGCCGGGCGTCGGGGCAGGGCTTACCACCGGCACCGACTTGGGGAAGCTGGAAACGGGCGAACTGACGCTGCGGCACTTCATCCTCGAAATCTTCCCGAGCAGCGCCGTCGATGCGATGGCAGAGAACAACATCCTGCAGATCCTGGTGTTCTCGGTCTTCGTCGGAGTCGGCCTCACCGCCATCGGCGAGCGTGGGGCGATCATCGTCAAGGTGAGCGAGGCCCTCTCGGAACTGATGCTGCAGATCACCGACTACGTCATGCGCTTCGCACCTTTCGCGGTGTTCGGCGCGCTCGCCAGTGTGATCGCCACGCAGGGTCTGGGCATCATCGTCACTTACGGCGTGCTCGTCAGCGAGTTCTACTTCGCGATGCTGCTGCTCTGGGTGCTGTTGTTCTTGATCGGGGGCGTGTTCCTGCGCGGCCGGATCGTCACCCTGTTCCGCTACATCCGCGAGCCGCTGCTGCTCTCGTTCTCCACCGCCTCGTCGGAAGCCAGCCTGCCCAAGCTGTTCGAACAGCTCGACCGTTTCGGCGTGCCGCGCCGCATTTCGGGCTTCATCCTGCCGCTGGGCTACAGCTTCAACCTCGACGGCTCGATGATCTACATGAGCTTCGCGTCGATCTTCATCGCGCAGGCCTATGGCATCCATGTGCCCATCGGCACGCAGATCCTGATGCTGTTGACACTGATGGTCAGCTCCAAGGGCATCGCCGGGGTGCCGCGCGCGAGCCTCGTGGTGATCGCGGCCACGCTGACGCAGTTCGGCCTGCCGGTCGAAGGCATCGCGCTGCTTCTGGGCATCGACACTTTCCTCGACATGGGACGCTCGGCGACCAACGTCGTGGGCAATGCGGTGGCCACGGCGGTCATCACCCGCAGCGAGGGCATGCTGCAGCCGCTGGTCGATCCGGATGAGGAAATGCCGCATGCGCCTTCGCATACGTCGTCGCACGGACGGCGAGGGCTCAATGTCGATCCCGAGCAGTATGAAGGTTGAAGGATAGAAGCAGGGAGCGCACAACGAATAGCGGCGCGCAAGATCGACATTCCGAGGGCCTGGGGGATCATCCCCCAGGACTTCCCTCTACCTCACTGCTTCAACTTCACCGGCATGAACGGCGCCAACCCGCACCCGGCCCCTCGCTGAAATCCGCTGCCCACCCGATTGAGCGGATAGATGATATCCTGCCGGCAAAGCTGCGAGAGCGAGGTCGCATAAGTGAAGCTGTCCGCCGACTTCAGCCCCGGACAGCGGTTCGGCAGGGTGACTCGCCAGACGCGATTGCCTGCGCCGCCGATGAAGTCGATCGTCCAGTCGTCGCGGATGCGCGTGCTGGAGAACTGGGTGAGTGGCAGGCAGTCCTGCGCGGAGCCGAGCGCTTCGGCGGCAGGACTGGGGGGCGGGGGAGGAGAGGGTTCGCGATCGGAGCAGGCAGCCAGCGCCAGCGGCGACAGCATCAGGACAAAGCGATGGAGGGCCATGGTAAACTCCCGATCAGGCGGCTTTCTTCGCACCCTTTTCCAGAACTTTGTCCTTGTAGTCGCACAAGTCAACCACCGGGCAGCGCCAGCACTCGGGCGTGCGGGCCTTGCAGATGTAGCGGCCGTGGAGGATCATCCAGTGGTGCGATCCCACGCGGAACGGCTGCGGTACACGCTTTTCGAGCTGCTTCTCCACCGCCAGCGGCGTCTTGCCCTTGGCGATGCCGGTGCGGTTGCCGACGCGGAAGATATGGGTGTCCACGGCGAAAGTTTCGGCACCGAAGGCGCAGTTCATGACGACATTGGCGGTCTTGCGGCCGACGCCGGGGAGTTCGACCAGCGCATCGCGGTCCTCCGGCACTTCGCCGCCGTATCGCGCGACGAGGATCTCCGAGAGCGCGATGACGTTCTTCGCCTTGCCGTTGAACAGGCCGATGGTCTTGATGTGCTCCTTAAGCCCTTCTTCGCCCAGTTCGACCATTTGCGCCGGTGTCTTCACCTCGCGGAACAGCGCCCGCGTAGCCTTGTTGACGCCCGCGTCGGTGGACTGCGCGGAGAGAACCACGGCGACGAGAAGCTGGTAGTTGTTGCCGAATTCCAGCTCCGTCTCGGGCGAGGGGTTGAGCTCGGCCAGGCGGCGGAAGAATTCGAAGATCTCCGCCTTGTTCAAAGGTCGAGGACCTCGGGCATGGTGTAGCGGCCGGCGTGCTTGTGCTGGAGCCACTGGGCGGCCTTGACCGCTCCGCGCGCGAAGATCGTGCGGTTTTCGGCAAGGTGCGAGAACGAAAGGCGCTCGCCCTCGCCAAGGAAGTGGACGGTATGGTCCCCCGCCACGGTGCCGCCGCGCAGAGCCGCGAAGCCGATGGTGCCGCTCTCGCGCTTGCCGGTGATGCCGTCGCGGCCGCGCACGGCGGTGTCGGCCAGACCGACCTCGCGACCCCTGGCAGCGGCCTCGCCCAGGAGCAGCGCGGTGCCGGAGGGAGCGTCCACCTTCATGCGGTGGTGAGTCTCGACGATTTCGATGTCCCAGTCTTCGCCGAGGCGGCTCGCGGCCTCGCGCACGAGGTGGGCGAGCAGGGTGACGCCCAGCGAGGTATTGCCGGTCTGGAGCACGGGAATTTGCTGCGCGGCCGAATCGATCAGCCAGTGGTGGCGTTCCTCGAGCCCGGTGGTGCCGATGACGATCGGAATGCCCGCATCGACGGCCGCATCGAGATTGGCTTCGAGCGCGGCAGGCGTGGAGAAGTCGATCAGCAGATCGGAATGCGCGGCGAGCGAACCGAGGTCGCCGTCGCGGTCGATGCCGCCGGACAGGTCTTCGCCTGCCGCCGCGATGGCCTGTGCGATGGCCTGCCCCATGCGTCCCGCGCTGCCGATAATTCCGATTCGTGCCACTTGCCGTCTCCGTTTAAGGCTGGTCTCATGGCCGGGATGAAGGACATCCGCAACATCGTCATCCTCACCGGCGCGGGCGTAAGCGCCGAAAGCGGCATCGATACCTTCCGTGGGGGCGGCCTCTGGGAGCAGCACCGCGTCGAGGACGTGGCGACGCCCGAAGCTTTTGCTCGCGATCCCGATCTGGTCCTGCGCTTCTACGACATGCGGCGCGAGGCGATCCAGACCAGGGTGCCCAATGCCGCCCACTTTGCATTGGCGAAGCTGGACCGCGAATGGCCAGGCGAACTGCTGATCGTCACCCAGAACGTCGACGACCTGCACGAGCGGGCAGGGGCGAAACGTGTGCTCCATATGCACGGCGAGCATCTGTGTGCCTGGTGCACGGCCTGCGACGAGCGTTCGCCCTGGACCGGGCCGCTGATCGACCGCCCGGCCTGTCCCGAATGCGGCGCGGCGGCGCTGCGGCCCGATATCGTCTGGTTCGGCGAGATGCCCTACCGCATGGACGAGATCTTCGAAGCGCTCGAACGGGCCGACCTGTTCGTCTCGATCGGCACTTCGGGCGCGGTCTATCCGGCGGCGGGCTTCGTGCGCAATGCGCGCGAATTCGGCGCGGAGACGCTGGAGCTTAATCTCGAACCCTCGCAGGGAACGCATTGGTTCGACGAGGCGCACCACGGCCTGGCGACGGAGCTGGTCACCGCCTGGGTCGATGAGATGCTGGGCGCCTGATAGCCGGCGTCAGGATGGACTGCCGCAGGCGCGGCAGCCGGGGTCCTTGGCGATCTTCAAGGGGCGCATCGAGGGTGCCATGCCGTCGATGAGGTGGAGCGTGCCGTATTGCGGCTCGCCGAGCGCCGACTTGGCCGCCAACAGCACACGCATCGCGTGCATGGCCGCGAACGTGCCGACCATGCCGACCATCGCCCCCAGCACGCCGTCGGCCGCGCATGTGTCGCAGTCCTGCGCATCGAAGGCATCGCCCACGAAACATCGGTAGCAGGGCTGATTCGGCAGATGTCCGGCAAAATTGGCGACCTGGCCCTGAAAGCGACCGATCGCCGCGGACGTGAGGGGAATGCCGAGTTTCACACAGGAATCCGACACCAGCAGCCGAGTCGCGAAGTTGTCACACCCGTCCAGTACCACGCTGGCGCCGGAGAGAATCCGTGCCGCGTTGTCTTCCCCAAGACGCGCAACGCAAGGCAGGACCTCAAGGCCAAGATCAAAGCGCCGCACCCATTCGGCCGCCGCTTCCGCCTTGGGCTTGCCGATATCCGATGGCGAATAAATCGTCTGGCGTTGCAGATTGCTGACGTCCACCGTGTCGTCGTCGATCAGCGTCAGCCGTCCTATGCCGGCTGCGGCGAGATACTGAAGGGCAGGACTGCCGATCCCGCCGCAGCCGACAAGCACCACATGGGCATTGGCCAATGCAACCTGGCCGACGCCGCCCACCTCGGGCAGCACGATATGGCGCGCGAAGCGCGGGAGGCGTTCGGGAGAAAGCGTCATTTGCGGGCCGCTTCCCCGGATTCGCCCGGCTCCGGCTCGGCGGCGAGGGCGCGCTCCTTGCGAAAGCCATGCATGCCGAACCACCACTGGGTCGCGATCACCGTGCCCTTGGCGGGCTGGAGCATGCCGATCATCATCGCCACGGCCAGCGGGATGAGGATCGCGAACATGGCCGCCGGGCCGAGGTGAAAGTCCTTGGACAGGGCGATGATCAGCGGCGCCATCAGGTGACCGGTAACGATCATGGCGATATAGGCGGGAAAGTCGTCGGCGCGCTGCGGCGTGAGATCCAGCGTGCAGACGGGGCAACGTTCCAGCGGCTTCAGCCAAGTGCGAAACAGGCGGCCTTCGCCGCAGCGCGGGCAGCGGCAGCGAAGCCCGCGCAAGGCGGCTTGCGAATAGGCTGCGGGGAGGGCGAGGCTCATCGGGAGGGCCTACAGCATGCAGGCCGGGGGGAGCAAGGCGGGTGGCGCCTTGGCCTCATTCGTCCTTGGAAATCTGCACCCGGTTCCGCCCGCCGTTCTTGGCGGCATAGAGCGCCCCGTCGGCATTGCGGGTGGCGTTTTCGAGATGCGCGAAACTGCGCACCGGGGCGATCCCGCAGGAGAACGTCACCGGCCACTCGTCGCCGCGCAGGCTGGGATCGAGCGCGATGCTGGCGCGCAGGCGCTCCATGACCACGTGCGCCTCTTCCAACAGGGTGTCGGGAAACAGGATCGCGAATTCCTCACCGCCCCAACGGCCGACGACGTCCGAGCGGCGCACGCCGTTCTCCAATCTCAGGGCGACTTCGCGCAGCAGCGCATCGCCGGTGGCATGGCCGAAGCGATCGTTGATGGCCTTGAACCGGTCGATGTCGACCATGGCAAGGACCCCGTTGCTTTCGCCCGCAAGCAGGCGGCGCGCCGAATCGAGAAAGCCGCGGCGGTTGCGCAGACCGGTCAGTTCGTCGCGTTCGGCGGTTTCGATCAGGCGCTCGATCCGGGGCGCCGATTCGTTGGCCGCCACACTGACGCCGTGGAGCAGGCGCCCGACCAGATCCTCGTTGCCGACCGGAACCATTCCGACCCGCTCACCGGCCTGGACCGCGCGCAGCATCTGCGTGGCGGTCTCGATCGGGCGCAACAGGGCGCGGATCGCGGCAAGGCCAAGAACGGTGCTGAAAAGCGTTGCGCCGAGCAGGACGAGCAATGTCGTCGGCTGCCACTGTCCGGTAGCGGCCTGATAGGCGATGCAGGCCAGGAGCGGCACATGAACGGCGCCGAAGCAGACGAAAAGGACACGCCACTCGTAGCGGCGCGGGAACAGGAACGTCGTTGCCTGATAGAAGCGCATGGAAAGTGCCTCTTCCTACGGGCGGAATCTGCCCGGCTGGACGGAAGCCTACATCACGACGCTTGTTCAATGGTTAAATTTTTACACTTGCCGCAAGAAGGCGAGGTTGTGCGCGCCGATGCCGCGAAGTGCGGTGGTCATCCCGAGAACCGGCCGGAATGACCACCTTGCAGGGCTCAGGATTCGAGCTGGCGCAGCAGCGAGCGGACGTCGCCGTCCATGTCGGCATCGCGGGTGCGCAGTTCCTCGATCAGGCGGACGGCGTGGATCACCGTCGAGTGATCGCGGCCGCCGAACTTGCGGCCGATCTCGGGATAGGAGCGCGGCGTCAGCACCTTGGCAAGGTACATGGCGACCTGGCGCGGGCGCACGACGGCGCGGGCGCGGCGCTTCGAGCTCATTTCCGTGCGGTCGATGCGGTAGAACTGGCAGACCGTCCGCTGGATCTCGTCGATGGTGATGCGGCGGCGGTTGGCCGAGAGGATGTCGGTAAGCTGTTCCTCGGCCAGCTGGAGCGAGACGGCCTGGCCGGTCAGCTGGGCATAGGCGATCAGCTTGTTGAGGCCGCCGACCAGTTCGCGCACGTTGCGGTTGATGGTGCGGGCGAGGAATTCGATCACGTCCGCCGGCACGTCCACCGAGGCGAAGCGGCCGAGGCGGTTCTCGAGAATCGAGCGGCGCAGTTCGATGTCGGCCGGCTGGATATCGGCGACGAGGCCCATCGACAGGCGCGAGAGCAGGCGCGGCTCGACACCGTCGAGCGCCTGGGGCGCGCGGTCGGCGGCGAAGACCAGGCGCTTGCCCTCCTGGAGCAAGGCATCGATCGTGTAGAGCAGCTCTTCCTGCGCCGAAGCCTTGCCGATAATGAACTGGATATCGTCCACCAGCAGCAGGTCGAAGCCGCGCAGGCGGGCCTTGAACTCGATCATCTGGTTCTGGCGCAGCGCCTGGACGAACTCGACCATGAAGCGCTCGGCCGAGCAGTAGAAGATCCGGGCATGCGGGTGGTTCGCGAGATAAGCGTGACCGATCGCGTGCAGCAGGTGGGTCTTGCCCTGGCCCGTCGCGCCCTTGAGGTAGAGCGGCGAGAACTGCGGCGTCTCGGTGGCGGCCATGCGCTGGGCGGCATTGCAGGCAAGCACGTTGCTCTGGCCGGTCACGAACGAGGTGAAGGTCTGCGAGGCGTCGATGCCGACCGGGCCCTGGCCGAGCGCGGCGAAAGCCTCGCCCTGGAGGACGGCGGCGATCGGATCGGCAGTGCCGTCCTTCGACCAGCCCTGGGCGGAATCGTTGGCCGGCGCGCTGGCGGGACGACCGCCGCCGCCGAGGCGCAGCTCGGGAAGCTGGCGGCGGCCGGGATGCACCAGGACGCGGACATGGCGCACGTCGGGCCGCGCGATCTTCCAGGCAAGCGAGAGACGGTCGGCAAAGCGATCCGCAACCCAGTTTGCCGAGAATTCGGTGGGCAGGTAAAGGTCGAGCGTACCCGTTTCCTTGCAGTAGTTGCCCGGCTGGATCGGCTTGATCCACTGGCTGTGCGCCTGATGGCCCAGGTCCTTGCGCAGGCCCTGACTGATGTCAGCCCAGTCTGCCGCCAGATTCACGGCTTCCTGATCCTCTTCCATCGCCACTCGTACCGCCTTCGATTTCTTAATCACGCCGTTTGCGCCCTGACTTGCCGGAGACCCGCCCGCTGTTGAACCTGACACTGGACCAACTCCCCTTGTTGGCAGCTACCCCGAATGTGGCCCAGCGGGCCGCGAAAGTTGAATGCCGTGCGTGGAACCGGTGCTCACTAGAGGTGAGACCCGGTCAACCCCAAATGGAGCCGGAAAATTCGGACAAAATCTCCCTCGACTGCAAGCACGCTTGCAGCAGGATTTTCGTCGTTGTCGATGTTCCCCGGGCCAGTTCCGCACGGCCTGTGGACTTCTTTTAGGAACGGGTTCGCTCGCGGTGCAAGCAGGCAGTCCCCAAATAAAAAAAATTATGGCTGTTGACTCGTCGTGAGTGCCCAATTTCCGTCATCATCGAGAATTCTCGAACAATAACAGATATTTACAGATGACCTGCAAAACCGCCGAATGCGAATCGCGCGGTTTCCCTAGGTTTCGCTCCGGAGATGTCCGAGCGGTCGCTTTGCCGCCTCCAGGGCTCTTGGTGAACGTCGATATAACGTTCCTGTTCCGTACTCGCAGGCCCTGCCTCACGGGATCGTCGGATGCGAATCGCTCGCCGATTCTCTGCGGCGGACCCGATTCTCCGCCCAGCTGTCACGGATCGATTCGGTACCGGTCCAAGCGGCCGCCTGCAGCAGCGATCGTCACCGTGCAAACCGTCACCGTGCAAACGGCTGCGGCCCGCGCCGCCATCTGAACGATCGCCGCAAAGGACGATCGTTCAGATGGCGGCGCGGGCCGCGAGCACACGATCGGACGCGCCCGAAGGCGCGCCTGCCGCGATATCAGCCGAGCGAAGCGACGCGCTTGGTCAGGCGCGACATCTTGCGCGAAGCCGTGTTCTTGTGAAGCACGCCGCGCGCCACGCCGCGCGCCAGTTCGGGCTGAGCTTCCTTGAGAGCGGCCGAAGCAGCGGTCTTGTCGCCGCCGGCAATCGCGGTCTCGACCTTCTTCAGGAAGGTGCGGATGCGACTGATGCGGTTCGTATTGATCTCCGCGCGGCGCTCGTTACGGCGGATGCGCTTGCGGGCTTGCGGCGTATTGGCCATCGAATTTCCTCTGTCTGGCCCCCCCACAGCGGTGATGGCGGCCCAATTGCCTGATCGAATCTCTAGGCGAGCGGACTCGCCGGAAAGCGCGCCCCTTAACGGTGAAGCGCCTCTCCGTCAACCCGGCAGAGGCCCCTGAAACCGCCTGTTTCTGGGTTTTCGGCCGCGGAGCGGCCACGCTCAAGCGCCGCGCCGGCTACCGCTACCTTTGGCAGCGGGAGCACCAGAACGTGCTTCGCCCGCCTTGCACGAATCGCTGGACCGGCGCGCCGCAGCTACAGTCCTGCCCCTCTCGTCCATAGACCTGCCAGGCAGTAGCGAAATATCCCAGTTCCCCATTGGGCTGGGCATAATCGCGGATGGTCGAGCCGCCCGCCGCAATGGATTCGGACAGGACGTCGCGGATCGCCGGGACCAGCCTGCGCAAGGCCGGCAGGCTCACCGCCCCGGCTTCCTTGTCCGGCCGGATGCCCGAACGGAACAGCGCTTCGCAGACGTAGATGTTGCCCAGCCCGGCCACCACCGACTGGTCGAGCAGCATCTGCTTGATCGGCGCGATACGGCCCTTGAAAGCCGCCTTGAGATGCGCCGGGGCGAGCCCTTGGCCCAGAGGCTCGGGTCCGAGAGCGGCGAAGGGGCCCCACGAATCGAGCGCCTGCGTGGGCACGAGATCGACCGAGCCGAACCGCCGCGCATCGTTGAGCGCCAGCACATGACCCGAGCCGGTCTCGATCACGAGGTGGTCGT
Source organism: Novosphingobium lindaniclasticum LE124 (assembly GCF_000445125.1). Lineage (GTDB taxonomy): Bacteria > Pseudomonadota > Alphaproteobacteria > Sphingomonadales > Sphingomonadaceae > Novosphingobium > Novosphingobium lindaniclasticum. The sequence goes on from NZ_ATHL01000055.1 coordinate 81,152, forward strand.
GCCTTTCGGGCTTTTCCGGCTCGATCCGCCAGCGGCCGGACATGCCGAGGTGGAACACCATGGTCTGCTCGCGGTCGGTATGGATGAGACCGTACTTGGCCCGGCGCCCCAGAGCCGTGACCTGCGCGCCGGTGAGAACCTGGACGAGATCGGGCGGAAACGGACGGCGCAAGTCCGGCCGGTTCAGCGTGACGCGGGCGATCCGCTCGCCTTCCAGGTAGCGGGCGAGGCCGCGGACGGTGGTTTCTACTTCGGGGAGCTCTGGCATCGTGATGGGGAGATAGGGGGTGGCGAGAAGAAGAGAAAGGGGAAGACCCGGGGGATGATCCCCCGGACCCTCGGAATGTCGGCGCTGCGCACCACCTATCGGTTATGCGCTCCTTGCGGCGCAGCCATCTGGTCTCCACGCAAGGGGTACGCCAAGGGATCCGGTGGGGCACGACCTCGACAGTATCCGGGTGCAGGGGGATGATCCCCCCGCATTTCTCCTTTCCTTTCTACCTCTCTCGAACCAAGCCCACCGAATGGAAAACAACCGCTCTCAAACTCGCGCATTCCTGATGCTCGGGCTGGTCATGCTGTTCTGGGCCGGAAATTCGATCGTCGGCCGTGCGGTTCGCGGCGACATCCCGCCTTTCACGCTGGCGCTGGGGCGCTGGCTGCTGGCGGTGCTCGTCCTGCTGCCGTTCGCCTGGCGGCAGCTCTGGAAGGAATGCGCCGCGGCAAGGGCCGGATGGCGCTGGGTGCTGGTGCTCGGCTTCCTGGGAATCGTCTGCTTCAACGGCTTTCTCTACAAGGGCCTGCACTATACGACGGCCGCCAATGCCTTGCTGTTGCAGGCGGCGATCCCGGCTGCGGTCATGGCGCTGGATTTCGCCGTCTTCGGCGGGCGACCGGGGCGCCTGCATATCCTGGGCGTGGCGGTTTCCACCCTGGGCGTGATCGCCATCGTGTTCCGCGGTGATCCTGCAGCATTGCTGCATCTTGAGTTCGGCGCCGGAGACCTGCTCATCTTCTGCGCGGTCGCGGCCTGGTCGCTCTACACGGTGTTTCTGCGGAAGCGCCCGCCGATCTCGGCGACGAGCCTGCTCGTCCTAACGTTCACCATCGGCGCGCTCGCGATGGCGCCGCTTGCAGCGATGGAGCGAGCGCGCGGCGAACTCGTGGCCTGGAGCCCGCAGGTCGTCGCCGCTTTCGCCTATGTCGGCGTGTTCCCTTCGGTGATCGCTTACTTCATCTACAACCGGGCGACGGGCCAGCTTGGCCCGGCGCGGGCCGGGCAGGCGATCACGCTGATGCCCCTGTTCGGCGCGATGCTCTCGGCGCTGCTGCTGGGCGAACGGCTGCACGGCTACCATCTTGGCGGCATGGCGCTGATCCTGGGGGGCATCGCGCTTTCCGCTCTCGCCATGAGGAGAGCAAAATAACCGGATGGACAGGCTGGCGCGGGGGCGGCCGGGAGGCTAGAGGACTGCGCCATGAGCGAAACGGTTTCCTTCGGCTACGAAGAGGTCAGCCCCGACGAGAAGGAAGGGCGCGTCGGCGCCGTCTTCTCCAGCGTTGCACGCAAGTACGACGTGATGAACGATGCCATGTCCGCCGGCATGCACCGGCTCTGGAAGGACAAGTTCGTGCGCCGCGTGAAGCCGCGCGAGGGCGAGCAGATCCTCGACATGGCGGGCGGCACGGGCGACATCGCCTTCCGCATGGCGGCGCAGGGCGCCTCGATCACCGTGTCGGACATCAACCAGGACATGCTGGACGTCGGCATCGAGCGCGCGATGGAGCGGGGCATCGATGGCCTCGTCTGGTCGCGCCAGAACGCCGAGGTGCTCTCGTTCGGGGATCGGTTCTTCGATGCCTATACGATCGCTTTCGGCATCCGCAACGTCACGCATATCGACAAGGCCCTGGCCGAGGCGCACCGTGTGCTCAAGTTCGGCGGACGGTTCTTCTGCCTGGAATTCTCGACTACCGAATGGCCGGGCTTCAAGGAAGTCTACGACGCCTATTCGCACCATCTGGTGCCGAAGATCGGCCAGGCCATCGCCGGTGACGCCGAATCGTACCGCTACCTGATCGAATCGATCCGCCGCTTCCCGCCGATGCCGGAGTTCGAGAAGATGATCCGCGCGGCCGGTTTCAAGCATACCAAGGTCGAGCCGATCATGGGCGGCCTCGTCGCGATCCACTCGGGCTGGAAAGTGTAACCGGGCAGGTGACGGGTTCCACCACGCATATCCTGCGCCTCCTCAAATGGGGGCGCGTTCTTGCGCGCCATGGGGCGCTGCGCGGGATCGAGAACGATCGCAACGCGCCGGTGCAGGTCAAGCGCCTCTCCCGGATCGCCCGCCTGGGCACGCGTCAGCCGGTCGAGCCCGACTATGCCGGCGCCTTTCAGGAAATCGGTCCGGCCGCGATCAAGCTCGGCCAGGCCCTGGCCACCCGGCCCGACCTCGTCGGCGAAATCCCCGCGCGCAATCTGCTGACCTTGCAGGACAGCCTGCCGCCGGTGGCCTTCTCGCAAATCCGCAAGGTGATCGAGGGCAGCTTCGGCCGCCCGCTCGAACAGGTCTTCGCCTCGATCGACGAGAACCCGGTGGGTGCCGCCTCCATCGCGCAAGTCCACAGGGCGGTTACGCCGGACGGCCGCACGGTTGCGGTGAAGGTACTGCGCCCCGGCATTCGCGAGCAGTTCGCGCGCGACGTCGAGACTTACGAATGGGCCGCCGCCCATCTTGAGGCGCTGGGCGGAGAGGCTGCGCGCCTGCGCCCGCGCGCCGTGGTCGCCAATCTCAAGCGTTGGACCCTGCGCGAACTGGACCTTCGGCGCGAGGCGGCATCCGCTTCCGAACTGTCCGATGCGATGAAGGGCATCCACGGCTACCGCGTGCCGCATATCGACTGGGACCGCACCAACGGCCAGGTGCTGACGATCGAGTGGATCGGCGCCACCAAGATGAGCGATCTGGCGGGCCTGCGCGCTGCCGGGCACGATCTGCCCAAGCTGGCTCATCGCCTGGTGATCACGTTCCTGACCCAGGCGATCTCCAGCGGCTTCTTCCATGCCGACATGCACCAGGGCAACCTGTTCGTCGAGGACGACGGCACCATCGTCGCCATCGACTTCGGCATCATGGGCCGCATCAACCGGCAGGCGCGGCTCTGGCTGGCAGAGATCCTCTACGGCCTCACCACCGGCAACTATCGCCGCGTGGCCGAGATCCATTTCGAAGCCCAGTACGTGCCGAGCTACCACACGGTGGAAGAGTTCGCGACCGCGCTGCGCGCCGTGGGCGAGCCGATGCGGGGCAAGCCGGTGTCCGAGCTTTCGGTGGGCCAGATGCTTGACGGGCTCTTCGCGATCACCCGCGATTTCGACATGGCCGTGCAGCCGCACCTGCTGCTGCTCCAGAAGACGATGGTCATGGTCGAGGGCCTCGCGACTGCCCTCGATCCCGACATCAACATGTGGGATGTCTCCGCGCCTTTCGTGAAGAGCTGGCTGCGCGACGAACTCGGCCCGGAGGCGGTGATCGCCGATCGCCTGCGCGAAGATCTCGGCACGCTGCTGCGCCTGCCCGCGCTGGTGCGGCGGATCGAGGAGAAGTTCCCGCCCAAGGGCGGCGCGCCCGAACAGGCGCCGCTTCCCGAAGTGGAGCTGATCTTCCCGCGCCGTCCGGAACCCACGCAGTGGCTGGGCTATGGCCTGTCGGCGCTGGTCGGCGGCGCCGTGGCGTTCGGGCTGACGTACTGGACGATGCTGGCGTAAGGAAACCCGTCTTCCCGGTTCAGGTCCGGGACGACGGTATCTTGTCGGTCTACTGCAATTCCAGCAGGGCGGGTGCCGCAAACCGATTGCGTGCGCCCTCCCGCTGCTGCACAAGCCCAGCCATGAGTGGACCACGCATTCTCCTGGTCGTGGGCGGCGGTATCGCGGCCTACAAGTCCTGCGAACTCGTTCGGCAGATCCGCAAGGAAGGCGGGGAAGTCACTTGCGTCCTGACCGAGGGCGGATCGCATTTCGTCACGCCCATGGCGCTGGCGGCGCTCTCCGAAAAGCCGGTCTACACGACGCTCTGGGATCTCAAGAACGAGGCCGAGATGGGCCATATCCAGCTCAGCCGCGAGGCCGATCTGGTGGTGGTCTGCCCGGCGACGGCGGACCTTCTCGCCAAGATGGCAGCGGGCATCGCCGACGATCTGGCGACGACGATGCTGCTCGCCACCGACAAGCCGGTCATGGCGGTCCCGGCGATGAACGTGCGCATGTGGCAGCACGCCGCCACCACCCGCAACGTCCAGACGCTGCGCGACGCGGGCGTGGACGTGATGGAGCCGGACGAAGGCACGATGGCCTGCGGCGAGTACGGCCCAGGCCGCCTGCCCGATCCGGTGGCGATCTGGCAGCGCATCGCCTGGGCGCTCGGGCTGGATCCGGTCGAAGTGGCGCCGCTGCCGGGAGGCGAGCCGGATGATCCTGAGGGCCTCAGCCTGGGAGGATTGACTGCGGGCATGGTTTCGCGCCGGAGCACTCCTACCGGCGGTGGTGCCTCCATCAGCCATGAAGACCTCGGCTTCACGGCCGACGAAGCCGCGCTCGCCGCCCGCAAGGGTGAAGCGCGGGCAGCCCCTGCAACGGATTCCGATTCGCTCCACCCTCTGCGCGAGGCCCAGACGGGGCCGCTATCCGGCCGCCACGTCCTGATCACCGCCGGCCCCACCTGGGAGCCGATCGATCCGGTGCGCTACATCGCCAACCGCTCCTCCGGAAAGCAGGGGTTCGCCATCGCCGCCGCCGCTGCCGAGGCCGGTGCGCGGGTCACGCTCGTCGCCGGGCCGGTCCATCTGCCGACCCCGCCCGGCGTCGACCGCGTGGATGTGGAAAGCGCCTTGCAGATGGCTGAGGCGGTGCGCGGGGCGCTTCCCGCCGACATCGCCGTGATGGTTGCCGCCGTCGCCGACTGGCGCGTTGCGCAGGCCGCTGACCAGAAGCTCAAGAAGCGCGGCTCGGCCCTACCGGCGCTGCAGCTCATTGAAAATCCCGACATCCTCGCGAGCGTGGCGACCGGGCCGAGCCGCCCGCCGCTGGTGATCGGCTTTGCCGCCGAGACGCAGGATGTCATTCGCTACGCCACCGAAAAGCGCAAACGCAAGGGCGCCGACTGGATCATCGCCAACGACGTATCGGGCGATGTGATGGGCGGGGACGTCAATGCGGTCCACATCGTGCGCGCGGACGATGTGATCAGTCTTCCGGAAATGCCCAAGGAGGACGTCGCGCGCGCCCTCGTCGAAAGGTTCGCAGATGCACTCCCCCGTTGATGTCCCCGTCCCTGTGAAGATCCTGCCTCACGGCCAAGGGCTGGACCTTCCCGCCTACGCCACCGACGGGGCGGCGGGGATGGACGTGGTCTCGGCCGAGGACGTGACGCTGGCGCCCGGTGCGCGCCACGCGGTCGCGACGGGGCTCGCCATGGCGATCCCGCCCGGCTTCGAGATCCAGGTCCGCCCGCGCTCCGGTCTCGCGCTCAAGCACGGGATATCGGTGCCCAATGCGCCGGGCACGATCGACTCCGACTATCGCGGTGAACTCAAGGTCATCCTCATCAACCACGGCGCGCAGCCGTTCGAAATCCTGCGCGGCGATCGCGTGGCGCAGCTCGTGCTGGCGCCGGTGACGCGGGCGGCCTGGCTCCCCGTCCAGGAACTGGAATCGACCGAGCGGGGCGAGGGCGGTTTCGGGTCTACCGGTGGGGTTGTTGCTTTGGGGAGTTAAGCGGAAAGAGGGAAGTCCTGGGGGATGATCCCCCAGACCCTCGGAATGTCGTCGTCGCGCCCGACCTATCCGTCGCGCGCTCCTCGCGGCGCAGCCATTCAGTCTCCCGACGCCGTGTGGGGCGCACGACGGAGACGGTCCGCGTGATCTAGACAGTAATGGGGAGCAGGGGGGCTATGCTCCCCTGCTTTCTACTTCTTCAATCCTTGCGCTCGATTCGCGCGCGCCTGTCGCGCCGCCGCTTGAGCGAATACCAGCCCACCCCGCCGATGCCGACGACTGCGGCGAGCCCTTTGGCCAGCGCAGAGAAGGCCGCGGAAAGCGCGCCTATGGTCACGCCCCAGAAGAGCTGCGACATGATGGCCATGAAAGTGTTCATCGGCGGCAAGCATTCCCCTGCGGTAAGCGGCGGTCAACCGCAGCAGCCGCCATACGGGCCGGGACGGCAAAAACAAAGGACGGGCCCGCGTATTGCAGCGGACCCGTCCCTCGGTGTCTCCCTCTTCGCAGGGGAGCCTGTCGGCTTATTTCTTTTCCGGTGCGACGGTAATGCGCACGGTCTCCCCGGAGTTCCCCGGGAAATTCGTGAACATGGATTCGATCAGGTTCGGAACCAGATATTGAAGGCGGTTCGAGGTTGAAACAGCCTCCGCCTTGCCTTCGAAGAGTCGCTGGTTGTCTGCTGCGCGGTCGATCTTCAGAGTGATGCCGCTGGTGAAGACGGTGTAGGAATCCACGCCGCCGTCGAAGAAGGGATCGTACCAGCCATAACGCCACGGACCGCCCCAACCCCAGGGGCTACCCCAACCGCGACCGTAGAAGCCGCGTCCGCCCCAGCCACCTCCGTACCACGGACCCCAGTTACCGGTCATGCCGGGGGTGGAGCGGATACGCTCGCGGCCATTGTCGACGCCGTAGTCGAACCGCGCGATGAGCGTGGCCTTCGACGGATCGTCGACCGGAGTATAGCCCACCTTCTGCAGGCGATCGCTCACCAGGCGGGCATAGGTTGCGAATTCGAGGCCGCCGGCGAGCTTGGGATCGTCGGAGACAACGGCCACGGTCTGGCCCGACGGCGCCGGAAGCTGCGACTGAAAGCGTGATACATCCGCCTTGAAGGGCGTAGCGCAGGCGGCGAGCGCCATCAGCAGCACGGTTACGGCGGCGAGCCTGACCTTCCCGAGATGGCGAAAGGATCTATCTGTCATCGGTTTCACTCCACGGACCGGCCAGATCCGAAACGCCCTTCCCAAGCGCGACCTGTGGTCTCTTGCGACTCTGCCCTAATATCAACGCCCTGAATAGCGGTTGAATGGAGGCAGGACGGCGACGAAACGTTTCCATTGCCTTTGTTCCATTCAGCCGTAAGTCACGGCCTCAGATCAGGGTTCTCATGTAGGAAGTCGTCCCTATGCGCACCAGTTCCCCGGACACGATTTCCGTGGCGATTCTTTCGGTTCAATGCGGAAAGGTCCAGGCATTTCGACAGCCGGACGAACCCAGCGCGATCGGCAAGACGCCCGTGACGGGGGCTGTCGGCATTCACCGGCTCGGCCTGGATGGCGACGAGCAGGCGGACCTTGCCGTCCATGGCGGAGTGGACAAGGCGATCCACCACTATCCGCATGATCACTATGCGTTCTGGCGCGAGGCGATAGGCGATCATCCCCTGCTGTCCGGTTACGGTGCATTCGGCGAGAACATAGCAACCCATGGCCTGACAGAGGACACGATCTGCGTGGGCGATCGCTGGCGGCTGGGCACGGCATTGGTCGAAGTCAGCCAGGGGCGGCAGCCGTGCTGGAAGCTCGATCATCGCTTCGACGGCGCGGCGGTAAACGCGCGCGTCGTGAAGTCGCGCCGCTCCGGCTGGTACTACCGGGTACTGGAGGAGGGAACGGTGGCTGCCGGCGACGGGATGGTGCTGGTGGATCGGCCTTACCCGGCGTGGAGCGTGCAGCGCGTCTTCGGCCTGCTGATCGCGGGCGAGCACAAGAAGGACCGCGAAGGGCTGGAAGCCCTGGGCGAGGTTACCCCGCTTGCCGCAGCATGGATCCGGCGCAGGGCGAAGCTGCTGGGCCTCGAGGGATGAGCGGGCAGGAGTCTTGAGAGGTCGTCGCCCCGGACTTGATCCGGGACCGCTGGCGGTTCTTTAGGCGCCTACTCGCGAGCAAGACGCGGCCAGGCCAGCGGTCCCGGGTCGAGCCCGGGACGACGGGGACTTCAGCGGACCAGACCGAGCGCCTGGTAAGCCTTCTCCAGCGTCGGCACTGCGAGCGCACGGGCCTTTTCGGAACCCTTGCGCAGGATGGCATCAAGCGCATCGCGGTCGCCGCGCAGTTCTACGAAGCGGGCGTTGATCGGCGCCAGCTTCTCGACCAGCAGTTCGCCCAGTGCGGGCTTGAACTTGCCGAAGCCTTCACCGCCGAAGTCGGAGAGCACCGCTTCCACCGTGGTTCCGGCCATCACCGCGTAGATTCCCACCAGGTTGCGCGCCTCGGCCCGGCCCTCGAGGCCTTCCTTGTCGGAAGGCAGCGGCTCGGGATCGGTCTTGGCCTTCTTGACCTTCTGCATGATCGTGTCGGCATCGTCGGTGAGGTTGATGCGGGCCATGTCCGAGGGATCGGACTTGCTCATCTTCGACGAACCGTCGCGCAGGCTCATGATGCGGGCGGCTTCGGGCGGGATTATCGGCTCGGGCAGGGTGAATATCGGGGCCTCTTCAGAAGCGAAGTCGTTGTTGAACTTCTGCGCGATGTCGCGGGCGAGTTCGAGATGCTGCTTCTGGTCCTCGCCCACGGGGACGTGGGTGGCCTGGTAGAGCAGCACGTCGGCGGCCTGGAGCACCGGATAGGTGAACAGCGCCACGGAAGCGCCTTCGCGGTTCTTGCCGGCCTTGTCCTTCCACTGCGTCATGCGGTTCAGCCAGCCCATCCGCGCGGTGCCGTTGAGCAGCCATTGCAGTTCGGCATGCTGGGGAACCTGGGTCTGGTTGAACAGGATCGACCGGTCGGGATCGACGCCGCAGGCGACCAACGCCGCCACCATCTCGCGGGTGTTGGCCGAGAGGGTCGCGGGATCGTGCGGCATCGAGATCGCGTGGAGGTCGGCGAGGAAATAGAGGCTGTCACCGCCCTGCGCGGCGACGTCGTCCTGCATTTTCACCCAATTGCGGATCGCACCGAGATAGTTGCCGAGATGCAGGTTGCCCGTAGGCTGGATGCCGGAGACGATACGCATGGATGCGTCCTTCGCGAGTTGTGGGTTGTCAGGAATGTCTTGGTGGCGCCCGGAAAGACGCGGATGCAGGTGCGGTCAGCGCGGCGAGCGCGCGGCGTTCCGCCATCGCTGCGCGCGCGCAGCATCCTGCCATCGCCAGGTGCGGCGAGGAAAGGCAGACTTCGGGAGCGAAAGGTCCTGCATGGGACCGGCTCATAGCACAAACGCGCATGGATGGAAGCCTCAGGACGCGGCGCGGCGGCGGCGCAGCAGGGCGAGGTCGGCGCGGGTGAAGGCCCCGGTCACGAGCGTCGCTGCGGCATAGACGGCGCCGCCGGCCGAGACGAGCGCGGCCAGGGCGAGCCCGCGCACCAGCCAGGTGCCGTGTAGGTAGGGCGTCAGCAGGTCCTGCCCGAACCACAGGACCGCGCCCATCAGGACGGCGGCCAGCGCCAGGCGCGGGGCGCGGCGCTTGAGCCGGGCATCGGCCCGGAAATGGCCACGCTTTACGAGGGTCCAGTAGAGCATGGCGACGTTGACGGTCGAGGCGATAGCGGTCGCCAGCGGTGGGCCCATGTGCTGGAGCGGAACGATCAGCGCGAGGTTGCCGATGAGGTTCACTGCCATCGAGATCATCGCGTAGCGCACCGGCGTCCTGGTATCCTGCCGGGCGTAGAAGCCGGGGGTCAGGACCTTGACGAGGATGTAGCTGGGCAGGCCGATCGAGAAGGCGGCCAGCGCCTCGGCCGTGCGGGCGACGTCGTTCGCGTCGAACTTGCCGTAGCCGAACAGCGCGGCGGCGATCGGCTGTCCGCAGACGATCAGCGCCGCCGCGGCCGGCAGGGTCAGCAGCAGGGCGAGTTCCATGCCGCGGTTCTGCGTGTCCATCGCCGCCGCATGCTCTCCGCCGCCGAGCTGGCGCGAGATCGTCGGCAGCAGCACCGTGCCGAGCCCGATTCCGATCAGGCCGAGCGGAAGCTGGTTCAGGCGGTCTGCCATGTAGATGTAGGTCACCGAGCCATGCGCCAGCAGCGAGGCGGCGAGGGCGGTGGAGATCACGAGATTGATCTGGACCGCACCGGCGCCGGCGGCGGCGGGCAGGATGAGCTTCAGCAGCTGCTTCACGTCCGCGTTCCACACCGGCATTCGGAGACGCATCGACACGCCGTTGGCGCGGCAGGCCCATACGAGCCAGAGCAACTGGAGCGCGCCCGATACCGAAACGCCGATAGCCTGGTTGCGCGCGGTCACCAGAGCGTCGCTGGAATGGAAGCCGAGCAGGGCGACGATCAGCGTCAGGTTGAGCAGGATCGGCGCGGCGGCATTGACCCAGAACTTGTTCAGCGAATTCAGGATACCGCCCAGCAACGAGACGAGGCTGATGAGCGCGAGATAGGGAATGGTGATCCGGCTGAGCTGTACGGCGTAAGCGAACTGTTCGTGGCTGACGCCGTTGAACTTGCCGGAAAGCAGGAAAGTCACCGGCCAGGCGAAGACTTCCAGCACCACCGTCATGGCGATCAGAATCGGGAGGAGTACGGCCAGGGCCTGCTCCGCGAACGTTATGCCTGCCGGAAGTCCGGGGCCGTCCTTGTCGGCGACCTTCTGGTTGAACATCGGGATGAAGGCCGAGGCGAAGGCCCCTTCCGCGAAAAGCGCGCGGAACATGTTGGGCAGGCGAAAGGCGATCAGGAAGGCGTCCGAGGCGAAGCCCGCGCCCACGAAGCGCGCGAACAGGCTGTCGCGGAACAGGCCGAGCACCCGGCTGGCAAGAGTGAGGCCGCCGACGCTGGCGAGCGCCCTGGTGAGGTTCATGCCCTGAAGTTCCCGATGATCCCCGTCACGCGCAACATGTCGAACGAAGGGGGCCAGATAGACCAACGGCCCACGTCTCCGGGTCGGAGGCGCGGGCCGATCTGTTCAGAACGTGCGCCATGCGCCGTTCAAGCCGAAGCTCAGGCGTGGCCGACAGGCTCGCCCTGGGCCGCGTCAGCCTGCTGCTGCGCCTGGATCTGCTGGATGTAGAGGCCGTTGAAGTCGATCGGCTCCAGCATCAACGGGGCGAAGCCGGCGTCGCGCACGGCATCGGCAACGACGCGGCGAGCGAAGGGGAACAGGATGCGCGGGGCTTCGGCGTAGAGGAACGCGTGGGCCTGACCCTCTTCGAGGTTGCGCATGCCGACCAGAGCGGCATAGGCCAGCTCGACCGCGAAAGCGGTGCCTTGCGGGCCCTTCGAAGCGCACATGATCTTCAGTTCGACTTCGTGGACTTCACCGTCGATCTGGCGAGCGCCGATATTGAACTGCACTTCGATCTGCGGCTCGTCCTGCCACGAGAAGCTCTGCGGCGCGTTGGGGTTCTCGACCGAGAGGTCCTTCACGTACTGCGAGATGATGCCGGCGGCCGGCGCGGTATCCTCGCCGTTGCCGAGGTTGAGGTCGGAGATGACGTTGCCTTCGTCGGCCATGTGTTCGTTCCCGTTAAATCCGCTCTGCAAGAGCGTAAGGATTTGAAGTCTGGCCGCGCGCCTAAAGCATTTTGCAGGCGGGTGGAACACCCGAGCACGCTAAATTGTTCGCAAGCGAGCCAGGGGAAATGCCGCGCGGATCGATTCGCGGAGCGCGAGCGTAGACAATGGCCGCAATGGAACGGATCGAGGGGCAGGGCGTTGGTCGATTGCAGCTCTCGGAACGGCGGAAAAATCCCAGATACCGTTGCTCACGCGTTGTTCATTTGAAAACCGTACCTATCTGGGTCTATGATGGCGCCTTCGGGCGGATGGCGAAAGCGCTCCTCCCGTGCCCCGAAGCGTCCAACACAAGGATGGACAAAGGAACGTGACACCGGAAATCGTGATCCTGGCCATGATCGCAGCCTTCCTCGGCCTGCGGCTCTATTCGGTACTCGGCCGCCGCGCCGAGCATGAGGAAGAGCCGATCCAGGGGCGCTTCGAAGGCCGCCAGGGCCAGCCCGGTGCGCCGCGCGTCCCCGCTCCCAAGACCGACGGCAAGGCCGAAGCCAAGGGAGACGAGCGCGGCCGAGTGGGCCAGCCCCAGCGTCTGCGCGAAATGCCGCTCGCGCCGCCCTCGGTAGAGCGCGGCCTTGCCGAAATCTCCAGCGCGGACCGTCGTTTCGACGCTTATGCCTTCCTTGAAGGTGCGCGCAGTGCCTATCGCCTGATCCTCGAATCGTTCTGGAAGGGCGACAAGGACGAGCTTCGCGCCTTGTGCGACGGCGATGTCTACGACAGCTTCGCCGCTGCGATCGACGCGCGTGCCGCTGCCGGCGAGACCATGGACAACCGCCTCATCCGCATCGAGGACGTGGCGATCGTCTCGGCCGGTGCCGAAAACGGCCTCGCCCGCATCACCTTGCGCTTCCGCGCCGACATCGCCGCCGTGACGCGTGACGCCGAAGGCCATGTCATCGCCGGTTCGCTGGACGACGCGATCGAGGCGGTGGACGTCTGGACCTTCAGCCGTCAGCTCAATTCGTCCGGTCCCGACTGGCTGCTCGACGAAACGGACGCCGGTTGAGAACCTCTCGCGATTGATTTCGCACGCACGATCCCACAAGGGTCGACAGGCCGGGCCGAAAGGTCCGGCCTTGTTGTTATCAGCGTCGTCATCAGGATTTCGGAGATCGATCTTGCGAGAAGGAAGCATGTCGCGGCGCCGGGAGTCGCGTTTTCCCGTGCGCCGATTGGCCGCCTTCGTCCTGCCGGCTCTTCTTGCAGCCTGCGTGCAAGTCGTTCCCGCGCCGAAAGCGCCTTCGCGGCCGCCGGCCCGGCCAGCAGCGCAAAAGCCGCGGCCGGTGCCGCCGGTGCCCGTTCGCCCCGCGCCGGCCCGTCCGGCGCCCGCGCAGCCGGCGAGTGCGATAGCGGTGGGCGTGAAGGCCGGGCCTTCGGTCGCATCGCTGCCCCTTGGCGGCAGCGATGCCGCTGCCGCGCTCGCTTCGTTCCGCGAAAGCTGTCCTCGTGTCACGGTGAGAACCGACGCCAGCGGGTTGACGCGCCCGGCCGATTGGCGATCGGCTTGCGCGGCCGCAGCAGCCTGGGGCGGCAAATCCGCTGCGCAGTTCTTCCAGACCTACTTCGAAACCGTGCGCGTCGGAGACGGCAGAGGCTTCGCTACCGGCTATTACGAACCGGAGATCGCGGGCTCGCGCAATCCGGCGCCCGGCTATGCGGTTCCGGTCTATTCCATGCCGGGAGATCTCGTGCGCGCCAAACCGGGCGATGCCTCGCCCACGCCTAGCGGCCGGATGCCGCTCGGGCGTTATGACGGACGCGGCAGCTTCGTGCCCTATCACGACCGCGCCGCCATCGAGCGAGGCGCGCTTTCCGGCCAGGGGCTGGAGATCGCCTGGGTCGCCGACCCTATCGAGTTCTTCTTTCTCCAGGTCCAGGGCTCCGGCCGCCTGCGCGCGCCGGACGGCAGCGTGATGCGCATCGGTTATGCCGGGCAGAACGGCTTGCCTTACACCGGCATCGGCGGGCTGATGCGCGATCGCGGCCTCGTCGGCTCGGGGCCGGGGCAATATTCCGGATCGATGCAGGGTATCATCCAGTACATCCACGACAATCCGGTGGACGGCGCCGCACTCATGCGGGAGAACAAGTCCTGGGTGTTCTTCAAGGAACTTAGGGGCGACGGACCGCTCGGAGCCCTGAACGTGCCGGTGCGGGCACATGCTTCCGTCGCGGCGGATCCGCGCTTCGTGCCGCTCGGTGCTCCGGTCTGGCTTCGGCTGGACCGGCGCGAGGCGACGGGCCTCTGGGTGGCGCAGGATACCGGCGGCGCCATCAAAGGCGCCAACCGATTCGACACCTTCTGGGGCGCGGGCGAGCAAGCGCGGCTGACGGCGGGCGGCATGAGCGGCCGGGGCGAGGCGCTCATCCTCGTACCCAAGGGCACACTCGCGCGTCTGGGCGTGCGGTAAGGCGGCGATGCGGCGTCCGGGGCGAAAACTGAGCGCGGAGGAAGCGGAAGTATGGGCGCAAGTCGCCCGGACGGTGACGCCGCTCGAAAGACGCAGACCCGTCCCCGCCGCCGCGCCTGCGGCGATGGTGCCGGTCCCGGCAAAGACCGTTATGCTTCCTTCTGCGCCGCCGCCGAAAAAGATAAAGGGGCGCGTGCCACCCCCGCTCCCGCCTAAACCGGCGGCCGCGCGGCCGAAGGTCGATGCGCCGCTTCATCTCGACGGATCCTGGGAAAAGCGCATCTCGAAAGGGACGCTGGTTCCGGATTTCAGCCTGGATCTCCACGGGTCGAACCTCGACCAGGCCTACGTCCGGCTGATGCACGGCCTGACCCAGGCCAAGGCGATGGGCGCGCGCGTGGTCCTGATCGTAACGGGCAAGCCGAGGCCGGTGGATGCCATGGATCGCGGAACTGCGCGCGGGGCGATCCGTGCCAAGATCACCGATTGGCTGGCGGCTAGCGACCATGCGCTCGATATCGTGGCCATCCGCGGCGCGCACCGCCGCCACGGTGGGCAGGGCGCGATCTATGTCGTGCTCAAAAAGCGAAGGTAGCAGAAGGCATGGCGCGTTCGGAAAAGCAGAAGATGCTCGCGGGCGAGCCTTACCACGCCAGCGATCCCGAGATTCAGGCCGATCAGCAGGCAGCAGCGGAGTGGATGCACCGCTTCAATCACATCGGGCCGATTGCTGCCGCTGAGCGTGAAGCCCTGCTGCGCGAGCGGTTCGGGACGGTCGGCGTGGATTGCGTCATCCGCCCGCCGTTCCATTGCGACTACGGCTTCAACATCAGCCTGGGCAGCGGCGTGTTCCTGAACTTCAACTGCGTCGTGCTCGACGTGGTGGAAGTCTCGATCGGTGACGGCACCCAGATCGGACCCGGCGTGCAGATCCTGACAGCCGATCACCCGCGCGACCCTGCCGAGCGCGCGACCGGGCGCGAATGGGGACGCCCGATCCGGATCGGGTGCAACGTCTGGATCGGGGGCGGGGCGATCCTCCTGCCCGGCGTCACTGTCGGCGACCACGCGGTGATCGGTGCAGGCAGCGTGGTTACGCGGGACGTACGGGAAGGCGCCACGGTCGTCGGCAATCCGGCAAGAGCGCGCAGTCCACTGGACTGAGCCGCACCGCGAGATCAGGTCAGCCGCACTGGCCCCGGTGCAGCAGCTTGTGATCGGCCAGCACCAGCGCCATCATGGCTTCTACCACCGGAACGCCGCGAATTCCGACGCAGGGGTCGTGGCGGCCCTTGGTGAAAAGTTCGGTCGCTTCGCCTTCCCGGTTGATCGTGGGCTGCGGAGTCAGGATCGAACTGGTCGGCTTGAACGCCACGCGCACCACCACCGGCTGGCCGGTCGATATGCCGCCCGCGATGCCGCCCGCATGGTTGGCACTGAATTCGGGACCATTGCTTCCGGGATGCATCGGGTCGGCGTTCTGCTCGCCGGTCAGGCGGGCGGCGGCGAAACCGTCGCCGATCTCCACGCCCTTCACGGCGTTGATGCCCATCATCGCGGCGGCGAGGTCCGCGTCGAGCTTGCCGTAGAGCGGGGCGCCCCAGCCCGCCGGAACGCCGGACGCCACGCATTCCACCACCGCGCCGACCGAGGAACCGGCCAGACGCGCATCGTCGACGATCTTTTCCCAGCGCTTCGCCGCTTCGGCATCGGGGCAGAAGAACGGGTTTTTGCCGATCTCGGCGGGATCGAAGTTCGCTATGTCGATCGCGTCGCCGCCGATCTCCGAGACATAGGCAAGGATCGTCACGTCCGGGATCACCAGCCGCGCCACGCCGCCCGCCGCCACGCGGCTGGCGGTTTCCCGCGCCGAGCTGCGGCCGCCGCCGCGATAGTCGCGGAAGCCGTACTTGGCGTCATAGGCATAGTCTGCATGGCCGGGGCGATAGGCCTTGGCGACGTCCGAATAGTCCTTGGAGCGCTGGTCCACGTTCTCGATCAACAGGCTGATCGGCGTGCCGGTGGTTTTGCCTTCGAACACGCCCGAGAGGATGCGGACCTGGTCCGGCTCCTGCCGCTGGGTGGTGAACTTCGACTGGCCGGGGCGGCGCGCATCGAGGAAGGGCTGGATCGCGCTCTCGTCGATGGCGAGGCCCGGCGGGCACCCATCGACGATGGCGCCGATGGCCGGCCCATGGCTCTCGCCCCAGGTGGTGAATCGCAGAAGACGGCCGAAAGTGTTCACGCTCATGTGCTGCGCCTTGGCGCGCAATCATCGGATTGTCCAGCACCGGCACGGAGCCACATGCTTGCGGAACGGGGCGTGAAAGGCCAATAGCACGGCTATGTTCCTGGTCGTTTTCCGCAATCGCAAGCGCGCCGACATCGACGCCGCCGCCTATTCCGCCGATGCAAAGGCTATGGATGCGCTCGCCCGCGCGCAGCCCGGCTTCCTCTCCTTCAAGAGCTACACCAGCGAGGATGGCGAAGTGATCGCGCTGTCGGAATGGCAGGACGAAGCCGCCGCCCTTGCATGGCGGCGCGTGGCCGCCCATGCCGAAGTGCAGGCCAAGGGGCGCGAGCACTACTACCAGAGCTATACCGCCTTCGCCTGCAACGAACCGCGCGTGCGTCATTTCGAGAGGGAAACCGAATCGTGAGCCTTGAATTCTACGGCATTCCCAACTGCGACACCGTCAAGAAGGCCCGCAAGTGGCTGGAGGCGCGGGGCACTGACTACACTTTCCATGACTACAAGAAGGAAGGTGCCGACGCCGCCCGGCTGGAGAAGTGGGTGGCCGAAGCGGGCTGGGAGAAAGTGCTCAACCGCGCGGGCACGACGTTCAGGAAGCTGCCGGACGAGGACAAGGCCGATATCGATGCGGCCAAGGCGGTGGCGATCATGGCGGCCAACCCAAGCTGCATCAAGCGGCCGGTCGTCGAATATCCGGGCGGGCTGCTGGTCGGCTTCAAGGAGCCGGAATGGGAAGCGGTGCTCGGCTGATCGGGGATTCATGAACACGGTCGAATGGGCGGCGGCAGGTCTGGGCCTGGCCAATATCGCGCTGCTGGTGCGGCGTAGCGTGTGGAACTTTCCGTTCGGCATGGCCATGGTCGCGCTCTACTTCGTCGTGTTCCGGGAAGCGAAGCTCTATGGCGAGGCGGGGCTGCAAGTGTTCTTCTTCGCCGCGCAGATCTGGGGCTGGGCGCTGTGGGTCCGCGCGGGTGGCGGCGAGAGCCGGGTGCCGGTGCGGCGGCTGGGCCACTTCGCGCGGCTGCTCTGGCTGACCGGCACGGCGGCGCTGGCGCTCAATCTCGGCTGGGTCATGCACCGCTTCACCGACGCCTCGCTGCCCTATGCGGATTCCGCCATAGCGGGCGCCAGCATCGCCGCGCAGATCCTGCTGGGTTTCCGCCGCATCGAGAACTGGGTGCTGTGGATCGCGATCGATCTCGCCGCGATCGGGGTCTATCTCTATAAGGAACTCTGGCCGACCGCTGCACTCTATGTCTTGTTCCTGGTGATGTCGGTCGTTGGCCTGCGGGAATGGATCGCGGCGGAAAAGGCGGAAAAGGCGCAGGAGGCGTGATTACCGTCTGCTTCCACGGCGCGGAAAGCACCGGAAAGTCGGTGCTGGCGGAGCGGCTCGGTTATTCCTGGGTGCCGGAGTACGGCCGGACCTACTGCGAGGAACACGGCACCGACCTGACGATGGCGGACCTGCTGGCGATTGCCGAGGGGCAGGCCGAGGAGAACCGCAAGGCCATGGCGGCGCGTCCGCCCGTTCTCCTGTTCGATACCGACCAGCTCATGACCGCCGCCTGGGCACAGATGCTGTTTGGCGAGGTACCGGAGGTTCTGTTGAGCTACCCCAAGGCCGACCACTACCTGTTGTTCTCGCCCGATGTGCCGTGGCGGGACGATGGAACGCGGTTCTTCGGTACGGACGACAGGCGCGCCCGCTTTGCCGCTCTGTCCGAGGAGATGCTGGTGCGGGCGGGGGTGCCGTTTTCGCGGATCGGCGGTGCCTGGGAGGAGCGGGAAGAGCAGGCTCGGGCGGTTATTCAGAAGTTAAGAGGAAGTCCTGGGGGATGATCCCCCAGACCCTCGGAATGTCGATCTTGCGCGCGGATTGAGGTTTTGCGCTCCCTGCGGCGCAGCCAATTCGTCTCCCGACGCTGCCATGGGTGCAGGACGGATAGTGCAGGGCATGACCTCTAAAGTAGCGGGGTGCAGGGGTGTTAACCCCTGCGTTTCCTCTTACTTCTTCCGCGCGGTAGCGATGAAATTCAGCGAGAGATCGTCCGAAAGGTGCAGCCCCGCCGTGGGAGACCAGGCGATGCCCTTGGGTTCGCCCAGCACCAGCCCCGCGCCATCCGCGAGATCGCGCAGCTCGTCGGGCGTGGCGAATGCGTTCCAGTCGTGCGTGCCGCGCGGCACTTTGCCGAGGCGCTCGGCGGCCTCCACCAGCAGCAGGCGCGAGGCGGGGGTCCGGTTGGGGCAGGAGAGGAACATCAGCCCGTCGTCCGCCATCGCCTCGGCAAGCTGTCCGATGAACAGCGCCTTGTCGGTGACGTGTTCGATCACTTCCAGCGAGCAGACGAGATCGTAGCCGGACAGGCCCAGCGTGCCCAGTTCGCCGTGGCAATAGTCGATGGCAAGGCCCATCGCTTCGGCATGGGTGGAAGCCGCAGCGATGTTCTCCGCCGCCGCGTCCACGCCGGTCACGCTGGCGCCGAGGCGGGCGAGGGGTTCGCAGAGCAGTCCCGCGCCGCAGCCTGCATCGAGCGCGCGCTTGCCGGAAAGCGGGCGCAGCATGCGCGAGTCGGTGGAGAAGTGCCGGTCGATCTCGGCGCGGATGAAGGTCAGGCGGACCGGGTTCAGCTTGTGCAGCATGGCCGAGGAACCCTTGGGATCCCACCATTCCGCCGCGAGCGCACCGAAGTGAGCAGCCTCTTTCGGATCGATTGTTGCGCGAGAAGGCGTGTTCGAAGCAGTTGCATTGTCCATCACTCCCCCCTAACAGCGCGCCCGACTCTTATCCACACGCGCATCTCTTCTTTGCGCAACAACCGACGGGGAGCAGTGGCACCTTGGCACGTATCGTGATGAAATTCGGCGGCACTTCCATGGCCGGGACCGAGCGAATCCGGCGCGTGGCGGGCATTGTCAAACGCCAGCAGGAAGCGGGCCACGAAGTCGCCGTCGTCGTTTCGGCCATGGCCGGCGAGACCGACCGCCTCGTGAACTTCTGCCGCGAAGCCAATGCCCTCTACGATCCGGCGGAATATGACGTGGTTGTCGCCTCGGGTGAACAGGTAACGTCCGGCCTTCTGGCGCTGACGCTTCAGGCGATGGGCTGCAAGGCGCGTTCGTGGCTCGGCTGGCAGCTGCCGATCAAGACCGATGACGCCCATGCCAAGGCCCGTATCGAAGACTTCGATTCGGAAGCTCTGCTGGCTTCGATGGCCGCCGGTGAAATCGCCGTGATCCCCGGTTTTCAGGGCGTTTCGCCGGATAACCGGATCACCACGCTGGGCCGTGGCGGCTCGGACACCTCGGCGGTGGCCGTGGCGGCCGCTGTCAAGGCCGACCGCTGCGACATCTACACCGATGTCGACGGCGTCTACACCACCGACCCGCGCATCGTCGCCAAGGCCCGCAAGCTGCCCCTGGTGACTTATGAAGAAATGCTCGAACTGGCCTCGGTCGGATCGAAGGTGCTGCAGACCCGCTCGGTCTCGCTGGCGATGAAGGAGAACGTGCGCGTGCAGGTGCTCTCCTCGTTCATCGACGAGAACGCTCCGGCCGCAGATACCCTCCCCGGAACGATGATCGTCAGCGACGAAGAACTCGAAGGAAGCGACATGGAACGCCAGCTGATCACCGGCATCGCCGCCGACAAGAACGAAGCCAAGGTCACCCTTACTCGCGTGCCCGACCGTCCCGGCGCCGTGGCCGCGATCTTCGCGCCGCTCGCGGAATCGAACATCAACGTCGACATGATCATCCAGAACGTCGCCAAGGACAAGGGCGAGACCGACGTCACCTTCACGGTGCCGCAGGCCGACCTCGTCCGCGCGCAGTCGCTGCTGGAAGAGCGCAAGGAAGCGATCGGCTACTACCGCATGATCGCCGACAGCAATGTGGCCAAGATCAGCGTCGTCGGCGTCGGCATGCGCAGCCACGCCGGTGTCGCCTCGACCATGTTCAAGACTTTGGCCGATCGCGGCATCAACATCATCGCCATCTCGACCAGCGAGATCAAGGTTTCGGTCCTGATCGACACGGACGAGACCGAACTGGCGGTGCGTGTGTTGCACACGGCTTACGGACTCGACGCTGCCGCCTGATTGGGTGCGCCAGCGGGAATTACGGGAAGGCGGCGCGGTGAGCGCCGCCTTTGTCGTATCTGCGAGAAGAAAAGGAAGAAGCAGGGGAGCATAGCCCCCCTGCACCCCCATGACCGTCCAGGTCACGCGGACCAACCGCGTCGCGCGCCCACGGCGGCGTCGGGAGACTAATTGGCTGCGCCGCAGGGAGCGCACTCCGCATAGCCGCGCGCAACCTCGACATTCCGAGGGTCTGGGGGATCATCCCCCAGGACTTCTCTTGTTCTGCAAAAGGAAGATCCCGCCCCCTGGGGGGCGAGGGGGCGGGATCAGGGCCGTCGCGAGAGGGGGAGGGGAGCGACGGCCGAAGGGTCAGTCGGCGGTTTCGGGTTCCGGCGAGAGCGCGGGGTTCACGCTCATGCCCAGTGCCTTGGCCACGCCTTCGCCGTAGGCCGGGTGGCAGCGGGTGCAGTTGTCGATGTGCCGCTGCTTGATGAAGTCCGGCGCATCGCCCATGGCGCGGGCGGTATTGTCGAACAGGCGCTGCTTCTGGTCGGCGTCGATGAGTTCGAACAGGGCGCGGGGCTGGCTGTAGTAGTCGTGGTCGTCCTCGCGGAAGTTCCAGAAGTCCGCATTGCCGTCGATCTTCATCGGCGGTTCGCGGAACTCGGGCTGGCCCTGCCACTGGCCGAACGAGTTCGGGTGATAGTGGGGCAGTCCGCCGTAGTTGCCGTCGACCCGGCCCTGGCCGTCGCGGTGGTTGTTGAAGACGGGGCAGCGCGCGGCGTTGACCGGGATCTGGTGGTGATTGACGCCGAGGCGGTAACGCTGGGCATCCGAATAGGCGAAGAGGCGGGCCTGGAGCATCTTGTCCGGCGAGACGCCGATGCCGGGGACCAGGTTCGAGGGCGAGAAGGCGCTTTGCTCCACGTCCGCGAAGAAGTTCTCCGGGTTGCGGTTCAGCTCCATCAAGCCGACCTCGATCAGCGGGTAGGTCTTCTGCGACCAGACCTTGGTGAGGTCGAAGGGGTGGAAGCCGCAAGTCGCCGCTTCTTCCTCGGCCATGATCTGGACCATGACCTTCCACTTCGGGAAATCGCCGCGCTCGATGGCGTCGTAGAGGTCGCGCTGGTGCGATTCGCGGTCACCGGCCACGACGGCGGCAGCTTCGGCGTCGGTCAGGTGGGCGTGGCCCTGCTGGGTCTTGAAGTGGAACTTCACCCAGAAGCGCTCGCCTGCCTCGTTGTAGAACGAGTAGGTGTGGCTGGAGAAGCCGTCCATGTGGCGATAGGACTTGGGAATGCCGCGGTCGCCCATGACATAGGTGACCTGGTGGAAGGCTTCGGGCAGCAGGGTCCAGAAGTCCCAGTTGTTGGTGGCGCTGCGCATGTTGGTGCGGGGATCGCGCTTCACGGCCTTGTTGAGGTCGGGGAACTTGCGGGGATCGCGCACGAAGAAGACCGGCGTGTTGTTGCCGACCATGTCCCAGTTGCCTTCCTCGGTGTAGAACTTCACCGCGAAGCCGCGAATGTCGCGCTCGGCATCGGCGGCGCCGCGTTCGCCGGCAACGGTGGTGAAGCGGGCGAAGATCTCGGTCTGCTTGCCGGCTTCGCCGAGGAACCGGGCGCGAGTGTACCGGGATACGTCGCCGGTGACGGTGAAAGTGCCGAAAGCGCCGGAGCCCTTCGCGTGCATGCGGCGCTCGGGGATCACTTCGCGGTTGAGGTTGGCGAGCTTCTCCAGCAGCCAGACGTCCTGCATCAGCAGCGGCCCGCGCGGCCCGGCGCTCAGCGAGTTGGAGGCATCGACCACCGGCGCGCCGAATGCCGTGGTCAGCGGAGTTGGCGTGAGCGAGGTCTGGCCGTGGCCGAAGGGGCACTTGCCGCCGCTGGGTGGGGTCTCGGTCATGGTCTCACTCCTTGTCTCGTCGGTCGCGGGGCCGTCTTCCGGCCATGCGAGAGGCTTAGCGCGCGGTGAGAGATGGGTGAAACTATACGAAGATGTAAGTGTGATCGGATCAGGCGATTAGTTATCGGTAAAAGAGCCGCTACCGGCGGTGCTTGTGCGCAGGGCTGCCGCAATCTATGGCGCACGCACATTTTCTCGAATTGCCGGCTATGGGAGCATCGATGGCCACCTCCAAGACTTCCGCACTGATGACGCGCGGACGCGAATTTCTCGGTACCGAATATGCGATCCTGTGCGGCGCCATGTCCTGGGTGTCGGAGCGTAACCTCGTCTCGGCGATCAGCAACGCCGGCGGCTTCGGCGTGATAGCCTGCGGCGCGATGAACCCCGAACTCCTGGACAAGGAAATCGCGGCCACCCGCGCGCTGACCGACAAGCCGTTCGGCGTGAACCTCATCACCATGCACCCGCAATTGTTCGACCTAATCGCGGTCTGCGCCAAGCACGAGGTCGGCCATGTCGTGCTGGCCGGCGGCATTCCGCCCAAGGGCAGCGTGGAAGCCATCAAGGAAGGCGGCGCCAAGGTCATCTGCTTCGCGCCCACGCTGGCGCTCGGCAAGAAGCTGCTGCGCTCGGGCGCGGACGCGCTGGTGATCGAGGGCATGGAAGCGGGCGGTCACATCGGTCCGGTTTCCACGTCGGTGCTGGCGCAGGAAATCCTGCCCGCGCTGGCGGCCGACCATCTCGTCTTCGTGGCAGGCGGCATCGGCCGGGGCGAGGCCATGGCCGGCTATCTGGAGATGGGCGCTTCGGGCGTGCAGCTCGGCACGCGCTTCGCCTGTGCGGTCGAATCGATCGCGCACCCGGACTTCAAGAAGGCCTTCTTCCGGGCCAATGCCCGCGATGCGGTGACGTCGGTGCAGGTCGATCCGCGCCTGCCGGTGATCCCGGTGCGCGCGCTGAAGAACAAGGGCACCGAGGAGTTCACCGCCAAGCAGATCGAAGTCGCCAAGCGCCTTGACGCCGGCGAAGTCGACATGGGCGAGGCTCAGCTTCAGATCGAGCACTTCTGGGCCGGCGCCCTGCGCCGTGCCGTGATCGACGGCGATGTCGAGAGCGGCTCGGTCATGGCCGGGCAGTCGGTCGGCATGGTCAGCAAGGAAGAGCCGGTGCGCGAGATCATCGCCGCGCTCATGGCCGAATCCGAGGCCGCGCTTTCCAACCGTTCTGCTGCCTGAGGACCTGTCGATGGCCGAACCGCTGATCCTTGCCCTCTCCTGCGCCGACCGCCCCGGCATCGTCGCCCGCGTCACGGGTTATCTCGCGCAGGCGGGCGGCAATATCATCGAGGCGCAGCAGTTCAACGACCTGGAGGAAGACAAGTTCTTCATGCGGGTCGCCTTCGATCCCGGCAGCGCGGAACGCGAGGCGTTTAGCGAGGGCTTCGGCGCGATCGCCCACGAATACGGCATGGCCTGGTCGATGACGCGCCGCGACCGGCCGCGGCGCGTGCTGTTGCTGGTCAGCAAGTTCGACCATTGCCTGGCTGACCTGCTCTATCGCCAGCGCATCGGCGAGATGCCGATGGAAGTGGTCGGCATCGTCTCCAACCACCCGCGCGAGGCCATCAACTCGCTGATGATCGGCGACTTTCCCTTCCACCACCTGCCGATCACCAAGGACACCAAGGCGCAGCAGGAAGCGCAGATACGCGCGCTGGTGGAAGAGACCCGCGCCGAACTGGTGGTGCTGGCGCGCTACATGCAGATCCTCTCGGACGAGATGGCGGCCTTTCTCTCGGGCCGGTGCATCAACATCCACCACTCCTTCCTGCCGGGCTTCAAGGGTGCCAAGCCCTATCACCAGGCCCATGCGCGCGGCGTGAAGATGATCGGCGCCACCGCGCACTACGTCACCGCCGACCTCGACGAAGGCCCGATCATTCACCAGGATGTCGAAGCCGTGACTCATTCGGACACGCCC
Source organism: Novosphingobium lindaniclasticum LE124 (assembly GCF_000445125.1). GTDB lineage: Bacteria > Pseudomonadota > Alphaproteobacteria > Sphingomonadales > Sphingomonadaceae > Novosphingobium > Novosphingobium lindaniclasticum. The sequence continues at coordinate 105,316 of NZ_ATHL01000055.1, forward strand.
GAAGACATGGTCCGCAAGGGCCGCGACATCGAGCGCCGCGTGCTGGCGGAAGCCGTGCGCCTGCATCTCGAGGATCGCGTTCTGCTGAACGGCTCGCGCACGGTGGTCTTCCGAAGCTGAGACTTGCGAGCCGGCCCGCATCCGGCGATGGTGCTGGCCTGACCATGGGAGAGCGACCATGCCCGTAAGCGGCGTCGATCATGTCAACATCCTCACCGACGCGCTCGAGGCGACGGCCTCGTTCTACGAGCAGGTGCTCGGCCTTACCCGCAGCGAGAATCCGACGATTGCCAAGGGCACTGCGGGCTACTGGATGCGGGATGCGAGCGGGAGCGCCATCGTCCATATCGTGGACCGCACCACCGCCGGAAACCGCTACGACGCCTATCGTCCGGGGCAGCCGACCAACGCGCTCCATCACTTCGCCCTGCGCTGCACCGGCTTTGCCGAGACCGTGGCGAAGATCGAGGAACTCGGTCTGGCGCACCGCGTGGCCGAGCATCCGGCAATGGGCCTGCGCCAGGTTTTCCTCGTCGATCCCAATGCAGTGAACCTCGAACTCAACTTCCCGGGCGCCTGAAACCCGCAGGGATGAAAAACCAAAGGCTCGCCATTGGGCTTCCGGTCCGGTAGCTTTGCCTGCAACAAGCTGATATTCCAATGACCGGAGCGCTCCTTCGATGTGCGATGACTTCACGGCGGACGCCGAAGACGCCAACCTCGCCCGGCGCGGGCTGGACCGGCGGGCTTTCACGGCGCTCGGTGCCAGCGCCGCCCTGGCCGGATGTGCCGGGATCATGAAGACCCACCCCGCCAATTCCGTGCAGGAGCGCATGGTCTCGATCACCACGGCGGACGGCGTGGCCGATGCCTTCTTCGTGCACCCCGCCAAGGGCAGCCACCCCGGCGTGATCCTCTGGCCGGACATCGCCGGCCTGCGCGAGGCCAAGAAGATCATGGCCCGCACCCTCGCGGCGGAGGGCTACGCGGTACTGGTGATCAATCCCTACTATCGCGGACAGCCCGCGCCGGTCTTCGAGAGCTTCGCCGGTTTTCGCACCCCGGAAGGCCAGGCCAAGGTCGAGCCTCTCCGTGCGGCGCTCACGCCTGAAGCGATCACCCGCGACGCAAAGGCCTATGTGGCGTTCCTCGACGACCAGAAGGCGGTCGATACCAAGCGCGGGATCGGTACGAACGGATATTGCATGGGCGGCCCGTTCGCCGTGCGCACGGCGGCTGCGGTGCCCGGCCGGGTCCGCGCGGCGGCTTCGTTCCACGGGGCGGGGCTGGTTACCGACGAGCCGGACAGCCCCCACCGCCTGCTCGCGAGCACTCAGGCTTCCTACCTCTTCGCCATCGCCCGTAACGACGATGCCAAGCAACCCTCACAGAAGACCGGACTGAAGAACGCCGCTGTCGCTGCCGGGCGCGCGGCCGAAGTGGAAGTCTACCCTGCCGACCACGGCTGGTGCGTGCCGGATTCTCCGGCCTGGAATCCCGATGTTGCGGACAAGGCCTGGCAGCGCATGCTGGCGCTTTACGCGGTCCTGTGATGCGACATCGGCCGGCTCGTCGCCCGGCTCGTTAACTTCGGGTTACAATAGCTGCGTCCACGGTGTAGGAAGCGCTCGGGCCATCGGGCCCGTTTAAGGGATTTGTACCTAGAAAATGGCCAATGATTCCGGCCGGCGCCGCTCGACCAGCGGGCCTTCCTCTCCTGCCAAAAAGAAACCCCTCTGGCGCCGAATCGTGCGCGGCTTGTTGATCTGGGGCGCGGCGCTCGCGGTGCTCGGCGTAATTTTCCTGGGCACCGCCGTCGTCTTCACGATGAGTGAGCTGCCGGAATACAACGCGCTCAAGAGCAGCCAGAACGGCCAGATGATCGTCGTGCGCGCGCGCGACGGCACCGAACTCGTCTCGCTCGGGCCGAGCTACGGCAAGTGGCTGAGCTACGACCAGATTCCCGAAGTGATGAAGGGCGCGATGGTCTCGGTGGAGGACCGCCGCTTCCGCGAGCACATCGGCGTCGATGCACTGGGCCTGCTGCGCGCCGTCTACGTCTCGACGACGACCGGCGGCCGCGCCAAGGCGACCTCGACGATCACCCAGCAGCTGGCGCGCAACGTGTTCCTGAACAACAGCCGCTCCTTCACGCGCAAGGCGCGCGAGGCGGTGCTGGCGCTCGCCTTGGAGCGCAAGTTCTCCAAGGACCAGATCCTCGAACTTTACCTCAACAAGGTCTACTTCGGCGGCGGCGCCTATGGCATCGACGCGGCGAGCCGCAAGTTCTTCGGCCATCCCGGCACCGAGCTGTCGACGGCCGAGGCGGCGATCATCGCCGGGCTCGTGAAGGCGCCTTCCAACTATTCGCCGACGGCCGACGTCGAAGCCGCCAAGGATCGCGGTGAAGTCGTGCTCGGCCTCATGGTCAAGAACGGGGCGATCAGCCAGAGCGAGGCGGACCAGGCGGACATCGCCGACGTCAAGGTCGTGAAGGAAAAAGGCCAGAACGCGGTCCGCTACTTCACCGACTGGGCGCTGCCGCAGCTCGACATGCTGCTGCCCGAGACCAACGAGCCGATCGAAGTCTGGACCACGCTCGACCCGAAGATGCAGCAGGCGGCCACGGCCTCCATCACTGCCAACGCCCCCAAGGGCGCGCAGGGCGCGCTCGTCAGCCTCGACCGCGACGGTGCGGTGCTGGCGATGGTCGGCGGCACGGACTACGTGAACTCCAACTATAACCGCGCCACCACCGCGCTGCGCCAGCCGGGCTCGGCGTGGAAGCTGTTCGTCTATTTGGCGGCCTTCGAGGCGGGTTACACCCCCGACGACCGCGTGGTGGACGAGCCGGTGACGATCGACGGCTGGAGCCCGCAGAACGATGGTCGCAACTTCGCCGGCCAGATCGATATCCGCACCGCTTTCGCCTATTCGAAGAACACCATCGCCGCGCAGCTCGGCAACGAGGTGGGCTTCGGCACGGTAGCGTCGATGGCGCGGCGCTTCGGCGTCACCACACCGATCAATACCAAGCCCGCGATGGTGCTGGGCACCTCCGAAGTCCACGTCATCGACATGACCCGCGCCTTTGCGGCGATCTCCGCGGGCGGCACCTCGGTCGAGCCTTACGGTATCATCAAGGTGACGGCTGCGTCCGGTGAAGTGCTGTACGCGCATAAGTCCGTGCGCGGGCAGGTTCTGGTGCCGCCCAATGTCGCCGCCGGGATCACCGATCTGCTCCAGACGACGGTGGCGACCGGCACCGGCCGCGCCGCGCAGATCGGCCGTCCGGTTGCGGGCAAGACCGGCACGACCAGCTCGAACAAGGACGGCTGGTTCCTGGGCTTCTCCAGCGGCATCACCACCGGCGTCTGGATGGGCCGTGACGATGCCCGGCCGGTGCCCGGCCTCTCGGGCGGCCACGCCCCGGCGCGGGCCTTCTCGGACTACATGAAGGTCGCCGTGGCGAAGCGTCCGGTGGAGCAGTTCCAGACCGAAGTGAAACTGCCCGAATGGCAACTCGAACCCGATGACGAGGCCATGCAGGGCAATCCCGACGACTATTATTACGTCGACGAGAACGGCAACATCGTGCGGCCGGAAGACGGGGCGCAGGGGCTGGACGGCCAGCCACGCTACGAGGACGGTTCGATGGGGCCGGGCGCGGGTCCGGGGCAGCCGCAGATGCCGGACTACGGCCCCGCTCAGGCGCCCCCGGCCGCAAACGAGGACTTCCTCGACCGCGCTACCGGTCGCTCGCGCAGCGATGACCCCGGCCTGCGCGCCGGGCAGGGGCTGGGCAATGGTCCGGGCACGCGGCAAGGTTCGCCGGGTCCGCGCCCGACCCCGACCCGTACACCTACCGCAGTGCGTACCTCGGGGGACTAGAGCGATTTCCGATCCGATTGCATCGGATCAACCACTCGAAGTTTCTCGTTTGACGCATTTTCCGAGCCGTCAGGTGATTCCACCTGGGTAGAAAATGCTCCAAGCCCCCGAGAGCTCAGGAAGCAAAACGCCCGGCGATGATCTCGGCGGGCGTTCTTGTTGAGCACCAGGAAGGCAGAGACCCCGCTTCATTTCCGCTTTCCATTCGCTCGTCTGTCGAGACGCATCCCGCTTCGTCATTGCGAGCGACCGGAGGTCGCGCGGCAATCCAGGAGCAGTTTATGCGGCCCCGGATCGCTTCTACCCGCCTTGAGGGCCGCTATGACGAGAGGGGGAGCGACGAGCCGTGGTATTCTTCGTCGGCACGAACATCCGCCATCGTACCTGACTGCCGCTGCCTATCTCGGAAAAGATGTGCGTCGTCTTGGGGCAACGGCAGGAAAACGAAAACGCCCGCCGGATCGCTCCGGCGGGCGTTTCGCTTTGCAGGTCTACGCCGCGCCTCAGCGCAGGCGCACCGGCACGTAGGCGGCGGGCTGGCCGCGCGGCTGGACGCGCAGCAGGATGGCGGAGCGGCCCTCGGCCTTGGCGGCCTTGATGGCGTTCTCCAGATCGGCCTGCGTCGCGACCGGCGCATTGTTGGCCGAGAGGATGATGAAGCCGCGCGCGAAGCCCTTCTGACCGGCATCGGAGCTGGGGTCTACGCCTACGATGACCAGACCGCGCGTGCCTTCCGAAGCGCCCAACTGGCGGGCGATCTGCGGGCTCAGCGGAATGACGGAGAGGCCCAGCGACTTCTGCACCGCGCTTTCGCCCTGCTCCTTGGGCGCATTGCCCAGGGAGTCGCTGTCCTGGCCGGTGCTCGGATCGAAGCTCTGCTGAAGTTCGTCGTCGGTGGGGCGCTTGGCGACGGTGGCGGTCACCGTCTGACGGCGGCCGTTGCGGATCAGCTCGATCGGAATGCGCGTGCCTGGCGCGGTATTGGCGACGAGGAACGACAGCGTCTGGTCGCGGGTCACTTCCTTGCCGCCGACCTTGACCACGACGTCGCCCGCCTGGATGCCGGCCTTGGCGCCGGCGCCGTCGGGAACGACGCTCTGGATGAACTCGCCCTTGTTGTGCTCCAGGCCCATCGAGTCCGCGAGGTCCTCGTTGAGGGCCTGGATGGTGACGCCAAGGTAGCCGCGTTCGATCGCCTGGCCCTTCATCAGCTTCTCGACGATGGGCGAGGCGATCTCGGCAGGAATCGCGAAACCGATACCGACGCTGCCGCCGGTGGGCGAGAAGATCGCGTTGTTGATGCCGATCACCTGGCCCTTCATGTCGAACATGGGGCCGCCCGAGTTGCCGCGGTTGATCGAGGCGTCGGTCTGGAGATAGCGGTCATAGGCGCCGCCGGCGCCGGTGTTACGATACACGGCCGAGACGATGCCGGCGGTCACGGTGCCGCCCAGGCCGAACGGGTTGCCGATCGCCAGCACCCAGTCGCCCACGCGGGCCTTGGAACTGTCTCCGAACTTGACGAAGGGCAGGGCCTTGTTGGCACTGATCTTGAGAACGGCAAGGTCGGACTGCGCGTCCTTGCCGATCAGCTTGGCGGGATACTCGGTTCCGTCAGGCATGATGACGGTGATCGATTCGATCTCCCCCTTGCCCTCGGCCGTGATGACGTGGTTGTTCGTGACGATGTAGCCGTCGGCCGAGATGATGAATCCCGATCCCAGCGACTGCGCTTCGCGCGTCTGCGGCGTACCGCCGCCGCCACCGCCGAAGAGGCCTTCGAACGGCGTTCCGGCGAAAGGATTGTTGCCACTTCCGGCAACCTGTACCCGCTGGCGCGTCGAGATGTTCACCACCGCAGGCTGGAGCTGCTCGGTGAGATCGGCAAAGCTGTCCGGCGCACCGGCGCGAGGCACGACGCGGGCCATCTGGCTGGCTTCGTTCTGGGCAACCTGCGCCCCGGCGGGGAAGCCTGTCACCAGTGTGGCGGTCGCGCCCCCCAGCAGGAGCGCTGTGGTCAGTCCATAAGCGTATCGCACGGGCTTCACGTCCTTTAGTTCCTCCGTCTTGGCGGTGGTGGATCTCCATCCGCCGACTGGTGCCGATTGAACTCTTGAGAGCTTAACCGGGTTTGAATGGGCGACCTTTCGCGGTCCTTTGAAGTTCGCTTCGGGCCAATCCGCGTCGCCAGCGACCACCGGCGTTTCTGGAAAAGCCCGCAGTGCCGGTCACGGTTGCCGGAAGTGGTTGAGATAGGCGTTGTCGGGCGAAAGCAGGATGGTCTTCCCGTTGTCGCCCTTGGCGAAGGTCACCGAGTAGCTCTGCATCGAGCGATAGAAATCATAGAACTGCGGATCCTTGCCGAAGCTTTCCGCATAGATCTTCGCGGCCTGCGCTTCCGCCTCGGCCTGGATGATCTGGGCATCCTTCTGGCCCTGCGCGGCGATCGTGCGCGATTCCTCGGTGCGTGCGGCCTGCATGCGGGTGAAGGCGCTTTCCAGGGCCCCTTCCGGAAGGTCCGCGCGCTTGATCCGCACATCGACGACTTGCGCGCCGTATTCCCGCGCCTCGCGGTCCAGCCCGTCGCGGATGTTCTCCATCGCCTTGCCGCGCTCGGCGGTCAGCAGCGATTCAAAGGTCCGCTTGCCCAATTCCTGACGCAGGACGGAAGAGAGGATCGGTTCGAGCTGCTCGGTCACGCGCTCGGTGGTGCCGGCCGTTTCCACCATCTTCACCGGATCGATGATGCGGTAGCGGGCATAGGCATCGACGTTCAGGCGCAGCTGGTCGGTCGAAAGCACCTGCTGCTGCTGCATGTCCACCGAGAGCAGGCGCTTGTCGATGCGGATCACCCGGTCGACGATCGGGATGCGGAAATGCACGCCGGCGCCGGTCTGGCCATAGCCGGCCTTGGGGTTGAACTGGTTGTAGACGGTCACCGGACGGCCGGTGCGCACGATCACGGCCTGTTCCGTCTCCGGCACCACGATCATGCTCATCATCAGCGCGACGAGGCCGATGCCGCCGAGAACGACGGGAAGTTTATAGTCCTGCCAGAGGTTCATCACTGGCCTCCCTTCGTGGCCGGAGCCGCGCCGGTGGCGGAGCCCTGTGCGGCCGGGACGGTCACCACGGTTTCATCGCTGGCCGGCGCGCGGCGCCGTACCTCGGGCAAGGGCAGGTAGGACGTCATGTTCTTCGAATCGCTGACGACGACATCGTTGTCCCGCAGCACGCTCTCCATCGTTTCGTAGTACATGCGGCGGCGCGTCACGTCGGGCGCCAGCTTGTACTGTTCGTAGACCTTGTCGAACGAGGCCGCCGCGCCCTGGGCGCGGGCCAGGGCCTGCTGGGCCCAGGCGCGCGCCTTGGAACGGTCCCGGTCGGCCTCCTGCTGGGCCACGTTGACCTGGTCGAAGGCTTCGCGGGTCTTGGCCGGCGGATCCGCCTTCTTGATCTCCACGCCTTGGATCGACACGCCGGAGCGGTAGACGTCGAGGATGCGCTGGGTGCGATCCCGCACGTCCTGTTCGACGGCCGCGCGCCCGGCGCCCGACAGGGCATCGTTCAGCGAGATCTGCGCGATCGAGGCCCGCATCGCCGCTTCCGCCACTTCCCGCACGGTTTCGTCCGGATCGGCCAGGCGATAGTTGTAATCCTTCAGGTTCTTGATGTTCCAGCGCACCAGATAGCTGAGGTCGACAAGGTTCTTGTCGCTCGTCAGCATCAGCTTTTCGCCTTCGCCGTCAGGGATCGAATAGACGTTGAAGCTGCGCACGTCGGTTACGTCCACGGCTTCCAGCGGCCAGGGCAAAGTCAGCGAAAGGCCGGAATCGATGGTCCGCGAATAGCCGCCGAGCGTCGTGACGATGCCCTGCTCCTTGGGTCCGAGCATATGGACGCTGGAAATTGCCAGCAGCGCGACGACAGCGGCGCCGATGCCGAGCGGCAGCCACGAGCTGCCGTCCGGCCGCCGCGGAAGATTGGGGAAGCCGCCGCCAGAACCGAACCCGCCGCCGCCGCCGGAACGCCGAGGCTCGCGCGGCCGGAAGATTTCATCCAGCCCGGCCGACCGGCGCGGTGGGGTCGTGCCGCTGGGAAGCCAGGGATTGCGCGGCCCCTTCTTGTCGCCCCTGTCGCCAGGTCGATCGGAGGGCTGTTCGGGGCTGTCTCCGTGCTCAGGTTCGCCGGCACCCTGGCCGGGGCCGCTCTCGGAACCGCTTTCGGAACCCTCTCCAGAGTTCCCGTCATTGCCGCCGCCCCACGGGCTTTGGCGCCCGGTCATGGCAAGACCGCCGTGCGAGATTGCATCACCAATTGCTTTCATGCCTTTATCTATAGGTGCGCCATTCGCACAAAAACAGTGCCTCTCTTGCCCTTTTTCGCCCAGTGCTCCACCTGAGCCGCGAATTTGCTCTCATGAACTCAAGCCTGGAAAAGGACGAAATGACCAAGCCCGACGTAAATCGACTGAAGACGCTTCTGCCGGCCGATCTGGCCCAGCGGGTCCAGTCTTTGCGATTTGCGGAAGGCAGGGCCAGCGTCGTGATCGATGCCACCGGCCTCTCCGTACAAGACCGCGCGGGGCTGGAGCAGCGGGTTTCCGGCGCTCTGGAGGGCGAGCCCGGCCTCACCGAGGTTCGCGTGGCGACCATGGCGGACAAGCCGGTGCGGCGCATCCTGGCCGTAGGATCGGGCAAGGGCGGCGTCGGCAAGTCGACGCTGGCCGCCAATCTCGCCGTGGCGCTCTCGCGGCTGGGGCGCAAGGTCGGGCTCGTCGATGCCGACATCTACGGTCCTTCGCAGGCGCGGCTTCTCGGCACCGAGGGGCAGCGGCCCGTCGCGCACGAAAGCCGGCTGGTTCCGGTGGCCAGCGCGTTCGGCGTGCCGGTGCTGTCGATGGCGAACCTGCTGGAGCCGGGGCAGGCCATCGCCTGGCGCGGGCCGATGGTGGCAGGGGCGCTCACCAAGATGCTCGAAGGCCACTGGGACAATGCTGAGATCGTGGTGGTGGATCTGCCGCCGGGCACCGGCGACGTGCAGCTCACCATGCTGCAGAAGTTCAAGCCCGCCGGCGCGGTCATCGTCTCCACCCCGCAGGACCTGGCGCTCATGGATGCCACGCGTGCGGTCGAGCTGTTCCAGAAAAGCGGCGTACCCATCGTCGGCGTGGTGGAGAACATGGCGGGCTATGCCTGCCCCCACTGCGGCGAAGTGAGCGACCCCTTCGGCGCGGGCGGAGCCGAAGCGGCGGCGCGGGACATGGGCCAGGCGTTCCTCGGCCGCATACCGCTCGACATCGCCATCCGCCGTGACAGCGACGCCGGCAAACCGCCTGCGGCTGGAGAAGGCTCGCAGGCAGAGGCTTTTGCCGCACTGGCCGCCAAAGTGTCCGACTGGCTGGACGGCCACTGATGGCGCCGTCCCGCCGATCGGTCTCCCGCCGCGGGATCCTGATCGGCACTCTGGCTGGTGGCGGGCTGGCGGTAGGTTACCTGCTGCGCCCGCGCCGCTATCCTCTGCCGCTGGAGCCGGGGCGCGACGAATATGCTTTCGGCGCCTGGATCAAGATCGCCGGCGACGGCGTGGTCAGCGTGGCGGTGCCGCAAGTCGAGATGGGGCAGGGCGTGACCACCCTGCTGCCGCAGATCGTCGCCCATGAACTCGGCGCGGACTGGCGGCAGGTGGCGGTCGAACCGGCCCCGGCCAGTGCGCTCTACGCCAATGCGGTGCTGGCGGCGAAGTGGGCGCCGCTGTGGATGCCGGCGGTGCCGGGCCTTGCCGAAGCGCCCGAGGGTTTCATCGCGCGGCGCTGGGCGGAAGATCATCGCTTCAACGTCACCGCCGACGGAACCTCGCTTGCGGCCTACGAAGGACCTGCGCGCGCCGCGGCGGCATCCGCCCGGGCCCTGCTGACGCAGGCCGCGGCCGCCCGCTGGAACGTCGCTCCGGAAGAATGCGAAGTCGCGGGCGGCTTGGTGATCCATGGCGACAAGCGCCTGAACTTCGGCCCATTGGCGGCACAGGCGGCGTCGTTCTCACCGCCCGATCCGCCGCCGCTCCGTGCCGAGCCGATGAGCGAGAGGCCGGGCGAGTTCCTGCCGGGCGCGCCCTTGCGCTATCCGCGCCTCGACCTGCCGTCGAAAGTGGACGGATCGTGGACTTTCGCGGGAGATGTCCGCCTGCCGGACATGCTGCGCGCGGCGATCCGCCATGCGCCGATCGGCACGTCCAGCCTCTCCGGTCTCGATGAGACGGCCGCCAGGGGGTTGCGCGGGTTCAGGCGCTTCGTGCGCGGGCCGGACTGGGTCGCGGCCTTGGCCGACGACTGGTGGACGGCGGAGAGCGCCCTGACCCGTGCCGCCCCGCGCTTTCGGGTCGCGCGCGGCAGCGACAGCGGGGAGGTCGACCGCGCGCTGGACGATGCCATGGCGCTGGGTTCGCCGACGCGGATCCATCTCACCGGCGATTCCAATGCGATCGAGGGCGGGCTTCCGACGCAGATCCGCTACGAGGTTGCCCCCGCCGTCCACGCGACGATCGAGACCGCCAGCGCCACCGCGCGTTACGAAAACGGCCGCCTGGAACTCTGGGTGGGCACCCAGGCTCCCGAGGCGGTCCGCACGGCGGCGGCCCATGCGACGGGGATCGCGGCCGGCGATGTGCTGCTCTACCCCATGGCGATCGGCGGCAGCTTCGACCGGCGGCTGGAATGCGACCATGCCGCGCAGGCAGCGGTCCTGGCGAAAGAGGCGGGGCGGCCGGTTCAGCTTACCCTCTCCCGCCGACAGGAGCATTTCGCGACCTTTCCGCGCGCGCCTGCCGTGGCGGTCATGGCGGCCCGGCCCGACGCGGAAGGCAGGCCGATCGGTTGGCGGGCGCGCATCGCCGCCCCTGCCGCCGCCCGAGAGTTCGGGCGCCGCTTCTTTTCGGGCGATGCACCGTTCGACGCCCTCGACGCGGTGGCCCGGACTGCGGATCCCCTGGCTCTGGAAGGCGCCGTTCCGGCCTACGCCGTGCCCAATCTGGCGGTCGACCATGTTCCGGCCGCCATCGGTTTGCCCACGGGGCGGATGCGCGGCAATGCCCACGGCTACACGGCTTTCTTCAACGAGAGTTTCGTGGATGAACTCGCGCACCAGGCAGGACGCGAACCGCTGTCCTTCCGCATGGCGATGCTGGGCCACGAGCCCCGCCTTGCCGAGTGCCTCCAGCGCGCGGCCAGCCTTGCGCAGTGGGGCGGGGGCGGCGATCACAGTGGGCAGGGCATCGCCTGCCATGTCATCGGCGAAGGCCGCATCGCGCTGGTCGCCAGTGCGCGGCGCGACGAGAACGGCGTCCGGGTCGACAAGCTGAGCGCCGTGGCCGACATCGGCCGGATCGTGAACCTCGACATCGCCCGCCAGCAGGTGGAGGGCGGCCTGATATTCGGCCTCGGCCTCGCTTTGGGATGCAGTCCGAACTACACGGGCGGGCGGCCCGATGGCGAACGCCTCTCCGATCTTGCCCTGCCGACCCTGGCCGACTGCCCGGCCGTCGAAGTCGAATTCGTCGATAGCGCGGCCGATCCGGCCGATCCGGCCGATCCGGGCGAATTGGGCGTTGCCGTGGTAGCACCGGCGGTGGCCAACGCGCTTTTTTCGGCAACCGGACTTCGGTTCCGCCGTTTGCCGCTTTTTGCCGAGGATATGTGATGCCTTCCCGTGACCAGAGTGCTTCCGCCCGGCCTGCCCGCAACCAGAGTGGCAGCGACCAGAGTGGCAGGGACCAGAATGTTGGTGAGATCGGTGTGCTCCTCGTGAACCTGGGGACGCCGGACGCCGCCACCGCGCCGGCGGTTCGGCGCTATCTGGCGGAGTTCCTCTCCGATCCGCGCGTGGTGGAGATTCCCGCTATCGCCTGGAAGCCGATTCTTTACGGGATCATCCTGCGCACCCGCCCGGCCAAGTCCGCCCATGCCTATGCACAGGTCTGGACCCCGCAAGGGTCGCCGCTCGCCGCGATCACGCGGGCGCAGGCCGCCCGCTTGCAGGAACGGCTGGGCGGACGGGCGCGGGTGGACTGGGCCATGCGCTACGGCAACCCGTCGCTGCCGTCGCAGCTTCGGGCCATGAAGGATGCCGGCTGCGAACGTATCCTCGTGGCGCCGCTCTATCCGCAATATTGCGGTGCCACCACGGCCTCGGTCATGGACAAGCTGGGCGAAGCGCTCGGCGCCATGCGCGCACAGCCGGCGATCCGCACCTTGCCGCCCTATTTCGACGATCCCGCCTACATCGATGCGCTGGAGGCCGACCTGCTGCGCCAGATCGAGGCGCTGGATTTCGTGCCCGAGGTCCTGCTGCTATCGTTCCACGGGATGCCCCAGCGCACGGCGGACCTGGGCGATCCCTATTACCGGCATTGTCTGGAAACCTCGCGCCTGCTCTCTGCACGCCTGGCGCTGCGCCGGCCGGATCTGCGGATCGAGACCAGCTTCCAGTCGCGCTTCGGCCGCGCCAAATGGCTGGAACCCTCGACCGAGGACGTCCTGGCCGCCGAGGCGAAAGCGGGCACGCGCCGCCTCGCCGTGGCTGCGCCCGGGTTCTCGGCCGATTGCGTGGAGACGCTGGAGGAACTGGCGATCCGCGGGCGGGAAGTCTTCGAGGAAGCCGGCGGGCAGCGGATCGCGGTGCTTGCGTGCCTCAATGACGGAGAGGCGGGAATGGAGATGCTGGAAGCTCTTGTGCAGCGGGAGCTTTCGGGATGGTAACAAGGATTTAACCTTAGTTCTCGTTGACTCCCCGGCGCTTCATCCTACCCCTGTCGCCAGTTATCGTAGCGGGGGCTAGCGATCATGCGGGGTACGGACTTCGCCGATTTTTCCTATGGCGGGCGGCAGGGCGGTGCCGGCGGCAGATCGGTGTCGCTTGCGATCTTCGCGGATCGGCCGCATCTGCGGGCCACCATGCGGGAAGATGCGCTCGGTGCCGGACTCGAGGTGGCGGTCGCCGGGTCGCTTGAAGACCTCCCTGAAAGTGGCGGCAGGCCCTTGGCCGACGTGGTCATGCTGGACTGCCCTATCGTCGATAGCCGCACGATGGCCACTCTTGCGCGGCTCGACATGCAGGCGGCGGGAAGCGGCAACCGCCTCATCGTGTCGACTTCGGTAGACGGTCTGGACGACGTGTTCGCCTGCATGGACATGTCTGCGCCGCTGCTTCTGGTCGACCCCAACCGGGCCGAACGGGTGATCGCGCTGGGGCAGGTGCTTGCTGGTTTTCCGGCTGCACGGCTTCGCGAACTTTCCGAGGACGACCGACTGATGCTGCTGCGCCTGACCGAGCAGGTCGGCCAGATCGCCGGTCATATCGATCGCTTGACCCCGCGCGAGCCGGCAAGCGCTGCCGTGGCGGAGCCGGTCAGCGTGGCACCGCCCTTGCCGGCGGTCGCCGCCGCCAAGCTGCCGGAGGGGAGGTTGCTGCGCCGGATCATTCGCCAACGCCAGCTTCGCTCGCGCTTCATCGAAGGCGATTTCTTTGCCGATCCCGCCTGGGATATGCTGCTGGACCTGGCGGCCGCCCGGGTCGAAGGCAAGCAGGTATCGGTGACGTCGCTCTGCATCGCGTCCGGCGTACCGCCAACGACGGCGCTGCGCTGGATCGGCGCTCTCGTCCAGGCCGACCTGTTCCAGCGCGTCTGCGACCAAAACGATCGCCGGCGCGCCTTCATCGAACTTACCGACCGTGCAGCAAACCGCCTCGCCCACTATTTCGACGAGATTGCTTTGCTGGGACCGATGCTGGCCTGAAGGGGGGCAGAAGCGCCCTCGGCGGTACCTCGCCGGGCCATGTTGGAGTTCCAACATGGGAGATGCCGGAACGATTTGCGCTACGTGCTTGATTTTGTGGTGCCGGCTACAGGATTCGAACCCGTGGCCCCCTGATTACAAATCAGGTGCTCTACCAACTGAGCTAAGCCGGCCCGGCGCATCGGGAAATTGCGATGCGCGAAACAAGTCCGGCGCCCTTACCGCGAGCATGGGGCGCCGGTCCAGTTGCTTTTGTGAAATATCGCTCAGAAAATCGCGTGGGGCATGTCTTCCTGCATCATCGCCTGGCGCACGAGCGGGATCGGTGGGCCGCCGTGGCTCAGGAAATGGTCGTGGAACGGCTTCCAGGCCGCGCGGCCGCCGCGCGAGGCGGTCCAGTCGTCGCGCAGCTTGCGGATCATCAGCTTGCCCAGGGTGTAGTTGAGATAAGCCGGATCGTAAGTGCCGCGCGCGGCCTGCTGCTCGGCAGTGCCCTCGTCCTGGTAGCATTCTTCAATGAACAGGCGCTTGGACTGCTCCTGCGTCATGCCGCGGGCATGGAGCCCGATAGCCGAGAGGTAGCGGCAATTGCGCAGCAAGGCGTTCGAGAGCTGGCCGACGTGGACCCCGGCATCGCCGTTACCGAGGCCTGCATCCCACATCATTTCCTCGGCATAGTGCGCCCAGCCTTCGGCATAGGCGTAGCCGACCCAGAGGCGTCCCACCCAGGACGGCGAGCGGTTAGAGTGGAGGAATTGCAGGAAGTGGCCCGGCATCACCTCATGGACGGACGTGAACAGCAGGTCGTTCTTGCCGGGGATATAGTCCTGCTGCATCTGCTGCGACCACGAAGGGTCGGGCGGCGAGATGTAGTAGACCGAGGGGATGTTCTTCTCCAGCGGCCCGGCGGGATCGATATAAGCCGAGTTCTGCCGGTTGTAGGGCGGGCTTTCCTCGACCAGCGCCTGTTCGGTGCCGGGGATCGTGGCGATGCCGCGTTGGCGCACGAAGGCGGTGAGTTCAGGGATCTGGAGACGCGCGGCGGCTACGGGACCGCCTTCCGGCTTGTCGGCGCGCATCTTGTCGAAGCAGGCCTGGATGTCCTTGCCCGGTGCATATTCGGCGCAGGCAGCCTTGAGCAAGTCCTGGTTGCGCTTGAGATCGGCGCGGCCCACGGCTTCCAGTTCGCTCAGCGGGGCATCGACGGCCTCGGTGGCGGCCAGCATGCGCGAGAAGCGCTCAGGCCCCATGGCGAAGTCCTGCGTCGGGGTGGCCTTGCCCAGCCAGTCCGAAAGGTCCTGCATGGCCTTGGCCGCGCTTTCCGAGCTGGCCTTGAACGCGGCCTGGAGCGCGGCGTCCTTGACGTCGGCGAAGGCGGTGCGGGCGTCACCGCGGTAGTATTCCGCAAAACCCGAGAAGCCCGCCGTGCCGAGCTTGATGAAGCTGGCGGGCATGGCCGTCTTCAGGTTGCCGCGGATCTGTGCGGCGGCGGTGGGGACGGCCTTGAAGAAGGCGATCATGGCCTTCATGCGCGTCGGCTTGTCGGCATAGGCGCGGCTGACGTAGACGTTCGGATCGAGGCCGTTCTCGATATAGTAGCCGGGATTGTTGTGCGGCTTGTCGGCGTCTTCCAGCCAGAACAGCTGTCCCTTGGCGACCTGCACCAGATAGTCGCGCTCGAAGCGGTCCTCGGCGCTGAGGCCGGTGAAGGCGCCGGCCTCGGCCACGACCTTCTTCAGGAATGCGCCGCGCGCCTTGAGGCCGGCCGGGCTCCAGTCGGGCAGCTTGCCGTCGAACTGGTGTGCGCCCTGGTAGACGGCAAAGGAGGGATCCTGCGCCATCCAGGCTTCGATGGTGCGGTTGACGAAAGCCTTCCACGGCGTTGCCGGTTTGCCTAGCGCGGCCGATACCGGGGAGGGGGGG
>NZ_ATHL01000056.1 GCF_000445125.1 Novosphingobium lindaniclasticum LE124
GGGCCGGAGGGAGGGGGATAGAGAGGGAGGGGGTAGGGCGGCCCGCTCAGCTTCGGGTAGACTGCCGCACGACGATCCGGGGCGGCATGGCCAGGCTCCGGGTCGGCTGCCCTTCGATCCGCGCCTTCAGCCGCTCCACCAGGGCCCGCGCGCCTTGCGCGATCTCCTGGCGGATGGTGGTCAGCGGCGGGGTGGTCTGGGCAGCGAACGGCAGGTCGTCGAAGCCGACGATCCGCACGTCGCCGGGCACGGCGCGGCCCCGCTCGTGGAGGATGCGCAGGGCCGCCATGGCGACGAGATCGGATGCCGCGACGATGCCCTCGATCGGCAGATCGGCTGCGGCCAGCGCCCGATCGATCTGCGGACCCATCGCTTCGCCGGCCGGATCCACCGGCAGGTGGACGAAAGGCGCGCCTGCGCTCTGGGCGGCGGCGGCGGCGCCGCGATAGCGAGCCGCAGCCTCGATCGCGCCGGTCTGCCCGAGGAAGGCGAGGTGGCGGGCGCCCGAGGCGAGCAGATGTTCGACGGCGATCCGGCCCCCCAGTTCATTGTCGGTGCCGACGGTGCACTGGGTCTGGCCGCTGCGCCCCTGGCCCCACACCACCAGCGGCCGATAGGCGTGGGCGACCTGCTCGATCACGTCGGCCTGGTCGGACTGGCCGATGACGATGATCCCGTCGACCATGCCCGATCCGCTGATCCGTTCCAGCCAGTCCGCCGTGCCGTCGGGAGCGGCGCGGCTGAGCATGATGTCGTAGCCGCATTCGGCCAGTTCATCGGCAAGATGGCCGAGCAGCCGGAGGAAGAGGGGATCGGAGATCTGCCCGCGCCTGTCCTGGCCGAGGGGAATGACCACGCCGATCACGCCCGTCCGCCCGGTGCGCAGCTTGCTGGCCATCTGGTTCGGCTTGAAACCGTGATGGCGGGCGAGGGCCTGGATGCGATCGCGGGTTTCCACGTTGACCAGCGTCTTGCCGGCCAGGGCGCGGGAGACTGTGCCCGCCGACACGCCGGCCAGTCGCGCCAGATCGGCCAGGGTTCGGACGTGCCGCCGGGCGTCCGGGCCGCGCGGCTCGCCTTTCCGCGTCGGGTCCAGGGTCCGATCGTCGATATCCGCCATTCCACTTCCCTTTGTTCCGGCCGATTGAATGTTCGGATCCCGCGGCGGAGACGAAAGCCCCTTCGATAGTCCTGCTTACCCGAAGCGGGCCGCAGGGCTGGAGGCGAGAAGCGCCGCGCCCGCCCCCGCCAGCGGACACAGCCTACGAAGACCAGCGAGCGGCGCCGACTTAGGGCAGGAAACAGCTTCTATATCAAAGGCATGGATGTCGTCTCCAGGAACATCGGAAACCGGATTAAAATATTGAAAAGGCTTCCGCGATGCTCGCCGAAAGCGCGCAGGCGCTGCTGACGATCAGATGGTTCAGGCGAGGCGAGCGATAACGCGGGCCCAGGAGTCTCGAAGTGCAAATTATTCAATTTCGCCCGCTTAAACGAATGTTGCGCAGTGAAGAAATCGCGTTACAACTCAGGTGAGCGTCGAAAGACCGGTCGCGCGAGCCGGGTCGCTGCACTTTCCACAGTGTACCGACCGGCCGATGCTGTCGCCTTTCCCAGGATACGGGAAAGCGGTGGGTGTCGGATCGCCGGACCAGTCCTATATTCGTCGTCCGGCAGCGGGCGCCTGCGATGCCTCCTGCCGCTGTTTTGCGGGAGAATGCAATGAGCGCAGAGGATCTGACCGCCGCCCCGAAGACCCGTTCTTGCAAGCCGGGCCGCGATTCAGGACCTCTACTCTGACAAGCTCATTGCCGTAGACAAGCGCCAAGAGGGCCGTCTCGCTTCTATTTGGTGGGATGATGCAGAGTGGACCATTGAGGGAATCGGCACCTACAAGGGCCCGGAAGGCGCCCTCGATTTGGCCAATAACGTACTCTGGCCAATGTTTCACGAATGTATTCATTATGGAACCAATCTGCGCTTGGAATTTGTGAGCGCGGACAAGGTAAATGGTATTGGCGACGTCCTTCTCCTTGGAAATCTCGTCGAAGGTAATCAGTCGATTCTTATCGCTGCGGTCTTCACGGATGAGTATGAGCGCCGTGACGGGGTGTGGAAGTTCTCTAAGCGCAACGCATGCACAAGCCGGACCGGAAGGTTTCCGCGCTGCAGCCGGCGATCGTCGCGCGCATCCGGGATTCGCTGCTGCCCGGCGACGCGCCCGACCAAGGCGCCTGGGTGGAGGATGCCGCATCGGTCCTGCTCGAGGTCTCCGCGCAGCGCGCACCCGGCGCGCCGGTGATCGACATC
Organism: Novosphingobium lindaniclasticum LE124; assembly: GCF_000445125.1. Lineage (GTDB taxonomy): Bacteria > Pseudomonadota > Alphaproteobacteria > Sphingomonadales > Sphingomonadaceae > Novosphingobium > Novosphingobium lindaniclasticum. Next base: position 2,311 of record NZ_ATHL01000056.1, read on the forward strand.
GTCTCGGTGAACGAGGAGCGCCGCTACTTGCGCATCGCGATCGTCAACGACGACATGCCGTTCCTGGTCGACTCGGTCGCGGCCGTGATCGCCGAAGCGGGCCTCGTCATCGACCGCCTCGTCCATCCGGTGGTCCGCGTCGAGCGCGATGCCGCCGGCGGGATCCTCGCCCTTCCGGAAGACGCGTCGCCAACGGTTCACCGCGAGTCGATGATCTACATCGAGACCGACCGCGCCGACGCCCGCCAGCGCCGCGACCTCCACGCCGCCCTGGAAACCACGCTGGCCGACGTGCGCGTCGCCGTGGCGGACTGGCCGAAGATGGTTGAGGCGATGGAAGCCGATGCCGACCGCATCGACGATGGGGAAGGTGCCGATCTGCTGCGCTGGTTCGCCGGTGGCATGCTGACCCAGCTTGGCCATGTCACGCGCCGCCGCGACGGCACGCATGGCGACCTGCTCGGCATCTGCAAGCGCGATGCCCGCGATCTGCTGTCCGACGCCAGCTACCAGCGCGCCTTCGAAGCTTTCGATGCCCGATTGGCGGCAGGCGAAGTGCGCGCGCCGATGGTCATCAAGGCCAATGTCATCGCCCGCGTCCATCGCCGCGTTCCGCTCGACCTCTTCCTGGTCCCGGTGATCGAAGGGGACAAGCTTGCCGCGCTTTCGGTCCATGCGGGCATGTGGACGAGCGCCGCGCTGGCCGTCGCGCCGGACCGGGTGCCACGCCTGCGCCGCCTGCTGGCCGGCCTGGCCGGAAAGCTCGGTTTCGATCCGGGCGGCCATACCGGCAAGGCCCTGGCCCATGCCATGACCAGCCTGCCGCACGACCTGGTGCTAGGTTTCGGCGAAGCGGACGTGGAGCGGCTGGCCACGACGATGACCGGGCTCGTCGATCGCCCGCGCCCGCGCCTGGTGGTCACCACCTCGCCGCTGTCCCGTCACTTGTTCGCCTTCGTCTGGATCACGCGCGACACGCTGTCCACGCAGATGCGCAAGCGCATCCAGACCATGATCGAGGAAGCCGCGCAGGCGCCCACGCTCGACTGGTCGCTCAGCGTCGAGGCGGGCAACCTGGCCATGCTGCGCTTCACGCTGGACATCCGCGAGGGCGCGCAAGTGCTCGACGAGGAAGCGCTCGACCACCGCTTGCAGGTCATGCTGCGCGGCTGGGGCGAGGCTGTCGAGGCCGCTCTGGCGCAGTCGCTCGAACCGGGCCGCGCCGCCGCCATCGCCACGCGCTATGCCGAAGCCTTCCCGATCTCCTACCGTAGCGATTCCGGACCGGCCGAGGCGGCGATCGACATCGCGCACATGCGCGGACTGGTCGTCGGCGATGCGGGCACCGAAGCGCGCGGCAGCCGCGGCGTGCGGCTCTAAAAGTCCGTGAAGAGGTTATCAAGCCTGAGCAATCGACTCTGATTAGCCCGGATCGACAGTCACCGAGCCTCCTTCGCCGCGAAGCGACGGTCGAACCGCGGTTCGAACTGTTCCACTTCGTGTTCTCAGTCTGCTCGCAAAAGGTGCGCGGCACCCTAATGGAGAAGGGCGTGACCTTCGGCTCCAACGAGTTGACGATCCTTCCCCCGCAGAATGAGAATTATTGTCCGCAATATGTCCGGCTGCGGTTGCGATCGGAAGCCGCAGCCAAGCACCGTCCTGTCAGCTCGTTCACTGGGCAGTCGTCTGTTGATTCCGAAGGGTTCGACCCGCTCGTCGTACCGACCCTCGTCGACCATGAGACCGGCCGGATCCTCGCCGATTCCAAGGCAATCTGCCTCTACCTCTGCGACGCCTTGTCCGGCGGTACCGATCTTCTGCCCGCCGACATACGGGAGGCTGTGCTCAAGCAGGTCCAGCTCGCTGACACGACGCCCCATGTAGCCCTGCTCTACGGCGCCGATCCGGACGGTGATCGTCGGCCCGAAAGCATGCAGGCGGTCATGCCCGGCATCCACGCACACAAGATCGACGCCGTGCGCCGCAATATCCCGCTCGCGGACGGCGACCCGCTTCTCCTCGAAGCCTACCAACACAAGATTGTGAAGGAGGAAGCCGCCGCCTCGTTCGTCATCAACGAGCCGCAAATGCGGACCGCCATCTCGAAGGCGGAGCAGCTGGTTACCGATCTCGATCGCGACCTCGGGGCGTCCACCGGACCTTGGCTGTTCGGCGACCGCTTCACGCTCGCCGACCTGTTCTGGGCCGGAACGATTCCGGCGAGGCGCACCAGCTTCACCTCAAGATCTACCAGGCCGAAGGCAGCCTGCCGCTGTCCGACGCCGTCCCCGCGCTGGAGAACTTCGGCTTCCGCGTGCTCGCGGAAATGCCCACCCCGCTGGACAAGGGCCGCATCGGCACGATCCACGACTTCACCCTGGCCCTGCCGACCGGCGGCGACGCGCGCGAAGTGCTGAAGCTGGCGCCGATGATCGAGGACGCTTTGGCGGGCGTGCTCAACAACCAGGGCGAGAACGATCCCTTCAACCGCCTGGTCCCCGGCCTGGGCCTCTCCAAGCGCGACGCCAACTGGCTGCGCGCCTGGTATCGCTACTTGCGCCAGGCGGGCATGCACTTCGGCATCGGCACCGTGGTCGATGCCCTGCTGGGAGCGCCGGCGGTGACGCTGGGAATCGTCGACCTGTTCCGCGCCATCCACGATCCCGCCTTCAAGGGCGACCGGGCGCAGGCCAAGGCGCAGGCGCAGGAAGCGATCCGCGCCGGCCTGGCCGAAGTCAGCGCGATCAACGACGACCGCGTGCTGCGCGCCTTCCGCGACGTGGTGGCGGCGATGCTGCGCACCAACGCCTTCGCGCCCGCCGGTGAGACGGCGCTGGCCTTCAAGTTCGATTCCGCGATGGTGCCCGGCCTGCCCAAGCCGCTGCCCTGGCGCGAGATCTTCGTCTATTCGCGCCGCGTGGAAGGCATCCACTTGCGTGCAGGGCCTGTCGCGCGCGGGGGCCTGCGCTGGTCGGACCGCCGCGACGACTATCGCACCGAGATCCTGGGCCTGATGAAGGCGCAGCGCGTGAAGAACGCGGTGATCGTGCCGACCGGCGCGAAGGGCGGCTTCTATCCCAAGCAGCTTCCCGATGCGGCGCTCGATCGGGCCGGTTGGGCGGCCGAAGGGCAGGCAAGCTACGAGATCTTCATCGGCACGCTGCTGTCCATCACCGACAACATCGTGGCGGACAAGGTGGTCCATCCCGAGGCCGTGGTGATCCTCGACGGCGAAGACCCTTACTTCGTGGTCGCGGCCGACAAGGGCACGGCCAAGTTCTCCGACGTCGCCAACGGCATCGCCGAATCGCGCGACTTCTGGCTGGACGACGCTTTCGCCAGCGGCGGCTCCAACGGCTACGACCACAAGGCCATGGGCATCACCGCGCGCGGAGCCTGGCTCTCGGTGCAGCGCCATTTCCTGGAAATGGGCGTGGACGTGCAGAACGATCCGGTCCGCGTGATCGGTTGCGGCGACATGTCGGGCGACGTTTTCGGCAACGGCATGCTGCTTTCGAAGTCCCTGAAGCTGCTGGCCGCCTTCGACCACCGCCACATCTTCCTCGACCCCGATCCCGACGCGGCGAAAAGCTGGGCCGAACGCAAGCGCATGTTCGACCTGCCGCATTCGAGCTGGGACGACTACGACAAGAGCCTGATCTCGCCGGGCGGCGGGGTGTTCTCGCGCAAGTCCAAGTCAATCGTGCTGACGCCCGAAGTGAAGGCCGCGCTGGGCATCGAGGCGAACGAACTGGACCCCGAATCGCTGATCTCCGCGATCCTCTGGGCGCCGGTGGACCTGCTCTGGTTCGGCGGCATCGGCACTTACGTAAAGTCTTCGGCCGAGAACAACGCGACCGTGGGCGACCCGGCCAACGACGCGCTGCGCGTCAGCGCCAACGAGCTGCGGGTCCGCGTCATCGGGGAGGGCGCGAACCTCGGCGTCACCCAGGCCGCGCGCATCGAGTTCGCGGCACGCGGCGGGCGCATCAACACCGACTTCATCGACAATTCGGCCGGCGTCGACTGTTCGGACAACGAGGTCAACATCAAGATCGCGCTGGCTGCCGCCAAGCGGGCCGACAAGCTCACCGAGGAAGAGCGCGTCGAACTCCTGCGCGAGATGACCGACGAAGTGGCCGAGCTGGTGCTGGAGGACAACCGCCTCCAGGCCTTGGCGCTCTCCATCGCCGAGCGCGGCGGGGCCAGCGCCATGCCCTCGCACGTCCGCCTGATCGAGACGCTGGAGGAAGGCGGCAACCTCGACCGCAAGACCGAGGGCCTGGCCGACAACGAGTCGCTGGGGCGCCGGGCGCAGGATGGTCGCGGGCTCACCCGGCCCGAACTGGCGGTGCTGCTGTCGAGCGGCAAGCTGGTGCTCCAGGCCGCGATCGAGGCTTCCGACCTCGCCGCCGACGCCACGCTCCAGCCCATGCTGCTGGCGGCCTTCCCGCAGCCGATGCAGGCGAAGTACGCGCGCTTCATCGAAGGGCACCGTCTGGCGGGCGAGATCATCGCCACCAAGCTGGCGAACCGCGTGGTCAACCGCCTCGGCATCGTCCATCCCTTCGAACTGGCCGAGGAAGAAGGCGCCGACCTGGCCCATGTCGCTGCCGCCTTCGCGCTGGCGGTGCGGCTCTTCGACCTCGATGCACTGTGGGAGCGCCTTGAAGTCGCGCCGATGAGCGAGGACGCGCGCATCGCCCTGTTCGACCGCACGGCCAGCGTCGTGCGGAGCCACATGGCCGACCTGCTGCGCGCCGGTGCGGGACAGGCGGCGCCTTCCGAAGTGCTGGCCCGGATCGGCAAGCCGGTCGCGGCGCTTTCGGTGGACACGCATGAACTGCTGGGCGAACGCGTGGCCGTACATTCGCGCAAGTTGCGCAGCGGCCTTCTCGAACTCGGCGCGCCCGAGGGAGAGGCAGGCATGGTCGCCAACCTCTACGACCTCGACGGTGCCGTGGGCATCGCCGCGCTGGCCGCCGACACCGGGATCGATCCGCGCCAGCTGGTGGGGGCCTTCACCCGCATCGGCGCAGGCCTCGGCCTCGACTGGGCCCAGGCCAGCGCGACGATCATGAACCCGTCCGATCCGTGGGAGCGCCTGCTCGTCGCCGGCCTCGCGCGCGATTTCCAGCAGATGCGGCTGGACTTCCTCAAGCGCCTCGCAGCCACCAAGTCCGGCAAGTCGGACCCGGCCGCCGCCGCCGAGGAATGGGGCCGCGCGCACATCGCCGCGATCCAGACTTTCCGCTCGATGGTCCAGCGCGCCGAGAACACCGCACCGCTGAGCCCGGCCATGCTGGCGCAGATCGCCAGCCAGGCGCGGAACCTGCTCGGGCGGTAAGGGGAGAGCAGGGGTTTACCACCCCTGCAGCCCTAACCTGGGTTCTCGCCTGCCGCGCGGAATACTCGCGCAAGCACCAACGTCATCCTGAAACAGGTTCAGGATGACGCGTGCGTGGGAGCACCGCCAGTGCCCTATTCCAGCGGCAGCGCGCGCTGTTCCTTGATGGCTTCCAGCACGATGCTCGACTTTACGTCGCGAACGCCGGGGATACGCACCAGCGTCTTCAGCGTGATCTGCGAGAGATGCTCCACGTCCCGGGCGATGATGTGGACGATGTAGTCCATGTCTCCCGTCACCGCATGGCAGGCGATCACATAGGGATTGTCGCGGATCGCCTGTTCGAAGCGGGTGATGTTCTCGTCGATATGGGCGTTGAGGTTGATGAGGACATAGGCCTCCAGTTCGAAGCCCAGCTTGCGCGGATCGAGTACCGGCGCATAGCCGATGACCACGCCGTCATCCTCCAGGCGCTTGATACGGCGGCTGACCGGCGTGGCGGACAAGGCGGTGCGTTCGGCGACTTGCGCCACCGGCATGCGCGCGTCTTCCTGCAACGCGGCGATGATCTTTCGGTCAAAGAGGTCGAGCTGCATGAATCGCCTGACTCAAGGATGGTTCCTGGTTGAAACCACTCATAACGGCGCTGAAGATGCATGCAATCGCATGAATCCAGCGCCTGAGCTGTGATAATCTCCCTCGAATGAAGAAGCCCTCTACCGAAACATCCACGAGCGGGCTTCGGGGAGAGTACGACACGGCTGCCGACGACTATACGGTCGCGCAGGACTGGCACGGCTACACCCCGGAGATGCATGAGCGCTGGCGCCGGCTCTATGCGCGCCAGTCCGGGCTGGTGGAGACTCATGCCTGCGCTGCATTTCGCGAGGGCCTTGCCCGCCTGGATTGTGCCGCCGGCATTCCGCGGTTCGAGGATGCCAACGCCATCCTCAGCGCCGCCACGGGCTGGCGGCTCATCGGCGTACCGGGCTTCATTCCCGACGCGATCTTCTTCGACCACCTGGCGCATCGCCGCTTTCCGGTCACGCGCTGGCTGCGTGAGGAACACGAGCTGGACTATCTCGTCGAGCCGGACATCTTCCATGACTTCTTCGGCCATGTGCCGATGCTGCTCGACCCCACCATCGCCGATTTCCTGGAACTTTACGGTCAGGCCGGCGCACGGGCCATGGCGATGGACGCGCTCGACATGCTGGCGCGGATCTACTGGTACACCATCGAGTTCGGGCTGGTGCGGGAAGATGGCGGGCTGAAGGTCTTCGGGGCCGGGATCATCTCCTCTTCGGGTGAGACGCACTATTCGATCGAGGACGACACAGTGCTGCGCCTGCCGTTCGAGGCCGTCCGGGTGATGCGCACCGGCTACAAGATCGACTCGTTCCAGAAGACCTACTTCGTCCTCGAAAGCCTGCCTCAGCTAATCGAGGACCTCGTCTCGCTGGATTTCGGCCCCGTCTATGAAACCTGGCGCACGGCGCCGCCCATTCCCGCCGGAGAGGTGCTTCCCGGCGAAACCCCCTTGGGAGAACTGACTTCATGACCGACCTTTTCGACAACCCCATCGGCCTCGACGGCTTCGAGTTCGTCGAGTTCTCGGCGCCGGAGAAGGGCGTGCTGGAGCCGGTGTTCGAGGCCATGGGGTTCACCCGGATCGCCCGTCACCGCTCGAAGGACGTGGAACTCTGGCGGCAGGGCGGGATCAACTTCATCACCAATTACGAGCCGCACAGCCCGGCCTGGTTCTTCAGCCGCGAGCACGGCCCTTCGGCCTGCGGCATGGGTTTCCGCGTGCGGGATGCACGCGCGGCCTATGCCGAACTGCTCGCCCGCTCGGCGGAGCCGGTGCAGGTCGCGACCGGCCCGATGGAGCTGCACCTTCCCGGCATTCGCGGCATCGGCAACTCGATCATCTACCTGATCGACCGTTACGAGCGGAACGGAGACGGCGCCCTGTCGATCTACGACATCGACTTCGAATACCTGCCGGGTGTAGACCGCCACCCGGTGGGGGCGGGCTTCGACCTGATCGACCACCTGACCCACAACGTCTACGGCGGCCGCATGGCCTATTGGGCGGACTACTACGAGAAGCTCTTCAACTTCCGCGAGATCCGCTATTTCGACATCAAGGGCGAATATACCGGCCTCACCTCCAAGGCCCTCACCGCGCCGGACGGCAAGATCCGCATCCCGCTCAACGAGGAAGCCGAGGGTGGAAAGGGCCAGATCGACGAGTTCCTGCGCGCCTTCAACGGCGAGGGCATCCAGCATATCGCCTTGATCTGCGACGATCTGATCGGCGCCTGGGACAAGCTCAAGGCGCTTGGCGTGCCGTTCATGACCGCCCCGCCGGAGACTTACTACGAGATGCTCGACGAGCGCCTTCCCGGTCATGGCGAACCGGCTGAGGAACTGAAGATGCGCGGCATCCTGCTCGACGGCACGACCGGGGAAGGGCAGCCTCGCCTGCTCCTCCAGATCTTCGCGGAAGCGCGGGTGGGGCCGGTGTTCTTCGAATTCATCCAGCGCAAGGGCGACGACGGCTTCGGCAACGGCAACTTCAAGGCGCTGTTCGAAAGCATGGAACGCGACCAGATCCGGCGCGGGGTGTTGAAGGTGGATGAGCCCGCCGAATAGACGAGGTTGGGAGAGAGGGGCAGGCCCACGCAGGTCTGCCCCCGATTTCCGGGAGATTGACGATGACTGAGACGACGACTGGCAAGGCACCTGCGGCCGTTCCGAACCCGGCTCCGAAATTGGGCGGAATTCACCACGTCGCCTACCGGTGCCGGGACGCCAGGGAGACGGTGGACTTCTACCGCGACGTGATGGGCATGGACTTCATGCTGGCCATCGCCGAGGACAAAGTGCCGTCCACCGGCGCGCCCGACCCCTACATGCACGTCTTCCTCGATTGCGGCGGCGGCAACGTGCTGGCCTTCTTCGAACTGCCCAACGCGCCCGACATGGGGCGGGACGAGGCTACGCCCGCCTGGGTCCAGCACATCGCCTTCAAGGTGGAGAGCGAGGAAGGCCTGCTATCCGCCAAGGAGCGCGCCGAGGCGCGCGGGCTTACGGTGGTCGGCCCGGTCCATCACGGCGTGTTCAAGTCGATCTACTTCTTCGATCCCAACGGCCACCGCCTGGAACTGGCGTGGCAGTTCGGCACCTCCGGCCAGATGGCGCAGCTCAAGGCCGTGGCCGAGGACATGCTGGAAGAATGGTCGCGCACCAAGAAGGCGCCGCGCCACGCCGCCTGGCTGCACGAGAAGATCGCTGCGGAGACCTGAGAGCGTGAAGCTCCATGGCTACTGGCGCAGCTCCACAAGCTACCGCTTGCGCATCGCGCTGGGTCTCAAAGGACTTGAATACGAGCAGGTCGCCGTCAACCTGCTCGACGGGGAGCAGCGCTCCGCGGAATATCGCCGCCTAAACCCCTACGGCGGTGTTCCGGCGCTGGAGATCGACGGGCGCGTCTACGCGCAGTCGATGGCGATCCTGGAGTGGCTCGACGAGAGCTTTCCCGATCGGCCGCTGCTTCCCCGCGATGTCGAGGGCCGCTTCGCCTCGCGCGAACTGGCCATGGCCATCGCCACCGAGCTGCATGCGCCGCTCAACCTGCCGGTGCTGCAATACCTGAAGCATGATCTCGGCCATGCGCAGGCGGAAGTGGACGCCTGGTATCGCCACTGGATCGCCCGCACTTTCGAGGGCGTGGAGGCGCGGCTGGCGAGGCGGGGCGCGGGGAATTATCTGTTCGACGCGCCCGGCCTGTTCGAATGTGTGCTGATGCCGCAGCTATACAATGCGCGGCGGTTTTCCTGCGATCTCGGCAGCTATCCGCACGTGATCCGGATCGAGGCGGCCTGCCGGGAGCATCCCGCGTTCGTCGCGGCGCATCCCGACAATCAGCCGGACAGGAATTGAAGCGGCGGGTCAGGCTTTCGGCGTGACCCAGACTTCCACCGGCGCCACGAACTTTCCGGGCGCGGGCTTGCCGACATGGACGCGGTCGGCAGTGACGAGTTCGCCGCTGGCGAGGTTGAAGCTGGCCCAGGGCTTGGGCATGCGGCCGAAGGTCATCTTCTGGATGGGCTGGCCGGTGGTCGAATTCATGATGGTGGCGATGATGCTCATCCGCCCGCCCGTAGCCAGGTCACGCCATGGCGGTCCAGCGGGTGAGGAGAGCTATACCCGGAGCAATGCGTCGTCCCGGACTTGATCCGGACCGCTGGCGATTCTTCACGCGCCCGCGCGCAGTAAAGCGCCTCGCCGACAGACGGGCCGTTCTCGGCCAGCGGTCCCGGATCAAGTCCGGGACGACGGCCAAGTTCAACTGGCCTCAGCCCTCCGCAGGCGCCAGCAGCAGATCGCGCAGTGCTTCCAGGCTCGGCAGCACTTGCGCGCAGACCAGCGTCTGTTCCTCGGTGGCGGGCAGCAGGTCGGGCACCATGACGGTGGCGATCCCCGCCGCCGTGGCCGAGCGCACGCCCACCGGGCTGTCCTCGATGGCAACGCAATCGGCAGGATCGACCCCGAGGCGGCTGGCGGCGAGCAGGTAGGGCTCCGGATGCGGCTTGCCTTCCCGCACATCGCTGCGAGTGACGACGACATCGAAATAGTGCAGCAGTCCGGCCCTTTCGAGCTTCTGCTGCGCATAAGGCGCCTCGGAGGATGTGGCGATGGCCATCGGCACGCCTGCCTTGGCGAAATGCTCCAGGATCACTTCCGCGCCGGGCCGCAGCGGAATACCGGCTTCGAGCATGGCGGCGAAGGTCACGTCGCTCTCGTCGAAAAAGCGGTCGAGCGGGAAGTCCGGGCCCATGTGCTCGGCCATCAGGCGGCGCGAGCCATCGCGATGGACACCGACCACCGCTTCGCGCAGGTCCAGCGGAAGCGGATAGCCCATGGCCTCGCCCGTGGCGGCGAAAGCGCGCCCATGGACGGCCTCGGTATCGAGCAGCGTCCCGTCCATGTCGAAGATCGCCGCGCGGATCGGATCGGGCAGGGCGGAGGAGCGGAGCGTTGCGGGGAGCGTGGTCATGGTTCCAATATGAGCGCTGGTGATGGTGGAACCAATGCAAAAGGCGAAGGGATGGTTGCAGTAAACGTCGTGAGGATGAGGATGAGGGGGAGACGTCGTCCCGGACTTGATCCGGGATAACGACCACTCACCACTCACGCGCTGGCGTACGTCACGACATCCCCCGGCCCCACGCCCAGCAGCGCCGCCGCCGCCGCATCCAGCGTCACGCCGCCATCGGCAGCATCGACCTTCCCGAGACAGGCCCGGAAATCCGCCAGGCGCCCGGCGGCGACGAGGTGGCTGGCTTCCGCGTCGTCGGCATCCGCGATTCCCGTGATCTCGGCGCTGCGGGCCTGCTGAACGGTGCGGATCTGGTCGGTCCTGGCGATCATCGTCGGTCCGGCATCGAAGATGTCGACGTAGTTCTGGAACGAAAAGTTCTCGTTTTCCAGCATGCGCATCGCCGGGCGGCCGGAATAGTGCGGCTGGCCCATCACCTGCCGCGCCGCTTCGGACAGCAGCGCGCAGTAGATCGGGTGCTTGGGCATGAGGTCGGCGATGAACTGGTTGCCGTGCTTGGCGTTGAACTCGTCCGCATCGCGGAAGCTCATGTCGAAGAAGCGCCCGGCCAGGCCGTCCCAGAACGGCGAGTTTCCGGCATCGTCGATGGCGCCGCGCAGTTCGGCCAGAGTGGTCTCGCCGAAGCGCGCTCGGTGCATCTTGATGAAAAGGTAGCGGCTGCGCGCCAGCAGCTTGCCCACGCCGGCCGAGCGCTCGGTGGCGTCCAGATAGAGCCCGCCCACTTCGCTGGCGCCGTCGAGATCGGTGCAGAGCGTCAGCATTTCCGCGCGGAAGGTGCGGTCCAACTCCTTGGAATGCTGGGTGATCCGGCCGAGGCGGTAGGAGTAGAACGGAAACTCGGTGCCCACTTGCGAGAAAGCCTGGCAGGTGCCGCGCACTTTGCCGGTCTCGGTGTCTTCGAGGATGAACACGAAGAGGTCGTTGGCGATCTCGTCGCCGTCGCGCGCGAAGCTCTTGGCCGTGCGCGTCAGCTTGGCTTCGAGGGTGGGCTTGTCGGGCGGCAGGTTGGTGAAGCCGCCGCCGGTGCCCTTCGCCATGCGGTAGAGCGCTTCGAGGTCCTTTTCCTGGGCGGTGCGCAGGAGAAACGTCATGCGGGCAGAACTCCGTGGCGGTCCAGTCTGCGGAGGACGAGGGCGGTTAGGCGGGCGCGGGCGTCGAGGGAATCGGCCAGCAGGAATTCGTCGGGCGAGTGGATGGAGCCGCCCAGCGCGCCCATGGTGTCGAGCACGGGTATGCCGCAGGCGGCGATGTTGTTGCCGTCGCAGACGCCGCCAGTGTCCTTCCAGCTCATCGGCTGGCCGAGGTCGGCGGCGGCCTTGCTGACCATGCCATAGAGCGCCTCGGTCCCTGCCGAGATCGCCTTGGGCGGGCGCGAGACATGGCCGTGGACATGCATGTGGACGTCATGCGCGGCAGAAACTTCGGCGACCGCGGTCCTGATATCCGCTTGCGCCTCGGCGGCCAGTTCGGGTGTGGCGGGGCGCATGTTGAAGTGCAGGATGGCCAGGTCCGGCACGGTATTGTTGGGCGCGCCGCCCTCGATCCGGGCGGGATTCACCGAGAGGCCGGGGCGGCGCATCGCGGCGAGGCGCAGGGCGAGGTCACCGGCGGCGAGCACGGCGTTGCGGCCTTCCTCGGGATTGCGTCCGGCATGGGCGGCGCGGCCGTGGACGACGACGGCGTAATTGCCCGATCCGGGGCGTGCCCGCGCCATCTGCCCTCCGGGCAGCGCCGGTTCGTACGTCAGCGCGGCCAGCTTGCCTTGCGCCAGCTCCGCGATCAGCGCGGCGGAGGAGAGCGAGCCGGTTTCCTCGTCGCTGTTGATCAGCACATCGTAGCCCAGCGTCGCACCGGAGCGCTCATAGGCCGCGAGCCCCGCCAGCATGAGCGAGAGACCGCCCTTCATATCCGCCGTGCCGGGGCCGTTGAGCCGGTTCTCGTCGAGCCATCGGCACGTCTGGAAGGGGTGGTCGGCGGGGTAGACGGTGTCCATGTGCCCGGTAAGGATCACCCGGCGCTGGGCCTGGGGCCGCACCGAGAGCACCAGATGACGCCCGTGGACGACCTCGCGGGCATGGCCCTGGCTGTCGACTTTGTCGACCGGGGCGGGATCGACCAGCCTGACTTCGCCCGGCAGGACGGCAAAGGCCTCTGCCAGCTGCCGGGCCATCGCCGCCAGCCCCTCGATATGGCCGGTGCCGCTGTTGATCGCCGCCCAGTCTAGCGTCCGCGCGAGGATCGTGGCCCGCTCTACCGGCGCAAGAAGATCGCGTTCCTCGCTCGTCAGCCCTGTCATCAACGCAGCTTGCCGGAGAGCGCGCCGCTGTTGCCGGCCACGTCGGCCGCCTCGAAGCTGGCGACCGGATAGGCGCAGTAATCGGCGGCGTAGTAGGCGCTTGGGCGGTGGTTGCCGCTGTCGCCAAGCCCGCCGAAGGGCATCGATCCCGCCGCCCCGGTGGTCGGGCGGTTGCGGTTGACCACGCCCGCGCGGCTCTCCAGCACGAAGCGATCCCATAGCGCGTCGTCGCCGCTGACGAGGCCCGCCGACAGGCCGAAGCGGGTGGCGTTCGCGGCGGCGATGGCGGCATCGAAATCGGGAACGCGGGTAATCTGGACGATCGGGGCGAAAATCTCCTCATCGGGCACGTCCAGGCCGGTTACGTCGAGAACGCCGGGGGTGACGAAGGCGCCGCTGCGGCCTTCCACACCGGTGAAGGCGCGGATGACGGTGGCACCCTGCGCCGCGAGGTCCGCGAAGCGCGCCTTGGCGGCCTCGGCAGCCCGATCCGAGATCAGCGGGCCGAACCAGGGCTCGGGCGTCTCGTGCCATTCGCCGATGGTCACGCGGTCCGCCAGGGCGGCCACGGCGTCGACGAGCGCGGTGCCGAAGGCACTGTCCGGCATGATCAGTCGCCGCGCGCAGGAGCAGCGTTGGCCAGTGGTGATGAAGCTGGACTGCACGACCACCGAGGCGGCCTCGTCCACATCGCCGTCCCATACGACCAGCGGGTTGTTGCCGCCCAGTTCGAGAGCCAGGATCACGTCGGGGCGATTGGCGAAGATCCGCCGGAAATGCGCGCCGGCGCCTGCCGAGCCGGTGAACAGCAAGCCGTCGATGTGCCCGGCCACCAGCGCCTCGCCGGTGGCGCGGGCGCCGTGGACGATCTGGAACACGCCCTCTGGAAGACCGGCCTGGACCCAGGCATCGGCCATGGCCTGGCCGGTTGCCGGGGTCATCTCGGAAGGTTTGAACACCACGGTGTTGCCCGCGAGCAGGGCCGGGACGATGTGTCCGTTGGGCAGGTGGCCGGGGAAGTTGAACGGACCCAGCACCGCCATCACGCCATGCGGGCGGTGGCGCAGCACGGCTTGCCCGAACGGCATGTCCTGCCGCTTTTCGCCTGCGCGCTCGGCCTGCGCGGCGATCGAGATGCCTACTTTGCCGATCATCGAGGCGATTTCGGTGCGCGTCTCCCAGAGGGGCTTGCCGGTCTCTCGCGAGATCGTCTCGGCCATGGCGTCCTTGCCGGCTTCGAGGACCGCCTTGTAGCGCTGGACCAATTCCACGCGTGCGGAGACGGGAAGGGCGGCCCAGGCCGGGAACGCCGCATGGGCGCGGGCCAGGGCGGCATCGACGGCGGCGGCATCGGCCGCTTCGCCTTCCCAGACCAGCGCGCCGCTGGCCGGATCGAACGATTGGAGCAAGGTCATGCGTTCCTCGTCACCGCGAAGATGCCGGTGGCATTGCCCGAATCGAAAGTGAGATCGAGCCTGCCGGTCTCCGGATCGATGTCGCGGGTAATGAATTCGTAGAAAGAGCCCGGCACCGGCAGCGGAACTTCGGCGCCATCGGCCTCGCGGAAGGGGCGCACGACCTTGTCGGCCAGGATCGCGGTCTGGCGCACGCGGCCGTTCTGCGACACTTCGACCGAGGGCTTCATCGGATAGCCGTCCGCCTTCAGTTCCTCGGCCAGGGCCACGACATTGTCGGTGCGGGTGGTGGCGTGGTTGAAGGCATTTCCTTCGGTGGCGATCCAGGCGCCTTCCTTGGTTTCGCTCAGAAGCACTTCGTAGTCGGAAAGCGCCGGCGGCTCGTGCTGGCGGCCGAAGCAGGCGAGCGCGCCCTTGAGCGCGGTCACGGCCTGTTCGAACCCGCAGGCGCCTTCGGCCGAAAGCACCGCGAGCGCAGCGATTTCCGCTTCGCCGAGCGGATCGGCGGACGTACCGAAGACAGTGGCGCAGGCAGCCTGCGCCGCTTCGGAAAGCTGGTCGACGTGCAGTTCGGAGACGAAGAACTGCGGCACCGTTTCCGGCAGGTCGCGCTGGACGTAGGCACGGCCGGTCATCTTCAGCCGGGGCAGCGGATAGAGCCCGCCCACTTCGTAGCCGAGCGGCCTCAGGAAGCGGCCGAAGCCCTCGTGCCCGCGCGGCAGGGCGCCGGTTTCGCCGTCGATCGTGCGCAGGGCACCGTGGTCGAAAGCGATCGTCTCGCCGGCTTCCCGGACGGAATCGACGTAGCGGGCGGCGGTGGGCACGCGCTCCAGCAGATCGGCGAAGAGCGCGGCGTTGAGCGCCATGGCCACTTGCGCGCGGGAAACCGGCTGGCCGCTTCCGGACAAGGCGGGGTCGATAGTGAGGACGGCGAGGGTGGAGGCGGCGGTACGGTCGCCCACCGCGGCGGAAAGCAGCCGGAACAGGGTATCGTCGCGATTCGCAAGAAGCTCGGAGTCGGAAGGCATCGTGTTCCCGTCGTATTCTGTTTGCGCGTTGCAACGACATAGAAAAGCACCGGGG
Source organism: Novosphingobium lindaniclasticum LE124 (assembly GCF_000445125.1). Lineage (GTDB taxonomy): Bacteria > Pseudomonadota > Alphaproteobacteria > Sphingomonadales > Sphingomonadaceae > Novosphingobium > Novosphingobium lindaniclasticum. Next base: position 17,580 of record NZ_ATHL01000056.1, read on the forward strand.
GCAAGTCCATGCCGGTGAATGCCGCGATGGCCATTTGTCTATACTAAAAAGCCGCGACTCGCGGGCGATTCGCAACCGCACAAAAGTGAACATGCGACAATTCCGCCCTCCGCGCGCCGTCTGTGACGGGCAGCTTGCCGCGTTATGTCGAATTTTTTGCAGTGCAGCGGGAAACTCCGGGCAAGCTCAGGCTTTAAGCGAGCATTCTTCCACCATCTCCTGCGGGGTGCGCATGAACCTGATGCCTCGTGATCAAGAACCCGGCCGGAAATCGGGTTCCGACAAAGTGCGGTCTATTTTCGAAGGTCCCGCCGGCGGTAGCGACGTGCAGGCCGACCGGCCGCTTCATCTTGCGCTCGTCGGCAATTTTGCGCCGCGCAAGTGCGGCATCGCCACTTTCACGACAGACATTCACGAAAAGCTGGCCGAATTTCATCCGGACATGGTCGTCGATGTCTATGCCCTGGACGATCCGGCCCAGAAGCTGGCCTATGGCGACATCGCCGGCACGATCGCGTGCAATGCGCCCGAAGACTACGCGCGGGCCGCGCGCCAGATCAACGAGGCCGGCGTCGATGCGGTCTGGGTCCAGCACGAATACGGCATCTTCGGCGGCAAGGACGGCGAGATGGTGCTCGACTTCGTCGACCGGCTGGCGGCACCGCTGGTGCTGACGCTGCACACGGTGCTGTCCGACCCTTCGGAGCGCCAGCGCGCGATCCTGCGCCATCTGATCTCCCGCGCATCGCGGATCATGGTCATGTCGCACAATTCGCGCGACCTGCTGGAGCGCGAGTATGACGCGCCTGCCCGTATCCTCGAAGTGATCGAACACGGCGCGCCGGACCGGCCGTTCGGGCGCCAGGAAGAGTTCAAGGAGCAGCTCGGCCTGGATGGCCGCAAGGTGCTCATGACTTTCGGGCTGCTCAGCCGCGGCAAGGGGCTGGAGAACGCGATCCGCGCGCTTCCCGCCGTCGTCGAACGCCATCCCGAAGTGATCTACCGGATCGTCGGCGCCACGCACCCCAACCTCGTCGCGCACGAAGGGGAGGCCTACCGCGAGGAACTGCAGGCTCTGGCGCAGGAACTCGGCGTCTCGGCGCATATCTCCTGGGACAACCGCTTCCTCGAAACGGGCGAACTGCTCGACCAGCTGGAAGCCTGCGACATCTACCTGACGCCCTATCATGGCCTGCAGCAGTCGACCTCCGGTACGCTCAGCTATGCCGTCGCCTTGGGCAAGGCGGTCGTTTCGACCCCTTACGTCCATGCGCGCGAACTGCTGGCCGACGACATCGGCCGCCTGATCGAGCCGGAATCGAGCGAGGCGATCGCCGAAGCGGTCAATGCCCTGCTTGACTGCCCGGCGGATCTCTCCGCCATGCAGCGCCGCGCCTGGGCGCGCGGCAGGGAGATGATCTGGCCCCGCTTCGCCGATGCGAGCCGCCGCCTGGTGGCCCGTGCACGGGCGCCCGAGCCGGCGCTGCCGCCGATCACCGCAACGCCGGGGCTGGCCGCCGTGCTCGCCATGAGCGATGCCACGGGCATGCTCCAGCATTCCGTCGGCGTCGTGCCCGACCGGCGTCATGGCTATTGCCTGGACGACAATGCCCGCGCGCTCATGCTGATGAACGTGGCGCGCGGTCTGCCCGTGGCCGAGCGGATGAAATGGAGCCTGGTCTACGCGGCTTTCGTGCAGTCGGCATGGAACCCGGATCTTGCCCGCTTCCGCAACTTCATGCGCTTCGACCGCGACTGGTGCGAGGACGAAGGTTCGGAAGATTCCAACGGCCGCGCCATCTGGGCCCTGGGGCAGACCTGCGAGCGGGCGCCCGACCAGAGCCTTTCGGAATGGGCGCTGCAACTGTTCGAGGAGGCGCTGCCCAGGCTGTCCACGCTCGAATCGCCGCGCGCCCGCGCTTTCGCGATGCTCGGCGCCTGCGCGGTGCTGCGCCGCGATCCCCGCAACGCCGCCGCGCTCGATTGCGTACAGCAGGGCGGCGATTTCCTCATGCGCCTGCTCGGCCATGGCCGCCGTCCCGACTGGGCCTGGTTCGAGGCCGTGCTCGGCTACGACAATCCGCGCCTTCCGCAAGCCCTGATCGAGGCTGGGCTGGCCCTGGGGCAGGAAGCCTGGATCGGCGCCGGGCTGGAGACGCTGGAGTGGATCTGCGTGCAGCAGGTCTCGACCCGCGGACAGTTCCGGCCGATCGGTTCGGAGAGCTTCGGGAAGCCGCATAGCTATCTGCCCTTCGACCAGCAGCCGCTGGAAGCGCAGGCCGCCATCGAGGCTGCTTGCAGCGCCTGGACCGCCACCCGCGGCGCGTTCTGGGTCGAACATGCGCTTACCGCGTGGCGCTGGTTCTTCGGCGGCAACGATCGCGGCGTCGTGCTGGCCGATATTGCGACGGGCCGTTGCCGCGACGGGGTCACACCGAGGGGGGTAAACGCCAATTGCGGCGCGGAATCCATTCTCGCCTTCCAACTTTCGCACTATGCTCTGGCCGAGCTTGCCGTGTCGGCACCGCTCGGACGTGGAGGAGGACTGCTTGAATCGGCCCGAGAACGTCTGGTCTGAACCGCTTCACATCTTCGAGACTCGCCTCTACGCCGATCCGGCGCGAGTCGTGCTGCGCCCGTTCCACCTTGGCTGGCAGGGCAAGAATGCCGGCGGGCGCGCCTATCGCCTGGTCGAGGACGTGGCGGGGCTCAGCGACGAGCAAGTCGCTTCCGAATACGCGCGCGTCCTGCGCGACTTCAAGGAGCGCCACTGGCAGACCGAGAAGATCTTCGCCGAGCGCTTCGACGAAGTGGCGCGCAATCTCGAACTCGATGCCGCGCAGTTTTCGGAGACGCGCCAGCGCCTGATCGGTGCCTATTTCTGCCACGAATATACTTTCGCGGCGGCGGCGCTGATGAACCCCTCGATCGTGCCGGCGCCCGACCAGTCGGGCATGCAGGACGGCGCCGTGCGGTTCATCATGAGCCTGCGCGCCGTGGGCGAAGGCCATATCAGCTCGATCGCTTTTCGAGAGGGTATCGCGGAAGTGGACGGCACCTTCTGCCTCTGGCCGCAGGCGTCCTTCGCGACGTCGGTGGAACTGGACCAGGAAGAGCAGGCCGATTCCGACGAGACCGTTTCGGTCCATCGTCACGCGGAATCGAACCTGTCGAACACCGTGATCTTCCCCATCACCGAGCAGCAGCGCGGCGGATTGGAGGACTTGCGGCTCGTGCGCTTCGATCACGGCGGCGGCGATTTCGAATGGGTGGGGACTTATACCGCCTATTCGGGCAGTTCGATCCGTTCCGAACTGCTGCGCACGCGCGATTTCCGCAGCTTCGAACTGGAACCGATCCGCGGCCGCGCGGGCCGCAACAAGGGCATGGCGCTGTTCCCCGAGAAGATCGACGGCCGCTTCGCCATGGTCGGGCGGCAGGACGGCAAGAACCTGTTCCTGCTGCGCTCCGATTCGCTCGGCACCTGGGATGACGACGGCGTGCTGCTGATGGAGCCCAAATACCCTTGGGAATTCATCCAGATCGGCAATTGCGGCAGCCCGATCCCGACCGAGCACGGCTGGCTGCTGTTCACCCACGGCGTCGGCGCCATGCGCAAGTACGCGCTGGGCTGTGCGCTGCTGGACCTCAAGGATCCCTCCAAGGTGCTGGCCCGCACCGTGGAGCCGGTGCTCACCGCCGAGAACGCCGACCGCTCGGGCTATGTGCCGAACGTGGTCTATACTTGCGGGGCGCTGAAGGTGGGCGAGCGGCTGCTGCTCCCCTACGGCATCTCCGACAGCACCGTGGGCTTTGCGACCTGCGAGATCGAGAACCTGCTGAAGCTGATGCGTTAGCGCTCATCCAGCGGCCTGGCCGGCGCCCAGCCGCTGTCGGCCAATATAGCCTTGGGCGAATCGAGCTTCAGCAGAGCGGTCAGCGCGGCGGCTTTGTCTGGGGCTTTCCGATAGTAGGCAAGTGCTATGCGATAGCCTTGCCAATAGCCCAGATCACCCGGATTAGCCGGCGTCCCGGCGCCGTTGTAGAGCCAGCCGGAAAGATCGGAACTCTCGGCCTGGGCCAGAAAGCGCTCGTCTATTTCTGCTTGCTTGCCGAGAGTCCATTTGCGCAGATGGGCATTGGTAATATCTCCGGAAATGAGTTCCGCGATCAGTTCCGCAACGCCTTCGATCAGCGACTGGCGCAGGACCGTGGTTGGAACTGTCTCGTCGTCGAGGGTGGCGGGTTGCTGAACATGGCCATATTCATGCGCGACAAGATGCAGCAGTCGATCGGAGAGATCCGCTTGCAACCAATTCGACCGGCAGGTGACTTCAAGGCCGATGAGCACGCCTGACGCGGCGGTCGTGCCGCCGCTGTTATCGCGCCCTATCAAAATCGTCGCGGGCGGAAAGCGCGCTTCCGGTAGCAGTTTCGCCAGTTCAGCGAAGGCGGCTTGCAGCCGCGCCTTCACTTTCGGCAGCACCTTGAGGCAGGCTCTAGCCCGCTCATAGACCTCGGGATGGGCGGCGACCTGGGCTGCCAGTGCCTGGCCGGATAGGATACGGTGCGGCAAGAACTGCCGCACCCCTTCGCTACCGTGCTCGATATAGTCGCGCTGGAGGGTTTCGGCCGAAGGCTTACCCTTGGCCGCGTCGTAGATCGCGTAGAATCGGTCGACGTCTTCGATCCGGACTTCAACGGGAACTTCAGGCTGCGCGGCGGCCGCCAGGACAGGAGGACTTAGCCCCAGGCCCAGCGCGGCTGCCGCCGCAACAGCCCTACCCATGCGCCCCGAACTCGTTGGCCAGCGCGGTGGTGATGCGCAGGGAGAGGCCGTAGGAGCGGGCGATCGGGTCTATGTATTCGCGGTGGATGCGGGTGTAGCCGGTCGCGCTCGAATCCGGGTAGTCGCTGGGGCAGTCCACCTTGAAATCGTCGATCGAGGGGAAGCTGGTCGGGAAGGCGCGGCGAAGCTGGGCGAGGCCGTCTTCGACGCGCAGGGTGAAGAACATCTCCAGCACGTCGTCGCGGCTGATGTCGTTGGCGCGGCTGAACTGCGGCACCATGACGGCGCGCAGGAACATGTGCTTGAACAGCGCGATGCGCAGGGATTGCAGCACGCCGAGGCTGCGGCGGGTGTGCTCGCGATCGGGCAGCGGCTCTTCGTCGGGCAGCAGGTCGAGCAGGAAGTGCAGCTTCATCGCATCGACCCGCAGGCGCGAGGCGAGGCGGCGGAACACGCCGGTGCGGTCGTCCTTGGTGAGGTATTCGGCCAGCTTCAGGCAGGCCTCGGCGATGTACTGCTCGTCGCCGCGATAGGGGCGGCTGGCCCAATAGGCCGAGTTGAACAGCTCGCCGTAAGCCGCCACCGTCTTGATCGAGGCGAGGGCATTGGCGGCGCGGGCCAGGCGGAGCAATTGCTGCCCGCGCTCGCTCTCGCGCAGGAGCACGGCGATCTCCTCGCGGTTGCCGTCGGAGGCGGTGCCGATCCCGGCGATCACGTTGACCGGATAGCCGAGCTGCTGGAGAATGGCGTTATGCGGGATCGCGCGGATCTGGCGCAGGCTCATCGAGCGGTCGGCGGCGAGATCGGACTGGCGGCGCGATTTGCGGCTGCCGGTGTCGTTGAGCAGGCCCAGGCCGAAGGCGGTGATCGCCCGGCTGTAGGTGGCCGATTCCAGATGTTCGTGCTGGACGCCGCGGATCGCGCGATAGAAGTCGAGGCTGAGGTCGGTGCGGCGATAGAACAGGTCGGTCGGCGCATCGGTGTCGGCGCCCCAGAGCGGCATTTCGGCCATGCGGGTGAGCGTGGCCAGCGCCAGTTCGTCGGACCCGAACCAGAGATAGCCGTCGCCCCCCTGGAACGAGACTTCGGGCTCCAGCCGGATGCCCGCGCGCAGGAAGCGGCGGCGGGCCCAGGGCGACATCGGCCACTGGAAGCGGTCCTCGATGCTGGAAGGATGGGCGCCGCGACCCATCGATTCGCCGTGGGTGTTGAAGATCAGCGCCGAGACATCGGTAAGGCCATTGGCGACCATCGCTTCGGAGAGGCGGCCCTGAAGGCGCTCGATGGCGAGCGCGGCGGGCACCTGGCCGACGAACCGGCCTGCATCCGAGAAGCCGGTCTGAATCGAGATCCGGCCGCGCTTGCGGGCGTAGTCGCGATAGGCGGGCTCTGCCAGCACGGCATCGACGAAGCGGCCGCCGTGTTCCAGCGCGGATTCGGTCTCGAACAGCGGCGAGACGTCCACCTTGTCGTCGATGCCGAACATCCGCGCGAAGTAGAGCGCGGCGAGGATCGTCGCCGGTTCCTCGCACTCGGCCACGAGCATGCGGATCGGCGCATCGGCGTCGATATGGGCGAGGATCTGCGCCATCGCCAGGAACTGGCGCACGGCGGTGGAATTCTCGATGGCGAGCGCGGCGAAGTTCGACCTGAGCGGCACGACTTCGGCCAGCAGTTCGCGCATCCGCACGAGCGCGGCCTGGCTGGCGAGGCTGAGCTTGCCTTCGGGGTCGATGCGCAGGCGGATCGCGTTCTGAAGCTGCGAGGCGTTCACGCGGAAGTGGATCCAGCCCATGCCGAGGCCATCGGCGCGCATGGCGGCGGCAGTGACCAGCAGGGTGCGCGCGATCTCCTGGTCGGCGTGGCGGGCCTCGTTCTCCAGCTCGGCGACCACACCTTCCAGGCTGACGATCCGGTCGGGATGGTCGGCGGTGAGGGCATTGGCGGCGTTGGACAGGGCCTCGGGCGCGGAAAGGTCGGCGGCGAAGCGGGCCACCATGTCCTCGGTCAGCTTGCGAGCGCGCTCCAGCTTGTCGGCGATTTCCGGCGCGGCCTGGGCGAGGCTGGCGGCATAGCTGCCAAGGCGGAGCGCCTTTTCCTGAAGGCGATAGCGGATCGAGGTGGACCAGCCGATGTCGGTGCGGCCGTCCATGTCGTAGCCGACCCAGGAGGCGAAGCGCACCGGCATCGGGTTGAGGCCGCGCCAGCGCTTGGGCCAGCGGGTGGCGGCGATGTCGAACAGGCGGGCATTGATGCGGTCGCGGGCCTTCTGGCCGCGCGCGATCGCTTCCATCGCCTTGTCGTGCTCGTAGTCGAGGGTGATCTGGTCGCGCTCGGGCGAGGCGACGCAGACCGAGGCCACGCTGTGGTCGCCGCTCGATACCGAAGCGGTGACTGCTTCGCTCTGGGCGGTGGACAGCAGGAAAGTGGGATGCGCGGTGAAGACGACATGGGCGGCGGGGCGCTGCCAGCGCACCGCGAAGGCCGAAAAGTCGTCGTCATTCTCACCGCTCTCGCCCGCGACGGCGTCGATGCGGGCGTCATTGTCGGACAGGCCCACCGGTGCGAGCAGGCGGTCGAGCCGGGCAGCGCGGGCGCGAAGGCCCTCGCACTCCATCTCGGCGACGAGAGCCTCGATGTGATCGAGGCTCATTTCGCCGGTTTCCAGCTTGCGCGACAGTTCGTGGCCGAGCTGGAACACCGGGTTGTAGGTCGGCGTCTGTGCGGTCAGGACGTGGAGTTCCTGGAGCCGGCGGTCGAGATCCTCGACCGTGGTCAGGGAGCCCGCGCCCTGGTGCGCCGCGCCCCCGTTCACCGCTGGAGTCCTGCTGCTTCGCGGGCGGCCGCTTCGATCAGGGCAACGTCCGGCTTGCCCTTGGGCACCATCCAGCTGCCGCCGACGCAGAGAACCGCGTCAAGCGCCAGCCATTCCGGGGCGTTCTGCGGGGTGACGCCGCCGGTCGGGCAGAACTTGGCCTTGTAGAGCGGCGCCGAGATCGCCTTCAGCGCCGGAGGTCCGCCCGCTGCCATGGCGGGGAAGAACTTCAGCCGGTCGAACCCGCATTCCAGTGCGAACATCACGTCGCTGGCGTTGGCGGTGCCGGGCAGGAAGGGGATCTGCGACTTGTACGCGGCTTCGGCCAGCATGGGCGTGAGGCCGGGCGAGACGATGAATTCGGCGCCCGCGTCGATGGAGCGCTTGAGATCGTCGGGCGAAAGCACGGTGCCCGCGCCGACCACGGCGCCGGGAACCTGCTTCATCACCTTGATCGCCTCGATCGCGCATTCGGTGCGCAAAGTCACCTCAAGCGCGGGCAACCCGCCGGCGACGAGGGCTTCGGCGATCGGCAGGGCGTGCTCGATATCCTCGATCACCAGCACCGGGATCACCGGGGCGAGACGCATGACCTTTTCGACGGCTGCGGACGGGCTGCTCATTGGACGTGCTCCCTGACATAGGCGGCAGCCGCGCCGTAGAGGCCGGGCTGCGGATGGGTGATGAGCTTGACGGGGATCTGCGCCATCAGCGAGGCGAAGCGCCCCTTGGCGCGGAAACGCTCCGAAAAGCCCGAGGACAGGATGGTCTCGCGGATCCGGTAGCCGAGGCCCCCGGCGATGACGACGCCGCCCGCGCCATGCGCCAGCGCATAGTCGCCCGCGGCGCTGCCGAGCGAGAGGCAAAAACGGTCCACGGCGGCGGCGGCGAGCGGGTCGGACTGGTCCGTGCCCGCCGTCCAGATCTCCACGTCTGACAGCTCGTGCACTGCGCGGTTCTGCATGGCGGCTAGCGTGTGGTAGATGTCGACGATGGCCGGGCCGGAGACGACGCGCTCCACCGAGACGCGGTTGTGCCGCTTGCGCAGGCGGGCGAGCACGGCATCCTCGATCAGGTCGAGCGGGGCGTAGTCTATGTGACCGCCCTCGGTCGCCTGGACATGGTAGAAGCCGCCCTGGCCGTGGGGCAGGCCATTGCGCCACAAGTGGGCAACGCCAAGGCCGGTGCCGGGGCCCAGCACGCTGAGCGTGCCCGAGGCGGGCAGCGGACCTTCCGGCCCGGCAAGATGCAGGAACTGGTCCTCGCCCGCCAGCGCCACGGCATAGGCGACCGCCGCGAAGTCGTTGACGACCGTATAGCGGTCGACGCCCAGCTTCTCGCGGATCAGCGCGGGGCGGATGATCCACGGGTTGTTGGTGAAGCGGATCACGTCGCCGCCGACCGGGCCGGCGATGGCGATCGAGACGGCGGGCGGCAAGGAGCCGCCCATGCGTTCGCGGAAGGCCTGCCAGGCCAGCTGGAAGCTGCCGTGTTCGCTGGTGTGCAGGGTGACGGGCTCGCCGAGGGTGATCTGTCCCCGGTCATCGACCGAGGCTATGGCGAAGCGGGCATGGGTTCCGCCGATGTCCACGGCAACGAGTTCGGTACGCGCGGAATCGCTCACAGGCCGGCCACCTCCAGCATCGAGGAGCCGCCCTGTTCGGCGCCGCCCGCATTGGCCCGGAACATCGCGAAGAGTTCGCGGCCCATCCCCTCTGCGGGAGCGGGCAGCGGGGCGGCGGTGCGGCCCGAAAGGTCCGCCGTGGTGGAAAGCGTGCCGTCTTCGGCCGAGAGACGCACCACGTCGCCGTCCTGGAGATAGGCGATCGGGCCATCGGCCAGCGCTTCCGGGGTGACGTGGATGGCGGCGGGAACCTTGCCCGAGGCGCCGGACATGCGTCCGTCGGTGACGAGCGCCACCTTGAAGCCCCGGTCCTGAAGCACGCCCAGCGGCGGGGTGAGCTTGTGGAGTTCGGGCATGCCGTTGGCGCGCGGGCCCTGGTGGCGCACGACCACCACGACGTCGCGGTCCAGTTCACCGTTCTTGAAGGCGTTGATGACGCCTTCCTGCGTCTCGAACACGCGGCAGGGTGCCTCGATGGTCCAGCGCTCCTGATCGACGGCGCTGGTCTTGAACGTGGCGCGGCCGAGGTTGCCCGAGACGAGGCGCATGCCGCCGTCGGGCAGGAAAGGCTTCGCCACCGTGCTCAGCATGGCCTCGTCGCCGCTGACCGTGGGCGCGGGCTTCCACGTGAGTTCACCCTCTTCCAGCGTCGGCTCGGAGGCATAGCTGCGCATCCCGCCTTCGGAGATGGTGAGGATATCCTCGTGCGCCAGCCCGGCATCCAGCAGTTCGCGCACGATCCAGCCCATGCCGCCGGCGGCGTGGAAGTGGTTCACGTCGCCCGAGCCGTTGGGATAGACGCGGGTGATCAGCGGCACCGCGCCGGAGAGCTCGTCGAAGTCCTGCCAGTCGATCTGGATACCGGCGCAGCGGGCCATGGCGGGCAGGTGAATGGCATGGTTGGTGGAGCCGCCGGTGGCGAGCAGGCCGACGATGGCGTTGACGATCGCCTTCTCGTCCACGACGCGCGCCATCGGGCGATAGTCGTCGCCCTTGCGCGTCAGTTCGGCGGCGCGGTGCACGGCGGCGCGGGTCAGCGCCTGGCGCAGCGGGGTGTTCGGCGGCACGAAGGCGGCGGCCGGGATGTGCAGGCCCATCATCTCCATCATCATCTGGTTGGAGTTGGCAGTGCCGTAGAAAGTGCAGGTGCCCGGCGCGTGATAGCTGGCGCTCTCGCTGGCCAGCAGTTCCTCGCGGCCGACCTTGCCCTCGGCATAGAGCTGGCGGACCTTCTGCTTCTCCTTGTTGGAGATGCCGCTGGGCATCGGACCGGCCGGAACGAACACGGCGGGAAGGTGCCCGAAGCGCAGCGCGCCCATGACCAGGCCGGGCACGATCTTGTCGCAGATGCCCAGCAGGGTCATGCCGTCATACATCGCGTGGCTGAGCGCCACGGCGGTGGAAAGGGCGATGGTGTCGCGGCTGAACAGCGAGAGTTCCATGCCGTCGAAGCCTTGGGTCACGCCGTCGCACATGGCCGGTACGCCGCCCGCGACTTGCGCCGTGGCGCCCACTTCGCGGGCGAAGAGCTTCATCTGCTCGGGATAGCGGCCATAGGGCTGATGGGCCGAGAGCATGTCGTTGTAGGCGGTGACGATGCCGATGTTGATCGCCTTGCCTGCCGAGATCGCCGGCTTGTCCTCGCCGCTGGCGGCAAAGCCGTGCGCGAGGTTGGAGCACGACAGGAACGAGCGGTCGGAATGACGGTCGGCCTCGCGCTCGACCATGGCGAGGTAACGCTGGCGGCTGGGCTTCGACCGTTCGATGATGCGATCGGTGACGCGGGCGACCACCGGGCTGAGATTGCTCATGGGGTTACTCCTGCACTTTCCGTCTGTTTTTTTGTCTCAGCCTCCAGAAGCCGCCGCAACAGGATCTCCCGTGCGGGGCTTGAAGGCCCTTGGGTAACCGGTGTCAAGAAGCATCTTCCACCGGTTCGCGGGGAATTTCTACGCGCCCGGACATGAGGGGCCGTTCACGCACCCGGTCATATAGGGTGCATGTCGGGTTCATGCCGCTGGGCCGGTCCTGTTATTCACGCCCGATTACTCGTGCCAGGTGACGCCGTCGCGCTCGGCGAGGGCGATGGCGGCGGAGGGGCCCCAGCTTCCGGCGGTATAGGTCCGGGGCTCCTGAGCCTGGCCTTCCCACTCGGCACGAATGGCGTCGATCCATTCCCACTGCGCTTCCACCTCGTCGCGGCGGACGAACAGCGTCTGCTCGCCCTCGATCAGATCCAGCAGCAGGCGTTCGTAGGCGATGCGGCGCTGCGGCCCGGCGAAAGCGTCGGGCATTGCGATGTCGAGCGGGATCGAGCGCAGGCCGAAGCCGTTGCGGTCCAGCCCAGGCACTTTGGCCATGAGCGAGAGCGTGATGTTCTCGCTGGGCTGGATGCCGATGACCAGGCGGTTGGGGACCGTGCGGGCGCCGCGACCGTGGAATATCGAGTGCGGCACGTCGCGAAACTGGACGACGATCTCGGTCGTGCGCTTGGGCAGGCGCTTGCCGGTGCGCAAGTAGAAGGGCACGCCCTGCCAGCGCCAGTTGTCGATATGCGCCTTGATGGCGACGAACGTCTCGGTATTGGAATCCCTGCCCAGTTCGTCGTCATAGCCCGGCACGGCCTGGCCGCCGATGGCCCCGGCGCGGTACTGGCCGGTCACCGTCTCGTTTGTCGACACCTTGCGCAGCGAGCGAAGGATCTTGACCTTCTCGTCGCGGACGCTGGTAGCGTCGTAGCTGACCGGCGGCTCCATCGCGACGAGCGCGAGCAGCTGGAGCATGTGGTTCTGCACCATGTCGCGCAGCGCGCCGGAATCGTCATAGTAGGCCACGCGCGATTCCAGGCCGACTGTCTCGGCCACGGTGATCTGCACATGATCGATATGCGCGGCGTTCCACAGCGGCTCGAACATCAGGTTGGCGAAGCGCAGCGCCAAGAGGTTCTGGACCGTTTCCTTGCCCAGGTAATGATCGATGCGGAAGATGCGGTCTTCGGGGAAGGCGCGGGCGACGGCGTCGTTGATCACCTTGCTCGACGCAAGATCGACGCCCAGCGGCTTTTCCAGGCCGATCCGCACGTTGTCCCCGGCAAGGCCGCTCGCCTGGAGGCCGCGAATGGTGGGTTCGAACAGGCTGGGCGCGGTGGAGAGGAAGATCGAGAGCCCGTCCTTCGGCTCGCCCACTTTGGCGGCCAGGGCGTTGAAGCCTTCCATCTGGTTGGCGTCGAGCGTCTGGTAGGACAGGCGGTTGAGGAACCGCGCCATGCCGCCGCGCCGTTCTGCAGGCAGGAACTGTTCGAGCGATTCCCGCGCGAAATTGCGGAATTCCGCATCGTCGTGGTCGGAACGGGCAGTACCGACGATCTCGATCTTGGGATCGAGCAGGCCTTCGGCATCGAGCGCGCAGAGCGAAGGAAGAAGCATGCGGCGCGAAAGATCGCCGGTGGCACCGAACAGAAGCAGGCGGTCGGACGTGAATGGGGCCGAAATCGAATTGGTCACTGGGCGCAGTCCACCTTCTGGGGGGTTATCCCCTATGGGTCATTTTCCGCCGGAATCGACGGGCTCCTCCTCCTGTGCGTTCCCATCATGCGCCCCGCGAGGAATAGATGCCTCTTCGCGGTTGCAGCATGACACGAACTGCGTGCGCCGTGCTAGGCGAGAGCGCGCCAAACCTCAACCTCGTTTGCACGGATTGATCCCGGGCTCCGCCCCGCATACGTATTTAGAACCGTAGCGGAGGCGATTTTCCGCAAGTTCCTTGCGGCGGCGTCTTTGTCCTGACGCTCGGTACGGGCATGGGACAGGATCGGCATCCGTGCAAAAGCGGCTGCGGCGAAGGATAGAAGGCGAAAAGCATGGCCGGTGACGGCGTCCACCTCCTCGAACATCTCCAGACCCCGGCGATGATGGTCTCGCGCGGGCAAGTGCGCTTCGCCAACGGCGCGGCGCGGGGCCTGCTCGGCGCCCATATCGTCGGGCAGGACGTGCGCATCGCCATCCGCGAACCCCGCGCGGTCGCCGCGATCCTCAGCGACGAAGGCGGAATCGCCCGCGTCAGCGGCTTGTCCACCGGCGGCAGCGTCTGGGAAGTGGACTGCCGGGTGGTCTCGCCGATCGACCGGCTGGTCAGCCTCTACGACCTCTCGGAGCGGGTCAGCGTCGCCAAGTCGCACGCCGATTTCGTTGCCAATGCCAGCCACGAACTGCGCACGCCGCTGGCCAACGTGCTCGGCTATGTCGAGACGCTGCACAACCCCAAGGCCGGCGGCGACGAGAGCGTGCGCACCCGCTTCCTCGACACCATCCGCCACGAGGCGCAGCGCATGCAGGCCCTGATCTCCGACCTCATGTCGCTTTCGCGGATCGAGGCGGTGAAGCACGAAGTTCCCTCCGAGAAGGTGGAAATGGTGGCGCTGGCGCGGGAAGTCGCGGGCGAGACGCGCGGCGATGCGCAGATCTCGGTCGAATCGAATTGCCCTCAGGCGGTAGTGACCGGCGATCGCGGCCAACTGGCGCAAGTGCTGCGCAACCTCATCGACAATTCGCTGAAATACGGCAAGCAGGGTGGGCCGGTGGACGTCAGCCTGGAATCAACGCCGACCGGCTGGGTGCTGGTGACGGTACAGGACCACGGCGAAGGCATCGCGCCCGAGCACCTGCCGCGCGTGACCGAGCGCTTCTACCGCGCCGACACCAGTCGCAGCCGCATGGTCGGCGGCACCGGGCTGGGGCTTTCGATCGTCAAGCACATCGTCGAGCGCCATCGCGGCCGCTTCGATATCGACAGCCGGCCGGGGCAAGGCACCACCGCCTCGCTGATGCTGCCGCTGCGCAAGGACGAGGCGGCAGGATGAGCGGGCGGGGTGAGGCGGCGGGGTGAGCGGGCGGGGACCAGGGTCGGTCGCCACGCCCCCCCCCCCGAACTCAGAAGTCCAGTTCGAACCGCGTGCCCACGACTTGCGCATCGTAGTCGGTCTTGCCCGAAGGCAGGGCTTTGGCGCCGGTGTAGTCCATCAGCGCATAGTTCACGTTGAAGCGCAGGTTCTGGATCGGCTCCCAGACGAGCGCCGCGATGTAGCCGTTCTGGGTGCCGCCGCGAATGTCCTTGTCGTTGAGGTCCAGCCAGTCGTAGCGCAAGCTCAGGAGCAGCGAGCCGAGGCCGCCTTCGCCCAGGGGACGGGCCGGCTTCTCGACGCGGAAGATGCCTTCCTTGTAGCCGCGATGGTCGCCCTTGGTGAGGAACAGACCGGTCTCGGCATAGGCGCCCCGGAAGGTGACGGTGGAGGCGTCGACGCGGTTGGCGGTCAGCATGTGATACTCCGCCGCCGCATGCCAGCGGCCGCGAATGGCCGCGAACTCGAGGCCGTAGTGGTCTTCTTCGGAGACGTTCATCACCGGCGTGCCGATCAGGCGCGTATTGGTGGAATGGACGTAAGGGCGTTGGCGGTAGCGGGTTTCGCTGTCCGCCAGCCGGCCGAGACGGCGGTAATGCGCCGAGCCGCCGAAGTGAAGCTGAAGATCGCCTAGCTTGGGCGCGAAGACCAGGCGCCCGTCGAGGCCGTAGCTGTTGTTCTCGTCGCCGCCGTCCACGCCGTCGCCGTCGTTGGCGAGGGCGCCGATATCGTCGGTGAACACGCCCGCCTGCGCCAGCCAGGGGCCCTTGCCGTACTGGAAGGCGAGGCCGAGGCGGCGCTCGAAGTTGAAGGCGTCGGTGAAGGCGGCGCGCTCCATCACGCTGCCGCTCGTATCGCCGGTCAGTTCGTCGAGCGACTGGAACGAGTTCTGGTTGCCCAGCCGGATCTGCCAGGGACCGGTGTGATAGCCGACATAAGTGTCGACGAGATCGACCGCGTTGTCCGACAGTTCGAGCTCCAGCTTGTAGTCGAACCCGGCGCCCAGCGCCCCTTCCGCGCCAAGCCGGATACGGCGCGCCTCGTTGGAGAAGCCCAGGCCCTTGTCGTCCAGGCTCTTGGGGGCCTTGACGTAGTTGGCGTCGGCCTGGATGCGGCCCTTGACCTTGAACAGGCGGTCGCCCTGCGCGAACTGCGGGCTGCCTTTCCAGTCGATGGCGGTATCGTCCTTGCTCTTGCCGTCCTTGTTGCTGCCGTCCTTGTTCTTGGCGGGCTTTGCGGCGGCGGGAGCGGCCGGGGCTGCGGCAAGCGGCGGCGTTCCGGCTGGCGCGGGAGCTTCAGGCGCGGCGCCGGCGGCAGGCGCGGCGGCGTTCAGCCGGGCCTCCATCGCTTCCATCTGGGCTTTCATCGTACGGATCTGCGCGCGCAGCGCTTCGGCTTCTTCCGCCGAGATCGCCTGCGCTCTTGCGCTCGAGGCGGACAGGACGACGGCGAGGGCCGTCGCGCAGGCGAGAGTGAGACGCATATCGGGCATTCTCCTTGGCGCTGCACACAAGTGCCGGGCGCGACGAGGGCCGACTATTTCGGTTCAATGACAGTTTGATGACTGATGTGACTGCGAATATGACGAATATGACGATGCTCTTGGCGTGTTCAGCAGGCTTTTTCTATTCGTACCGGCACGGACGGACAGGGCCGAACGACGGCGATCGGCACGGTTTCTCAGCCACGTCTTCATCAAGGCCACGCGTAAGCCTTTCTCATTGCTCGGAACTTGGATCGGATGACGGCTCCGCTACTCCATCGAGTCGCGGAAGAGTGTCTCATCGGCCTCTATGGGAAACAATCCCGACACGCTTTATGGCACCGCGAAGATTACGCGGTATGCAGGTTTCTGTTCGCGACGGAATGAAGTCCGAATGTTGCTGGAAGGGCGGCGCGGACACGCGAGACCTGCGCGTGGGCCTTCGAGCCTGCCGTTGTTCGCCGCATCGGGCATAGATGCCCCGGCAGACAGTCGTCGACGGTCAGTTGCGGACACCTGACGAAAAAGGGCGCTCGCGGTTTCCACCCCCTGTCGCCGTCGGAATGGCGGCCGGAACGTCGCAAACGGCGGGCAGCACACTTGCTCCCAAACCGCGACTCGCATCGTCGTATAATTGTCATGTTCTTGCTCCGCGAACCCTCCGGACCTCATTTCGATCCAAGGAAAACGCACGGATTTGCGCGGTTTGGCGAGTTATGTCACTTTCCTGTCATAGAAGTGTCATTCTACCCCAATAGGGGCGTCGCAGAGAGAAACCCAAGGGGTTAAGACCATGCGTTCGACCAAGACCATCATCTTCGCTGCCGCTTCCGTCCTCGCTCTGAGCGCCTGCGGCGGCTCGGGCGGTTCGGGCGCGGGTTCGCGCGATTTCGTGCGGGCCGTCGGCTCCTCCACCGTCTATCCCTTCGCCACTGCCGTGGCCGAGCAGACGGCCAAGGCGGGCGGCAAGTCGCCGGTGATCGAGTCGACCGGCACGGGTGCGGGCATGAAGCTGTTCTGCGCCGGCGTCGGCGCGCAGCATCCCGATATCGAGAACGCCTCGCGCCGGATCAAGAAGTCCGAGTTCGAGGAATGCCAGAAGAACGGCGTGACCGAGATCGTCGAGATCCAGGTCGGCATCGACGGCATCGCCTTCGCCGAGGGCAAGAACGGCCCCAACATGAAGCTGACCCCGGTGGACATCTACAAGGCGCTGGCCGCCAATCCCTTCGGCAAGCCGAACACCGCCAAGACCTGGAAGGACGTGAACCCGTCGCTCCCGGCCGAACCGATCCTGGTCTACGGCCCGCCCTCCACCTCCGGCACGCGCGACGCGCTCAAGGAACTGATCCTCGAAGCGGGCTGCAAGACCGACGCTGCCACCAAGGCCCTCAAGGACAGCGACAAGGACAAGTACGAGGCGACCTGCCACGACATCCGCGAGGACGGTCCCTATGTGGACGCCGGCGAGAATGACAACCTGATCGTGCAGAAGATCTCGCAGAACCCGAAGGCCATCGGCATCTTCGGCTTCTCGTTCCTGGAATCGAACATGGGCACGATCAAGGGCATCCCGATGTCCGGCATCGAGCCGACTTATGCCTCGATCTCGGATTTTTCGTACCCCGGCGCCCGTCCGCTCTACATCTACGTGAAGAAGCAGCACCTCGCCCCGATCAAGGGTCTCCAGGCCTATGTCGCCGAATGGGCCAAGTCGTGGGGCCCGGATGGCGCACTGAAGGCCAAGGGCATGGTGATCTCGCCCGAGGACGTTCGCGCCAAGAGCGCCGACATCGTCGCCAAGATGACCCCGCTCGATCCCGCGGTTCTGAAGTAAGCCCTTTCGGGGGCAGGGACGCAAAGGGCGGCCATTCATGATTCTCACCGGAGTTCTTCTGGCCGTTCTCGGCCTCGGTCTCGTCGGCTGGTTCGCCGCACGGGGCCGGGCCCGGCTGCTCCATACCGGCCGCGGCTCGATCCATTCGATGCCGGGCTACCACGCCTGGCACGTCGCGCTGTGGATCGTCTTTCCGGCGCTGATCGCCTGGGGGGCATGGCAGGCGATCATGCCGGGCCTCGTCGACGGGGCGGTCATGGCCGACCCCGTAGCGGCGCAGCTTCCTGCTGACGCCATGAGCCGCGCGGCGATCCTCTCCGAAGCCAAGTCCATCGCCGACAATCCCGATGCGGTCGCCTTCAACCCGCTGGCGAACACGCTGGCCGGGCCGGTGCGTGACGCCCATGGCCGCTTCGGCCTGATCGGCGCGCTGCTGGTGGCGATCGTGGCCGTCGCGGGCGGGGGCTGGGCCTTCACCCGCATCCGCGCGAACTTCCCGGCGCGCACCCGCGTCGAACGCGGCGTGCTGGGACTGCTGCTGGTCGCCTCGCTCATGGCGATCCTGACCACTTTCGGCATCGTCGCTTCGCTGGTGTTCGAAGCGGGCATGTTCTTCAAGGACGTCTCGCCGATCGACTTCCTCACCGGCCTGCACTGGTCGCCGGGCTCCGCGCGAGGCGACAACCTGGGCGACAGCTTCGGCGCGGTGCCACTGTTCTGGGGCACGATCTACATCGGCGCGATCATCGCCATGATCGTGGCGATCCCGCTCGGCCTGATGAGCGCGATCTACCTGACGCAATATGCCACGCCGACGATCCGCAAGTGGCTGAAACCCATGCTGGAAATCCTCGCGGGCATTCCCACGGTGGTCTACGGCTACTTCGCCGCGCTGACCGTGGCGCCGATCTTCCGCGACTTCGCGGCCTCGCTCGGCATGGCCAACCCCTCGACCGAAAGCGCGCTGGCCGCCGGTGTGGTGATGGGCGTGATGATCATTCCCTTCGTCTCCTCGATGGCCGACGACGCGCTCGCCGCCGTCCCCCGCGCGATGAGCGACGGCTCGCTGGCGCTCGGCGCCACCAAGTCGGAAACGATCAAGAAAGTGCTGCTCCCCGCCGCGCTTCCGGGCATCGTCGCGGGCGTGATGCTGGCGATCAGCCGCGCCATCGGCGAGACCATGATCGTGGTCATGGCCGCCGGTGCCGCCGCCAACCTTTCCGCGAACCCCTTCGCCTCGATGACCACCGTCACCTACCAGATTGTCCAGATGCTGACCGGCGACCAGGAGTTCAACAGCCCCAAGACGCTCTCCGCCTTCGCGCTGGGCCTGGTGCTCTTCATCGTCACCCTCATCCTCAACATCATCGCCCTTCGCGTGGTGAAGCGCTTCCGGGAAGCTTATGAGTAACGCATCTCTCAGTGCCGCGCGCGATGGTAATGCCCCCTTGGGCAACGCACGCTGGCAAACGCCGGAGGCCCTGCGCCGGATTTCCCGCCGCAACGCCGCCGAACGCCGCTTCAAGCTGATCGGCCTCGGCGCGATCGTCCTCAGCCTCGCCTTCCTGGCGCTGCTGCTGGTGATCATGCTGAAGAACGGCCTGGGCGGTTTGGACTGGAGCTTTCTGTCCGGCTCGGATTCCACCGATCCCGATATCGCGGGCGTCTGGGGCGCGGCCAAGGGCTCGCTGCTGACGATGGCCGTCACCCTGCTGCTCTCGTTCCCGATGGGCGTGCTGGCGGCGATCTACCTCGAGGAATTCGCTCCGCGCAGCCGCTGGATCGAATGGGTCGAGGTCTCGATCAACAACCTTGCCGCGGTGCCCTCGATCATCTTCGGCCTGCTCGGCCTGGCGGTGTTCATCAATACCCTGGGCATGCCGCGCTCCTCGCCGCTGGTCGGCGGGCTGACGCTGGCGCTGATGACGATGCCGGTCATCGTCATCTCCGGCCGCAACGCGATCAAGGCGGTCCCCCCCTCGATCCGCGATGCGGCCCTCGCGATCGGCGCCAGCAAGATGCAGACCGTGTTCCACCACGTCCTGCCGCTCGCGCTGCCGGGCATTCTCACCGGCACCATCATCGGCATGGCCCGCGCCCTCGGTGAAACCGCGCCGCTGCTGATGATCGGCATGCGCGCCTTCGTCGTCACTCCGCCGGGCGGGATCACCGACCCTTCCAGCGTGCTGCCGATGCAGATCTTCCTGTGGTCCGACGAAATCGATACGGGCTTCGTCCAGAACACCTCCGCCGCCATCATCGTTCTGCTGGTCTTCCTGTTGGCGATGAACGGCCTTGCAATCTACCTTCGAAACAAGTTCGAAGTGCGCTGGTAGAGATATGACAAACTCCAAACTCACGGCTCGTAACGTCGACGTGTTCTACGGCCAGAAGAAGGCCATCAACAACGTCTCGATCGAGATCGACAACGGCATCGTCACTGCTTTCATCGGCCCTTCGGGTTGCGGCAAGTCCACGTTCCTGCGCTCGCTGAACCGCATGAACGACACCATCGCCGACGCCCGCGTCACCGGCGAGATCCTGCTCGACGGCGAGGATATCTACGCCGCCGCGATGGATCCGGTCGCCCTGCGCGCCCGGGTGGGCATGGTGTTCCAGAAGCCCAATCCGTTCCCCAAGTCGATCTACGAGAACATCGCCTACGGCCCGCGCATCCACGGGCTGGCGCCCGCGAAAGCGGACCTCGACGGGATCATCGAAAGCTCGCTGACCAAGGCGGGCCTGTGGGACGAAGTGAAGGATCGCCTGAACGAGCCCGGCACTGCCCTGTCGGGCGGCCAGCAGCAGCGCCTGTGCATCGCCCGCGCCATCGCCGTCAGCCCCGAAGTGATCCTGATGGACGAGCCGTGCTCCGCGCTCGACCCGATCGCCACCGCGCGAATCGAGGAACTGATCGACGAGCTGAAGGAAAGCTTCGCCATCGTCATCGTCACCCACTCGATGCAGCAGGCGGCCCGCGTCTCGCAGCGCACGGCGTTCTTCCACCTCGGCAACCTGGTGGAATACGGCGACACGAGCCAGATCTTCACCACGCCCCGCGAGGAGAAGACCAAGGACTACATTACCGGTCGCTACGGCTGACGGCGAAGACAGGGAACAGGACAAGAGCCATGGTTGACCATACCGTAAAGGCCTTCGACAGCGAGATCGGGCAGCTTCGCGGCCTCGTCGCCGAGATGGGCGGCCTCGCCGAAGTCGCCATTCGCGACGCCATCATCGCGCTGACGCATCATGACGAGGACCTCGCGGCACAAGTCGTCGCCGCCGACGCCCGCCTCGATGCGCTGGAAGCCGAAGTGGACCGGCTGGCGGTGCGCACTATCGCCCTGCGCGCGCCGATGGCCGACGATCTGCGCGACGTGATCGCCGCGCTCAAGATCTCGGGCGTGATCGAGCGCATCGGCGACTACGCCAAGAACATCGCCAAGCGCGTCAACGCTCTCGAAAATCGCGTGAAGATCGAGCCGCTCGATCTCGTGCCGATGATGGCCGAGATCGCCGAGGGCATGGTCCGCGACGTGCTCAACGCCTATGGCTCACGCGATGCCGCGCTGGCGCAGGAGGTGATCCGCCGCGACGAGAAGCTGGACCAGTTCTACAACACGCTGTTCCGCTCGCTGCTGACCCACATGATGGAGAACCCGGCGACGATCTCCAGCGCTGCGCAGCTCCTCTTCATCGCCCGCAACCTCGAACGCATCGGCGACCACGCCACCAATGTCGCCGAAATGGTCTACTATGCCGCGACCGGCGAATACCACGCCGAGCGCGACAGCCAGACCGACGACACAAGGGACCTGCCGTGAACCCCTCCGTCCTCGTCGTCGAAGACGACCGCGCGCTCTGCGAACTGCTCACCTGGAACCTCAGCGCCGAAGGCTATCAGGTGCGCAGCACCAGTGACGGCGAGGAAGCCCTGCTGATGGTGCAGGAACAGATGCCCGACGCCATCATCCTCGACTGGATGATCGAGCACGTTCCCGGCATCGAGGTCTGCCGCCAGCTCCGCAAGGACAAGGACACCGCGCAGATCCCGATCCTGATGCTGACGGCGCGCGGCGAGGAAGAGGACCGCATTCGCGGCCTCAAGACCGGCGCGGACGATTACGTCACCAAGCCGTTCTCCCCCCGCGAACTGCTCGCCCGCATCGAGGCGCTGCTGCGCCGGGCGCGCCCCTCGCTGGCGGGCAACGTGCTCCAGTGGGGCGACATCGAACTGGACGCCACCAGCCACCGCGTGCGTCGCTCGGGCGAGGCGCTGCACCTCGGCCCGACCGAATTCCGCCTGCTGCGCTATTTCATGGAGCGTCCGAACCGGGTGGTATCGCGCCAGCAGATCCTCGACGGCGTCTGGGGCATGGACTCCGACATCGACGAGCGGACGGTGGACGTCCACATCCGCCGCCTGCGCAAGGCGATCAATCGCGACGGCGACACCGATCCCATCCGCACCGTCCGCGCGGCGGGTTATGCGATGGACGTGACCTGATCCGGCCGGGGAAGGCGAACAGTCGCCTTCCTCGCGCGTCGGCTGCCGGACGCTAGAACTTGGTGCCGATGCCCACCGCCACGATATCGGAGTCCGGTTCGCCGTTGCCGATCAGGACGTGCTTGTATTCCAGCTTGGCGTAGACCTTCTCGTTGAGGTCCTGCTCCCACCCGGCGCTGAGCCCCACGGCATCGCTGCATTCGCGGCAATCCTTCGACTGCCAGTTCGCCGCCGCATAGAGCTTCGCGCCGGGTAGCACCCGCGCGCCGGCGCGGCCACCGATGCCCCAGACCACGCGGGTATCGTTCGCCAGCACTTTCTCCGCAAAACCTTCCCCGCCGACGAATAAGCGTTCACTGAGGTCGATATCGTGACCCAGCGTCACGGCGGCGACGGCGTTGGCCTCCTCATGGTTCCAGATTATGCCCCCGGTGCCTTCGACGTAGGTTTCGTCGGCCAGGGCGGGCGCCGGAGCGGCGATGGCGGCGGCTGAGACGAGAGCGACCGGCAGCAGAATCGGAAGGTTGCGCAAGATGGATCCCCAAGGTGGAATGATGCGCCGCCTGCCAGCAGGCGGCCTCGATATGGCCGCCATAGTCCTTGGTATTGTAAGATAACATTGCTGTTGCGAGGCTGAATGTTGCGATTTACGAAATCGGCCTGCGCGTCGGAGGCTAGGAGTTAGGCGGGGGCCGCCGCATCCTTGCTATGCGAAAGCGAGGTCGTTCCAAAACGAGTTCAGGAAGACGGAATGACGGACAGATGAGGAACGCCGTGACAAGAGGGACGGGTGGAGGAGAACCACTCAGGCGGCGGCGCGGGCAGGGCGCTCCGATGCTTCCAGGGCGGCCTGAATCGTCGTCAGGAACTGGTCCGTGGCCCGCTCCCAGGAAAATCGCGCGCCGAGCCGGGCGGCGTCCCCGCGCCGTACCGCCAAGGCTGCCGTAATGGCGCGTTCGAGCACCGCGTCGACGGCGCCGGCCGGTGCTTCCATGCCTTCGTCGACGCCGCAGCCATCCAGCCCGAGGATATCGACCGGGCCGGTTACCGGAAAGGCAGCGACCGGGGTGCCGCAAGCCAGCGCCTCGATCACCACCAGTCCGAACGTGTCGGTGAGGCTGGGGAACACGAAGCAGTCGGCGGCGCGGTAGGCGCTCGCCAGTTCCTCTCCGGACAGGGCACCCAGGAACAGCACCTGGGGATAGCGGCGCTTGAGGCTTTCCAGCGCGGGACCGTCCCCGACCACGACCTTGCTTCCCGGCACTGGCGCGTCGAGAAAGGCTTCGAGGTTCTTCTCCGGCGCTACCCGGCCGACATTGAGCAGCACCGGGCCGGGCAGGGCGCCCATCGCCGGGTGCCGCACACCGTCCGGCTTGAACTGGTTCTGGTCGATGCCGCGACTCCAGCGGCGGGTATGCGCGATCCCGCGCCCGGCGAGTTCATGCGCCAGGCTCTGCGTCGAGACCAGCACGGCCTGGCTCGGCGCGTGGAAGCGCTGCATGATCGGCCAGAAGCGCTCGGCGCTGAGCCCCGTCCGCACGGCGGCATATTCCGGGAAGCGGGTATGGAACGCGGACGTGAACGGCACTCCGCGCGAAAGGCACCAGCCGCGCGCTGCCCAGCCGATCGGGCCTTCGGTGGCGATATGGACGATCTCGGGCTGCGCCTTGTCAAGCATGCGGCGAACCCCGAAACGCGGCGCCATGGCGAGGCGGATCGAGGCATAGCCCGGCATCGGCACCGTGAAGAAGCGATCGGGCGTCAGCGTCTCCACCTGGTGACCGCGCCGGGTCAGTTCATCCAGCGTGGCGGAGAGCGAGCGGACCACGCCGTTGACCTGGGGGAGCCAGGCGTCGGTCGCCAGGGTCAGCTTCACTCCGCTGGCTCGTGCTGGGCCGCCTCGTGATGGCCCGCCTCGTGGTGGGCCGGGATACCCTCGGCGGTCTGGCCGCCGGTCTCCGCGATCCAGTCGATGATCGCGATGTGGCCCTGGAGATCCTCGACCAGGGCGGTGCAGCTTTCCACCCAGTCGCCGTCGTTGTAGTAGGTGATTCCGCCGAACTGGCGGATCTCCGCGCAGTGGATGTGGCCGCAGACCACCCCGTCGAAGCCGCGCGAGATCGCTTCGCCGGCCACGGCTTCCTCGTAGCTGCAGACGTATTGGACGGCGTTCTTGACCTTCTTCTTCATATAGGCCGAGAGCGACCAATAGGGCATCTTCAGCTTGCGCCGCACCGCGTTGAACACGATGTTGGCCCGCAGCAGCGCGCCGTAGGCCTTGTCGCCCAGGAAGGCGAGCCACTTGGCATAGAGCACCACGCCGTCGAACGCGTCGCCGTGGGTGACGAGCAGACGGCGGCCGTCGAGCGTCTCGTGCACCGCTTCCAGCACCAGTTCCACGCCGCCGAAGGTGAGCCCGGCATAGTCGCGCAGCATTTCGTCATGGTTGCCCGCCACGAAGACGACGCGCGTGCCGCGATGGGCCATCTTGAGGATGCGGCGGATCACTTCGTTGTGGGCATCGGGCCAGTACCAGCCCTTGCGCAGGCGCCAGCCGTCGACGATGTCCCCCACGAGATAGAGCGTCTTGCATTCCACCGAGCGCAGGAAGTCCACCAGCATTTCGGCATTGCAGCCGCGCGTGCCCAGGTGGACGTCGGAGATCCAGATCGTCTCGTACTTGCGCTTGGGGCGAAAGCCCTTGGGATCGGGCAGGTCGAGCCAGGCGGGGATGTTGGTGCCGGTAAATCCGGCATCGCTGCCGTTGCGGCGTGCGAGAAGGGTGTCGGCGTCGTTCCGCATCGTTGTGCCCCGATCCAGTTCTGGCTCGTTCCAGTTGCTGGATGATTGCATTTCCGCGTTGCGTGGCGGTGACGGTTGCGGGTCACTTCGATGACAGCCGCTCGCAGGAGAAAACCCACATGGAGGCTCGCCCGCGCGTGCTCGATCTTTTCCGTTGCACGTCATCGATATGTCACTTGCTCGTCACACTGGAGCGGCAATTACCCGCGCGGAGTCCCGATCCGGGGGGCAATCAGGCAGGGGGCCATGCGGCGCATCGACATATTGCTGGCGAGTGAACTTTCAGGTGGTCTCGCCGCCTTTCGGCACGACGATTTCGATGTCGTCCTTCATCGCTGGACCGACTTTGCCGAACTGCCGCTGATCGAAGGGGCGCTCTGGGTGTTCATCGACTGGGTGTTGCCGGAAATGTCCGGCCTCGAACTCTGCCGCCGCCTGCGCGCGGACGGCCTCACCAGCCATGCCCATGTCACCATCGTTCTCGAAGAGGACAACGTGGACGATCGCAAGCGCGCGCTGCGCATGGGGGCCGACGACTACATGGTCGGCCCGCTGACCCGCTCCGCCCTTCTCGACCGGGTGCTCGGCGCCAATATCAGCGAGCAGGACACGGCCAATGGTCGGGTGCTGGCGCAAGGCGAACTCTCGGTGGACGTGGCTGCGTTCCAGGCCCGTTGGCAGGGCAAGCCGATCTCGCTGATGCCCAACGAACTGCGCCTGCTGCGCTATTTCATCGAGCATCCCGGCCGCGTCTTTACCCGCAACCAGTTGATCGCCGCTCTCGGCAAGCAGGAGCCGGCGGTGGACGAGCGCACGGTGGACGTGTGGATCGGCAGGCTGCGCCGCGCGCTCAAGGGCGTGGGCGCGGGCAACCCGCTGCGCACCGTGCGTTCGCTCGGCTACGTCTTCGACGCGGTCTGAGCTACTCGCCCCGATCGCTCGAACAGGGTCGTCAGCCCAGCCAGCCTGCGGTCTGCGCCAGAAGCCAGAGTCCGATCACCAGGAACAGCAATGCCGCGATGCCGCGCACGACATCGAGCGGCACGCGCTTGATGATCGCATTGCCCAGGAACACGGCGGGCACATTGGCGAGCATCATGCCGATCGTGGTGCCCACCATCACCGGAACCACGCTCTGATAGCGCGCGCCGAGCGCGATCGTGGCGATCTGCGTCTTGTCGCCCATCTCGACCAGGAAGAAGGCGATCGTGGTCGCGGCGAACGGACCGAAGCGGCTGGGCCGGGGCGCGTCGTCCTCCTCGAACTTGTCGGGGATCAGCGTCCAGCCCGCCATGACGATGAAGCTGGCGGCGATGAGGTAGCGGAACCAGCGACCATCCAGGAAGGCGGCCGCCTGTTCGCCCACCAGCGCGGCCAGGAAATGATTCGCCAGCGTCGCCACGAAGATGCCCGCGACGATCGGCCAGGGCCGCTTGAAGCGGGTGGCCAGCAGGATCGCGAGAAGCTGGGTCTTGTCGCCGATCTCCGCAAGCGCGACCACGGCCGTCGAGGTGAACAGGGCCGGGCCGAACAGAGTCGACGTAAGCAGGGCTGGCACGAAAATTTCTCCGGGGCCGGGCGGCAGACAAGACAATAGCGCGGCAGAACCCGCCCGGCCGGACGGAGCTGCAACGCCATTGGTCTCGCCCGGACGGTCCTTTCCGTCCTCCTGTGCGCCATGGTCTCTCGACCAAGTATGTTGACGACAGGTCCTGCTGGTCTTGCCCAGGCGATGGCCGAGACAAGGGGGCGCAGGCGGCTACTCCCCAGATGACGCGGCGCCCTTAACCCGGCCCCGCCCGAATGGAAAGAAAAAAGGGCCGGTCGCATCGCTGCGACCGGCCCGTCAGTTGCCGTCGGGAGGGCAGGACCTCCGTGGTGAGATGGTCAGAACTTGGCCGTTGCCGAAAGCGAGAAGACGCGGCCGAGATCGTAAGTGTTGAAGTCCACCCGGCCGTCCTCGAAGGTTTGATACTCGAGGTGCTTGCGGCCCGTAAGATTGCGACCCTCGGCCTTCAGCTCGATTTCCTTGCCGCCGACCTGGATGCCCTGGCGCAGCACGACATCGATGCGCAGGCCCGGATATTCGATCACGTCGGGCTGGCGCACGGTGCCGACGAGGCCGCGGCTGACCGAACGCTTGCTGGCATAGCTGAGCAGAATGGTCTGCTGCGACAGCTTCTCGGTATCTTCCATGCCCAGTTGCAGGTTGAGCAAGTGCTCGGCCTGGCCAGTAAGCGGTGCGCCATTGCGGAAGTAATCGCGGGCGAACTGCGTCGTGCTGGCACCGTAGATGTCGGTCGTGTCGTCGTCGCCAACCTTCAGCTTCGACTTGGTATAGGTGTAGTTGCCGACCAGGACCAGGCGCCGGTTTTCGAAGAACGATCCGCCCAGCGTATCGAGGTAGACATGCTTCTGCACTTCGAGTTCCGCACCGTAGAGGTCGGCCGCAGGCGCGTTGGCGTAAGTGGTGATGAAGCTTTCGGAACCGGCGAGGATCGATTCGATCGGGTTCTTGATGTGCTTGTAGAACCCGCCGAGCGACACCCGCTCGTCACGGCCGAAGTACCACTCGAAGCGGGCCTCGGCGTTGTAGAGCTGGCTATCCTTGAGGAAAGGGTTGCCGCGATAGGTGCGGTTGCTGTCGGGATCGTAGAAGTTCTGATAGACCAGCTCGCGGAACTGCGGGCGGGCGATCGTCTTCGAACCGTTCACGCGGACCTGCATGCTCGGCTCGATCTCGTACGTGAGCGTCAGCGCGGGAAGGAAGTATTCCTTCTTGAGGTCGGTCGTCGCCTCGGCCGGAGCTCCGACCGGTCGCAGGACTGTCGACTGCTTGGCGTATTCCCAGCGAACGCCGGCATCGACCGAAAGGCTGTCGGTGATCTGGCCGTCAACCTTGCCGTAGAAGGCATGGTTGAGCAGGCGGGCATCGAACAGACCGACGTTGGCCGTCAGGTCGCGCAGCTCCAGGTTGTAGTTCACGCCGCCAGCCTGGTTGATGTACCACATGCCGGGCTGGAGCAGCACGTCGGGCCGCAGCAGGCCGAACGACTGGATCAGGTTCTGGTCGCCGCTGGCGTAGACGCCGAACTGGCGGTTGGTGTTCGTGCGGCGATTGAGCTGATAGGCATAGCCCACCGTTCCGCGCCAGCCTTCGAAGAACTGGTGAGAAACGTCGGCACCGGCCGACCAGACGTCCTCGCTCAGGCGCGAGAAGGTGATGGTGGTCGGGTCGACCGCGCCGGTGCCCAGGGTATTGACGTAGTTCTGACCGAACTGGGTGCCGTCGTTGGTGCGGATATATTCCGAATCGATCTCGAACGGAGAGAGCCGCTTCGAGTTCGCGAAGCCGCCGCGCAAGTCGATGGTGGTCTTGTCATCCACCTTGAATTCGCCGGTGAGCTGGGTGTCGAGCAGGGCGCGCTCGTACCAGGCCGTCTTCTGCGAGATGAAGTCGACCGCCGGGTTGCTCTCCTGGTTACCGGCGCGCAGGCGCGTGAACTTGCTGGTGTCGTGAATGTAGACATTGGTCCAGCGGATCGAGTTCTCGCCCCATTCCAGACCCATGCCCAGCATCCCGTTGACGACGATGCGGTTGTCGGTGCTGACGGTGCGATAGTCTTCCCAGAGGTTGTTGGGATTGGCGCTCAGGCCCTGGGTGAGCTGCTGGATGGCGTCCCGGGTCTGGGTCTTGTTGGAATAACCGGCCGCGCCGATCACGCCGAGCGTGACTTCACCCATTTCAAACTTGGTGCCGGCGGAGAGATCCACCGAGAAGTTCGGCTGCATCTTGTCGACGCGCTGGACCACGGCGTTGCGGCCCCGGAACAGCACGCTGCCGATCTCCTTCGCCTGGTCGCTGTTGGAACCCATCACGGTATTGCCGTTCAGGTAGCTCTTCAGCGCCGGCGGGATGGAACGGTTGCCGTTGTCGTAACCGGTCCAGTCGCTCTTGGCGCCGTAATAGGTATAGCCGAGCTTGTTGGTCGATTCGGTATCCCAGCCGATGCCGCCGCCGATGGTGAGGAAGCTCTCCTCGGGAATCGACTTGGTCGTCAGGTTGATGACGCCGCCGCCGAATTCGCCGGGGAAGTTCGTGGAGTAGCTCTTCTGCACCAGCGACGAGGCAATGATGCTGGTGGGGAAGAGGTCGAGCGGAACCACGCGCTTCAGCGGCTCGGGGCTGGGCAGCGGCGAGCCGTTGAGCAGCGCCAGCGAGTAGCGATCGCCGAGGCCGCGCACGTAGACATAGCCGTTGCCGACCACCGACAGGCCGGTGACACGGCCCAGCGCGCCGGCGATGTCGCCTTCGCCGGTACGTGCGATCTGCTCGGTCGAGAGGACGGAGACCACTTGGGGTGCCACGCGCTCGATATTGCGGTTGCGCTGGCCGGTGACGATGATGGCGCCGCCGGGAATGGAGACGTCGGGCGCGGCTTCCTCGGCTGCGGGTTCCGCGGTGGATGAAGCGGGATCGGCGCCTACGGCACCGGAGGCGGGAGCGGAAGTGCTGTCCTGCGCCCAGGCCGAAGTCGGCGCGAGGATCGCAGTGGAGAGCAGCAGCGTGACGAGCCGCGGCTTGATCATGGTATGTCCCCCTGGAACATCTATCGGATGCGAGAAGGGGGCGGCCTGAATGGACCGCCCCCTGTCGTTAGGCTGCGGGCGGCCGGATCAGGTCGTGGGCAGCGCGGTGCAGGCGCTGTTCGATCCGAGGTTGGCGTTGGTGGTGTCGCAGGTCCAGCCGCGATACCAGGTGTCCGAGGCATCCTTCACGGCGCCGATATAGGTGGCGGCGGTGAAGTAGCTGGAGATTGCCGCCAGGCCCGCGAAAGGTGCGACGCCGGTTTCGTTCGCGCCGTTGACGAAGGTGTTCGACAGCGTCGAGGTGAAGGTCGACTGGTTGCCGGTGCCTGCATCGAAGGCAGCCTTGACCGCAGCGGCATCGTAAGAGCCGCCGCCCAGGAACGCGCCCGAACCGCCGCAGGTCAGGACGACCGAGTTGGCGACGAGCGAGGCGGGGGCCGAGCTGTTGGCCGAAGTGCCGTTCAGGCGGATGCACTCGTTGGTCGGCGTGAAGAAGATGCCGTTGGCGAGCGTGACGTCGGCGTTGCCGCGGAACAGGGCCGAAGCCTGGTTGCCGCTGTTGCCGGAACCGACGCTGGTCTGGACGGCGGTGAAGTTGGCGACCGCGATCTTGGTGCGCGGGGTGTCGCTTTCGTTGCCGTTGCTGTCGAACTCGAAGAACGAGTCGCCGGCGCTCGGCTTCTGGACGATCAGGACGTACTGCACGTTGGCCTGAACGCCGGTATCGAGGTCGAGGCTGTCATCGTCGGCATTGATGGCGACGTAGTGCTTCATGTTCAGCGCACCGCCGAAGAATTCCGCGCCGTCGTCCGAGCTGTTGACCGACTGGATGTAGTCGAGCTGGGTGCCGGTGCCGATGCCGCCGCCGGTAAGAGCCTGAAGCTCGTTGTTCGGTGCGAGCGAGAAGCCCGAATAGCGGATCTGCACGTACTTCAGGCTGCCGGCGTTGTAGGCGTTGTCGCGACCGCCGAAGTTGGCGGGATCGGCGGCACCTTCGGTGACGCGTTCGCAGTTGTCGGCAGCCACCGAGCCGAGGCCGGTCGAGCAGTCGGTGATGCGACCGCGGCCAAGCAGCACGACGCCGCCCCACTTGCCCTGGGTATCGTTGTTGATGGCCGTGCCGTTGGCTTCCTTGCCGGTCACGTTTTCGAGGCTGGTGAAGATGATCGGCTGCGTGGCGGTGCCTTCGGCGATCAGCTTGTTGCCGCGGTTGACGGCCAGCCACGAGGCGCCCGTGGTGCTGTCGCCATAGACGATCGCGCCGGCCTGGACGGTCAGCGTGACGTTGGTGTCGGCCGTCAGGGAGCGGCCATTGCAGGCCTTGGTGGTGGTGGCGAAGGGTGCAGCGGCGGTCGGCGCCGCGAAGCCGCCGTCGCAGCCTACGTCGACGCGGCCGTTCAGGCGATAGAGTACGCCGGTGACCTTGGGCAGGGTGGCGCTGGCGTTGACCAGTGCAGGCAGGGTGCAGACGCGCCACGTGCCCTGCGGACCGGCGATGGTGCCGTCATTGGTGAGAGCGAGGCCGCTGGTGGCCGCGGTGCTGGGGCATTCGGCCGCCGCGACCACAGTGCCCGGGGTCGGGGTGGGCGTCGGAGCGGGCGTCGGCGTGGGATTGGTGATTTCGATGCTGCCGGCACCCGGCGAGGAGATGTCGTCGGCGCCGCAGCCGGCG
This sequence comes from Novosphingobium lindaniclasticum LE124, assembly GCF_000445125.1. Classification (GTDB taxonomy): domain Bacteria; phylum Pseudomonadota; class Alphaproteobacteria; order Sphingomonadales; family Sphingomonadaceae; genus Novosphingobium; species Novosphingobium lindaniclasticum. Next base: position 48,599 of record NZ_ATHL01000056.1, read on the forward strand.
AGAGCGAGAGCACTGCAGCCGATCAGCAGCGCGCCATGAATGGTCTTCACGTGAATTCCCCCGTTTGTCAGGTCGAGCCGAGGCGGCGAGTCCGCCGTCGCTGAGCGCGGGGTCTAGGGTGAGGTGGTGACAGTTTGTTGGCGCTACAATGACAGTAATCTGCAGTTATACGACGGCTGTATGACGAATCGGGCGATGTACCTCGAAAGGATGAGGTGCGACTCGCGCATTTTGCCGGCTTCACACCCAGGTTGCAGTTTTATGACAGTGGCGTCATTTTCTTGTGGGACGTGATTTTTGAGCGGATGTTGCATTTCGCCAACAGATCAAAAACGAACGGGAGAATGCCATGTCCTTCACTGCCCTCGCTGCCACTCTCCTGCTGAGCCAGACTGCCGTCACGGCTGCGCCGGCCACGCCGCTGAACGACCGGATTGACGTGGCCTATACCGAGCTGTCGAGCGGAAATGCCGAAGCCGCCGTTCGCAAGCTGGAAGCGGCCGGTGCGGCCAAGTCCGAAGACCCGGCCACGCTGATCAATCTGGGCGCGGCCTATGCGGCCAACGGCCAGTCGGAAAAGGCGCTCGCCAGCTACCGCGCCGCGGTGGCCAGCCCGGATCGCTACGACCTGCAACTGGCCGACGGATCCTGGACCGACTCGCGTGCCGCCGCGCGCCTGGCGCTGAACAACCTGCTGCGCTCCACGGCGCGCGCTTCGCGCTGAACGCGCGTGGATTGAGCAAGTAGCTGTAAACAGGGAGGGATGCTCCCTCCCTGGTCACCAAAACCGAAGCTGGCCTTTCGGGACGCACCTGAAGTATAACAAGTGTACGCAAGGGGTGTGGTCAAGGTTGCAGCGCCCTTCCACGATGACCTAGCTTGGTGTGCCGAACTGCAATGGCACTGCTGAATTGGCCGTGCCATCGTCACATAGTTGTCATCCAGATGGAGCACTGCGCCCTCAGACGGAGGGCATCGTGATTCGGTATACTCAGCTTAAGACCCGCAAGGTTCGGGGATATCTCGCCAATTTCGCGGCACTTGTTGCCGCAGGGCTCGGCTTCGTGCCGTCTCTCGCCCAGGCGCAGCAGGTTATGCGCGCCGATCCCGCCGGCTCCGGCCCGATCGTGAATGCGCTGGGCTGGCTTCAGGGAACGCTGCTCGGCAACGTCGCCACTGCCGTCGCCGTCATGGCGGTGGCCGCGGTCGGCTTCATGATGCTGACCGGCCGGATGAACTGGCGCTTCGGCGCCACGGTCATCATCGGCGTGTTCATCCTGTTCGGCGCCGGCGCGATCGTCACCGGCATCCAGTCCGCAGCGGTGGGCTGAGATGTCGCTCGCGCGCTATCCGGTCCATCGCGCGCTGACCCGCCCGCAGATGTTCGCGGGCGTGACCTACAGCTTCTTCATCATCAATGCGGCGGTGACGACGGAAATCTTCCTCATCACCAAGAGCTTCTGGGCGCTGCCAGCAGCGCTCGCGATCCACGGTGCCGGATACCTCGCATGTCTACGCGAACCCCGGGTATTCGACCTGTGGATCGCCAAGGTCAGCAAGTGTCCGCGCGTGCCGAACTGGCAGCGCTGGGGCTGCAACAGCTACGCGCCCTGATTGGGGGACGCGGGGGAAACGACGATGTCCAAGAGCAAGAAATCGGCCCACAAGGGCGCTCTTGGCGGTTGGGCCGCCAAGGAAACGCTGGTCGGCGACCGGCTGCCCTACCAGGCATTGGTGGACGAGAACGTCGTGCTGCTGCGCGACGGTTCGGTCATGCTCTCGCTGATGGTGCCGGGCTTCGCCTTCGAAACCGCCGATAGCGAGGAACTGAACGCCCATGTCGCCACGCGCGAAGTGCTGCTGCGCTCCTCGCTCGACGCGCGTTTCGTGCTCTATCACCACGTCATCCGCCGCCGCGTGCAGATCGCGCTGGAAGGCCAGTTCGAGGATCCGCTCGCCGCGCATATCGATGCGCGATGGCGGGCGCGCACCGGCTCGGGCGCGCTGTTCGTCAACGACCAGTTCGTCACCCTGGTGCGCCGTCCCGCGCGCGGCAAGGCAGGCTGGCCGGACAAGCTCTCGCGCATGCTCCGCAACAAGGGAAGCGCACCCGCCGAGGCCGACCCTGCCGACGTTCGCGCGCTGCGCGCTGCCGCATCGGCCATGGTCGCATCGCTGGGCGCCTATGGTGCGCGGCTGCTGGGGGACTACGAAGGGCAGGCCGGACCGTGCTCGGAAGTGCTGGAGCTGCTCTCGGCGCTGTACAACGGCGAGATGCGGCCGGTGCGCAAGCCGGTTGACGGCACCGATATCGGCCATATGCTGCCTTATCGCCGCATCAATTTCGGCATGGACGCGCTCGAACTGCGCGGCGCCGCCGGCGCCTCCTTCGGGTCGATGGTGAGCCTCAAGGACTATCCCGACAGCACCGCGCCGGGCCTGACCGATCCGCTGCTGCGCCTTCCCTGCGAACTGGTGCTCACCGAGACTTACGCGCCTTCGGACCGCCAGATCGCCCGCGAACGCATCGACCTCGCCATCCGCCGCCTGCGTTCGGCGGACGAGGAAGCGATGGCCGAGCGCCGGGAAATGTCCTCGGCCCGCGATTCGCTCGGCACCGGCGCGGTCGGTTTCGGCGATCACCACCTTTCGGTGCTGGTCCGCGCCGATACGCTCGACGCGCTCGACGAAGTCACCGCCCTCTGCGCGGCCTCGCTGGCCGATGCCGGTGCCGTGGCGGTGCGCGAGGATGTGAACATGGAGCCGGCGTTCTGGGGCCAGCTCCCCGGAAACGAGGGCTTCATCGTCCGCCGCGCGCTGATTTCCAGCGCCAACATGGCCTGCTTCGGCTCGCTTCACGGCTTTGCGATGGGCCAGGCGAGCGGCAACCACTGGGGCGATGCGGTGACCCTGCTGGCGACCACCAGCGCCACGCCGTTCTTCTTCAACTTCCATCAGGGCGACCTCGGCAACTTCACCGTCATCGGTCCGTCGGGTTCCGGTAAGACCGTAGTCATGAACTTCCTGGCCGCCCAGGCGCAGAAGTTCAGTCCGCGCACGGTCCTGTTCGACAAGGACCGCGGCGCCGAAGTGTTCCTGCGCGGCATCGGCGGCACCTACAGCCGCGTCGCCGCCGGGCATCCGACCGGGTTCAACCCGCTCTCGCTGCCCGATACCGCCGCGAACCGCGCTTTCCTGCGCGACTGGCTGGGCGTGCTGCTCGAAGCCAGGGGCCCGGAGGAGCTCTCGACGATCGCCGGCGCGGTCGACGCGGCCTATCACAACGACCCCTCGCTGCGCCGCCTCTCGCACTTCCGCGAACTGCTGGCGGGCGCGCGCCGCCCTGAACCCGGCGACCTCGCAAGCCGCCTCGACGCCTGGCTTCAGGGGGGCGAGCATGGCTGGCTGTTCGACAACCAGCACGACCGGCTCGACCTCTCGTCCCGCGTGCTCGGCTTCGACATGACGGCACTGCTGGAAAGCCCGCGCCTGCGCACGCCGGTCATGATGTACCTGTTCCACCGCATCGACGAGCGGCTGGACGGCGAACCGACGATGATCCTGATCGACGAAGGCTGGAAGGCGCTCGACGACGAAGTCTTCGCCGCCCGCATCCGCGACTGGCTCAAGACCTTGCGCAAGCGCAATGCACTGGTGGGCTTCGCCACCCAGTCGGCCCGCGACGCGCTGGACAGCAAGATCGCCACCGCGCTGGTCGAACAGACCGCGACGATGGTGTTCATGCCCAACGCCCGCGCCCGCTATGAGGATTATTGCGAGGGCTTCGGCCTGTCGCAGCACGAACTGGATGTGATCAAGACGCTGCCGGCGCAGTCGCGCTGCTTCCTGATCCGCCAGTCGGACGCCTCGGTGGTGGTGCGCCTCGACCTTTCGGGCATGCCCGAAGTGCTCACCGTGCTTTCGGGCCGCGAGAGCACCGTGCGCAAGCTCGACCAGCTTCGCGAGCGCTACGGCGACGATCCGGCGGCCTGGTATCCGGTGCTGACCGGCCTGCCATGGCCGGGCGAAGCGGATGACGAGGCCGCCTGGATCGAGGCGGCGGAGTAGGGGCGATGAGCACCGCCTGCGAACAGCTTACCGAAGTCGCCAGCGCGGGGGTTGCCCCGGCGCTGCGCGCGGTCGATTGCGTGGCGAACGAGATGGCTTCGGCTGCCTTCGGCCGCCTGTTCGGCGCCGAAGGGGCGATGGCCCCGGTGCTGACGATCCTGCTCACGCTCTATATCGCCTTCTTCGCGATCTCGCTGCTGACGGGCCGCTCCAGCCTCGGCATCTCGGCGCTGACGCCGCGCATGCTGACGCTGGGCCTGGTGCTGACTTTCGCAACCAGCTGGATCGCCTATCAGGGCGTCGTCTGGAACCTTGCCGTGGGCGGCCCGGACTGGATCGCCTCGCAGCTGATGGGCGCGAAGGGTTCGGCCACCCAGATCTTCGGAGATCGCATCGACGTGGTCTTCAACGCCATCGCGGAGGCTTCGCAGAACGCGGGGCAGGCCGGCGGGGACGCCGCGCAGGCAGCGCCGGAGGGCGCGGCACCGGCCAAGGCCGCCATGCCA
>NZ_ATHL01000057.1 GCF_000445125.1 Novosphingobium lindaniclasticum LE124
GGAGCATGTTGCCCGTAATGTCTTGGCGACCGCACCAGAACCAGGTGGTCCGCTGCGGTGAAACGCCCTCTAGGACCCACCATTGATTCGGTCAACACGCTAATTTCAAAAAAACGACATATTTTTCGAACGCGCGGATATCTGCGGCTTTCTGGGCGTTCTCTTCGCCGCTCTCGTTCCGAAACGAAGCGGGGGCGTTCCGGATTCCCCGAAACACCCCCGCGAAGGCCACCAACTCTGCCTATCAAAGACCCGATATGAGGTCCCAAGCCTTAAATATGCTGAAGAGGCTCGTCGCAATGAGAACGAGAGCAACCGCGAAGAGCAACACGCGCGGCGGTATCCGCTTGGCGAGATAGGCGCCGAACGGAGCCGCCACAACGCCGCCGATGATCATCCCGAGCGTCGCCACGCCGAAAGCGCTGACGCCGAGCGTGGCTATGAACGAGATCGAAATGGTCAGGGCGAGCAGGAACTCGGCCGTGTTTACCGTGCCGATCACTTTTGCGGGGTCGCCGCCCTGGATCAAGAGGTTCGAAGTGACCACCGGCCCCCAGCCGCCGCCGCCCGCCGCATCGAGAAAGCCGCCCACTGCCGCCAGGGGCCGGGTCGTGCGCGGATCCTCGAAACGCGGCTTCGACATGCGGATCGCCTTGACCAGCAGATAGAAGCCGATCCCGGTCAAATAGAGCATGATGTAGGGGCGGGCGACGGAAGCGTCGATGTTGGAAAGCAGATAGGCGCCCGTCACGCCTCCAGCCACGCCGAACGGGACGAGCCGCTTGAACAGCCCCCAATCGACGTTGCGATGGACGATATGGCTCGCGCCGGAGGCTCCGGTCGTGAATATCTCCACCAGATGGGTGGTGGCGGAGGCAGCCGCCGGCGCCACGCCCAGGACGCTGACGAGCATCGTCTGGGAAATGACGCCGAAGGCCATGCCGAGCGCACCGTCGATGACCTGCGCGGCAAATCCGACGATGATGAAAGGCACGAGGTCGCCCGGGCTTATGCCGAGATCGAACATGAGGTTGTCCTCCCTGTTCCTGTAACTGCGAAAATCAGAAGCCGTACCGGACGGTCAGGCCCCAGGTGCGCGGATCGCCGGGAAGCCCTGCGATCAGACCGGTGTTGCCGGGACCGACGAAGAGCTGGTCGAAGTAGTTCTGATCGAAGGCATTGCGAACCCAGCCATAGATGTCAAACCCGCTTTCGGCCCGGAAGCCGAGGCGGAAGTTCGAGAGGCTGTAGCCATCCACCCAGGTATAGGCCGAGGGCGAGGGGTTGGACGAGAAGTTCGAACGATAGCTGCCGTCATAGCCGAAGTAGACTTCGCCTTCCTTGCCGAACAGTGTGGCCGGATTGTTGACTTCCGCTCCGAACGAGAACGACCATTTCGAAACCCCCGGAAGGCGCTGGCCGGAAATGTTGCAATTGGCAGGGCTCAGCGAGTTCGGCACGCCGGCGGCTCCCGGCGTCTGCGTGCCGGTGACGGTGGTGCCGCCGGAAAGCTCCGGCGGACACGGCGCGTCGGAGAAGCGGCGGTAGGTGGCGTCGGTGTAGGCTCCGTTCGCGTAGAGGTTGAAACGCTCGCTGGGGCGGACGGAGAAGTCCGCTTCCACGCCCTGCGACCGCACCGCGCCGGCGTTGGCGAGGTAGCCGCGCAGCACGCCGAACTGACCGTTGTTCACATTGGCCTGGTAGTTCTTGATGTCGGTACGGAAGATCGAGAGGTTGAGCGTCGCCCGGCGATCCCAGAACTGCGACTTGATGCCCAGCTCGTAATGATCGACGTCCTCCGGCTTCACCGTGGCGGCGGCCAGGATCGGGTTGTTCTGGGTGTCGGTAGGGACACCGTTCTGGTTAATGCCGCCCGACTTGAACGACTTGGCATAAGTCGCATAGACCAGAACGTCCGGAGCGACCTTGTAGCTGGCCGTGAAGTCGTAGCTGAAGTTCCAGTCGCTGAACTCGGGCGAGATCTCCTGCGGGGTAAAGATCGCGAGCTGCGCCGTCTTGATGGCACTGGCCGGGCCGGTGGTCAGCACCGGGTTGCCGGCGCTGTCGAACACCTGGCGCAGGTAGTAGCCTTCCTTCTTGTCGTAATTCAGGCGGACGCCGGGCTGGATGGTCAGCTCAGGCGTGATGTGCCAGCTCAACTGACCGAACAGGGCCGCGCTGGTGTTCTTCAGATACTGGGTGTTGTACGCGGTGAGGCCGTTCAGCGTGGCCGGATTGCAGGCAAGCTGCTGCGCGGCGGTAGGGCCGCAGCCCGAGGAGCCCGGCGGCACGACCGTATCGCTGCCTGGATTGATGTTCCACCGGCTGGAGGCGGCGCCGTGCGCCTCGGTGCCCTGTGTATCGATCCGCTGGTAGAAACCGAAGGCGCCGACCACGAAGTCGATCTTGTCGCTGCTGTAGTTGTAGCGCAGTTCCTGGGTATACTGGTCCTGCTGCGAGGGGTTCTGCGACAGCGCGACGATCGGCAGGCCGGTGAAATCGCGGTCGTTCGAAGGATCCCAGTCCCAGAACCGCCAGGCGCTGATCGACGTCAGGCTACCCTCGCCCAGATCCCATTTCACGCGCAGCGAAGCGCCCCCGATCTTGTTCTTGGCGCGCAAGTCGGTGTCGAGATCGGTCAGGCGGTCAAAGGCGTTGCGGCTTGGCGGGGCATAGCCCTGTGCGGCGGCGAGTGCTTCGAACTGGCGGTTGAGCGCGCGCTGGGTCAGGCCGGTGCGGACATAGACCGAGCCGCAGCAGTTGGCGTCCTGCGCGCTGAAGTCACCCGCGAGGGTGATGTCCAGGTTATCCGTCGGCTTCCACAGCAACTGGCCGCGCAGGCCCAGGTTGTCCTGTCCCTGGATGTGCTCGCCGGTGACGACGTTGTAGATCGTGCCCTTGCGGCTGGTCGACGAGATCGCGAGGCGAGCCGCCAGCCTGTCGGTCAGGGGGCCGGAGATCGCGGCCTTGGCCTGCTTGAAGTTGTAGTTGCCGATCGAGACCTCGGCCTTGCCCTCGAAATCGAAGGTCGGCTGGTTGGTCGTGATGTTGATCGCGCCGGCCGTTGTGTTCTTGCCGTAGAGCGTGCCCTGCGGGCCGCGCAGCACTTCGATCTGGGCGACATCGAGAAAGTCGAACGTCGCCGAGGCGACGCGCGAGTTGTAGACGTCGTCGACGTAGATGCCGACGCCTTGCTCGATGCCGTCGTTGGTGAGGCCGAACGGCACGCCGAGGCCGCGGATGTTCACGGCGGTGTTGCGGGGGTTCGACGAATAGAACTGAAGGGTCGGCGTCAGCTGTTGCAGGCGGCCGACGTTGAAAGAGCCGGTGGAATCGATGTGCTCCCCGCCCACCACGGAGATCGCCAAAGGCACCTCCTGGCTCGACTCCTGTCGGCGACGTGCCGTCACGAAGATCTCGTTGCCGCGATCATGCGCGCCGGTGCCGACGGAGGTGGGCGAGTCCTGTTCCTCGGCGGCGGTATCGGCCGCGCTTGCAGCCGCGCTCGCGGCCGGGACCGCCGAAGGTGCCGGGTCGTTCGCCCGGGCCGGTGTGGCGGCCATCATCAAAGGCGCGATCGTAAACGTCAGGCAGGCGAGCGGAAGCGGGGCCGGCAGCGGCCCGCGGATGATCTTTCTCATGGAGTCCCCCTTGTTGCTCTTGTGCGAAGGGCCTCACATCCGGCGGTCCGGTCTGCTTGGCAGAAGGTCGGTGATGAATCCGGGCGCGCGCCTATGAGGCGAAGCGCCGCCTTTCGGTGATGTCGAGCTGGACCAGCTTTCCATCGTGAACTGTCAGCTGGATGACGCCGTAGCGCATCTGGTCGAGGGCTTCGGCAATCACCTCGAGCGGTGCGGGCTTGGCAGCGATGCCTTTTGCATCGCCTGCGGGCCGCCTGGCGAGGTGCAGTCCCGCTCGCTGGTTGTCCGATGACGGTTGAGACATGGCGAATCTTCCTCAGAGCGCGGCACTTTCCCGCCGCAACCCCTCAGTATTCTCAACTTAAAAAGTTGACAATAAGCCTAGCCAAAAGTTTCTCGTTTTCGCGTTGAAGCAAAATCTATTTACGCCGAGGCGATCTCCGCCTTCGCCCTTTGATCCTCATGGCGATTTCGCCGGAACGTGATGGATCGACCGCCTCCAACGGATCCTTAAAGGCTTTAAATCAATGGGGTGTCCGTGGCGCGGTGAAGCGCCGGACGCGTCAGCCTTCGCTGTCGGCCTGCGCCGGAACGAGATCGATATGATCCGAAAGTCGTACTCCGTCCAGCAGCTCGGCGGTACGGTCGCGAACTTCCAGCATCAACGCCCGGGTACGGCAATCGCCTTCCTCAAGGCAGTTTTTGCATTTCTCATGCGCGAAGCGGCTGGCGCAGGGCACGAGAGCCAGCGACCCGCGCATCAGGCGGATCAGGTCGCCATAGGTGATGTCGATCGGGGAAACCGCCAGCCGATAGCCGCCATCCTTGCCGCGCTGCGAATCGACGATGCCGAACCGGCTCAGTTCGGAAAGGATCGTCGTCAGGAACTTGGCAGGTATGTTTTGCGCTTCCGCGATCTGCGCGAGTTGGATCGGACCTTGACCGTAGTTGTCGGCAAGATGCTGCATGGCGCGGATGGCGTAACGGGTTTTCTGCGAAAGCACGATTTCGTCATGCCGCAGCCGCCATGGCCCTGGCAAGGCCGTTCCTCGTGGATTTCGCAGATTGTCAGCCGCTTCGATCGACAAGCAGGAGCGCATCGGTCCTTTCGCGTGTCGCTCGATCGCAATCTTGTAATTTTTTGGCGGAAACTGGCCCTTTTCCCGTTTCTCCCTATAGTGTCCGGCATGAGTGAAATGCCCCCCGCCGCCGCCCTCAAGTCCGCGACATTCCCCCGCTTCGGGCTGGCCTCCTGGTCCATCGTCGTTCCCTTCATCGCGCTTTTGGCCGTCGTTCTGGGCAAGCCTTCGGGAATAGCCATGGCGGTGGCCCTGGCACTGGTGCTGGGCGGTGCGATCATGTCGGCCGTCTACCATGCCGAAGTGATCGCGCACCGCGTAGGCGAACCGTTCGGCACCCTGATCCTGGCCTTCGCCGTCACCGTGATCGAAACCTCGCTGATCATCTCGATCATGCTGAGCGAGGGGAACGGCGCCCAGGCACTGGCGCGCGATACCGTTTTCGCGGCGGTGATGATCACGATCAACGGCATCGTCGGCGTTTGCCTGCTGCTGGGCGGAGGGCGGCACCATGAGCAGGGCTATACCCAGTCAGGCGTAAATCACGGACTGGCGATCCTGGCGACGCTTTCCGTCCTGACGCTGGTCCTGCCCAACTATACCACCAGCGAAGTCGGGCCTTTCTACAACGCCAACCAGCTGATCTTCGTCGCCGTGGACGCCCTGATGCTCTACGCGACTTTCGTGGTCGCCCAGACCATCCGCCACCGCGACCACTTCCTCTATCCGGAGGAGATCGATGGCGTGCACGATCCCGTCCCAAAGGCGAAGGCCGTGGCCGCCGCCGTCATGCTGCCACTGGCGCTGATACCGGTGGTGCTGCTCGCCAAGGCGCTGTCCCCCTCGATCGAGGCGGGCGTGGCGGCCATGGGGGCACCGCATGCCATGGTCGGCATCATCATCGCCGCACTCGTTCTCGCGCCGGAAAGCCTCGCGGCTCTGAGCGCGGCGCGGGCCAACCGGGTGCAGACCAGCCTCAACCTCGCCATCGGCTCTGCGCTGGCGACGATCGGCCTGACGATTCCCGCCGTGGCGATCGCCTCGATGGCGATGGGACTGGACCTCGAACTCGGCCTCTCGTTCAAGTCGATCGCCCTGCTCGGCCTGACCCTCCTGGTGGCGACGATGACCCTGAGCACCGGACGGACCACGCTCGTGCAGGGCATGGTGCATCTGGTGATCTTCTCGACCTACCTGTTCACCACCCTGGTGCCGTGACAGAAAAGTCCGTCACGCCACGAACTGCGTAAAAGCTGGCGTGACGAGGAAAGGTCGGCCCTCGTCAATTCCGGTAGAGCGCGTCCATCCGCTCGCCGTAGCGTTCCTTGAGCTTGTGGCGGCGGATCTTGAGGCTGGGGGTCATTTCCTCGTTCTCGATGCCGAATGGCTCGTCGGCGAACGTGAACTGGCGGACCTTCTCGATCACCGAAAGGTCGGCATTGACCCGGTCGATCGCGCTGCGGATCGCGGCGCGGAAAGCGGGGAGGCCCTGCAGCGCCTTGAAGTCGAACTTTTCGCCATTGGCCTTGGCCCATTCCAGCGCCCAGTCGGCATCGGGTACGATCAGGCCGACGATATAGGGCTTGCGGTCACCATGGACCATGGCCTGCGCGATCTCCGGCTGAAGCGTCAGCATCGACTCCACCTTCTGCGGAGAGACGTTGTCGCCCTTGTCGTTGACGATCATGTCCTTCTTGCGGTCGGTGATCATGATCCGCCCGCGATCGTCGATATGGCCGATGTCGCCGGTGTGAAGCCAGCCGTCCTTCAGCACCGCCTCGGTGGCGGCGCCGTTCTGCCAGTAGCCTTCCATGACCAGTTCGCCGCGCACCAGGATTTCGCCGTCCTCGGCGATCCGCACTTCGACTCCGCGCATCGGCGGCCCGACGGTGTCGTGCTTGATTCCGGCGGCGGGGCGGTTGCAGCTGATCACCGGCCCGGCTTCCGTCTGGCCGTAACCCTGAAGGAGCGTCAGCCCCATGGCATCGAAGAACGCGCCGATCTCGGGATTGAGCGGGGCACCGCCCGAAACGAGCGCCTTGATTCGGCCGCCAAACTTGGCGCGAACCTTGGGCCGCAGCGTCCGCTCGATAACCAGGTCGAGCGGATAGTCAAGCAGGCGGCGACGGCCGGCCTGCTCGCGCCCGGCGATCCCCAGGGCCATTTCCATCAGCCGCGCCGGGATCGTGCCCTGTTTCTCGATCTGCTTCATGATGCGCGTGCGCAGCACCTCGAATAGGCGCGGGACGACCACCATGATCGTCGGCCGCACTTCCTCGATGTTGGACGCCAGCTTGTCGAGACCTTCGGAATAGTAGATCTGCCCGCCCATCGCGATCGGCAGGTACTGGCCGCCGGTATGCTCGTAAGCATGGCTGAGCGGCAGGAAGGAGAGGAACGTCTCACCCTCGTCGCAGCCGAAGTCGTCGAAGATGATCTGCGCGCAGCCGGCCACGTTGGTCAGGATCATGCCGTGGTGCTGGCGCACCCCGCGCGGCGCGCCGCCGGTGCCGCTGGTATAGATGATGCAGGCGAGGTCGCGGCGGCGGAAGGTCGCGATGCGCTCGTCGATCTCGGCGCGTGCCTTCGCAGCGTCTCCTTCCAGCAGTGCGGCCCAAGCGTGGACTTCATAGGCGCCGCCCTGCATCGGCGGCAGGGCTTCCATGCCGATGACGTGACGGCACAGGTCCGTCTGGACAATGGCGGGGAGCAGCGCCTTGCCCAGCTTCGCGGTGGAGACGATCGCCGCGCGCGCGCCGGAGTTCTCCAGGATGTGGATGTGATCGCGCGTGGTATTGGTGGTATAGGCCGGCACGGTGACGCAGCCCGCCGCCATGATCGCGAGATCGGCAAGGCACCATTCCGGCCGGTTTTCCGATACGACCACGACCCGGTCGCCCGGCTGAAGCCCCATGCGCCGCAGCGAGGCCGCAATCAGGCCGACCTGCCGCGCCGCTTCCGACCAGCTCGTGGAATGCCACCGGCCATCCTGCTTGGACCAGAGCATCGGCGAATCGCCAAGCCTGTCTGCCTGCGTGAGGAACAGCGATACCAGGTTGGTGCACTTGTCGAAGTCACCAAGATCCATGCCGGGCTCGTCCTCTCTTGCCATGCGGAATTGTCCGTTCTGATCAACGTCTAGGCGCGTGCGGAGGTTGCGACAAGCATAGCCGCATCCGGACGCACTCCGGTAACAACGGTTTTCGCCTTATTCGGTCCCGACCGCCTCGGCGATCGAGGCGAAGCCGTCGCGCTTCATCAGCGCTTCCAAGCCCTTGCAGAGAGCCCTGGCGATGCCCGGGCCCTCGTAGACCATGGCGCTATAGACCTGCACCAGGCTGGCGCCGGCGCGGATGCGCGCCCAGGCGTCTTGCGCCGTGGCGATGCCCCCGACGCCGACGAGCGGCACCGCGCCGCC
>NZ_ATHL01000058.1 GCF_000445125.1 Novosphingobium lindaniclasticum LE124
CCTTGTACGAACCCGCTGGCGCGGGATTGGCGGCCGGGTCTGATGTCGTGCTGACCTCGCCGTCGACGCGTCTGGCTTGAGCCGGTTCGAGCGGGGGCAGACCCTATCGACTCCTTCAACCAAGGAGTCGAACGATGAACACCACCACCGTTATGATGCCCGTCCGGACGTTGCGCGAGCGCATGGCCGAAGACATGGACCTGCGCCACCTGTCACGCGCCACGCAGCGCAACTATCTGCGGGATGTGGCGCGGTTCGCCACCTGGCTGGGCCGTCCTCCTGATACCGCGACGGGTGAAGATCTGCGCCAGTTCCAGCTCGACCAGCGCGAGGCGGGGCTCGGCGGACCTACGCTGAACAGCATCGTGTCCGCGCTGCGCTTCTTCTACACGCATACGATCGACCGCCCGGACCTGACCCGCAAGCTCTACCGGGTGAAGCATCCCCGGTCCTTGCCCACGGTGCTCAGCCGCGAGGAAGTGACGCGGATGCTGGGCGCGACGACCAGCCTCAAGCATCAGGCCATCCTGTCCGTCGCCTATGGCGCGGGCCTGCGCGCTTCGGAAGTGTCCAAACTCAGGGTCAGCGATGTCGATGGCGAGCGCATGCTGCTCCGAGTGGAATGCGGCAAGGGTGGCGGGCATCGCAACGCCATGCTCCCGAATGACCTGCTGCATCTTCTGCGCGCATGGTGGAAGGAGGGACGAGATCAGGGCGTCATGCACCGCGATGGCTGGCTGTTCCCGGGGCAGCATTATCTCAAGCCCATCTGCTATCGACAGATACATCGCATCGCGGCCGAGGCAGCACGCGCTGCCGGCATCACGAAGCGGGTCGGACCCCATACCTTGCGCCACAGCTTTGCCACGCATCTACTCGAAGATGGGATCGACATCCGCATCATCCAGGCGCTGCTCGGGCACGCGAAGTTGAACACCACGGCGCTCTACACCCAGGTGGCAACCCGCACCTTGAGGAACGTGGTCAGTCCGCTCGACAAGCTGGCTGTGCTCCCGGCTCCTCGATCGCAGGCATCGCCAGACGGTTGAGGCGTGCGCGCCGGCCATGAGGTCGCCGACATATTCCGCGCTGCCGGGCCGGCCTACCGCGCGGCCCACACCGGACATCTGAGCCTGACACAGCTCAAGGTCATGACGGCGATCGAGAACTGCCGCACCGCTGCCCTGGGCGGTCATGTCGAGGCCTGCGAGGACTGCGGGCATTGGCGGATTGCCTATAACAGTTGCCGCAACCGGCACTGCCCCAAGTGCCAGGGTGCGGCGGCGCGTACCTGGCTGGCGGAACGCGAGGCCGATCTGTTGCCGGTGGGGTACTTCCACGTCGTCTTCACGCTGCCAGCGCAGATCGCCGGGATCGCCTTCCACAACAAGGCGCTGCTCTACGACCTGCTGTTCCGCGCGGCGTCCGAGACCATGCTGACGATCGCGGCGGATCCCAGGCACCTCGGCGCGCGCATCGGCATCACTGCCGTGCTGCATACATGGGGTTCGTCGATGACGCACCACCCGCATGTGCACATGGTCGTGCCGGGCGGCGGCATCGGCCCGGGCGGGACGCGATGGATATCCTCGCGTCCCGCCTTCCTCCTGCCGGTCCGTGTCCTGGGCAAGCTGTTCCGCCGGCTATTCCTGACCCGGCTGATCCAGTTCCACGATAGCGGTAAGCTCGCCTTCTTCGGATCGCTCGCGCCACTGAGCGAACGCCGCGCGTTCCTGCGTCATATCGCTCCGGTCCGTAAGAAGCGCTGGGTGGTCTATGCCAAGCCGCCGTTCGCTGGCCCCGAAGCGGTGCTGGCCTACCTGTCGCGCTATACGCACCGGGTCGCCATATCGAACCGGCGGATCCTGGCCTTCGATGGCGCTGACGTGACCTTGCGCTACAAGGATTACCGCCGGGATGGGGCAGATCGCCAGCGCATCATGACGATCCCCGCCGACGAGTTCATCCGGCGGTTCCTTACCCATGTCCTGCCGCGCGGCTTCCACCGCATCCGGCATTACGGCCTGCTGGCGGGCTCTCGTCGCCAGGCCAGCCTCGGGCTTGCCCGCGACCTGCTCCAAGTCGCACCCGAACCTGAAGCGCCCGACACCGAAAAGCCGACGGACCTGCGCCCGCCATGCCCCTGCTGCGGCGGCCCCATGATAATCGTCGAAACCTTTGAGCGCTGGCGGCAACCGCGTGCCCCACCGGAAATGCTCTTGTCTACCCGGGAAACCGCGTCATGACCCGGCATGGCCCGACCGTCATCCCTCCCGCAACACTTCGCTCGCGGGACCGGACCTTCGTCGCGCCTATCGCCATCTTCATGGCGCAAGAACGCCTGCTGCGGGTCCGACGATGCTCCATCGGTATCGCCGACCATGACGGCGGCGGGCTTATGGCCAACCCATGTCTGCGTCCGCAACGAAGCACATCAAGCTCCAGACGGCGCCGAAACTGAAATCCCCATAGCGCATTTCTTGCCGATCCGCGGGTCGTACATGTCCGGGTTTGCGTACGCCTGCCGGCGCCCGAAACCCTTCGACCTCTCGGAAGGACCGAAACTGATTATTACCCGCATCCATCAGGGCCCGCGCATGAGCGAGGCCTTGATCCACGGTGATACCATCTATCTTGCTGGCCAGATCGGGGTGCCGGGCGAGACCGTGAACGAGCAGACCAAGACGGCCCTGGCCGAGATCGAGGCACTGCTGGCACAGGCCGGCAGCAGCAAGGATCACTTGCTGATGGCCAAGATCTGGCTGTGCGACATGGCTGACTTCGAAGAAATGAACGCCGTCTGGGATGCCTGGATCGCCGGCCACGGCGCTCCGGCGCGCGCCACTGGCGAAGCGAAGCTGTTTACGCCCGAATACAAGGTCGAAATCATCATCGTTGCAGCGAAGTCTTGAAGATCAATGCCTTTAGCTTGATACACTAAGGACGCCGACAGAGCTGCCGTTCAGCGCATCACTTGCCACCGCCTTCCGGCCACCAATCTACGCCCTCTCCTGAACGAACCGATAGGGCCGATAGGTGAATTTCCGGTTTGGAACCGCGTTGCCGGGATAACTGACGTTCGTGCGCCGTCGGCTGCAGGCCAATGCACGAACCCGCTCCGCGGGAGGGTCGCTTGGGGTGACGTAGCGTAGTATTTGTGAGGCTTTCGGCGGTGCGGCGGCGCCCGCCGACGGTGGAGTTCCTTCAACGGAGAGGAACTTACCATGGATGCTATCACGACTGCTGCCCCGACCCATTCGCTGCGTGAGCGGATGCTGCAGGACATGACGATGCGTGGCTTCGGGGCGCACACGCAGAATGACTATATCCGACATGTCCGGAACTTCGCCGCGTTTCTCGGCCGCCCCCCGGACACGGCCACGGTGGAAGACCTGCGGCGTTATCAGGTTGACCAGCACGAGCGCGCCGTTGGTCCAGCCACGATCAATGGCGCGGTATCGGCACTGCGGTTCTTCTTCGGGATAACCCTCAGGCGGCCGGAGATGGCCCTAGCGCTGGTCGTCGTTCGCTTCACACCCAAGCTGCGTGTGGTCTTGAGCGTCGAGGAGACAGCGCGGCTGCTCGAGGCTGCGCCAGGCATCAAGTACAAGGCGGCCCTCAGCGTGGCCTATGGCGCGGGCCTGCGGGTTTCGGAGGTTGCCCACCTCAAGGTCGATGACATCGACAGCACCCGGATGATGATCCGCGTCGAGCAGGGCAAGGGACGCAAGGACCGCAACGCCATGCTTTCACCCCATCTGCTGGACTTGCTCCGTCAATGGTGGCGCGAAGGATTAATGAGCGTGGTTGTGGTGGGTCAGCGGAACATTATCGATAACGCTGATTCATAAACGAGCAGACTCACGCTGAATGAGTTCAACGTCGAGCGTCATACGCCGCGTAGGTCGGGCAGGGTCTGCCATCCTGTCTATGAGGAGGGATATTGCTTCTTGTCCCAGTTCTTCCAGCGGCTGACGGATGGTCGTGATTCCAGGGACGGAGACGGAGCAGAACGGCAGATCGTCATGGCCGATGATGGCAACGTCACCCGGAACGGAAAGCCCAGCCTCGCGCGCTGCCTGCAAGGCGCCAAGCGCCATCAGGTCGTCGCAGCATACGATCACATCAGCCTCGGCGCTGCGGATTGCACCGATGGCGGCGCTGGTCAGGCGCATGTCGAATGGATGGATGATTTCCCAGGCCATCGGCACCCGGCCGCCGATAAATTCGACGAAGGAATCCCTTCGCAGGCGCGCGACAGATATCTCCTTGGGGCCGGAGAGCAATCCGATCGAGCGATAGCCGGCAGCCAGTACATGGTCGGCGATCAGCTTGCCGCTGAGGCGGTAGTCGGCGGCCACGCTGTCGCGGCCCGGCAGCCAGTGGTCGATGACCACCACAGGGGCGGACAAGTTGCTTTGGGCAATCACATCTTCGGAGGTCGCCGGGCACCATAGTATGCCATCGACGCCGTAATGCTCGATCTGCTCGATGCGTTCACGTTCGGAAGTGCCGTCTTCGGTATCGACGAGCAGCACCGCGTATCCGGCGCGGCGGGCTGCCTGCGAGATCGCCTGTGCCAGTTGGGGATAATAGGGATTGCGGAGGTCCGGAGTAACAAAGGCGAGCGTGCCGGTGCGTCCGGTGCGGGTTGCCTGCGCAGACCGGTTGGGACGGTAGCCAAGTTCTGCCACTGCCGCCAGCACACGGCGGCGAACTTCCCGGCTGACACCGGGCCGGTCGTTCAGGCTGTTGGAAACCGTCCCGATCGAAACACCGACCCGACGGGCCACGTCCCTAATCGTTATGCGCGGTTGCTGCACTGTCTTACCGATCCTCGCTTTGATCCGGACGAGGCCGGGATAGGGCACGATAGGTCTGGCCATGCGCATCGCACAAGTGCATCTAGCGCGCAGCAGCAGAAAGCTTCGCATCCCATCTTCCGGCATGGCCCTTTTTCGAGAGAACGCAATGGCGCCGCGTGACATGGAAAACGCCGACAACCGGCTTTCCGATACCAAGAAGACTTACAAGGAACCGGGTCTGCTGGTGATCTATCCGGCCTACTATGCCTTCCTCGGTGTGGTCACTCCATACTTTCCTTTGTGGCTGCAGGATCGCGGGCTGGACGCGACACTGATCGCACAGACCACGGCGCTGGTCATGATCGCAACGATGCTGGGCCAGTTGCTCCTGCCCTCCGCCGCCTTGCAGGTGGGCCTGCGCAGGCTGGCGATCATGGCAGCAGGCGCGGCTCTGGCGTCCACCTCGGCCCTGGCGCTGACACAGTTGGAGTCGACGATCCTTGGGGTTGCAGCGATTTCAGGGCTGTTCTGCGGGGCGATGCTGCCGATCGCCGATGCGCTTGTGCTGACCGGACAGGAGAGCGGATGGGGCGGAATGAGGGCCTGCGGATCGCGTTCGGGATCGTTCCAGGCGCCGCTCCAGTAGGCCTTGCCGAAGCGCGCTTCCCAGTCGGCATGGCGCGCGGCGCTGTTCACCAGCGGCAGCACCGCGCCATTGTGGACCGGCACGTCACCCGCACCGACGATTTCCAGAAAACGCAGCAGGCTGGCCGCACCTTCATCGCGCCAGTAATCGCCGCTGACCGTGGTGAGGCCCAGAACGCGCACTTTGGGGCTGCCCAGCAGAATCGCCAGCGCCGGTTCGGAGACATAACCCTTGCCGCCGGTGCTGACGCTCCAGTCGTTGTCATAGATGACGAGTTCCGGTGCGGCCCGGTCTCTCCCGGTCGACGCGAGCGCAGGATCGGGCGCCACCGCGAGGACCGCCAGGAGAAAAGGCATAAAACGATTCATCTTAAATCCCTGCACATTCAACGCCGACGCATAAGTGATCCGCCATACATCAGTATCGATCCGTCATAATACTGACTAAAACGTTTTTTATGGGAAGGGTGTTTCTGGGGTTGGACATTGCCATCGGGGGGATTCGCTCCCTTTCTGGCGGCGATGGTCCAAGGCGCAGATCGGGCCGAACGAGCACCGGGTGTGCCAGGGAGGCCTGTCGTCCATGAGGGGAAATTGCGATGACTGTCCGTCTATGCCTGCTTTCGTCCGCCGCGCTGGGCTGTGTCCTGACCGGCGCGCTCGTTCCGTCCATCGGCCATGCGCAGGCCGCGCCCGGTGCCGCTGAAACCGCGAACGACATCGTCGTGACCGGCAGCCGCGTCCGTTCGCCCGCGGCGACGGCAAGCGGCCCGCTGGTCGCCGTGGACAGCACATCAATCGCGCTTCAGGGCATGCCGGGCGCTGACGGCCTGCTCAATGCCCTGCCGCAGGTTTCGGGCAGCAATACCTCAGGACAATCCACGTTCGGCACGCCTGGCATCGCGACTGTCAACTTGCGCAAGCTGGGACCGAGCCGCACTCTTGTGCTGATCGATGGTCGCCGCCTGATGCCGGGCGATCCGACACTGCCGGTGGCCGATCTCAACTTTATCCCCACCTCGCTGGTCTCGTCTGTGGAGACAGTGACCGGCGGCGCCTCCACCGCCTATGGTTCGGACGCGGTGGCGGGCGTGGTCAACTTCAAGCTGCGCCGCGACCTTGAAGGTCTGCGCCTCGACTATCAGGTCAGCGGCTACCAGACCGAAAACGACAACAAGGGCGCGCAGGACAAGCTGCGGGCCTTCGGCGTCGAAGTGCCGGATGGCGGCTGGGACGGCTGGACCCATGACGTCTCGCTGGCGGGCGGCCACAACTTAGGCGACGGACGCGGCAACGTCACCGCCTACTTCGCGTATCGCAATGCGCAGCCGGTAGGCGCGATCAATCGCGATTTCGCCGCCTGCGGCATCGGCACGGTCAGCGGCGCGCAGCCCTTCGACACCCATGTCTGCACGGGTTCCGGCACCAATGCCTATGGCCGTTTCCGCACCGGCGGGACCGGCGGCGGACTGGCTGCCAACCCTGACGGCAGCGCCAGCTTCGTTCCCTATACCAGCGCGCTGGCCTACAATTCGGCGAAAGAGAACTACCTCCAGCGGCAGGACGAGCGCTATTCCGCCGGCCTGCTCGCCCATTACGAGGTCAGCGACGCGGTCGAACTCTATACCGACGTAATGTTCATGCAAGACACCACCCGCGCCCAGATCGCGCCGGCCGGGATCGTCGGCAACCGGACCTACACTATCAACTGCGACAATCCGTTGCTCAGCGCCTCACAGGCGACTTCGCTGTGCGGCGCCAATGCGGGAAGCACCACGGCAGTCTGGTCCGGCACCATTGCCAAGCGCCTCGAAGTGGCAGGTCGCCAGCGCTATTACGACGTGCGCCACCGCCAATGGCGCGGCGTGGTCGGGGCGCGCGGTTCGTTTGCGCAAGGGTGGAGCTACGACGTCTACGGCCAGTACGGCCGGGTCGAATATGCCAATGATGCCACCAACGACGTCTCGGTCGCCCGCGTGCAGGACGCGCTGCTGGCCCGCAATGTGGGCGGCACCGTGCAGTGCATCTCCGGCAATGCGGGCTGCGCGCCGCTCGACATCTTCCAGCTGGGACAAGTCTCGCCCGAGGCGGCCGACTACGTCTTCGCCAGTGGCCGCACCACCGGGCGCGTGACGCAGAAGGTGGCGGCCGCAACGATCAACGGCGATCTGGGCACCATCGGCCTTGCCAGTCCCTTGGCCGCCGATCCGGTGGCCGTGGCTTTCGGCGTAGAGTACCGGGAAGACGCGATCAGCCTCAGCCCTTCGGCCAACTTGCTGAGCGGCGATCTTGCCGGTTTCGGTGCGACTGCGCCCGCAGTCGGTAGCACCGATGTGACCGAGGGCTTCCTCGAAGTGGTCGCGCCGCTCGTCAGCGACCGGGCGTTCTTCCACCGCCTGACCCTGAACGCAGGCTACCGCCATTCGGAATACAAGCTTGCTGGCGGGGCGGACACGTTCAAGGTCGGCCTCGAATGGGCGCCGATCCCCGATATGGCGCTGCGCGGGGGCTTCAACCGCGCCATCCGTGCGCCCAACGTGGTGGAACTGTTCGCACCGCAGTCGCTTTCGTCCGCCTCTGTCACGGACGTCTGTGCCGGAACCAGCCCTGCCGCCTCGCTGACCCAGTGCATGAATACCGGCGTCACCTCCGCCCAGTACGGCAGCATTGCCGAGTGCGCGTCGAACTTCTGCACTACGCTGACCGGCGGCAATCTGGCCCTGCGGCCGGAAACGGCGGATACCTTGACGATGGGCCTCGTCCTGAACCCGCGCTTCGCCCGCTCGCTGTTCATCACGGTGGACTACTACGACATCAAGGTGCGCAACCTGATCGGCACCGTCTCGCCCACCCTTGCCTATTCGCAGTGCCTGAACAATGCGGATGCGTTCTTCTGCAACCTGATACGGCGCGACGCGAACGGCAGCCTTGCCACCACGAGCGGCTACATCGCCGCCACCAACGTGAACACGGGCTACCTCAAGGCCAGCGGTATCGACGCCAGCATCGCCTATGCCACCGACATCGGAGCGGCGGGCCGCCTGCTGCTGGATGCCAACGGAAGCTGGACCCGCAACCGCGAAGTCTCGCCGCTACCCGGCCAGCCGGCCTTCGACTGCGCGGGTCTTTACGGCCCGACCTGCGGTTCACCCACGCCCGACTGGCGCCATACCGCAAGGCTGACCTGGCAAACGCCCGGCAAGGCGGCGATCTCTCTCGCCTGGCGCTTCGTGGGTGCCTCCAAGGTCGATATCAATGCCGGCAACAGCGTGTTCAGCGGCGCCACTGGCGGCCAGCGCGACATTGCCGATGCACGCATCGGTGCGGTCAGCTACTTCGACCTTTCCGCCAGCCTGCCGGTGGCGGACGGCGACTTCGTGCTACGGATAGGCGTGCGCAACATCGCCGACCGCGACCCGCCGATCGTCGACAATTTCAACCTTGGCGTGAATGCCGACTATGGTAACGGCAACACCTTCCCTGCCCTGTACGACACGCTGGGCCGCACCGTGTTCCTGGGGCTGAGCGCCAAGCTGTGAGAGCCTTGATACCGACACCCTTCCGCGCCGCTGCGGCAGGTCTTGCCCTTGCCATCCTGCCGATGCTGGCCGGATGCGGGGCAGCCCGCCTCAGCGCAGGCACGCCGATCGCGGTGCAAGCCCGGCCTGCACGGCTGGGCGCGGATGTGCCGGCGCCGATGGCGCCGGGCATCCGCTTCCTCGGCGCGTTGGACCTATCCTCGCCGAGGAGACACTTCGGCGGCCTGTCGTCTCTGCGCTGGGAAAGCGGCTGGCTCCACGCCCTGAGCGACGAGGACGGCGCCTGGTACGCGCTGCGCCCGCGCGAACGTGGCGGCAGGCTGGTGGGCATCGACCAAGCGCGGACCACCAACCTCCTCGACAGCGACGGCGCCCCGCTGGTCGGCAAGCGCAAGAGCGATGCCGAGGCGATGGAGTTCGTGCATTCCTGCAAGGCGCGTTCCTGCTCGCCCAGCGCGGTTCTCGTCGCGCTGGAACGCGACCACCGCGTTCTGCGCTACGAGCTTTCCGGCGGGCTTCCTGCGGGCCGCCCCGCGCGTCTTGGCGGCATGGACTCATGGCTGGCGCGCCAACCCGATAACGAGGGCGTGGAGGCAATGGCCAGCGACGAAAGCGGCACTTTGCTGATATCCGAAGGCCTGCGCACGCCCGGCGGCGAAGCTGCGGCCCTGCTGGTCAGCCCTCCCCTTGGCACCAGTACCGAACAAACCCGGCGAGCGCAGGATATCGCCGTGCCCGCACCGGGCAGCATGCGCCCCAGCGATCTCGTCGCCTTGGGAGGCGGGCGTTTCATCCTCCTGCGCCGCAGTTGGAGCGAAGCGGCTGGATTTGCCGTCGCAGTCGAGGAACTGACACTCCGTGAAACAACGGCAAAGGTCCACGAAATCATCAGGCTTGCGCCGCCCTTCATATCGGAGAATTTTGAGGGGGTTGCGCTGCGGAAGGCCGGGGACCGCGCCTTTCTCTACTTCATTGCAGACGACAACTTTGAGCCATCCCAACGCACCTTATTGCTGAAGTTTGAGCTACCGACGTAGCTGTGATCTTCGACCGCGCCGCCCCTTCTTTTTGTTGGATATGGTCAACAGATATCTCGCTGAAAGGGTGTTGCGATGTCAGCCGCACTGGATGTTGCCGTCCTGCGCCTGCTACTGATGACAATGCATCATACCGTGCTTCAGAAAATCCGGTTCCGGGTAGACCGAGCTACGTCTGGTATCGGGCAATGAGCTTGGTCTAGTCTACGGCCGAATTGGGCGCAGACCAGCCAGTGCAGTGACGGCAATTTGTACGTCGGGAGGGTCAGCTTTCTCGGGCCATCTGCTCGGAACCGGACCGAGCAAAATGCCCCAAAGCCCGCCTATCGGACAAGGTCCAAGGGCGTCCACCCTCCACGCGATCAGTCCTCGGCAAACCGCTTCGCCAAACGGGCGCTGGCCCCGCTCTTGGTGACGCGCTGCCCACCATAGCGCATCACCGTTCGCGCATCGCACCAGCGACAGGCCTTGAGCAGATGGGCGAGGCAAACCCCGGCGGCCGGGCTGTCGAGAGCGGCGATCTCTCACTTGAAGCGGATGGTGCCAGCTTGACGCCTCGATCCCGGCGATCGCACGCCTAGCTGGGTCTCATCATCGCCAGAATTTCGTGGCTGAAAAAATTTCTCGCAACTACCAGCACACTTGTGGACGCACTGGTACTGTCATGGACGATCAAGAGGAATTGCTCTATTTTCGAGACCCTTGAAGTATAGTTTCCGATCCCCATTGCTGTCAGATCGCCGCGTTTGACAGCAGGTTACTCATGCCCGATCTCTCCACATTCCTTGATACCACCGTGATTTTCAACAATAGTCCCGGCCCTCGCCGCGCTATTTGGATGAATTTGTCTGTGGACGTGAAATTTCTCCGCCAATTGGAGGATTCAACCGTAGACCGGCCCGTTCAGGCAGGCATTAAGCCGCAGCCCGTTTCCAGATCGCAAGCATACCGAGTGATCAGTTGAAGCCGCCGGAGCCTGCCGCCGATAGCGATGCTCTCCCCAAACCGGCTGATGAGCGGGGAACCCGAACCCAGGACGCCCTGATTTGCCTTGCTCGCCTGCTTGGACGTCAGCTCGCCCGAGAGTTGAACGCGGTACAACCATCACCTCGAAGCCGGAAAGATTCGGAGATCACTGAAACGTAGGGGGAAAGGGCGCCGCAGGCGTCATGCGTGCATGACGGCCTTCCGCTGTCGGGAGTTTTTTGATGATCCGCACTGCCCTTTATGCCCGCTACTCCACCGATCGGCAAAACCCCTCATCGATTGAAGACCAACTGCGCATTTGCCGGGAACAGGCGACCCGCGAAGGCTGGCGAGTGATCGCAAGCTACAAGGACGCGGCCATCTCGGGCTCAAGCGTGACACTACGCCCGGGCATTCAGCAGTTGCTCGAAGATGCGAGGACGGGGAAGTTCGATCTTCTGCTGGCAGAAGCGCTGGATCGTATCTCCCGCGATCAGGCCGACATCGCGACGCTTTACAAGCATCTACAGTTTGCCGGCATAACGATCGTCACGCTCGCCGAAGGAGAAATCTCCGAACTCCATGTTGGCCTCAAGGGGACGATGAACGCGCTGTTCCTGAAGGATCTTGCGAAGAAAACCCATCGCGGATTGCG
>NZ_ATHL01000059.1 GCF_000445125.1 Novosphingobium lindaniclasticum LE124
CCTTGTACGAACCCGCTGGCGCGGGATTGGCGGCCGGGTCTGATGTCGTGCTGACCTCGCCGTCGACGCGTCTGGCTTGAGCCGGTTCGAGCGGGGGCAGACCCTATCGACTCCTTCAACCAAGGAGTCGAACGATGAACACCACCACCGTTATGATGCCCGTCCGGACGTTGCGCGAGCGCATGGCCGAAGACATGGACCTGCGCCACCTGTCACGCGCCACGCAGCGCAACTATCTGCGGGATGTGGCGCGGTTCGCCACCTGGCTGGGCCGTCCTCCTGATACCGCGACGGGTGAAGATCTGCGCCAGTTCCAGCTCGACCAGCGCGAGGCGGGGCTCGGCGGACCTACGCTGAACAGCATCGTGTCCGCGCTGCGCTTCTTCTACACGCATACGATCGACCGCCCGGACCTGACCCGCAAGCTCTACCGGGTGAAGCATCCCCGGTCCTTGCCCACGGTGCTCAGCCGCGAGGAAGTGACGCGGATGCTGGGCGCGACGACCAGCCTCAAGCATCAGGCCATCCTGTCCGTCGCCTATGGCGCGGGCCTGCGCGCTTCGGAAGTGTCCAAACTCAGGGTCAGCGATGTCGATGGCGAGCGCATGCTGCTCCGAGTGGAATGCGGCAAGGGTGGCGGGCATCGCAACGCCATGCTCCCGAATGACCTGCTGCATCTTCTGCGCGCATGGTGGAAGGAGGGACGAGATCAGGGCGTCATGCACCGCGATGGCTGGCTGTTCCCGGGGCAGCATTATCTCAAGCCCATCTGCTATCGACAGATACATCGCATCGCGGCCGAGGCAGCACGCGCTGCCGGCATCACGAAGCGGGTCGGACCCCATACCTTGCGCCACAGCTTTGCCACGCATCTACTCGAAGATGGGATCGACATCCGCATCATCCAGGCGCTGCTCGGGCACGCGAAGTTGAACACCACGGCGCTCTACACCCAGGTGGCAACCCGCACCTTGAGGAACGTGGTCAGTCCGCTCGACAAGCTGGCTGTGCTCCCGGCTCCTCGATCGCAGGCATCGCCAGACGGTTGAGGCGTGCGCGCCGGCCATGAGGTCGCCGACATATTCCGCGCTGCCGGGCCGGCCTACCGCGCGGCCCACACCGGACATCTGAGCCTGACACAGCTCAAGGTCATGACGGCGATCGAGAACTGCCGCACCGCTGCCCTGGGCGGTCATGTCGAGGCCTGCGAGGACTGCGGGCATTGGCGGATTGCCTATAACAGTTGCCGCAACCGGCACTGCCCCAAGTGCCAGGGTGCGGCGGCGCGTACCTGGCTGGCGGAACGCGAGGCCGATCTGTTGCCGGTGGGGTACTTCCACGTCGTCTTCACGCTGCCAGCGCAGATCGCCGGGATCGCCTTCCACAACAAGGCGCTGCTCTACGACCTGCTGTTCCGCGCGGCGTCCGAGACCATGCTGACGATCGCGGCGGATCCCAGGCACCTCGGCGCGCGCATCGGCATCACTGCCGTGCTGCATACATGGGGTTCGTCGATGACGCACCACCCGCATGTGCACATGGTCGTGCCGGGCGGCGGCATCGGCCCGGGCGGGACGCGATGGATATCCTCGCGTCCCGCCTTCCTCCTGCCGGTCCGTGTCCTGGGCAAGCTGTTCCGCCGGCTATTCCTGACCCGGCTGATCCAGTTCCACGATAGCGGTAAGCTCGCCTTCTTCGGATCGCTCGCGCCACTGAGCGAACGCCGCGCGTTCCTGCGTCATATCGCTCCGGTCCGTAAGAAGCGCTGGGTGGTCTATGCCAAGCCGCCGTTCGCTGGCCCCGAAGCGGTGCTGGCCTACCTGTCGCGCTATACGCACCGGGTCGCCATATCGAACCGGCGGATCCTGGCCTTCGATGGCGCTGACGTGACCTTGCGCTACAAGGATTACCGCCGGGATGGGGCAGATCGCCAGCGCATCATGACGATCCCCGCCGACGAGTTCATCCGGCGGTTCCTTACCCATGTCCTGCCGCGCGGCTTCCACCGCATCCGGCATTACGGCCTGCTGGCGGGCTCTCGTCGCCAGGCCAGCCTCGGGCTTGCCCGCGACCTGCTCCAAGTCGCACCCGAACCTGAAGCGCCCGACACCGAAAAGCCGACGGACCTGCGCCCGCCATGCCCCTGCTGCGGCGGCCCCATGATAATCGTCGAAACCTTTGAGCGCTGGCGGCAACCGCGTGCCCCACCGGAAATGCTCTTGTCTACCCGGGAAACCGCGTCATGACCCGGCATGGCCCGACCGTCATCCCTCCCGCAACACTTCGCTCGCGGGACCGGACCTTCGTCGCGCCTATCGCCATCTTCATGGCGCAAGAACGCCTGCTGCGGGTCCGACGATGCTCCATCGGTATCGCCGACCATGACGGCGGCGGGCTTATGGCCAACCCATGTCTGCGTCCGCAACGAAGCACATCAAGCTCCAGACGGCGCCGAAACTGAAATCCCCATAGCGCATTTCTTGCCGATCCGCGGGTCGTACATGTCCGGGTTTGCGTACGCCTGCCGGCGCCCGAAACCCTTCGACAAGGCTGAACGTCCGCCTCCGGGGCGATTGCGGAACGGCAGCTTTTTCTCGCCCAAGGGCTTGGCTCAAGCCTGATGGATGACTGCTTCCGAGCAATGGAATTGAGGTGTTGGACGGCAACAACGGGCGCGCAGCCGCAAGCTGTAGGCTCTGAGTCCTTGCAACGGCAAGGACCCAGAGCAGTTTCAGATTTCAGTGCCCTCTGCCAGCGTCAAAGCGCCCTCCACGTCCACGCCGAGGTATCTCACCGTGCTTTCGATCTTCGTGTGCCCAAGCAAAATCTGGACGGCGCGGAGATTTCCAGTCGCCTTGTAGATGATCGATGCCTTGGTTCGGCGCAGAGAGTGGGTGCCATAATCTTCGCTGGGCAGTCCGATCCCCGTGAACCATTCGTCAACAAGGCGAGCATATTGCCTGGTACTTATGTGGGCTGCGTGATCGGTACGGCTCGGAAATGCAAAATTCTCCAAGGATCCACCTCTCAGTTCCAGCCATTTGAGCAGGCTGGCGCGAGCATCGGTCATCAGTTCAAACTGAACCGGTCTGCCGGTCTTTTGCTGTACGACCGTGGCCCGTGTTCGAATTTTCCGATCACAAACGATATCGCTGATCCTGATCTTCACCAGATCGCATCCGCGAAGCTTGCTATCGATGGCCAGGTCAAAGAGGGCACGGTCCCGGATCCGCCCATGCTGGTCGAGAAAGAAACGGATCGCCCATATCTGACGGGGCTTTAGCGCCCGCTTCGCACCAACCTTGCGCCGGCGTTCCAAGATACCCGCTCGCGAGCGGCGGGATCAAACTCTGATAATCCCATGACACATCTCCTATGGCCCTGACGGCCATAAGTAGAACGCTTCAGGAGATGCCGACCCTTTGCGGTCCTTAAGACGCCGATTTTTCGTTCCCAGGTGCGGACCGGCAGCTAATCGCAGTTGCCGGTCGGGGCAATAACGATCGGCACGCCCCCTATATTTCCATCGCGATCTGCGGCGTTGCCCTTAGACGGCTGATGTCGCGGACGGGCGGCTCGCCAAAGAGGCGCCGATATTCGCGGCTGAACTGGGAGGGGCTATCATAGCCAACGCGGAAGCCCGCCTCTGCCGCGTCAAGCCGGTCGGCCAGCATCAGCGCCCGCGCTTCCTGTAACCGCAACTGCTTTTGATATTGCAGAGGGGTCATGGCGGTGGCGCGGCGAAAATGGTCATGGAAGCTCGACAGGCTCATGCTGGCCAAGCCCGCAAGGTGTGCACCGCTGAACGGCTCGCGGAAATGAGCCTTGAGCCAAGCGATCGCCTGAGCAATCTGACCGGTGCGACTTTCACCGCTGGCAATGGCTCGTAGCACGCCTCCACCCGGCCCGGTCATCAACCGCACCAACAATTCCCGCTCGATCAGCGGTGCGAGGAGCGGCGCATTCGCCAGATCGCTCAGCAGCGCCGTCAGCCGCGTCGCCGCGTCGATCAGTTCAGGCGTCATCGGGTGTAACGTCATCCCGCGGCTCTCATCCGCGCCCGCCGGAAGGGGCGGCAGGGTCAGCGCGATCTCCGAAAGTAGGGCGGGATCGAGATAGAGGCAAAAGCAGAGATAAGGCGCGTTCGCGCTCGCCTGAGTCACAGCGCCTGTGATCGGCAGGTCGAGCGAGGCGACGAGATAGCTGGCGGGGCCATAGTCGATCACCGCATCGCCCAGCAGTACGCGCTTGCCCCCCTGCGCGATGATGCACAGCGCCGGGCGTTGCACCATATGCACTGGCTCGCCGCACTGGCCCGAGCGGACCAACGCAAGTCGAGCGATGGGCGTGTCGAAGATGCCATCGCGCTCGGCGTATCGGGCAATCTGCTGAGCCAGTTCTCGATGCGCCATTAACGCTTCTCTCACAGCCGTTGGTAAAATCAGCCTACACGGCTGACCACGACCGATCCAGTCCGATGCTGGGGATCTGGAATATCGTGCAATCATTCCGGATGACCATTCTACCACCTTCCGACCAGATAGCGTCATGTACAGGCATCGGATCGATGGTTCGGTCCGCGCGAACAGGAGTGACTATCATGGCTATCGAGGACAAGGTCATCGCGATTACCGGTGCCAGCAGCGGCATTGGCGAAGGTACCGCGCGACTGCTGGCGATACGCGGCGCAAAGCTGATGCTGGGCGCACGCCGCACTGACCGGCTTGCCGCGCTGGCGGAGGAACTGAACGCAGCGGGAGGCACCATCGACTTCCGGTCGCTCGACGTAACCGACCGTGCCGATTTCGAGGCGTTCATCGCCGCGACGGAAGCCGAATATGGCCGCGTCGATGTGCTGGTCAACAATGCGGGCCTGATGCCGCTGTCGCGCTTCGACAGCCTGAAAGTAAACGAATGGGACCGGATGATCGACGTCAACATCCGCGGCGTCCTGCACGGCATTGCCGCCGCCCTCCCTCGCTTCAAAGGCCAGGGCAGCGGCCAGTTCGTCAATATTTCTTCGATCGGCGGCTATGCCGTCTGGCCGACCTGCGGCGTCTACAGCGCAACCAAATATGCCGTGCGCGCGATCTCGGAGGCGCTGCGCATGGAGCATGACGACATTCGCGTCACCATCATCGCGCCGGGGGTGGTGGAATCGGAGCTGGCACACACGATCACCGATCCGGTTGCGGCGCAGGCGATGGTCGATTTCCGCTCTATCGCACTCACCCCGGACGCGATCGCGCGCGCTATCGCCTATGCGGTGGAGCAGCCTGCGGATGTGGACGTTAACACGCTGATCGTCCGGCCGGTCCGCTCAACCATCTGAAGAGAGTGGGGGCGATCGCATTTTGCCCCCCTTTTACTAACGGCGGCCGAATTTCCTACTCGCTTCATCAATTTGTCGGGCCCTTGTTACCCCGAACAAAACGCTCAATCTGGAATATCGCCTCGAAGCCGACCGCCCGGGTTCCCAAATCCTGTGTACGCTCTCAACAAATCGACCCCATTTAAGACGCTCAACCACTAGAATCCCGCTGCTGGGTGCCGAGGGTCTGCTTTCGCCTCCGTTGAAAGGTTCTTGACGTGTCTGTTCCTGGACGGACTGGGATTGAGGGAAACGTAAAACGTCGATGGGATAAGACTGGGAGGGGCAAAGCGCGCGCACTTTTGCTTCGTACGAAGCCGCGCGCAGCTCGCAACGTCGGGCCAACCTGCTCGGGAGTTCGCCGCCCTATGCCGATCGTCACGCGCCAGCTGCAGGAATTAGGCAGCCTCCATCCGATCGAAGACGGATGCGTTCTCCTTCCGGCTGGCATATGTCAAGGCCCTAGCCGCGTGTCACGCCCCCCACAGATCTCGCCCTGGACGTGATCAGTGCAAATGTCGGCGCGCTGTTCGTGCTGGCCGGCTGCAACAACTGAAAGTCCGATCGAGCGTCGAGCCTGCGGTCGTCCCACGATTGGTCAGAGAGGTTTCATTTCCACAATGTGTCTACTCTGGATCATTATACAACTCCAGAGGCTTGTCGTTAGTTGCGAGTGACTCGCGATAGCAACGTGTGTATTCGCCCCCTCGAATCAGGGAGCGAACCATTGAAAATCAGTCTGTTCAACTCCGTCAGCGCCGTCGGCGCCGCAGCATTCATTATTGCTGCGACCCCGGCCTTTGCCGATACCAGTGCAGATGCGGCTGCTGCTGATGCGGCCCAGGAGCGCAACAGCGACGGCGACATCGTCGTGCTCGGCAAAAGCTACGGCCTCGATATCGGCAAGACCGTCACGCCACTCAAGGATATCCCGAATACTGTTACGTTGGTTGATCGCGAACAGATCGAGGCGCAGAACCTGTTCACGCTGGAAGACGCGCTGACCGCGACGCCGGGCATCACCGTCACCGGCGTGGGCAGCGAAGGCGCTTCGTTCATGTCGCGCGGCTTTGCGATCAGCAACTATCTGGTCGATGGCACGCCCACGTTCGCCTACGGCGGTTCGGCCGTCATCCCCGACCTGTTCTTCTTCGAACGGCTCGAAGTGCTGCGCGGACCGGCGGGCCTGTTCAGCGGCTCGGGCAATCCGGCCGGCAGCATCAACATGGTGCGCAAGCGCCCGCTCGACGAGTTCAAGGCGCAGGCCTCGGCCGGCTACGGCAGCTACCAGAACTTCCGCGGCGAAGTGGATATCTCCACTCCGATCGCCAAAGGCGTGACGATCCGTGCCGGCGCCATGATCCACGATCAGGACCAGTTCTACGACATCGCGCACCGCAACCGCCTGGACATCTACGGCACCGCGAAGTTCGACATCGGTAGCCGCACCACCTTCAGCGTGGGTGTCACTTACGATCGCTTCAAGCCCGCGATCCAGACCGGCCTGCCCGGCATCATCGGCGGCGCGGACGGCAGCGACGGCCAGCTTCTGGACGTGCCCCGCTCGACCTACCTCGGCGCCGACTGGAACCGCTTCCGCTCGGAAACGCTTTCGATCTTCGCGGACCTGACGCACCAGATCAGCGACCGCTGGACCCTGCGCGCCAGCGGGCTCTACACCGATCTCGAACGCTTCGACGTCTACAGCTACATCGGCAGCCAGCCGGTGACTGCGACCAACGGCGTGACCAACCACATCGCCTACCGCGGCGATACGTTCGAGAAGACCCACTCGTTCGACTTCAACGCGATCGGCAGCTTCCCGGCTTTTGGTCGCGACCAGATGCTGATCCTGGGCATGGACTATCAAGAAAGTCGGTCGACGGGCTACTTCACGCGCCTGTCGAACTACGCAAAGATCGACGTCTACAATCCGGTCTCACCGATGGAGCCGCTGCTCGATCCTTATGGCCCACTGCCCTATGTCGCGGTCCAGGGCACCAATGCGATCTGCCCGAACACCACCACGACGATCACCCCTGCACCGACCAACTGCGTCAAGCAGGTCTATGGCGGCAGCACTTCCGCCATCACCCAATATGGCATGTACGGTCAAATGCGCCTCAGTCCGGCTGAAGGGTTCACGCTGGTGGGCGGGGGACGCCTGACCTGGTGGGATACCGAAACCCAGACGCTGCTTCCCACTCTGGGCCTGAAGGGCGGCTATTCGATCAACAACCGCTTCACGCCCTATGCCGGCCTGGTCTGGGACGTAACTTCGGACTGGAACGTCTATGCCTCCTATGCCGACAGCTTCACCCCGCAGGCCACCCCGGCGGGGCGAACGCTGGTCGGCGGCGGAGATGTGAAGCCGTTGCTGGGTTCGCAGTACGAAGGCGGCACCAAGCTGTCGCTGATGAACGACCGGCTGCTGCTGTCCGCCGCCGTCTATCAGATCGAACAGACCAACCGCCTCTTCAACGATCCCGACAATCAGGATATCGTACTGCAGATCGGCAAGGTCCGAGCGAGAGGCTTCGAAGCCGAAGCAGCCGGCGAAATCCTTCCCGGCTGGCGTATCAACGGCGGATACAGCTACACCAAGACCAGATATCTCGAGGATGCCACTGCCGAGCTCAACGGGCTGCCGCTGGTGCCGATCATCCCGCGCCACTCGGTAAAGGTGTTCACCAACTACAAGGCGCAGGGCGGGCTGCTGGAAGGCTTCAGCGCGGGTGGCGGCCTGACCTGGTTCAGTTCGACATTCGGAGGCAATCCGCCTATCCGGAATGTCACAACAGGCGTCGTGAGCCGCTCCACCATCGTGCGCCAGAGCGCCTATGCCGTGGTCGATCTGCGCGCCGCGTACGAATTCAACGAGAACGTCGCGTTCTCTGTGAACGTCAACAACCTGCTCGACCGCAACTACTATGCGCGTATCGCCGCCACCGGTCGCGGCAACTTCTACGGCAGCCCGCGCACGGTCTTCGCCACGCTGCGGCTCACTTACCGGTGAGCGCTGCAGCCGGCAGCAGGGCAAGCGGCGATCCTGCCGGTGCCTGGAAGCGACGCGGCGACATGACGTTGCGCATCGTGGCCGCGGTGCCGCTGGGCTACGTGGTCGCCAGCCTCTGGGCCATGGCGCTCGCGCGGCTGCTGCCAGGTGACAGAGCGGAAGCGACTGTGGCGGCAACGCTCGTCGCATTCGCGCTGTGCGCAGGCAACGCGATGTGGGCCTTCGCCGCACGCAGCGGCTGGCGCGCATTCTGGACGCTCGCGGTGACAGGCGCCATCGCGGGCGGCCTGACGTGGCTGTCGATCATGGGTTCGGGACGGTTATGAGCAAGAGTTTCCGCCAGTCGCAATCCTTCCTCCACACCTGGTCGGGCCTGCTGCTCGGCTGGGTGCTGTTCGTCATCTTCATGGCCGGCACCATCGCGTTCTGGCGGGAGGGGCTGAACCGTTGGATGCGCCCGGAACTGGACCGCATCGAGCAGCCCTATGCCGTACTGGGCGGCGCGCAGCGCTTCCTGCAAAGCAAAGCCCCGGACGCCAAGAGCTGGTACATCGCGATGCCTAACGCACGGGCTGCCGGCGCACAGGTCTACTGGCAGCCCCAGCCCGAACCGGGCAAGGAGCGCGCCCGTGATACCGTGCTTCGCCATCACCTGCTTGGCCGCGAGCAACGCGGCAACCATCAGCGGTATTCCGGAGTTATGCCCCTCACCTTGCGCTGCGCCTCGACGGCGGCGGCGACTTCCTGTTTCAGCGCCGGATCGGCGGCTGCCTGCGCGGCGGCCGGGATCAGCGAGGCCGCAGCGAACGCGGCAGCGATCAGAATGCGTTTGCTCATTCGCTTACCCCGCCGGCTTCGTCAGGGTCGGGTACTTGACACCCAACTGATCTAGATAAGTCGGATACTTGGCCGGGTTATAATAATACTTCTCCATCATCGGTCTGTAGATCTGCATGTTGCGCTCGTTGAGCCAGATCGCTGGCAAGTCCTTGTCAGACAGGACGGGGTCGTAAACGTCAGTCTTTAACTGGACGTCGGTGAAGTAGGTCCTGGCGTCGGTGACGAGTTGCGGCGTCGTCACGATGTCGAGCACGGTCATCGCCACCGCCTTGGCGCCTGCTTCCACGCCCTTGTGCGCGATCGGCGTTGCCATCGCAAAGGCCGAGGTGGAGTTGTGGCCGATCATGTTGGGAATGTTGGAGGGAAAGCGGATGGTGATCGTCGGCACAGCCCACATGATGTCGCCGATGTCGTCCGAGCCCCCGCCGGTGGAGGGCTTGCGGTTTTCCGGCGTCGAGAGTTCGGTCACTTCTGACTTGAGCGGCTCGATCTTGCGGTCGTTCAAGGTCTGCGCCGCCTGAGCAAAGGCTTGGTCGTCCGCGCTCCATCTGGGCATTCCCACCGCCTTGATATTGGCGTAGGCCGCCTCGGCCAGCGGCTTGTTGCCGAAGTTCGGCGCGGCATAGCCCAGCGTCTGCTGCGTCATCGTGGTGCCGGTGGCCAGCGCGGCGGCCTTGGCGATATCGTTGCCGACTTCGTAGAGCTTGCGGATATCGGCGAAAGTACGCTCGCGGAAGAAGTACCAGATGCTGGCCTGGTCCGGCACGACGTTGGGCTGGCCACCGCCGTTGGTGAAAGGTTCGAACCTTGACGCTGTCTCTTTCCGCATTCCAATTTGCTAAAATCCCGATGGGCGCAGGCCGTCGAACTGGAAGTGCAACATCGCCCAACGAACTGGCACAAGGGGTACTTTCACCCCGCCCCAACGCCTTGGATGGGGCAAAACTGACGTTCTCGAGCCGCGCCGGGCAAGGCAGGTACCTATCCGATTGTGTTGAGAAACTCGGCCTTGCAATGGTGCTAAGTATTGATTCTGTATCTCCGTAGGCAAGCGGAGATGTGGGGATGATGGGGCAGCGGACGGTGGCGCAAGAGGCGCTGTTCTACAGCTTTAACTTGGATCGGCATGTTTCGCCTGATCACCTGCTGCGCTCGATCGACC
This sequence comes from Novosphingobium lindaniclasticum LE124, assembly GCF_000445125.1. Classification (GTDB taxonomy): domain Bacteria; phylum Pseudomonadota; class Alphaproteobacteria; order Sphingomonadales; family Sphingomonadaceae; genus Novosphingobium; species Novosphingobium lindaniclasticum. The sequence continues at coordinate 10,390 of NZ_ATHL01000059.1, forward strand.
GGTTTGTCGATCTATCGGGCATCCGCGAACATCTGCGCCCCTTCTACAGCTCGACTGGCCGGCCCTCAATTGATCCCGAGCTGATGATCCGGATGCTGGTCATCGGCTACTGCATGGGCATCCGGTCCGAGCGGCGGCTGTGCGAGGAGGTGCACGTAAACCTCGCCCATCGCTGGTTCTGCCGCCTCGGGCTGGAAGGCGATGTGCCTGACCATTCGACCTTCTCCAAGAACCGGCATGGGCGCTTCCGCGATAGTGGTCTGCTGCGGCAGCTGTTCGAGATGACCGTGGCGCGCTGCATTGCCGAGGGGCTGGTCGGCGGTGAAGGTTTTGCGGTCGACGGCAGCCTCGTCCGCGCCGATGTAAGCCGCCAGCATGCCGTGGAAAGCGCGGACGCCCTGCCTGACGCAACCAGCAGCCATGCCGTTCGCGAGTATCTTGCCGTGCTCGATACCGCCGCCTTCGGCGGAGCAACCCCGGTGCCGCCCAAGCAGTTGGCGGTGGCCGATCCGGCGGCGCGTTGGACAGCGGCGAGCCGCGAGCGCGCCTTCTTCGCTTATGCCACCAATTACCTGATCGATCTCCAACACGCGGTGATCGTCGACGTCGAGCCGACCACACCAATACGCCAGGCCGAGGTCACGGCCCAGCGGCGTATGATCGATCGAACGCATGAGCGCTTCGGCCTGTGGCCTGAGCGGCTCGCAGGCGACACTGGTTATGGCGATGCGAAGAACCTGTCATGGCTGGTCGAGGAGCGCGGGATCGAGCCGCACATCCCGGTGTTCGACAAGTCCGCCCGCAGCGATGGCACCTTCGAGCGTTACGACTTCACCTACGACCAGGAGGGGGACAGCTACATCGGCCCAACCGGCAAGCGGCTGCGCCAGAGGCAGAAAGTCTATCGCGAAGATCGACCGTTCGTCGATGAGTATGGCACGCGACGCTACCGCGCCAGCAAGCTGGACTGTGAAGCCTGCGATCTCAAGCCGCGCTGTTGCCCAACCCAGCTAGCGCGCAAGATTGTTCGTTCAGTCCACGAGGGCGCCCGTGATCTGGCGCGCGACATTGCCGCCACCGATGCTTATCTCATCTCCCGTTGGCAGAGGAAGAAGGTCGAAATGCTGTTCGCGCACCTCAAGCGCATTCTCAGGATGGATCGCCTGCGCCTGAGAGGTCCAAACGGCGCAAAAGACGAGTTCCTCCTCGCCGCCACCGCCCAAAACCTTCGCAAGATGGCCAAGCTGATCCCCATGCCAGCCCCGGACCCCGCATAAACAGGGACGAAGCCTTCAAGCCCCGTCTGGCCACGCAACAGCGCCATCTCAGCGCCGGGTTTTTCAACACAATCTATCCAATACCTACCATTCCTGAAGCACCGATGATCGTTCCTGGAATGGATGGAACGTGCCGTAAGGAGAATGGCGGCTTTCAGCCGGGGATACTGGGAAGTCGCGATTCCGGGACCTTCCGGAGAGCGCACATTTCCTATGACGAGATTTGCGTTCCGAAAATGGTCCGCGAGGCAACCATTGTTCGGCCATCGGATGGCGCGGTGACATCGCTGCTACCGTGCTACCCATCAAATCGCCGCGTCGAAGCGCGGGGCACGGTCGAAGTCCGCCTTGCCGAAGGGCCGGTCGCGGAACATGTAGCCGTAATAGAACTCGCGCAGGCGGCGATGATAGTCGCGGATATGATCCTGATATGCGAGCTGTGCGGCGAGGTCAGTCCGCGCCATGCGCGTCAGCAGTGCCTGTACGCCGACCGAGGGCAGCACCCAGCCGAGGCTACGCGCTGCATGGTCGCGGGCTTCGAGGCCCTGCCGATAGTTGTGAACCCTATCCGTCACGCTCTCGTCGCCGACCTGGTGGAAGGCGAAGTACCATTTGTAATGGAAGGCGGTGCCCAGAGGCGGGGAATTGGCCCATTGCGGGTGGTTGGCGTAAAAGGCCCGCATCGTGTCCTCGCGCGGGATGTCCCAGGCGTGGTTGACCGCCTCGCGCTGGGCAAGGGCGATCTCGGCTCCCTGGTTCACCGGTATCATCCGGTTGATCGCGACATGGCCGAGCGTGGGCAGGACCAGCACGAGCACCAGCCAGAGTGCGGCAAGGCTCGCCGCATTGGCGACGCTGCTCCAGTGCAGCCGACTGATGAGCGCGCTCACGCCCACCCAGAACAGCACGTAGGCGAGAACCACCAGCAGGATGGCGAGGATCGCGCCGGCCGCGACGCCCGAGATGGCCGCTGCAACGCCGAAGGGCACGCCGATCGCCGCCCAGAGTAGCGCGAGGCGCAGCAGGGTGCGGCGGCGCCGCAAGGCCGCGCCGCCGTGCGGCAAGGCGGCGAGCGTGCGCCAGCGCCCGGCCTCGCGCTCGCCCGAGGTCAGGTCGTGGCACAAGGCGATGACGAACAGCGGGGTCAGGAATACCAGCACGAAGGCGAAATCGAAACGGCCGGGCAGGGCCAGTTCGGGGTTGAAGGTATCGCCATCGTAGATCTGCGCTTCGAGGCCCAGCGCCCGCACCCGCAGGATGTAGGGAGAGACGTCGCGCATCCCCAGCGCCGCGAAGGCGAGCGATGAAGGCGCGTCCCAGGTCGGGTGGAAGCTGTAGTAGGCGGCGCTGCCGGCATCCTTCTTCTTGTCGACCCAGGCCGCGATAGCGCCAATGTCCTCAGCCTGCGCGGCGGGAATGGCGGCAATGGCGGCGCGCTGGCGGGAGACTTCGACCATCCCCGCGACCAGCGCCGCCACCGTCAGTACCGCCAGCAGGCCGAGCGCAATCATGGCGAGGCGCTGGCGCAGCAGCAGGCGGGCTTCATGCATCCACAGGCTCATCGGCGTTCTCCCAGGCGGCGGGTGGCGAAGGCGAGCAAGACTCTCGCAAGTGCGAGCCATCCGGCGACCACGATCAGCCCCGGCAGGGCGCGGGCGGCGAGAGTTGCGCCGTCAGGCGCGCGATAGGTGAAGTCGGGCATCGTTTCCCAATTTCCCGCGGCAATGCGTTTGCGGCGGTCGGCGTCCGCGTCGCTCGCGGTGTCGTTGGCATAGGTCACGGCATCGGCCTGCAGCCGGTTCAGCTGCTGGACCAGAGCGTAGCGATAGGTTTCCGCCTGCTCGAGAAAGCCACGATGCGCCGCGAAGTCTGTCCCAGCTGCCGCCATCGACAGCGAACGCAGGGCGATCGCAGGGCTGATGACGCTGACCGCGCCGACCACGGCATTCTGCGATCCTTGCGCGGCATAGCTTTCGCCGCTGTAGCGGTCGAACAGGGCCGAGGTGATCCGCTCACCCTCCATGCCGAGCAAACCCTTGTAGTTGACGGGAAGGTCTTCCACCCGCGTCACGCCGTGGCGCTTGAGTACCGATCGCTTGAACGCGGCGAAGTGCGGGTCATTGGGGTTGTGGGCGTCGCCAAGGCGGCGCAAATCGCGCGCGATCGCCACTTCGGTTTGCAGGCGGTTCTGCAAGGGTATCGCCGCGCTGGCGACATCGGGCGCCACGCGCGGGAGCAGGACGACACTCACCGCCCAGATCGCCACGAGAGCCAGCAGCGCATCGCGGCTGCGGCTAACCAGCGCAGAGACGAGCACGATGACGGTGACCCACAAGAGCAGCCATGCCGCATAGCCCAGCACGATCGCGGCCAGCGGCAGGATCGCTGCACCGGACGTGCCCGCCAGTGCGACAAGGCCAAGGATCGCAGGCAGCGCCACCAGCAGCGCGACTGTGCCCAGCGCCCGCAGCTTGCCGCGCACGATCTCCCTGCGCGTCGCGCCCTGCATCATCAGCACGCGCAAGGTGCCGCGCTCGGTCTCGCGGGCTATGACACCGTAGCCAAGGAAGATCAGCAGAAGCGGCGCCACCGTCTGTAGCACGAAAGCGGGCGTCAGCTGGCCGAAGCGAACCAGCAGCGAGCTTTGGTTGACGTCGCCGAAGTTGGCAGTGTTCTGGCGGTGCCCTTCGAGGAACATCGAATTGCCGGTGAAGGCATCGACGCCGGGATCGAAGGCGGCCAGCGCGCTCAGCTGACGGAAGATGAAGGTGCCGTAATGCACCATGCGGTGCGGATGGCGGTCGGGCTGCGCGTCGAAGGCCTGCTCGGCCTCGTGCTGGTGGCGGGCGCGCAAGTCCTCGATGCCACGCTTGTGCGCCCAGGAACTTGCCACTGCGACAAAGGTGAGCAGCACCAGCAGCGCGCAGGCGATCACCGCAACCCGGTTGCGGCGCATCAGCCGCACTTCGTCACGCGCTATCAGGGTGACGGCGCTCATGCCGTAACTTTCTGCGTGGAGACGGCAAACCGTGCGTGCAGCGCGCGCACGTCGAAGCGGTACTCGCCTTGCGCGGTCACATCCTCGACGATGCGCCCGGCTTCGAGGAAGCAGATGCGATCAGCGATGTCGGCGGCGCTCAGCAGGTCGTGCGTCACCATCAGCACGGCGGTGCCGCGTGCGCGCACCGCAAGAACCAGCGCATTGAAGTCCGCTGTTGCGCGCGGATCGAGGCCCGAAGTCGGCTCGTCCAGTAGCAGCACCGGCACTTCGCGCAGCAGCGCGACCGCAATGGCCACCTTCTGGCGCATGCCCTTGGAGAAGGCGCCAAGCCGCTGGTCCCACGCGCGTTCCTGCAGACCGGCGGCGGCGAAAGCTTCGACGATTGCCGCGCGGTCCTGCTGCCCGCCCGAGAGTGCCAGCAGGTACTGCGCGTTCTCCACGGCGGTCAGGTGTTCGTAGAGTGCGACGTTTTCGGGCAGGTAGGCGATTTGGCGTCGAGCCTCGTCAGGCGCTGACCCTGGATCGATACCGCAGACCGAGACGGTGCCGCCTTGCGCCTTCCCAAAGCCCAGCAGGGTCGACAGCGTAGTCGATTTCCCCGCGCCGTTGCCGCCAAGCAGAGCGGTGACGCTACCTGCGGGTACCGATAGGGACAGGCCGTCCAGAACCCGGTGGTCGCCATAAGTGACAGCGAGGTTTTCAATCAGGATCGGCAGCGCCGTTTCAGTCATAGTGTTTCCCGAATATTGCTGGAAAGCTGAGGGTTTCTGCGGATTGCGCGGTCTCCTGCCTTATTCATTGTGATGATGCAACATATCATTGATACCCGTCGATCGTGCTGACAGAAGCACGACTCGAACGGGGCTGTGGTGCTGCCCCGGGGTACCTTCATCGGGTATCGCATGCTTGGTTTTGCCAATGACGGCCGGCTGCTGACCGGAACTCTGCCACTCGCCCTGGCTGGCGCCGTTTGGTGGCGGGGCTGCCGAAGAGGCCGATGTGGACGACGGGGGCGCAATGAGGCGATCACCGTGACCGGTGTGCGCCAGGCCTGTGGGGGCAACGTCTGCGGTCTCGGAAATCCCGCAGTCGATCGCTGAGATCGACGCGAAGACGCTGGAGCAGAATGGCATCCAGCGGCTGACCGACGCCCTCGATCTCAATGCCTCGGTGGCGCGTCAGAACACGCTTGGCGGCTTGTGGAATTCTTTCGCGATCCGGGGTTTCGCGGGCGACGAGAACATGCCGAGCGGCTATCTCTTCGATGGTTTCAATGGCGAGCGCGGTTTCGGCGGACGGCGTGATGCGGCCGGGATCGAGCGGGTCGTGCTCAAGGGCCCGCTGCGGCGCTCATTGGACGCGGCGAGCCGGGCGGGACGATCAACCTCGTCACCAGGCAAGCCGAACTGGGCCGCAGCTTCGGCACCGCCGCAATCCAGTATGGCAGCTGGGACCGGGTGCGCGGCGAGGCGGACGTTAACGTCGGGCTGACCGGCGGCCTCACCGGGCGCCTGATTGGCTATGCCGAGGACTTTGATGCCTTCCGCGATCCGATGCCCTGCAGCGCCGAGATTACCACGCGCTGCGCTGCTTGTCTGGCGTTGCCCGGAGCACCAAGCTATCTGGCGAAAGCCGGATCGTCCTGATGCGCCAGGCCGATCGCCTTGTCGCTGTTGCATGCACGATGCTGAAAATCCGAACGATTTTTGGCCCGCTACACACGGCCCGAGCCCGGCACCCCGGATCGATGGACCTCGCTATGGAGCATGCTCCGTAGCCTCGCCACTCCGCCCGTTTATCAGACCATTTGCGCTCGGTTCAGATCATCCCTTGCCACACGGTGGGGAGCCCTCCCCCAAGTCGTTGGGCCAGCAGTTCACTCCGGAACGTACACGAGATTTCCGTCCGGCAGTCGATAGGTCACCCCTGCCTTCACACCGCCGCCTTCTCCCATCTTGCGGGTCGAGGTATATCGTTCCAGCTTCTCCCCGTCTCTTACGGTGATCGTCATGTCCTCCTTCCCCGGATTTTCAACGACGATCACATCCTTTGACTGAAAGGGATTGAGCGGATTGCGCGCGATCAGGACCATGAGAACGGCGCAGATCACCAGAAACAGGTCCACCAGATTGACGACCGAAAGGATCGGGTCGTCGGCCTCATCGTCTTCGAGAAAGCGCATCAGACGGCTCCTTCGATTTCGATGGCCCGCAGCTCCTCCAGCAGCCAGCGCCGCCGAATCGTGTAGACGAAGAAACTGATCGAGGCCGCCACCAGCGCGAGGATGACGGAAGAGAAAGCAACGACAAGGTTCTTGGCGACCGCCGCACCGTCGTTGCTGCCGAGCGCGAGCAGGGCTGGTCCCATCGGGATCATCGTCGCCACGAGGCCCAGCATCGGCGCGCTGCGCGCAACTATACGCAGCCACTCGAGGCGGCGCATGATCAGCAGCTCCAGATCGTCGTTCGCGCAGCCGGTGCGCGCACGATAGGCAGCCAGCGGACGCCCTGCCCGTCCTGCCGCCCTTGCGGCACCCTCGAATGCGAAGCGGCCGAGGCTGACGATCGCGAAGACCAGTGCCAGGAGGATCAGCACCATGACCGGCATGAGGAACAGTCGGGACGCATCGTAAAGCGTGGATTCAAGTGCGGGCATGATTGGTCTTTCGCGAAAGGACAGTGCGGCGCGCGGTGGCTTCAAGAGCTACGCCGATCAGGAAGAACAGAAGGATGGCGAGAAGCGCGGGCATCTGGCCGCGCAAGGCCGGTTGCTGTTTGGCCGGGCGCGCCTGCTGGCGTTCCAGCACGCGTCCCATCGGCGGGGCCGACGCCGGCGCCTTGACGACCGGCGGCGCGAATGAAGAAGATGCGGCGGGCGCGGCGGCCGCCGATGGGGCAGGCATTCCCGTGGCAAGGCCAAAGCCTGCATCCGCAAGCCGTTCCCGCGCGGCACCGTCCGAACGGACAACCTCCTCCACCAGTGCGGCACGGCGGCGGGCAAGCGACGCACGACTGGCCGCATCGGCTTTCCAGTAACCGCGCGACACTGCTTCCAGCATCCGGTCGACCATCTGCAACTGCGCGCCGGGATGAACCCGCGCGAAGAACGTGCCGATACCCAGCTTGCGCGTGTCGGCAATATAGGTGTCGTGCATGGCCTGCCACTGGTCGGCGCGTACGCTGGCCGGATCGGTCACCTGCCAGCCCCAGAGATTGTTGACGATGCCGGCCATGGCATTGGCCCCCGCATAGCCTTGCTGCTGCATCGCACCGATCCATTGCGGATTGAGATAGCGCGAGCGCAGTTCTTCGGAGATATAGCCGCCCGCGCTGGTCACCCGCGCCTCGGTCCCGCGCATGTCGGTGACGAAAAGATCAGGCGCCTTGCCGGAAACCATGCGCACAGCCAACGACAGCCCTCCGAGGTGCTCGAAGGGATGGTCGGTCGACAGCAGACCATGGACATTGGACGAACGCATCAGCACCGCCGCATCGACGTCACGCAATTGCTCGGCGAACAGGTCCGTCTCCTGCAGCGAGAGCCCCCAGTCACGCGCACCGTAGGCATAGCCGAGACGAGCGAGGTAGGGCTCTGCAAGCGCCGCTTCATCCTGCCACGCCCCTTTCCCGTCAGTGACGACGCGGTCGGGAAGACCAGTGCCATAATCGCCCGGCGCATTGGTGAAGATACGAAGGCGCGAGAGTTCGCGGGCACGCTCGCGCGAAATCCCCAAAGCAACGAGACGCTTTTCCAGCACCCGGGCATGCGCGGCAGGGCCGGTGTCCTCGTCAAGCGCGGCGACACGGTCGATGCCGTCCGCCAGAAGGCGCATGAAAACGTCGAACTGGTCGCGGTAGACACTGGTTGGCTGCATCAGCACGTCGATACGCGGATGACCTAGCTGATCGGCAGGCACGATCTCCAGCCGTTCCACTTTGCCGCCCCGTCCCCAGACCGGACGCAGTCCGAGCGCCTGCAGGATCTGCCCTTCGCCTATGCCCAGCGTGCGGACCGTCTCGCCGGAAAACATCGAGAAAGCCAGCTTGCGCGGCCACTCTCCGCCGTGTTTCTCGCGGTAAGCCGCCAGCAAACGGTCGAGTGCTCTGCCGCCTTCCGCGTAAGCCGCAGGTGTCGGCACCTTTTGCGCATCGAAGGCATAAAGGTTGCGCCCGCTGGGCACGTCCGGCTCGCGAACGGGATCACCTCCGGGGCCGGCTCGAACGAAACCCCCGCCAAGTCCGTGAAGGAGCGCTTCCGTCTCGCCCGGTTCGGCAAGGTTGCGGTCATAGAGCAGCGCTTTCTCCACTTGCGCGTGCAAGGCCGCGTTGGAAATCGTGGCCGGGTCTTGGCCCTCGCGCAGATAGCGCTGCAGGAAGCGATAGGGGGCGCTTTCGGAGATCTGCGCGAAATCCTCAGCGAAGGCTTCGGCAGGATCCTGACCCAGCGCTTTCATATAATCGGGTCCGAGCTGCTGCATCACCGTGGTCAGGCGCTGTGCGGGCTCGGCCGCCTTACCGAACGTGTGCAGGCCAAGCGGCACCGATGCCCGCGCGATCTGGTGCAAGTGGTCGTGAAGCGCAGTGTAATAGCCGCCGAAGTCGCGGGCGATGGCCGCCTTGTCCCAGCCGAGTTCGGCATCGAAATGGGCGGTCCGGGCTTTGGCGACGATCTCGGCGGCGACACGCTCGCGCACCGGTCCCGTATCCAGTTGCGCGTACTGATGGATCAGCGCGTGGATATCGCGCAGTTCGTCGTAGAGGCCGGAAGGCGCGAAAGCAGGCGTCTGGTGGCTGATGGTTACGGCCCGCCCACGCCGCCGCGCCTGGATCGCTTCGGCCACGTTATCCTGGATGTAGGGATAGAACACCGGCACGTCGCCCAGCAGCAACATGGGATAGTCGGTGGCCCAGAGCCCCCGGTCCTTGCCGGGCGTCCACTCCTGCGTGCCATGCGTGCCGAAGTGGATGATCGCATCGGCAAGGCCATGGGTGCGGGCCCAGAGGTAGGTCGCAAGATAGCGATGGTCCGGCGGAGTGGCGGCATCGTGGTAGGACTTGGCCGGGTCACCGCCGCGCGGCGGCTGCGGCAGGATCGACAACTTGCCGAGCATGAGGCGCGGGATGAGAAACGCGCCGTCACGCAGCGCTGGACTGTCCTCAGGCCTGCCCCAGCGTTTGGCCACAGACTGTCGGACGGATTCGGGCAGCGTCGCCAGCCAGGCCTTGTATTCGGCCAGCGGCAGCCGATCCGCGAGCCCGCGCACAGCCAGATCGCCCAGACTCTCCGGCCTATAGAGACCGCCGAGCATGGCCTGTCCGGCTGCGATCAGGTCCTGCTCTCCTGCCGGCGTCACCGCGTAGCCCGCCGCCGCCAGATCGCGGGTCAGGCGGGCAAGGCTGAGCGGCAGATTGAGATTGGATGCGGCCAGATTGCGCTCGCCCGCCGGGTAGTTCCAGAAGAACAGCGCAAGGTGTTTTTCGGCGGCGGGCATGCCGCGCAGAGCCGCCAGACGCGCCAGTTTTCCCGTCATCAGCGCAATTTGCTCCGGGATCGGCACCGGCTCATCGTTCTCGACCGCGCCGATGACGAGCGGATCGGAAATGCCCCAGCTTTCCGGCACGCTGAGCATGACTGCACCGCTTGCCCCGGAAATCCCCGAGGGCGCGGCGCGCCACTGATCCGGGGTCATACCGCGTTCGACCAGCCCCTGAAGAACGGGGATGTCCAGTGCCTCGAACTCGGCCTTGCGGGCGTCGCCGTCCTGCATGTGCGTGAGGTTCACCAGCGCCTGCGCGTGCAGAGGGCGCAGCACCCTGGTCAAAGCCTGCGGATCGCGCTCGTCGTACCAGAAGAACACCGGCGCCAGGCCTCGTGCCTCAGCGCTGCGTGCGAGTGCCTCATGCACCCCGGTCTGCATGTCGCGCACCTGCCCCTGGGAAATCGCGAAGGCGACGACCGGGCCCTGCCCGCGCGCGCCTGCCCAAGCGGCGAAGCTTGCCGGATCATCGAAAGCGGAAGGCGCCTGTGGGTGGTAGAGGCCGTTGGCGGGCAAGGGCACAGGCGGCGGCAGCGCGAAAGGATCATCGCCCGACAGCACCAGCCCCGCAGCCTTGACGAAAGCACGCAGGTTGGTTTCGCCGCCCCCTGCATAATAGCCGATCAGCCGGCGCGCCACCGCCTGATCGAGTCCGCCCCATGCCGGAGGACCGCCGCCCACCTCGATCCACGGAACCCGCAGATCGGACAAGGATCCAAGCGCTTTTTCAGCGGCGGCACGGTCGCTTGGCCTGGGGCCGTCGATGACGATGAGATCGGCCCCCGCAGCCATGTCGGCCCTTCCGGTCCCCCCGTCATCGGCATAACGCCACTCAATGCGGTAGTCCTCCGCCTCGGCCCATTGGGCAAGACGGAGAAACTTGGCAGCCAGCACGAATCTGGTGCTGACGATCCGCACGACCGGTCGATCGGCAGCGACCGAAATCGTCGGTGCCAGCGTCAGGAAGGCGGCGAACAGGATCAGCCAGCGCCGCATCCGTCAGAACTGCGCGCCAAGTCCGACGAAGAACACCCGCCCCGGCTCAGCATAGGTGTAAAGCGCGGAGGTTTCGGCAAGGCGCTTCTTGAACATGTTGTCGACGCCCGCCTTCACCGTAAGCCGTTCGTTCAGCGCGTGGCTGACGTCCATCGACCACAAATCGTAGCCGGAAAGCCGCACCGGCACCGTGCTCTGATAGATCGTCTGCCTGCCGATGTAGCGGCCGCGCAGGCTGGCCGTGCTGCCCGGCAGAAAATCCCATGCGACCTGCCACTTGGCGCTGTGGCTGGGCCGTTCGGCAAGTTCCTGATCGTTCGAGAGGTCCTGCGGGTCGACATAAGTATAGCTGGCCGAGAGCGAGAAGCTTTCCACCGGCGTCCACGCGCCGTTCAGTTCCACGCCGCGAATGCGCGCCTTGTCGACATTGACGTAAGCGCGTCGCTCGCGCCCGCGGATACCGCAATTCTCCACGCAGATGGTCTGCACCAGCCCGTGGAGGTCGTTCTGGAAAAGGGTTGCCCCCAGATGCCACCCTTGCCCGTAATAGGCCGCGCCCAATTCATAGGCCGTGTTGGTTTCGGGTTTGAGGTCCGGGTTGCCGGTGATAGTGAAACGGCCGCCCGCCGCCACGGTGATGTAGCCGAGCGAGAGCTGTTTCAGGCTCGGCGCCTTGAACGCCTTGCCTACGCCCCCGCGCAGCACCAGCCCCTCAAGCGGCTTGAGCACCAGATAGGCACGCGGGCTTGTCTGCCAGCCGTAGGCGGGATGGTGATCGAACCGGCTCCCAACGGTCAGATTGGCGATATCGCCGAAGGCCCATTCGTCCTGTACGAACAGTGCATCGTGATTGACGCTGTCCTCGCCTGCTGTGTTGATCGTTGAATCGCGCAAGTATTCGTTGCGGTGTTCCGCGCCGAGCGTCAGCCGGTTGCCGGTAAAGGCATTCACGGTGACGCGCGCATCGGCCACGAAATCCACGCCGCGCGTCGGCTGTGTCGGCGTCTGGTCCTGATCGCGCTCGTTCCTGCGTTTCAGCACCGAACGATAGGCGCGGGCCTGAACCTCACCCCAGCCGAAGCTGCCACTATAGCTGCCGTGTGTCTGGGCGCGGTTGATGTGGTCCTGATACTCGTAATAGACCGGGGCCGTGCCCGTGGTCACCGTATCCCGCGCGCGGTCGTCCTCGCTTACGGCTTGTCCGATCTCGATGCGGTGGCCGGGCGCCGGCTTCCACCAGGCTATGGCACTGCCGCTGAGCGCCTCTCGGGCCTCCAGTTCGCTTTGAAGCGGGTCGACATGGCTCGTCGTGCGTCCCCGCCTGCGGTACTCGCCCCAGGCGACGATACCCAGCTTGTCCTCGACGATCGGGCCGCCGACAAGTGCAGAGAGCTGGGAAGTATCGCCGCCCTCACCGTCACGGACACCCTGTAGCGCAAGGGCGCTGGCCTCCAGCCGCTGTTCAGGTCTGCGGCTGATGACGTTAACGACGCCGGCCAGCGCCTCCGACCCATAAAGTGCAGAAAGCGGCCCGCGCACGACTTCGATCCGGTCTATTGCAATGGTAGGCACCCAACCCAGATCGAAATCGACATGCGCCATGTTGGCAGCGGAATCGGTGATCCGGCGCCCATCCACCAGTGTCAGCAGATGCTCGTTCGACATTCCCCGGATCGAGATCCCGCGCCGTGTCATCCCCACACCGTTGATGGTAACGCCCGGCTCGTTCTTGAGCGCTTCGGCAAGATCCTGTACCGGTCGGCGGCGCAGTTCCGGACCGGTGACGACCGACATCGACGCTGGAGCCTGCGCAATCTCCTGCTCGCCGCGCGTCGCCGTTACGACGATCTCCTGCCCGGACACCGCCGCACGGCGTCCGCCCCGTATCGTTGCGACATCGTCCTGCTCCGCCGCCTGCGCAGCTTGCACGACGACCAGCGGCAGAACTGCCGCGATAACCAGCCTTTTCATCAAACCCCCGAACATGCGACCCAAATCGCAACGCGGCGGAGAACACCCCGGTACCCTCTGCCGCATCGGCCATGCCGATCTGCGAATCATGCGATGATATAACGTACCTTGCGAATGTGACAATATCGTTGTTGTTTTCGGCGCCACGTCCGTTATCGGACGGGCTCTCTTCGATCGTGCCCCTCCAGCATGCACTATCGGTAATCATCAGCAAGAGCAGCCGCCACTACCACACACGTTCACCGCACAAGCCGTCCGGCGCATTCCCCTGATCTGCCCCCTTCTGAGTGGCCCATCGACTATCGTAGTCTGGACCACGAAGGAGGAATGGAATGGCTCGGAAGCACAAGCCCGAGGAGATCATCGGCAAGCTGCGTGA